>DATDPU010000048.1:0-24496 GCA_035292585.1 Anaerolineae bacterium | reverse complement strand
CCGAGGCGCTGATCGCCGACAAGCCTGAGAAGAAAGAGCCGATGCCGATGCCGCCCGGCGGCGGCGGCATGGGCGACTTCTAGTCAAGCTAAGCGCTGTTTAGAAATAGAAACCCGGTTTCTCAAAGAAACCGGGTTTCTTGTGTATTGAAACCGGGTTTCTTTTTGTTTGTCGATCCTTCCCTTTCACGGTATCATGCACGCGCCCAACTTCTATGCGCGCTCCTACTCATCCCTCGCTTGCCGTATCCGATCGACCCTCACCTCAACCCCGATCCCTAACAGGGAGAGAGGCAAAGGGTGAGGGTTTGGTCGCCATTCTCATCCTCACCGCGTTCCTTCTTCTCGCCCTGGCCTTCAGCGGCGTCAACCCGATGTACGAGTCTACCGACGAGCTGCACCATTACCGTTACATTCACTACCTGCTCACCACCGGCGAGTTGCCGGTGCAGAGCGGACTTGGCGCGCGCATCCAGGCGCACCACCCGCCGTTATATTACACCTTGGCCGCGCTCGCTTCGGCGTGGGCGCCGCCCAGCCGTCCGTGGGACTACGAGCCGGAACATAATCCCTTCTGGCAGTATCGCGCCTTTGAAGTTGGCGTGGATAACAAGAACTTCTACCTTCACTTGCGCGACGAGGACTTCCCGTATCAGGGCACGCCGCTGGCCTTTCACCTCGCGCGCTGGGTCAACGTCGCCCTCGGCGCGCTGACGGTATGGCTCACTTATCGCCTGGCGCGGCGCATCTTTCCCGATCGACCCGGCCTGGCCCTGAGCGCGATGGCGCTCGTCGCGTTCAACCCGCAGTTTTTGTACCTGAGCGGCGCGGTCAACAACGACGTGATCGCCGGCGCAAGCGGCGCGGCGCTGCTGTATGCCTGCATCGATTCGGTCGATCGCCCGTTGACGGCTCGGCGCGCGGCGCTGCTCGGCTTGCTGTTCGGGCTGGGGTTATTGGCGAAGTTCAACCTGCTATTCATGCTGCCGGTGATCGGGCTGGCAGTGTGGCTATCGGTGAATTTAACCGCAGAGAACGCAGGCGCGAAGCGTGCACAGAATGAGAACGGGCAAACCTTTACTCGCTTCGCTCGCGCCGGTCTCATCTTCCTCGCTGTCGCCGCTCTGATCGCTGGCTGGTGGTTCGCTCGCAACCAGCTGTTGTACGGCGAAGCGACCGGCGTCGAGAAGATGAACTCGATCTGGGGCGGACGCGATCCGCTGCGCGATTTTTCGCTGGCGCTCCAGGAACTCCCGTATTCGTGGTCGACCGTGTGGGGGCGATTCGGTTACGGCCAAATCCCGATGCCCGATGGGGTGTACCAGGCATTATTCGTAATCTGTGTGATAGCGGTCGTTGGATGGATGGTTGGTTGGTTGCGGCGCGCGCGCCAGATCGATCACGCCCGTCTGGCGCAAATTAGCCTCGTCGCGATCACCGTCTTGTTGTTCGCCGGCGCGGTCTTCGGTTACATGCTGATCAGCACCGCCGGTCCGAATGGGCGCTTTTTCTTCCCGGCGCTGCCGGCATTCGGGGTGCTCATCGCGGCCGGGCTGCTCGAATGGTCTCGGAAACGTGAGCGGGCAGTATCCTTCGTGTTGATCGGCGCGATGTTGGCGTTCGCGCTGTACAGCCTGTTCGGCATTCTCGCGCCGGCCTACGCTCGACCCCAGCCGTTAAACCAGGCGCAGCTCGCCGCAATCCCACATCGGTCTGAGACGACGTTTGGCAACGCGATCCGATTGGTCGGATACCAGGTGGATGCATCGGAGGTGAAGCCGGGTGGCCGGCTGGCAGTAACAGCCTATTGGCAGGCGCTCAAGCCGATCGATAAGTCGTACACGGTGTTCGTCCACCTGATCGATAGCGAGGGCGTGATCGAGGCGCAACGCGATACCTACCCCGGCCTGGGCAATTATCCGACGCAGCTATGGCCGCCCGGCGAAGTCTTTGCCGATCGCTACGTCGTCTACATCCCGGAGACGGCTTACGCGCCGCTCGATACCACGGTGCGCGTCGGGCTGTACGAGCCAGGTGGGGCGCGACTGCCGGCATCGAGCGGAGAGGATAGCGTCGCGATCGGGCGCGTCGCGATCTCGGCGCAGGCGGGCGAGTTTCCCCATCCCACTCACATCAACTTCGACAATAAAATCATGCTGCTGGGCTACACACTCGATCGGCGTAGCGCCAGGCCCGGCCAGACGATCCGGCTGACTACCTACTGGCAGGCGATCGGCCCAACCGATTTCGACTATCGCGTTTTCGCACACGTGGCTGCGCCGGATAACTCCGCTGTCGTGTGGGCGCGTGGCAGCGATGCGGCGCCGGCGGCCTACCGGCCCTTATCGAGCTGGACGGTGGACGAGGTCGTGGTGGATGAAAAAGTGCTGACGCTCGATCCGAGCACACCGCCCGGCGTCTACGATGTGCAGCTGGGCTGGTTCGGCCGGCCCTCTTCAAAACGATTGCCGATCCTGGCCGAAGACGGGCATCAGCTTGGCACGTTTGTGGCGTTGACGCGCGTTAGGATAAATACGGGAGATTAGAGATTACAGCCCAGGATGGCCGAAGGTCTCTTGACCGAGGCCAATTGGTGCGAGAACTGTAGAACCTTGACCACAAAGACACCAAGTCACCCAGGAACCTTAGCGTCTTTGCGCCTTTGTGGTTGACTTTCGTAACAGCCCACGAATGAATATATCTGAGAAGAGACCTCGTTGGCCTGGACGACGCACCGAAGCGGTAGCGCTGCTGCTGATCTTGTTGGTGGCGGCCGCGTTTCGGTTGTACCGGCTCGACGATATCCCGCCCGGCTTCACGCACGACGAGGCCGGGCACGGGATGGATGCGATCGCGATTCTGAACGGCGCGCGCCCGATCTACGAGACGGTCGGCTACGGGCGCGAACCGCTGTACGATTACGTCGTCGCCGCGCTCATGCCGATCTTCGGGGCCAACTATCTCACGCTGCGGCTCACCTCCGTGCTGGCGGGTTTAGCGCTCATCGTCGTCGCCCACTTCTGGATCCGCCGCGCGTTTGATGTGCCGACGGCGCTACTCACCTCGGCCTTGCTGGCCGTGTCGTTCTGGGCGATCTCGACCGATCGGCAGGCATTGCGCTCGGCGCTGCTGCCGACGCTCTTCACCGTCTCACTGTATTTTCTGTGGCGTGCGCTGCGCCCGCATCGACGCGTGCCCAGCTTGCTGTTGGGTAGAGCGGCATCCGGCGAGTCGGCAGCTGGCAGGTCGGCAACTGCCCCCTCCGCTCCGCTCCGGGGGTCTTCGAGAGCTGCCTCCTACAGAAAGTGGCTCAACTATGGGCT
Organism: Anaerolineae bacterium; assembly: GCA_035292585.1. Classification (GTDB taxonomy): domain Bacteria; phylum Chloroflexota; class Anaerolineae; order Fen-1058; family Fen-1058; genus DASSFZ01. The sequence continues at coordinate 21,174 of DATDPU010000048.1, read as the reverse complement.
ATCCGGCCTCTTCTTGGGATTATCGCTGTACACCTACATGGCCGCGCGGGTTTTGCCCGGCGTCTTCGTGCTGCTGTGGTTCTATCTGCTGATCTTCCAGCGCGCCGAATGGAAGCAGCACTGGATCGGTTTGATCGGCGTGGTTGCGTTGGGTGTGGCGCTAGCGCTGCCGATGTTCGCTTACCTGTCGACCGACCCCGGCGCCGAGGTGCGCCTGACACAGCTCAGCGGCCCGATCGATCGCTTGTTTGCCGGCGACCCGTCCGAAGTGCTGAACAATGCGCTCGGCGCGTTGGGCATGGTCACCTTCCAGGGCGATAATCTATGGCTGTACAACATCCCCGGCCGGCCCTGGCTCGATTGGATCACGGGCGCGCTGTTTTATCTCGGCGTGATCATTGCGCTGCGCCGTTTCCGCCGGATCGAGTACGCGCTCGCGCTCTTCTGGCTGCTGCTCGGCGTTTTTCCCAGCCTGCTCACCGGCGTCGTCGCCAGCAACCTGCGCTCGATCGCCGCGCAGCCGGTGGTATACCTGTTCGCCGCTGTCGGCGCGATTGAAGTCGTGCGCGGGTTGGAACGGTTGGAAGGCTCGCGCGTCTTGCGCTCGTTGCCGCTCGGCGCGTTGCTCGCTGCCGTCAGCCTCAGCACCGCCCAGGATTATTTCAATGGGTGGGGGCAGGCGCGCGATGTGCGGGTGGCCTATCACGCGCCGTTGTTTGAAACCGCGCGCTATTTGGATCGAGAAGCGCCGCCTGACGCCGTGATAGCGATCTCGTCGCTCTATCCCAACCGCTTCCACGATCCGTATTCGCTGGAGTTGCTGCTGTCCCGAACCGACCTCGCGCCGCGCTGGTTCACCGGCTCTTTCGTCGATATGACCGGCGCGCCGCATGCCAGCTTGATTTTCCCGCAGCGCAATCCGGCGTGGGTGATCACGCAGACCGTTGCGCCAATCGATCCGCTCTTCGCCGAAGTCTTTGCGCGACATGCCGCACGGGTGACGACGATCGATTTGCGCGCCGACGATTTCAGCCCGCGCTTAGAGGTGTACCGTTTCGATCCGGCCAGCGCATTGGCGGAGGCGCTGGCCTCGGGCACGGCGCTGACCCACTCGATCGATTTGGGTCACACGCTCGAGCTGCTCGGTTATCGCGCGCCTGCGCTTCGGGTTAAGCCGGGCGAGCCGGTCGCAGTGATCACCTACTGGCGCATCGCGGCAGCTTTCGAGCGCGAAGCGGTGCTGTTCACCCATGCGCTGACCGGCGATCCGAACCGGCCGATCCTGGCGCAGCAGGACTCGCTCGACGTGCCTTCGTACTACTGGGTGCGCGGCGATGCCTTTGCCCAGGTGCATCGCTTCGTCATCCCGCCGGATGCCGCGCCGGGTTCATACCCGCTGGAAGTGGGCGCCTACGCCCGCGCAGATGGCGCGCGCCTGCCGGTATATGATCAGGGCGGATCGGTTGTCGGCGATCACGTCATCATCGGCTCAATTGAAATCAAGAATCCAGAATGAAGCAGGTAGAATGAGGAATGAGGAATGCAGAAGGTAGAATGAAGAATGTAGAATGAGGAATGTAGAATGCAGAATGAAGAATGTAGAAGGTAGAATGAAGAATGTAGAATGAGGAAGGCAGAAGGTAGCATGAGGAATGCAGAAGGTAGAAGGAAGAAGGCAGAATGAAGAATGAAGAATGAAGAATGTAGAAAGCGTGCGGTATCGCTGACTCGATGACAGTCGTCGTCTGTCCCCTTCGCTACGCTACGGGGATCTTCGAGAGACGACTCCTACAGCTGCTATCCGTTTCTGTCCGCGTGTCCGTTGCAAGTCCGTTGACAGCGCCCAGCGTCGCCATGAACTCGCCATTACGTTTCGCTTCTCACGTTGCGCTCCTCATCATCCTGCTGCTGGCTGCCGCCTTCCGCTTCGCGGCGCTGGATACTGCGCCGCCCGGCTGGCGCGACGACGAGCTGATCGAGTTCGATATGGATCAACGCATCGTGCAGGGCTGGCGCCCGTTGTTCATCGCCGAAGCCGAAGGGCACGAGCCGTTTTATCACTACCTGCACGCGGGAACGATCAGCCTGTTTGGCGCGAACAGCGTCGGGTACAAGTGGCTGCCGTTCGCGTGTGGCGTGTTGAGCGTGGCGCTGACGTACGCGCTGGCGCGGCGGATGTTCGGCGGGCGCGTGGCGCTATGGGCGGCGGCGTTGCTGGCCGTCTCATTCTGGCCGATCATGTATGCGCGCTTCGGGCTGCGGCACATCGGCATTGCGCCGTTGATGCTGGGAGCGTTCTACCTGCTTTATCCCTCACCCCAACCCCCTCTCGCTGAAAGGGAGAGGGGCAGGGGTGAGGGTTGGATTTTGCTCGCTGGCCTGCTGCTGGCCGCCGCGCTGCTGACCTACTTCGCCGGGCGCGCGCTGCCGCTCATCCTGCTCGGGTTCCTGGTCTACCTGCTCGTCTTCAACCGCGCCGTTTTGCGGCGGATCTGGCTCGGTGTGGTAGGAGCAAGCGTGATCGGCGCGCTGCTTGCCCTGCCGATGTTCATCGAGATCGGCAACACGCCCGGCGCGGAAAAACGCACCGAGGTCGTCGGTGGGCCGCTGCTCGCGGCCTTGCGCGGCGACTTTCAACCCGCGCTCGACACGACGCTCGGCACACTGGGCATGTTCACCTTCGCCGGCGATCCGGAATCGTTGTACAACATCCCCAACCGGCCCATCTTCGACTGGCTGACAGGCTCTTTCTTCTATCTCGGCGTGTTGCTGTGTTTTGCTCGGCTCAAGCGTGTCGAGTCAGGTTTTGCGCTGGCCTGGTTATTGGTCGGGATCGCGCCGGCCTTCGTCAGCGTTCCTCCCGCGAGCTTTAGTCACACCATCGCGGCGATGCCGGTGGTGTACATATTGGCGGGGCTGGGGCTGGTCGAGGTTACGGCATGGCTGATGGGTAGGTATACAAGCCCAGGGGAAACAGGTAAACTGGTAGCAGGTAAACAGGTAGAAAGTAAACCTATGTACCTGCTACCTGTATACTTGTTGCCTGTCTACCTGTCCATCCTTCTCCTAAACTCGTTCCTCACCACCCGCGACTACTTCGGCGCGTGGGCCAGCGATCCTTTCGTGCGCTTTCAATACCACGCCCCCACGCGCGACATCGCCCGTTGGCTGGATCAAAACCCGCAAGTCACCGACGTTGCCATCGGCACACATCCGAACCTGCTATGGCTCGATCCGCTCGCGCTCGATCTCGATCTGGTGCGCGCAGATGTGCGCGCCAGATGGTTCAACCCCGAGGCGGCGCTGGTCTTTCTGCCGAGCGGCAAACGCATCTTCTCGCCGATGCAATTGCCGGGGCCTGAAGTCAGCGAGCTAAACGACTCGACGTCGAATGCCGAATCGATATCACGCGCCAACGGCGCTGCGACGTTTGAAGTGTACGACGCGGGGGACGCGGATGAGCGTATTCAACCGCGCGCTGCCTTCGCTCAGACAATCGGCTTGATTCAGTCCCTGGCCGATCGCAACCCGGCTCGACCCGGCGCATCGATTCTCTTCCACTCGACCTGGCAGATCGTTCGACCTTATCCGGCGGCGCGGCTCAAAGCGTTTATTCACATCCTTGACGCTGACGGTCAGCTCATTGCCGGCGACGATCGCTTGGACGTGAACGTGTCCACCCTGCTGCCCGGCGATTTGTTCGTTCAGTTCAGCCGGGTAACGTTGCCGCCCGATCTGCCGCCGGGTGAGTATGCGGTCGAAATCGGGCTGTATCACTCCGACACGGGTGAACGTCTACGCTTACCTGATCAAGCTGATCGTATCTTGCTCGATCCGATCGAAGTGACTGCGCCATGACCACGCCTCACGCATCGCGCGTTCCGTTTCACGTTTCACTCATCACGCTGCTCCTCCTCGCCTTTTTCTTCCGCACGCACGAACTGGCGGGCCTGGGTCTCGGTCTCGAACACGACGAAGTTGCCGAGTGGCTCATCGCCGATGGCATCCGCCACGGGCAACATGCGCTTTTCTTCAAAGAAGCGTATGGGCAAGAGCCGCTGTTCCTGTACCTGATGGCCGGCTCGACCACGTTAATCGGCGATAACGTGATCGGCGTCCGCTTCACCTCGGTGTTTATCGCCATGTTCACGTTAGCTGCTGCGCACCGCCTGCTGCGCCGCATCTTTGGCCCGACCGTTGCGCTGGTTGCGCTGGCCGGCCTGTCGATCGCGCTATGGCCGGTATTCTGGGGCCGGGTAGGGCTGCGCGCGATGACCCTGCCCTTGCTGCTGTGCCTGGGCTTCGATTGCCTGTGGCGAGGACTGAATGCGGAATGCGGAATGCAGAATGCAGAATGCAGAAAGCACTTCGCGTTAGCCGGTTTGTTCGTTGGCTTGTCGGCCTACACCTATCTGTCGTCGCGCGCGATCCCGATCCTGCTGCTGGCGCTGGCGCTTTACCTCGCTCTCTTTGCCCGCGATCAGATGCGCGGCCGGTGGCGAGCCTTTGCATTGTTCCTGCTGATCGCCGCGCTCGTCGCCCTGCCGCTGGCGCTGTACTTGTTGGCGAATCCCGACCTGCAGTTTCGCGTCGCAGAAGTCAGCGCGCCGCTCGATAAAGCGTTGGCCGGCGATGCGAGTGAGTTGCTTGCGAACATCCCGCGAACGTGGGGCATGTTCACGGTTCGCGGCGATGGTACGGTGCGCGATAACTGGCCCGACCGTCCGATCTTCCCCGAACCGCTCGGCGCGCTGTTGTTTATCCTGGGCTTCGCCCTGGCCGCGTTGCGCTTTCGCCGCCTGCCGTACGCGCTGGCCGTGATCTGGATCGGCGCGATGTTGATCCCGACCGTCGTCACGGCCGGCGCGCCCAACTTCACCCGCGCGCTGGGCGCGCTGCCGATGGTCTTCGCGCTGCCCGGCATTGCCGTCGAGTGGTTGTGGCGCAACCTCGTCGAGCGTCCACCGCTCACGTCCTCACTGGCTTGGCGTCGCTCCGTTGCTGCGTTTAGTTTGGTCGGTGTCTTCGGATTAAACGCCGCTTCGACTTACCGGGACTACTTCAATCAGTGGCCGGCTCATCCTGAAACACAATTCGTCTTTCAAGCCGACCTGGCCGCGATTGCTGCCGATATCGATGCGAGCGACGTGATGGACGTGTCGGTCGGCGGCCTGTCGAACGATACGCTGGATGATCCCAGCCTGTACCTCTTGCGTCGCCGCAAAGACGTGCGCGTGCGCTGGTTCGATCCGGGCAGCCCGCTCAGCAGCAGCGGGGCGATCCTCCAGCCGAACGGCGCTTCGGGTCGTGTTTACGTTCCTGCTATCGTTCCGCTCTCGCCCGATCTGGAACAGGATTTACAGTCCTATCCCGATCCCTTCGACCACTTCCAGCGCTATGAAGCGAACTCGAACGGAAATGCCGGGATTCCACTCTCGGCGCGTTACTTCGACGACACCGCGATTCTCGTTTCGCCGGCGGGTGAGCCAGTTGCCTGGCGCGTTACCGCAGGCGCCGAATTCCAATTCGAAACACGCTGGATCGCCCAGGCGCCGATCGCTTATCCCCGGCGCATCTTTGTTCACGTGGTCGATCCACGCAGCGGGCAAACGCTCGCTCAACACGATGGCCTCGATTCGCCCACGCGCTTTTGGCGAGCGGGCGATCGGATCGTGCAAGTTCATACGTCGAACATCGCTGCCGACACGCCGCCCGGTCGATACGAAATCCGTCTCGGCCTGTACGATCCGGTTAGCGGCCAGCGTGTCCAACAGACCGATCGTTCGCGCATCGACCCGCCGAGCGACTATGTCGCCGTCGGGACTATCGAAGTAACCCGGTAGGCTAAGTTCGCTCATGCATTGAACCCGTGGGCCGCAGGTGCAGGTGTGTGCCCGTTGTACGCCCATAAAGGGCTATGCTACCATCATGCACTTGTTCTGAACATGAGCCTCCCCAGTTTCACAGTGAAGTATTTGCGGAAAGTCCGGTACTTGCAGTAAAATCGAGTTCAAGTAGAATCCGGCACTCTGCGCCAACCTCCTCCAACTCGTAACCTCAAAAGGAGACTTCCATGAGCAAGATCGGTGTGCACATTATGATCGGCCCGCGCAATGGTTATGGCCCATTTCTCAAGAAGATTGCCCAGGCCGGTCAAACCTTAGCGGTCGTCAAGTGCGTCGACGATTTCGGCCCGGCCAAAGAAGCCAAAGACCTGATGCCTAAAACGCTGACGGTCGGTCGGGTGAACATCGCGCGTGATTCACAGGGTCGCGATGTCGATGTGCAGGCGTTTGAACCGCTTAAGCCCGATGGCGCTTATCGCGCTGCGCGCGAAGTGGCCGAGTGGTATTACGGCCTGGTCAAGCCCAAGTGGGAGCTCAATCGTAACTGGATCGACGTCTGGGAAACCTTCAACGAATTTTCGGCGCACTGGGGCTGGCAGAGTGATTTTTTTCTGGCGATGATGGATGTCGTCGAACCCGATGGTTACGTGTTGTCACACTACGCCTGTTCGACCGGCAATCCACCTAACGCGGCGGCCGCTCGCCAGATGATCCCGTGTTTGAAAGCCGCCAAAAAACGCGGCCACTATCTGTCGCTGCACGAGTATGGCGGCGTCGGCGGGCCGATCGATACGTTGAAAGGCACGCAGCCGTATCACGCCTTGCGCTATCGTGCTCTGTACGAAACGATTTTGATCCCCAGTCAGGCCGATGCGCGCTTGATCATCAGTGAGTGTGCGCAGAATGGCGGTTATCAATTCATCGGCGCCCCGACCTTCATCGAAGACTTTGCCTGGTACGATTCCGAATTGATGAAGGACAGCTATGTGGTTGGCGCAGCGGCCTGGACGCTGGGCCGCACCTCGCTGTGGCCGAACGCGAATATTCAGGATGCGTTGCCGGCCCTGGCCGATTACATCGTTGCGCACCCGAACACCGCGCCCCAACCGAGCCAGTCTCCGCAAGAATCGCCGGTCTTTGGCAAACCGTCCGAGCCGGAGCCGACTCCACCGCCGACGGTACCCAGTCAACCGGTGCGTCCGCGCGGCGCACCCCGCACGCAGTATACGCGCACCTACCTGTTGCTTCCCAACGAGCCGACCACCCCGGAAGGCAACCAGCGGCTGCTCCAGTGGATTCAAGCCGTCGTCGCCAGCGGCGTGCTGACGCGCCATCGCTGGACGCTGGGGACCTCGGCCGACGATGCCGCCATCGGCGATCTGGACCGGCGGAATGTGATCGCTATCAACCCGGAGACCTGGCCGAGCTCGCTGTCCGATTTCTATGCCACGGAGTATCCGGGCGTCACTTACAATTCGATCCAGGCGGCAACCCCGGAAGAGCTGCGCGATCAGCTGGCAAATATGGCTTTCGGTTAGCGGGCCGATCACCGCTATTGGTCAGTCCAGTTGATTTGGATGGGTAGCATAGGGCCTTGTGCCCGTCCAACGCCCACAAGGGGCTATGCTACGGCCCATCGCTTTCAAGTGGACTGACCACTATATGCATTGGCCGTTACACAGCGGGACGCCGGTGAACGATTCACGGGCGTCCCTCACTTTCACGCTGGTTGCGCCTCCGAATTGACGCCAGGCGCCTCGCTGAAAGCGGAGCCGGCGCATCGAGTCGAGGGTGGTTGCACGAATCGAATCGGTGTATTAATATCCCGGCAGATATCCCCATGCGCACTCTGTCGCCAGACCGGCGGACGCTTCCCGCACCGCATTCTTCGCTCGTTGTCCAACTGATGGCCGTGGCGCTCCTGATCGGTTTGGCCTACCTCCAGTTGAGCACGCTGGCCGTCACGTCGCCAACGATGGACGAGCCCAATCATCTGGTGAGCGGTTATGCTTTTCTCACGCGCGGCGACACCCGGATCAAACTCAATGGCCCGATTCTTAATAATGCGCTGGGCGCGCTGCCGCTGTTACTGGAACCCGGTCTTGAGTTGACGCCCGCCGCCGACCCGGCCTGGGATACGAATGACTACAACGACATCGCCGATCGGTTTGTGTGGAACAACACCGCCTCACCGTTTCGCATCGTCTACCTGGCGCGCTTGCCTTTCATCGCCGTCGGCTGGTTGCTGGGCGCGCTCATCTTTCGCTGGGCGCGCGAGCGGAGCGGATCGGGAGCCGGGCTGTTTGCGCTCGCCCTCTACACGTTCTGTCCCAACCTGCTGGCGCACTCGCGCATCAGCATGACCGATTTCGTACCCACCGCTTGCGCCAGCTTGACCCTGTATGCCTTCACGCGTGCGTTGCAGCCCGTGCGCCGGTCGAGTTGGCTCGCGCTAGTCGGCCTCGGGCTAGGGCTGGCGCTGGCTTCGAAATTTGTGCTGGTCATGCTCATCCCGGCTATGGCCGTACTCTGGTTGGCTAATCACGGATTCCGCGCCATCGGTCAATCCCTCACGCAGTTCGTTTTCATTCTATCGGTTGCAGCGCTGACGGTCTGGGGTATTTACGGTTTCCAAATCGGGCCGGTATTCGCTGGAGGGGTATCGGTGCCTGCGCCCGGTTTCTGGGGCGAGGTAGAATCGGCGCGATACTACTTGAGTCAACCCTGGCCCAACTATCTGGGGGGTGAAATCTCGGCCAGCGGCTGGTGGTATTACTTCCCGATTGCCTTCTTGGTTAAAACACCGTTGCCGGTGCAGCTCTTGCTGGTTGCCGCTGTGGCCCGCACGATTCGACGCCGGACGTGGCGGCAGGCTGCCCTTTTCCTGTTGCCGAGTTTCCTGATCCTGGTCAGCTTATCGTTCAGCGCCATCAACCTCGGTTATCGGTATCTGCTGCCCCTGCTCCCCCTCATCTTCGTCTATGTGTCCAGTCTCGTTCCCGATCGGCCGGTTGCAATCTCGTATCGGCCTGTAATCCTGTTGGCCCTGTTGGTGTGGCACATTTCCGGAACACTGCGGCTCTATCCGTACTACTTCACGTTCTTCAACGAACTCGCCGGCGGGCCGGAGCGAGGGCGCTACATCCTCTCCGATTCGAATATCGATTGGGGCCAGGACCTGGTTGGGCTGAAGCACTACGTTGACGAGCGCCAGATCGATCGAATCAAATTGAGTTACTTCGGCATCGCGCACCCGACTGCGTACGGGTTGAAGACCGATCCGCTGCCGCCGATCCGCACCGCGCTGAACGACCAGGGCGCGCATTGGCTGCACACGTATTACCCACCCGACCCGGCGCCAGGCGTTTACGCGATCAGCGTGGCGAACCTGATGGGCGACATCTGGATCAATCGCGATGCGTATGCCTTCTTCCGCGAGCGGGTTCCCGACACCACCATCGGCCATTCGATCTACCTCTACACTATCCCCACGCGCGGCGCGCCGATCAACCTATCGCTGTCCGGACTTCAGATCGAGCAAATCGATCCTGAAACGTATCGGCGCTTCGGCACGAACGATGTCCGCGTGCGCTGGTTCGATGCGGCCACTTCGCTCATCGCTCCACCCGGCGAAGCCTGGCTGGCAATCGCCGATTCGCACCCGCTTGCGCCGGACCTGGCCGAATTGCTGACCGGCGTCGAACCTGCGGCTCGGGCGCGCATGTCGGATAACGATCAGCCGTATAGTATTACAGCGCAAAGTCGGGCTAATTGCCGCCATATCTGGCGTATCCGGCAACGCGAGAGCACCAGATGTGGGCCAGAATGCGGCAACTTTGCGTTGTAATAATAGTCTCTACCACCTCAATTTGGCCGAGCGCATACGCGCAACTATTGCGCAATCGGAGCAACAGGCTGAAGGGGTTGCGCTGCCGACGCAGTTTGGCGCAACAGCCGCGCTGCTGGGTTATCGCGTGGTGACCGAGGCGCAGGCAGGCGAAGCGCGCCTGGTGACCTACTGGCAGGCGGGCGCGCAGGTGGTGACGCCGCTGCAGCTGTTCGTCCATGCTGTGGCCGCCGACGGGTCGATCGTCGCACAAGAGGATCGGCTCGACGCGCCGGCGTATGGCTGGCGAGAGGGCGACCTGATCGCCCAGGTCAACCGGTTGGCGTTGCCCGATGTGTCGGGTCCGGTCTGGCTTCAAATCGGGTTGTATCAGCCCGATTCGGGCGAGCGGCTACCGGTGCGGGTAGAGGGGCGCGCCGTCGACCAGCGCTTGTTGTTGAAGCAGGTCACGTGGCCGCCATGAAGATTCGGTTCGCGGCCATCGGCCTGTTGTTGATCCAGTCTTGGCTCATGTGGTCGACCCTGGCCGTGACAGCCCCCACGGTTGATGAGCCGCTGCACATCGTGCGGGGCTATGCCTATGCCGCGCGCGGTGAAGATCGCCTGCGCCTGCGCGGCCCGGTGTTGCCCAACGCCCTGAGCGGCGCGGCGTTGTGGATGGAGCCGGCGCTGAGACTGCCGCCCGCAGCCGATCCTATCTGGCTGAGACGCGATGATACCGAGCTGCACGAAAAGTTCATGTGGTCAAACGCCGTTCCGCCTCAGCGCATCATCTACTGGGCGCGTCTGCCGATCCTGTTTGCCGGCCTGTTGCTGGGCGCGCTGGTCTTCAGGTGGGCCTCTCAACGTAGCGGCGCGGGGCCGGCGTTGGGCGCACTGGCGTTTTACACGTTCTGCCCGAACATCCTGGCGCACGCGCGCCTGGCCACGGCCGATATGGTGACGGCGGCAACTTTTTTCTTCGGCGCGTATGCTTTTACTCGCGCACTGGACGCACCGACGCGCCCGCCGCGCTTCTTGAGCGGCGTCGCGCTGGGATTGGCGCTGGCGGCCAAGTTTTCGGCCCTGGCGCTGGCAGTGGCGTTCGTTGTTCAGGCGGCGTTTCGGGTGTGGCGCGAACGCGGCCGACGCGCAGCCAGGCGCGTCTCGCTTGCCACCGTCCTGATCACCTTCGGCATGGGCGGACTTGCGCTGTGGGCGATCTATGGCTTCAAAGTCGCGCCGGTCGAGCCGGGCGGCGCCCCGCTGCCGGCTCCGTCGTATTGGGGCGAATGGCAGGCCCTATCTGAATATTTGCAGGAGCCACTGCCCGGATACTTATTTGGCGAAATTTCGACGCGTGGCTGGTGGTACTACTATCCAGTTGTCTTCCTGGTCAAGACGCCCCTGCCGGTGCTGATTCTGCTCGTGTTGATTACTACACGCACTGTCCGCGCGCGCGACGGGCTGCGTGATCTGCCGCTGTATTTGCCGTCGGCTTTTCTGCTGGGCAGCCTGCTGTTCAGCCCGCACGACTTAGGCTATCGCTATTTACTGCCGTTGTTGCCGTTCATCTTTGTCGCAGGGGCGGATGTCATCTCGGCCACACGCCGCAGGGGTTGGGGGCGAGTTGCAATCGGTCTCTTGATCGGGTGGCAGGTGTGGGGAACGCTGCGCATCTATCCGTATTACCTGACATACTTCAACGAGATCGTGGGCGGGCCGGACGGCGGGCGTTTCATCCTGTCGGATTCCAACCTCGATTGGGGGCAGGACTTGATTGGTCTGAAGCACTACGTCGATCAAAACCACCTTACGGATCTCAAGTTCAGTTACTTCGGCAACACCGATCCCGCCGCGTACGGGTTGCACACCTACGCGCTGCCGCCCGTCCGATCGGCCATGCATAACCAGGGTGCGTGGTGGCTGCATACCTACCATCCGGTCGACCCGGCGCCCGGCGTCTACGCGATCAGCGTCTCGAACCTGATGGGCGGCCTGTGGATCGATCAGCAGACGTATGCCTCCTTCCGCCACCGCACGCCCGATGCGACGATCGGCCATTCGATCTACCTCTACACCATCCCGGCGCGCGGCGCTCCGGTCGATCTTGCGCTCTCCGGTCTGCAACTCGATCAGATCGATCCGGCTACCTACGCCCGCTTCGGCACGAACGATGTCCGCGTGCGCTGGTTCGATGCGGCGACCTCGTTGATTGCTCCGCCGGGCAGCGCCTGGATTGCGCTGTCCGACACTCAGCCCATCGCCCCGGAATTTGCGGCCCTCTTCGAGGGGACTGAACCCGTGACGCGCGCGCAGGCGGTCGACGATGAACGAGCGTACCGGCTATACTTCTTCGACCTGGCTGCACGCTTGCGCGCAGCCGTAAGCCGGTCGGAGCAGCAGGCAGGTTGGAGCGAGCAAGGCTCTCCCACGCTGGCTGCTGCTCCCACGCTTGAGCTTCCCGCCCGATTCGGCGAGACGGCCGCACTGATCGGGTATGAAGTGAGCGCCGCAGCGGGGCGGGTGAGTGTGGTCACGTACTGGCAGGCCGGCGCGCAGGTGGTGACGCCGCTACAATTGTTCGTTCACGCGGTGGGCAGCGACGGAGACATTGTGGCGCAGGAAGATCGGCTGGACGCGCCGGCGTATGGCTGGCGAGAAGGCGACCTGATCGCGCAGGTCAACCGCTTGGCGTTGCCCGATGTGTCGGGTCCGGTCTGGCTTCAAATCGGGTTGTATCAGCCCGATTCGGGCGAGCGGCTGCCCGTGATCGTGGCGGGGCGTGAAGTCGATCGCCGCCTGCGGCTCAAAGCGGTCGAGCTGGAATGAACTCTTCGCGTTTCGCGTTTCACGCTGCGTGTGTTGCGCTCCTGCTGATCATGCTCGCTCAGATCGCCTTCGCCTCTCCCATGCAGTCCGCCGCCTTCGACGAGAGCTACACTCTCACCTACGGCTACGCTTACCTGCGCACCGGCGAAGCGCGCCTCAGCCGGGGGCAGAACCCGCCGCTGACCAATGTGCTGATCGCGCTGCCATTGCTGCTGCGCGACGACATCGCCTTCCCCAGCGATCACCCGACCTGGGCCGCCGGCGACGTGTACGGCTTCTCCGACGAGTTCGTGTGGAAAGCCAACGCCGATCCGCAGCGCCTGGTGCTGCTGGCGCGTTTCCCGGAGATGGCGCTGGCGTTGCTATTGGCGTGCGTGGTGTATGCGTTCACCCGATCGACCTTCGGCGAACCGGCGGCGTTGGCCGCTTTGTTCTTGTCTGCGTTCGACCCGAACTTGATCGCGCATGGGCACATCGCCGGGACGGATCTCGGCGTGACGCTGTTCATCTTCGCCGCCGTGTGGATGTGGACGGTCGCGCTCCGGCGCGCCAGCTGGCGCTACGCGATCGTGGCGGGCTTACTGGCCGGTGCGGCGCTCGCGACCAAGTATTCCGCCGTCTGGCTCGCGCCGATGGCGCTGGTGATCGGGCTGGCTTATCCAGTTTCGACCACAAAGGCGCCAGGACACTCAATTCGCGGCGAATGGCTGTTTCGGCTTAAGCTGCTGATCATCTTTGGGTTGGCCGCCTTCGCCGTCATTTGGGCCACGTTCCGCTTCTCGTTCGGGCCGCTGGCGCCGGGCGGCGCGCCGCTGCCCGCGCCCGACTACTGGGCCTCGTTGACCGACGTGCGCAATCGGGTTGAATCCGGCACGCCGGCTTTCATGTTGGGCCATATCTCGCCCACCGGGTTCCCGCTGTATTACCCGTTCGTCTTTCTGGTGAAGACGCCGCTGCCCACGCTGTTGCTGCTTGGCGTCGGGCTTGTCGGTTTATTCGCGCGCCGCGATCGACGCGCGCTGATCGTCGCGTTCCCTCCGGCGCTCTTTCTGCTGGCCGCGCTGCTGAGCAACCTCAGCCTGGGTTATCGCCTGATCATGCCGATCCTGCCGTTTGCGCTGGTCATCGCCGGTCGCGGCGCAGCTGCTCTGCTGGCTGGATGGGAACTTGGGGGAGTCCAGACCACGGATGGCGCAGATGGCACGGATGTCGCGATTGCCTCGAATCAATCAGTGTTCAACCGTGTTCACACCGCACCTGCAAACACCGCACGCCCTGTCCGGCGCGAAGCGCCGGGAGCGCGCAAGCGGGGTGGGTGCAGGCGTCCATGGTTTAGAATTGCAGCGGCATTGGGCGCGATCTGGCTCGCGCTCGATACGCTCTCGATCGCGCCCAACCACCTCGCTTACTTCAATTCGCTCGCTGGAAATCGCGAGCGCGACTACGAGTTGCTGGTCGATTCCAACCTGGATTGGGGCCAGGACCTGATCGCGCTGCGCGACTGGATGAACGTGCAGCGCATCGACACGCTTCACCTGAGTTACTTCGGCACGGCGCATCCCTCGGCCTACGGTGTCCGCGCCGATCTGCTGCCGGGTTTCGCCTTGAACGAGTTCGGGCCGGAAGTCGAGGGCTTCAATGCGGCCGCCCCGGAGCCGGGCTGGTATGCGATCAGCGCGACCAGCTTACAGCTGGGCCTGCTCTACACCCATTGGGACTTGTATGCGCCGTTTCGCGCCCGCGCGCCCGAGGCGCGGATCGGCCGCTCGATCCTGGCGTATCAGATCGACTATCCTTCGAGCGCAGCCGATCGCGCCGTGGTGTTGGGCGTTGCGGCGGGCGAGCTCGATCTGGAAACCTTGGGCGGCAATCCCGATCGCCAGCTGATCGTGAAGTGGGCCGGCCCCGATGCGGTGGTACTGGATATGCACGGCCCGGCGCGTTACGTGGCGCGCGGCGGCCAGCCGCTGGCCGGCTTTGCGCCCGAGGTGCACACTGCGCTCATCGCTCAGGCGCAGCAGTTGGGCAGCGATGCCAGCGGCCAGCTGCGCCTGTTTGAAATCGACGCACGCGCGGCGCTGGAGACACAACTCGCCGCCTGGGTTCAGTCGGAGGTTGCCACGCCGGATGGTTTACGGCTGCAATTGCCGATCGAGTTCGAAGGAGGGTTGCAGCTGCTGGGGTACTCTCTTGACGCGAGCGCTGGATCGATCAACCTCGTCACTTACTGGCAAGCCTATCGGCGTGTCACGCCTCGACTCTCCCTCTTCGCTCACCTGCTCGATGCGGCAGGGCGGTTGCTCGCGCAAGACGACGGCTTGAACGTTCGGCTCAGCGCGCTGGAGCCGGACGACATCGTTCTTCAACAGTCTGCAATCGATCATCCCGCCGGGGCGGTGTTCATCGACCTGGGCTTGTACGATCCAACCGATGGCCGCCGCATGCTGACCCAGACCTCACACGAACAGTTAAGGCTAACCCTGCCCGATGTCCCGTAACCTGCCGCCTGCGCGCCGTGTGAACTGGCTTACCTGGAGCATTGCCATCGGGCTGTTGCTCGTCGCCTGCTTCCTGCGGGTCTACGCGATCGACGAGATACCCCCTGGCCTGACGCACGACGAAGTCTCGCAGCTGGATGTGGCGGCGCAAGTCCACGCTGGCGACTGGCGTTTGCTGTATCCCGGCGGCTTTGCGCTCGACGGCGCGGAACCCGGTTACTATCCTTTTCTCTCGGCGGCGCAATCGATCTGGGGCGCGAATCCATTGGCGCGGCGGCTGCCGTCGCTCTTCGCCGGGCTGATCGGTCTGGCCTGTCTCTACGCTTTGGCTGCGCGCCTGTTCAATCGGACGGTTGGCCTGCTCACGCTCGGCGCGGCGACGGTCGTGTGGTGGTCGATCTTGATGGGCCGCGTGATCTTGCGCGAGGTGCTGGAAGCGCCGTTGTACGCGCTGGCGTTGTACGGTTTTTGGCGCGGCTTCGAATCGGCGCGGCAACCCGATCCGGCGCGCGCGCCCCTGCGCCCGTTCATCCTGGCGGGCGTCGCGCTTGGCGCGCTTCAATACGTGCACACCATCCCGCGCGGCTTGTTTCTCGTCTTCGTTTTGTTCGGCCTCTACCTGTGGGTGTTCCACCGGCCGCTATTCAAAAGGACCTGGCGCGGTATTCTGGCATTGGTGGTGGTGGCCGAGCTGCTCGCCGCGCCGGTCGTCATCAGCGCCTCGCTCAACCCCGATCTCGACAACGAGGAGACGCTGTTCAGCTTGCGTCTCGACGGCGAGGATGGCGTCATTCAGCGCCTTCAAGCCAACACGCCCTGGATTCTGGGACAGTTCGCCTTCACCGGCGATGCCGGCTGGGAGTTCAACCTTCCCGGCCGCCCGATCTTTCAACCGCCGCTCGCCGTTTTCTTTGGTCTGGGCGTGTTGGTCGCGTTGCTGCGCTTTCGCCGTCCGGTGATGGCCTATGTCTTGATCGTCCTCCTGGTTTCGTTATTACCCAGCATTCTGCTCAAGCCCTGGTTCCCCTTCGGTCGGCTCGTCAGCGCCCAGACCGTGGCATTTGCGTTTGTCGGTCTCGGCATTCAATCGGTCAGATCGGGCCTGGCGCGTTTCGTACCGCAGCGGGCGCAAGTCGTGCGGGCCGGCGACCCGGTGGCCGTCGTCACGTACTGGCGCGTCATCGGCCCGGCGCCGGACAACCTGATGCTTTTCTCGCATCTCTATCGCTCGCCCACCGACATCATGGCGCAGCAAGATCAGTTTGACGTGGGCGGATCGGATTTGCAGCCGGGTGACATCTTCGCCCAGGTGCACGAGTTCATCCACGTGCCGCCGGACACGCCGGCAGGCGCGTACTGGATCGGAACGGGCATGTACGATCGGGAAAGCGGCGAGCGCCTGCCCATCTACGTGGGCGAGCAGCGCGCCGCCGATCGCATCTGGCTGACTCAGCTTCAGGTCGAGCGTTGAGCGCCATGTCGATCCTTCGTCGCGCGCTGGAAAATCGCTGGGCCGCTCTGGCGGGGGTCGTCGCGCTAGGCGTGCTGCTCCGTTTCATCGCGCTCGACAGCGTTCCCTTGGGCTACTTTCACGACGAGGCCTGGTCGGCGGCGAAAGCCGAGGCGTTGGCGGAAGGTCAAGTCCCAGCGCAGATTTATTTCGCCGAGAACAACGGCATGGACGCGCTGCACGTGTATCTCATCGCGTTCCTGTTTCGGTTGTTCGGGCCGCTGGCGATCGGGAGCCGGATCGTGTCGTCGCTGAGTGGCAGTTTTACGATCCTGGCAACTTACTGGGCCGCGTGGGAATTGTTCCCCGATGCGCGACGCCGCCACACGATTGCGTTGACGGCTGCGTTTGTGATCGCCCCGCTGTTCGCGGCGTTGAGCATCAGCCGCTCGGGCTGGCACGCCGCGTCGATGACGTTGATCACCACGTTGAGCCTGGCGGCTTTATTTCGCGGGCGCCGTTTGGCGCGGCGGCGCTGGTTCAGCCTCGCCGGGCTGCTCGCCGGGCTGGCGCAATACACCTATCCAACGGCGCGTTTCTTGCCGGTATTGATGTTGCTCATCGGCCTGATCGATTTCTGGACTGCGGCGCGCGGCGCGGGCAGGCGCGCGGTCGGGCTGAATTATCTGTTGCTGTTCGTTGTGGCGGCGTTGATCTTCGCTCCGCTCGGCGCGTACTTCCTCCAGAATCCGGAATGGTTCTTCGCGCGCGCGCAACAGACCACCGCTGCGCCGCTGCTCGAAAACCTGGTGAAGACGCTGGCCGGTTTCTCAATTTACGGCGATATCGAGGGGCTGCACGATTTGCCCGGCCGCCCACTGCTCGATCCGATCCTGAGCGCCTTGTTCGCGCTCGGCCTGCTGACGTGTGCTGCGCGGCGGCGTTCTGTCCATGCCGTGCTCATCGCTTGGCTGATCGTGTTTTCGTTGCCGGTCGCGCTGACCGGACAGGCGCCTTTATTCCGGCGTTGGACCGGCGCTCAACCGGCAATAGCTATCATCATTGCACTCGGCGCGGTGCAATTGACGCAGTGGATGCGCGATCGCGTCGCTGCGCCGCTGGCCCGTTCGCTGGCATCAGCCGCGATCGCCGGATCGTTGATCGCCAGCGCCGGGCTGTCTATCAACGCTTATTTCGGTCCGTACGCCAACCAGCCGTACATGTTCTGGGCCTACGACAGCGGCATGACGCAAGTTGCCAACTACATCCGCAGCCGACCCGCTGCGACGGTGTTCCTCACGCCCTACGATCGCTTTTACGAAGTGGTCGCCATCACGCTGGCCGAGGCGCGGCGCCCGCCGATTCAAAGTTACAATGGCGCGGCCTGCGCGGTCTTCCCCGCCGTGACGGTTCGGGAGACGGAGTGGGTGGTGGTGACCGAAAAGGATGATCGTACCCTGCCGCTGATGCAGCGGTTGTTTCCAGCTGGCGCGGTCGTATGGCAGATCGATTCACCGGCAGGGTCGTACGCGCGGGCGCTGCGCGTTCCTGCCGGTCAGGTTGCTCAACTCGATCTCCCCCGGCGCGAAGGAGCGGATCTCGACGGCAAGTTTCAATTGGCCGGCTTCGATTTGCCAGGGAGGATTATCGCCGGCCAGACATTGCCAGTGACCCTCGCGCTCGAAGCGAGCGTCCCACTCGATCGAGCGTATAAGGTCTTCGTCCACTTGCGCGGCGCGGAAAATATCGTGGTCGCTCAAGACGATCGCTTGCCGTGCAACTTCTCGCTCAACCAGGCGGATTGGCGGCCGGGCAACATCGTGCTCGAAGCGTATCAGCTGCAAGTACCGGCTGACACGCCGCCCGGCAACTATCGGGTTGTGCTGGGTGTGTATCAGCCCGACTCCGGCGCACGCCTGCCGGTGCGTCAATCCGATCTACCGCACGACCCGGATGGGATCGAGTTGGGCGCAGTCGCGGTGATGCGCTAATCACTCTCGGCGCTAGCTGGAGCAAGAATGTCTCGTAGTTTAGCCCCTCGTGGGCGTTAAAGTGCGACCCGACTCGCACAAAGCGCTAGGCGACGTGCGGACGTAGGGCGACACAACCGCTGCCGTCGTTTAAAATGGGAATGAAGGCAGCGGCTGCACCTGTCGCCCCAACATGGAATGGCAGGGTCCAGAGACACTTGGCGGGAGATGGTTGCGAACAACCTGGTGCGGGCGGTTGAGGACCCCGCAGACAACGAAGCGCGCAGCGCGATGTTGCTGGCCGCGACCTTTGCGGGGGTCGGTTTTGGGAATGCCGGGGTGCATTTGCCACACGGCATGTCGTACCCGGTATCAGGCCTGGTCCGCGATTTTGTGGCGGCCGGCTATCCTAGTACCCCGACCGCCTAATTCTGCGGGGTTGGGACGGCAGTTGCACTGCCGTCCGCCGCAGTGCAACTGCGGCAGGAACTACGCAACTTCAAGTTGTCGAAGTACTAGGCAGCGCCCGCTCATCCCGCATGGCATGTCGGTCATCCTGCATGCGCCAGCGGTGTTTCGCTTCACGGCCTCGACAAACCCCGAGCGGCATCTGTATGCGGCCAGCCTGATGGGAGTGGCTGTAGCGAAAGCGACTGCGGAGGAGGCCGGCGAGCTACTGGCCGGCGCCATCATCGATCTGATGCGCAAGACGGGCATGCCCAATGGCCTGAAGGCGGTGGGGTTTGGCCCGGAAGATGTGGATCAGTTAGTGGCAGGCGCTTTGCCCCAGCACCGCGTCACCAAACTAGCGCCGCGCCCGGCTGCGGCGGGCGACCTCAAACAACTCTTCTTGGATTCGATGACGTTATGGTGATTGTTGGGAGGCTGGCGATGTTGTCCGCTGTTCACCCGCTTCTGAAACCGAGAGCCTGATAGAATCCTTGCAGGAGTTCGGCTTTCCTCCGCACGGCTGGATATTCAGCCGCCAATTCCTGCAGCAAATCCGGTTTCGCGGCCAGATACTGAGCAAATCCATTCATATCGTCTTCAAGTGTATTCTGGCCGTAACCGTTGAGGAAACCTTGAGCATACAGTTGTTCATCTCCGAGGTAGTCGGTGTTACCCTCGCGTAGATTCTCCCACGATGATACTGCTCGCTGATAGGTGAAGTCGCTTGGATTGAGTTCGCTCCACGCCTTGAGCGGAAACAGGTCGGGGTGATGCCACAGCAGAATACTACTCAGTTCGCTGTGGAAGCCGGCCCCCGCCCGTGAGGTTCCGTCATCACCGAGCCAATCCGTCTGGATGTAAACCCATTTGTGCCAGGGATCGTACGTTCCGCCGTACCACTGTCCCTGCAAGAGCAGAGAATCGAAGATGTAAATTCGCTCCAGCGCCGAGTCAAGGAAGGCCGGATCGTAGGCTTGCAAGTCGATGGCTAACGCATCCAATACTTTCAAGCGTTGGTGCGTGGGAACCGTGCTAAAGGTCCCGCCCAGCAACCGGATCGGGTAGCCGATGACATCGAAGCAGATGTCAACCCGATATTGTTCTTCTAATTGCTTTTTCCTTGCGCCCCACGGCGATTCAGGCGCAGCGCAGTTCGCATACGAGCCGGCAAAGTCGAAAGCCACCCCCGACGCTAAGAGCAATAGTGCGGCAACAGTGAAGCGTTGGAGTAAAGTGAGCCTCTTCATGGCAATGGTTCCGTGGATAGGGCTTAAAGACCTGTCTGGATTGCTGATTTCCCGATTTCTGCGGGTTCCTTCCCATTCAAGCGTAAGTTTTTCGGACGACTCCTTAACGAAAAGGGCCGCCCGCAGTCAGCGCGAACGGCCCGATGCTGGTACGCCCGGCCGGCGTGACGATGCGTGAGCCATCGCCCCCACCATGGCGTACGTTAACTTCTTAATTGTTTGAATGAGCGCAGTGTTCGCTGCGCCGCGCAGGCTCCTTCATCCGAACCGCGTGCGAGGCCCGTTAGACCGCCTCGCGTTCAGTTCACCGCTTATCTCCGTGCGTTACCGATTCGTATTGCCGCTGCGCCGGCGGCTGCGACTCCACAGCGCTACAATCGAGACGCCAAATGACGCAATCCAGATCGCCCAAAAGATGTTGGTAATATCCAGTTCCATACGGAATCTCTCCATTCGGCGTTGAGATCGAATTTGTGTTACGTGGCTGAGTTTACAGCCGCTCAACGCTATCGCCGGTTGGAAGTTGGCCGAGAAAAGGTGTGGAATCTGTTGGCTTGGCTAGCGCTGATACGATCTGGTTTGCGCTCCGTTGGGGAGCTGCCGAAGTTGTCCCTCGTCTGATCTGAAACTGCTGTTGCGGAGGGTGTGCGGAGAAGCCTGATCAGAAAACCTGCCAGATCGAGTGGACCTGGCAGGTTTATAGCGGTTTCCTTTCTACAGCAGATTCCACTTTGGTTTACAAGCACTCGCGGTTCCCGCCGCAGTTGTACTGCGGCGGCAGTCCCAGCCGCCGAACAGCCTGCGTAGATCAACCTGGAACCGCTGTAATTTACGGCTCAAGCGAGTTCTGGTCGGGGCTCCCGACCCAACCAGTGGGGCTTAAACCCAACGCTCATGGATTGAACAAGTGCTTACCTGTCAACCGCCACGACATCGTGGGCGCTAGAACCGCCACGACATCGTGGGCGCGCTAGTGGTGATCTGCCGCCAGGACATCGTGTGCAGTGGGTTCATACTTCTACCTCAAGGAGGTGGGTATGGACCCCTGCACCAGC
>DATDPU010000047.1:0-49061 GCA_035292585.1 Anaerolineae bacterium | reverse complement strand
CCGAGGCGCTGATCGCCGACAAGCCTGAGAAGAAAGAGCCGATGCCGATGCCGCCCGGCGGCGGCGGCATGGGCGACTTCTAGTCAAGCTAAGCGCTGTTTAGAAATAGAAACCCGGTTTCTCAAAGAAACCGGGTTTCTTTGTTGGGCGCGCTGCTTTAATCTCCCCCAACTGGCGGAGCCAAAAACTCCCCGGCCGATGGATGTCGCCGGGGCGCATTGGTTGTAGCATGAAAGCATGACCCGTGTCTATCTAGCCGATGCCCAGCCCGAAGTGCGCTCTGCCCTCCGCCTATTGCTGCTGGACCTCAACATGCAGGTGGTCGGCGAAGCGGCCGACTGGCCCATCGCCTTAGCCCAGGCCTCGGCCGCTCGCCCAGACATGCTGGTGGTTCATTGGGGCTTGCTCCTCCCAGAGGCCGGCGCGGCCCTGGCTGAACTGCGCGTGGCCTGCCCGGCTGTGCGCGTCATCGTCCTCAGCGGCCAGGTGGGTGTCCGTCGAGCCGCGCTCGCCTCGGGGGCGGATGCCTTTATCAGCACAGGCGAGGCGCCCGACCGCGTGGCGGAACACTTGCGAGCGGTGGCCGGGGGCGCCGGCGTAAACGGGCGCAACTAATCCGAAGGTCCAAGGGGAATCACAGCAAGAACCATTTGAATCACTTTCCAGAAAGGGGAAGAACATGGCCAGCTACGGTATCTCCAGCGTCCGCTATGATGCGCGGCGAGAATACGTCACAGAATTGAGAATTCATATGCACGATGGCGCGCTCTATTTCCCCAGCAGTAGTTGGTGGAAGCGTGACAATGTGTTACGTGGGCTTCGGATCAGCGACCAATTTGTAACGCTCATGCCCGCGCTCGGCGATAAGTACCAGAAGGATGAAGAGATTCATGTCGTAACGGTCAGCGGCACACTGTACCTGAGGGTCGACAACCAACGGGCGCCGGCCGATGACCTGGGGAAGTTGTCGGCGGAGTGAGCGCCAGCCGCCGGCCATTCAAAACGTCCTGGCTCAATGACGGTTGATGTGGACCCCCTGATTCCCTTACACTCTGGTCAAACCGGCACTCGCACGACGGGCGCGAGCTTCAGATTCGATAAGCGCGCACGGAAGATGGGCAAGTCATGCATCGCCACGGACACACACCGCTTGAGCCAACGCAGACCCAGTTGAAACAGACTCAGTTCGCGGGTGGGGCCTGGGTCGATCTGCCGTCGCGCGGGTTCACCGTGGGCGAGCACCAGCTCCGCCTCAGCTGCCGCAGTACAACTGCGGCAGCAACATGCAACTGCGTAAGTCCTGAGCCGAATAGTGCTTCTCGTTGAACGTTGCCAGCGCCACGCCTAGCCCGATCACCGTCTCGGCGATGAGTGAGTCCAACACACCCAGGTTGTGGCTCAAGTGATAGGCTGTGAAGTCAGCCAGTGCCCGAGCACAGTCGGCCTGAGTAGGCCAGTAGAGAATGTATGGGCGGAGGAGAGCCTGGACGCGCTGCTGCTCGTCCAGGGTGCGGCAGCCTTGCAGCAGCTCCATCAGCGCCAAACGGGGCAGGCCCAGCTCTTCAGTCGGCGATACTTGCAGCCAGGCCGCGGCTGGTGAGTGCTTCCGCAGGACATCGATCATCACGTCGGTGTCAAGCAGAATCATCCTCGCTTTCCTCGCGGCGTTCGACTTGTCGGCGAATCTGGCGGGCGAACGCGACGCTATCGCCTATGTCGGCGCGATCTTCCCATAGACCGACCAGCCCGGACTCCAACAGACTGGCGGCTGTCATCACGCGTTGGGAAGCGGGTGCATCCACCAACACGATCACTTCAGCCGAAGCGCCAGGCGTCAGTTCGGGCGAGCGAACCTCAACCACACCGCCAGGCTGGACGATAGTTTTTGTGCGAACCGCGAGAGTCATAGTCGTGCCTCCTGCGGAGGCGTATAGCACGCTCCGGCTCGCGGTGGAAAGAGATACCGCGCGCGGTAGTTTGGCGCAATGCCGAGCGAAAGCAAATGCGAACCGGCAAAGGAGTTGGGTCGTGGACTAATAATGTATCTGAACGAGCGTGCCGTAATCTGCCCATTCGTACATCCACAGCGCGTCGGCGTTGGTCATATTGACGCAGCCGTGACTCATCGGGCGGCCGAAATTGTTGTGCCAGTACGTGCCGTGCAGCGCGTAACCCTGGTAGAAATACTGCACCCATTGCACGCCGGGAAGGTAGTAACCCGGCCCGCTCATCGTCTGCGAGTCGTAACGCAGATAAATGCGGAACTGCCCGGTAACAGTAGGAGTGTTGGCCAGCCCGGTCGAAACGACGAAGGTACGGACGGGCGTGTCACCTTCGTAAGCGACGACCGCCTGCGTGCTGAGATCGATGTCGATCCAACGCGAGGCGGGATCGCCGCCGGCCGGAGGCGGCGCGTAGGATGTGGCCGTCGGCAAGGGGATAGGCGTGTCGGTCGGTAAAGGCGTTGGCGTATCGGTCGGAACAAGTGTCGCTGTGGGTAACGGCGTCGGCGTATCCGTAGGACGGAGCGTCGCCGTGGGCAACGGCGTAGCGGTCGGCGTGGGGAGCGGTGTGTCCGTAGCCGTCGGTGTCGGCGTGACCTGCGCCAGGAAGAATGCCGAAGCTGCATCGGCCAGGCTCACCTCACCACCATCGGTCAGAAAGACGCCACTCATGATCAAACACACGCCGATGAAAGCGACCAACGCCCAGTGCCATTTGGGCAACACGCGGCGCAGCCGAGCTCGCGTCTCGCCGGGGGCGCGTTCAAGTTGGGGCGCCGGCGGGGTTTCTTCGACCAGCCGGGCGACGAGCGCCGGCGCAGGTTGGGTCTGACCATTGGAATGCACGGGAGCGATCGGCTGGGTATCCTCAGCATCGAGCGGCCGCGGCTTCACGCGCTTGCGCGCCCAGCGGATGCCGGCGTGCGCACGCGGATCGCGCGGGTTGATCTCAAGCGCGCGCGATAGGTAACGCAGGCTGGTCTCGCCATCCGGCGCCAGCGCGGCCAACCACAAGAGCGCTTCATCGCACTCCGGGTCGAGCGTAAGCGCCTGCTCGAACTCACGGCGCGCGAAGACGGTCCGGCCCGCACGGGCGTCGGCCATGCCGCGCCGGATCAAATCGGCTACCACCGGATGAAGGTTGCTGAACGGGTCGATCATGTAGAATCGAAAGGTAGGAGGCATACCGGCACTGGCAGCGCAGGCGCAAGTGTCTCCTGATGCCGACTATCGGCGACTGGATCGCCGACTATCGGCGACTGGAGTCGCCGACTATCGGCGACTGGATCGCCGACTATCGGCGACTGGAGTCGCCTCCTACATTAGTCTTCCACAAAACACACGATGCCATCGGCAATACCGGCCGCGGCGCGATCGGGCTGGCCGGTGAGAAAGCCGCGATCCAGGTGCAGGAACCCCACTTCGATAATGGCGGCGGGCGTGTCCGGCGCCACTTCGCTGAAACTATGGTAACTCGTCATGTCCGGGGTGATGCTGTTCGCGTGAAAGCCCAAACCGGTCGCCGCCGCATACGACTCGATCAGGCAGCTCACCAATCGATCCTCGGCTTCGGGCAGATACGAAGCGACCGAGCGCGCAACTTTGAAGCCGGTCGCGATGTCGTTGATGTACGCGCACGAATCGGCATGGATCGACACCAGCGCACCGGCGCTGTAACCGCTCAGGCGCGGGTCGAACTCCTGCAACAAATCGACGCGATAACGCCGGGCTTCGAGCAAGACCTTGACCCGGCGGGCAATCTCGAAGTTGACTGACTGCTCGGTCAGGCCATCCTCGCATACCGCACCCGAATCGTATCCCCAGTGCCCGGCCACGAGGCCGACGCGCGGATAGCGCGGCCGACCGGGCGGCTGGCCGACCACTCCGCTTTCCGCGAACCGGGCCGGCGAGCCGGCCCGCGATGTCATGGGTGTCATGATAGCGTTTCCGACGACAACGACGAGGGCAAGCACGGCCAGGATAGCCGTCCAACGCGAGAGCTGGGTCAGTCGCAGCAGGACGTCACGGCGCAGGACAGTCGAATTGTCGGGAGCGGGCATGCGAAAATGATACTTCGGAAAAGGAGGTAAGTCAAAATGGCATTCGGGCTTTTTGCCGATTGACTTTCGCCGGAAACCATGCTAGACTCGCGCCATCTCATTTTACGAAAGGAGGCGCACTCTATGTCAGCCCAACGGGTCGCTGTTTCTTTCAATCGCAGGGGAGTGCGCCTGATGATCGCGTAAGTCGATCCTGAGTAGGCTTTATCCGGCCACGGGTGCGCTCCTGCCCGTGGCCGTTTTGTTTTTATTCGCCGCGGGCGCTGCCCCGTGGCGTTTGTTATACCGGCCACGGCGCGCATCTGCCTGTGGCCGTTTTCTTTTTGAGGATGAGACCATGATCGACTACGAATCTTACGAGCGGGAGTTCGAGACGCGCGCCGAGCGACGCCGAAAGGCGCGGCCGAACAAGTCCAAACCCCCGAAGGCCGCGCTCTTACCTGACGCCGAAGCGGAGCCGCCATCGGACGACACGGGTTACGGCTTCCACCCGACTTATAAATCTTCGCATCACGACCACGGCGAGATGCAGTGGATCGTCTCGGCATTGAGCCAGTTCTACTACGACAAGCTGATCGACGACGTCTTGCGCGCGGTGAAGGGCGGCAAGGAAGCCTCGGTGTACGTGTGCGCGGCGCATCCGTCGACCGGCGTCGATTTCATCGCCGCCAAGATCTATCGCCCGCGCATGTTCCGCAGTTTGAAGAACGACGCGCTGTATCGCGAAGGGCGCGAGGTGATCGGCGAGGAAGGCAAAACCATCAAGGCCCGCGATCAACGGATGAAGCGCGCCGTCGACAAGATGACGCGCTTCGGGCAGGTTTTGCGCAGCATCTCCTGGATCTCGCACGAATACGAGACGCTGCAACGGCTGCATGCGGCCGGGGCCGACGTTCCCCGGCCATACACTCTCGGCGAGAGCGCCATCTTGATGACGTACCTCGGCGACGAGGCCAACCCCGCGCCGACGCTCAACACGGTGGCGTTGGAACGCGATGAAGCGCACGCGCTGTTCGAGCGAGTGCTGCACAACCTCGAGCTCATGCTCGCCCAGCATCGGGTGCACGCCGATCTATCGGCGTACAACATCCTGTACTGGGAAGGCGCGATCAGCCTCATCGACTTTCCGCAGGCCGTCGATCCGCGCGTGAACCGGCACGCGGAAGCGCTGCTGACCCGCGATGTCGAGCGGGTGTGCCAGTACTTCAAGCGCTATGGCGTCAAGGCCGACGCCGCCCGGTTGGCCGCGGGCTTGTGGTCGCGCTATATGCACGCGGAACTGGGATAGGCAGATAACGGCTATGAAGAACCCAAATGCCTATCGAGTGTTCCTCGTCATGAGCGGCGTGCAGACCTTCGCCAGCACGACAATGTTTACCGTGATGACGGTGTACTTCTTCACGACGGTGGGCCTCGACCCGCTCCAGCTGGTGCTGGTCGGCGCCGTCCTGGAGACGACGGCGCTGGTATTCGAGGCGCCGACCGGCGTAGTGGCCGATACGTTCAGCCGGCGGCTGTCCGTCATCTTGGGGACGTTCATCCTCGGCGCGGGCTTTGTGCTGGTCGGCGCGATCCCACTGTTTGCGATCCTACTGGTGAGTCAGGTGATCACCGGCATCGGCTACACCTTTCTCAGCGGCGCGACCGAAGCCTGGCTGGCCGACGAGGTGGGTGAAGAACATATCGGCACAGCGCTGCTGCGCGCCGGGCAAGTCGATCGAGTCGCGGGCATCGCGGGCACGATTGCGAGTGTCGCGCTGGCCAGTATCCAGCTCAACCTGCCGATCCTGATCGGCGGCGGATTGTTCCTGGCGCTGGGCGTGTTTCTCGTGCTGCGTATGCCGGAGACCGGCTTCAAACCGGCACGGCGCGAAGCGCGCACAACCTGGCAGACGTTTGGGCACACCTTCCGGGCCGGCGCGCGTGTCGTGCGCCGCAGCCCGGTGCTGCTGATGCTGCTGGGGGTGAACTTCTTCGCAGGCGCGGCCAGCGAAGGGTTCGATCGGCTCGGCGATGCGCACCTGCTGGCGAACTTCACGCTGCCCGCGCTCGGCGCACTCCAGCCGGTGGTCTGGTTCGGCATCATCGGCGTGGCGAGCGCGCTGGTGACGCTGGCTGTGACCGAGGTCTTGAGAAAACGGCTGGAGCAAATCAGCCGCACCTCGCGCGCCACCCCGCGCGTGCTGTTGGTTCTCAGCGGCTTATCGATCGTGAGCGTCGTCGTCTTCGGACTGGCCGGCAACTTCGGCATGGCTGTGGCGGCCTTGCTGGCAAAGGAAGTATTCGATTCGCTGAACCGCCCGCTGTACGCTGCCTGGCTAATTCAGCATATCGATCCGAGGGTGCGCGCCACGGTGCTGTCGATGACCGGGCAGGTCAATGCGATCGGGCAAATCGGCGGCGGGCCGGGCATCGGTCTGATCGGCAACGCCGTCTCGATCCGCGCGGCGATCGTCGCCGCCGGGCTGCTGCTCTCCCCGGTGCTGTTGTTGTACACGCGCGCCATGCGACAGGAAACCACGGCCCCGATTCCAATCGGCGGTGAAGAACAAGAAGCCAGCGCCAACGTGTGATCGAACTGGCCTGTCGGCGCGGTAGAAATCGAGGCTCATGTTCAGAGCAAGTGAGTGGCTGGTAGTATAGCCCCCTGCTTGCGCCCTGCTCTGCGGGGTCGTGGGCGTTAACGGGCACGAGGCCCTACGCTACGTGGCATTTGTTCCACAATATGAGCGGAAACCGAGTACCCCTCGGGAAAGCACAGCGCTCGAAGGGCCGGTGGTATTCTGGCTCAGTCTTCAGACCTAGCCGTAGGTCACACTGTAGTTGGATGACGAGCCGCAGGCCGTTCGCTATACTGCCTGCGGTCACTCAGATAGTTTGAAAAGACAGCGGTTCAGCCACGGCGGGCCAGCGCTTGCTCAACCGGGTCCCAGAGAATGCGGAGGCGTGATGAACGCGATCGAAGTCTTCGATTTGAAAAAGTATTACGGCGCAACGCGCGCCGTCGACGGCATTTCCTTCCAGGTGAAGCCGGGCGAGGTCTTCGGGCTGCTCGGGCCGAACGGCGCGGGCAAGACCACCACCGTCGAGATGATCGAAGGTCTGCGCCCGCCGGACAGCGGCTCGGTCAACGTGCTCGGCCTGGACCCCAAGCGCGACCTGCAACAGATCAAGGAGCGCATCGGCATTCAGTTGCAAACGACGGCGCTGTATCCGCGCCTGACCGTGCGCGAGTTGATCGACCTGTTCGCGTCGTTCTACACTGGCCGCCGGCCGATCCCAACCGGCGATCTCATCCAGCTGTTGGGGTTGAGCGACAAGGCCGCCACGCGCAGCAAAGACCTGTCGGGCGGCCAAAAGCAACGGCTGTCGGTGGCGCTGGCGCTGGTCAACAACCCGGAGCTGGTCTTTCTCGACGAGCCGACGACCGGCCTGGACCCGCAGGCGCGCCGCAGCCTGTGGGACACGGTCGGCGGCCTGCAAAAGCGCGGCAAGACGGTTCTGTTGACGACACATTACATGGAAGAGGCCGAGACGCTGTGCGATCGGGTGGCGGTGATCGACCACGGCAAGATTATCGCGCTGGACACGCCGGAAGCATTGATCCGCCATCACTTCAAGGAGACCGCGGTCGAGTTCAACGCAGTCAGCGCGCCAGACTTGCACATGCTGGGGGCACTGCCGGGTGTGTCGAATGCGACGGCGAAGGAGCTGTGGATCACGCTGTACAGCTCGGATGTGCCGCAAACGATGGCCGGGCTGCTCGCCATGTCGGAGCGCCACGAATTGAAGTTCCGCGATCTGGCCGTGCGCAACGCCACGCTGGAAGACGTCTTCTTGAAGCTGACCGGCCGGAGCATTCGCGATTAAGCGTTTGTGGGCTGAGAGCCTGTCTGAAAAGGCGCTCCAAGCCCGCGTCTCGCGGGCGTCCACTCCGCGAACAGCGCGCGGAGCGCAAGCAGCCGCGAGGACGCGGTGGAGCGAGCCTACTCGATTATAAGGGTTGCGCCGCCACGCCGACTGACGAATAGATAACGGGAGAGTCAATCGATGAAGACGTTCGCAAATTTGTATATCGCCGAACTCAAGGAGTACATTCGCGATCGCATGGCGGTGTTTTGGACGATCGCCTTCCCGCTCTTGTTCATTTTCTTGTTCGGCATGATTTTCAGCGGCGGGGATTCGGGATTCAGTATGCAGGTAGGGCTGGTCGCGCGCGGCTCCGATCCGGCCAGCGCCGGTCTGGTCATGGGCTTCCGGCAGGTACCCGTTTTCGAACTGACCGAGAGCGCCGATCTGGAGTCCGAGCTGGCTGCGCTGCGCGCCGGCGATCGCGATATGGTCGTCGTGTTGCCAGACGATCTCTCGCAGTCAGTCGCCGGCGGCCAATCCGCCACGGTGGAGGTCTATTACGATCCGTCTTCGACGACGACCTCGCAGGCGGGTCTGAGTATTTTGAACGAGATGTTCAATGAGGCCGAGCGGCGGATTCGGCAGACGCCGCAACTCTTCAAACTCGAACCGAAGCAGATTCAGAGCACGCCCCTGCGCAACATCGACTTTCTCGTGCCGGGTATCCTGGCGATGTCGCTGATGCAAATCGGACTGTTCGCCACGGCCCAACCGCTGGTGAGCATGCGCGAGCAGGGCGTGTTGCGGCGGTTGGGCGCCACCCCGCTCTCGCGGCAAGTCGTCCTGGCCAGCCAGGTGGCGTTTCGCCTGACCATCGGGCTGGTACAGACGGCGATCATTTTGAGCCTGGGCAACCTCGTGTTCGGGGTCGCGATCGGTGACAACCTGCCGCTGCTGATCGTGATCGTGATCCTGGGCATGCTCTTGTTCGTGGCGATCGGCTTTGCCATTGCCGGGATCGCGAAATCCTCTGAGAGCGCGGCCGGCATTTCTCAACTGGTCAACTTTCCGATGATGTTCCTATCGGGGCTGTTCTTCCCGGTCTCGATCATGCCGGCATTCTTGCAGCCTGTTACCGCGGTCATACCCTTGACCTACGTCGCAGATGCGCTGCGGCAGGTCATGGTGGGCGCGCCTCCGGTGAACCTGATGAGCACGAACTTGTTGCTCATGGCCGGCTGGCTGGTCGTCTCGATTTTCCTGGCAGTCAAGCTGTTCAAGTGGGAATAGCGCTCACGCGTACGACTGGATTTCAACCGAAAAATTCTGATCCACGAAGGGCACGAAGACACACTAAATTCTCAGGTGTTTTCGCGCCATTTCGTGTATCTTCGTGGATCAGTAGTTCGTTTGCATCCCCCCCTTACCGGGCAGTATAATCCCCCGCCATGGAACATCGATCCACTTTTCAGGCGGCCACGCTCGCCGCAATCGTCGCGCTGGTCTGCATCGTCTTGATGGGCTTCGTGTTACGCGCCCCTGAACCGGGTGTGAGCCTGCAGCCGAGTTACCCGCCGGCGCCCGCTCCCGAATTCGTGCGCATCGTCAACACCTACCCCGATTTGATGTTGCGCCTGTTCACGACCGACTCGCTCTTTGTCTTGAGCTATCTGATGGTGTTCGTCGGGCTGTACGCGACGGTGGTCGATCAGCAGCGGGCGCTTGCTGTGATCGGGTTGGGCGCAGGCAT
This sequence comes from Anaerolineae bacterium, assembly GCA_035292585.1. GTDB lineage: Bacteria > Chloroflexota > Anaerolineae > Fen-1058 > Fen-1058 > DASSFZ01. Next base: position 39,396 of record DATDPU010000047.1, on the reverse strand, counting down.
CCTCACTGCCTTCCTGGATGCCACGGAGAATGCCTACTTCATTACCTACGCCCACCTGGCCCTGAACGGTATGCCGCTCGCCAATCCCGATCTGCCCGCGATCTTTATCGTCGCCAACTTGAAATGGATGGCGGCGTTCGCCACACTGGCGGCCTTCGGTCTGGGGTGGCCGAGGCGGGATCGGCTGGGGTGGGTGCTGTCCGGGCTGATGCTGCTGTTTGTGCTCATCGGCGTGCTGGGCATCGTATGGCCCAACCTGTTCGCGCTGCGCGGGCTGTTCTTTCTGATCGGGATGCCGCTGTTCGCCTGGCACTTTTGGCGACAAGCAAGCTATCCATTGCCTTAAGCGTCAACCGGAGGACTCTGTGTCGATCCATCAGAACAAACGCTTGTGGCAGAAGCACGTGCTGGCGGAAAATCGGCGCAGCCTCGAGGGGTTGCTGGATACCTTGTGCGACGAGCCGGTCTACACCATCATGGCGACCGGCGAAGAGCATCGGGGCAAAGATGCCGTCGCCGCATTCTATCGCGGTCTGTTCGAGGCGGCGCCCGATGCAACGTTCGACCTGATCAACGTCTTCGTAGCGGAGGAGGGTGTGGTCGAAGAATCGGTTTTGCGCGGAACGCATCGGGGCAAATGGATGGGTGTCGAGGCGACCGGGCGGCAAATCCAACTGCCGCTGATCATCGTATTTCCGATGAAAAATGGTCAAATTTTGGGCGAACGCCTGTACTTTGACTTGGGTACTTTGCTGAAATCTTTGGGGCGTCTTTAGTGAATTTGATAACTTGACGCCAATTGTCTTTATCGATATAATCTCGACCAGAATAGGTTAAGATCGTGAGGTTTGCTGTGCATCTTTGCATGTGTCTGAGGCGGAAGCTCTAGTCACCGCCTCGTGATTGTCGGAGACCAACGAAGGCCGGTGGCTGTGCTTCCGCGAGGAAAGGGAGAAGCATAGTCACGTTGCATCTCGGCGCTACGTTGGTCTTTTTGTTTGCCACACCCTATTGCGCCCCACCTGCTTCTCCCCATCCCTCGCCCGGCTATGGGAGAAGTCATGATCGCACATCATCTTTCAACACTCAATCGACTGGCCGTTCAGACCGATCTGTTCGATCTCGTCGGTCACACGCCGCTGATCCCGCTGCGTCGCATCTGTGCGACCCGGCCCGGCGTCGAGCTGTACGCCAAGGCCGAGTGGTTCAATCCGAGCGGCTCGGTCAAAGATCGGCCCGCGCGCGAGATCATCCTGACAGCCGAGCAAACCGGCGCGCTGCATACCGGGAAGACGCTGCTTGATGCGACGTCGGGCAACATGGGTATTGCGTATGCCACGCTGTGCGCGGCGCGCGGCTACCGGGTCGAGTTGGCGATCCCGGCCAACGCCACGCCGGAACGCCTGACGATCCTGCGCGCGCTCGGCGCGAATCTGATCCTGACCGATCCGATGGACGGCACCGACGGCGCGCAGCTCGAAGCCCGGCGGCGCGCTGCCGCCGATCCCAATCGCTACTTCTACGCCGATCAATACAACAATCCGGCCAACTGGCAGGCCCACTATCGCACGACCGGCGTCGAAGTCTGGGAGCAGACGGATGGCCGCGTGACGCACTTCGTCGCCGGGCTGGGCACGAGCGGCACTTTGATGGGAACGGGTCGCCGGCTGCGCGAGTTCAATCCCGACGTGCGGTTGATCTCGATCCAGCCCGATTTACCGTTGCATGGCCTGGAAGGACTCAAGCACATGCCAACGGCGCTGCGGCCCGGCATTTACGATCAATCGCTGGCCGACGAAAACATCGAAGTGTCAACGGAAGATGCGTTCGCGATGGCCCGACGTCTGGCGCGCGAGGAAGGTGTGTTCGTCGGCGTATCGGCGGCGGCCGCCGTCGTGACCACGGTGAGACTCGCCTCGACTCTGCGCCAGGGCGTCATCGTCACCGTGTTGCCGGACAACGGTTTCAAGTACGTCAGCGAGCGCTTTTGGCGAGAGTGAAACGGATGAACCTGGTTTTGAACGCTGCTCAACTTGATGCCATCGAGCAGCACGTGCAGACCACCTATCCAGAGGAGGGTGGCGGGTTGCTGCTGGGGCGTGTCGAGGATGGGCGCGTCAGCGTGACGGAGATCCGCGCGCTCCCCAACACCTGGGATGTTGACGCCGAGCGCCGGCGCCGTTACCTGATCCCTGGCGACGTGATGCTGCGTGAGTTGCGGGCGGCCGATGCGCGCGATCTGGAGGTGGTCGGGTACTTCCACTCGCACCCGGATCATCCGGCGATCCCGTCGGAGTTCGATCGCGACCACGCGCTACCGAACTGGAGTTACCTGATTGTGTCGGTGCGGCAGGGACAGGCGGCCGATACGCTGGCCTGGCAGTTGCGCGAGGATCGGAGCGCGTTCGAGGCGCAGGAGATCATTCTGACGAATGACCATTGACAAATGACGAATGACTGATGTTCGTCCTTCGTCATTTGTCTTTCGTCACGATCAATATACCTCTTTAGGGAGAGAACCATTCTATGAGTGTCAACATCGTCATTCCTACCCCGCTGCGGCAATATGCCAGCGGCCAGAAAACGGTAGCGGTGAACGGAGCCACGGTCGGCCAGGCGCTGGAGGCGTTGACCTCGGCCCATCCCGATCTGCGGCGACACCTGTTCAGCGAGGATGGCAAGTTGCGTTCGTTTGTGAACGTGTATCTGGGTGAGGAGGACATCCGCTACCTGAGGCAGGACGAGACGCCGGTGAGCGATGGCGCAACGTTGAGCATCGTGCCCTCGGTGGCGGGGGGTAGGAGTCGTCTCCAGACGACGACTCCGTGACCAATCAGCCGACTATCGATTTAGAGGAGAGCAGGATGAGCATACGAAAAGTCGATCATTCCGCGCTGCGAACTAACCAGGCCTTTATCATTGGCTTGTTGATCGTGGCGTTCATTGCCAACGCCTGGCCGCTGGCGACGTTTGTCGCCGTGGTCATGCTCATCGGAACCGCCTGGCCGGACGCGGCGCTTTTCAAAGCGGTGTACCGGTATGTGTTGAAGCCACTGAAAGTCGCGCGCCCGGACGTGCGCGTCGACAACCCCGAGCCGCACTTATTTGCTCAGGGTTTAGGTGGAATTGTGCTGACGCTGGCGACGCTCGCTTTTAGCGTAAACAGCGCCGTCGTCGGTTGGGCGCTGGCCTGGGTCGTCGTCGCGCTGGCGGCGCTCAATCTGTTCGCCGGCATCTGTGTCGGCTGTATGCTGTATTACTGGTTCAATCGCTTAGGCGTGCCGGGCTTCAAAGCCGCGCCGATCGAACGGAAGTGAGCCATGCTCGAACGAATTGCGATCACCCTGATCCTGATCGGACTCGGCGTGCTGGCCTATCGGCTGTTGCTCTCGGCCCAGCATCACGCGGCGACGCTGACGGCCGGTCGGGAGCGTGTTCCGGGGCGGTCCGCATTGTTGGTCTTCACCAGCCCGACCTGCGCGCCGTGCAAGTTGCAGCAGCTGCCCATTGTGGATCGGTTGATGACCGGCTGGGCTGATCGAGTGGACGTGCGCGTGATCGATGTGACCGAGCAGCCCGATACGGCGGCGCGCTTCGGCGTCTGGTCGCTGCCGACGACGATCGTGCTCGATGGCGCGGGGCAAGTCGAAGCGATCAATCAAGGTGTGGCGAGCGAGCGGAAGTTGCGCGCGCAATTCGAGCGGATCAGCGGATGGGCAACGAAGCAACAGCTAACAACCGATAAACGAATCAGCGAATCAGCCAACTAACCAACCAGCCAACCAGCTAACCAGCCTGCGGAGAAGTTGATCATGAAAGACTTGCAATCGGTGCAATTGAGTCACGCGGAGATTCGGCGTTACAGTCGCCATTTGATCATGCCGGAAGTGGGCGTGACTGGGCAGAAGAAGCTGAAAGCGGCCAGCGTGCTGACCGTCGGCGCGGGGGGTCTCGGCTCGCCGTTGGCGATGTACTTAGCCGCGGCCGGAATTGGCCGCATCGGCGTCGTCGATTTCGACGTGGTCGACGAGAGCAACTTGCAGCGGCAGATCATCCACGGCCAGTCGGCGCTGGGTCAGCCCAAGCGCGAATCGGCCCGGGCGCGCCTGCTCGACATCAATCCGCACATTCAGGTGGACACTTACGGCGAGCCGCTGACCAGCGAAAACGCGCTGGAGATCATGCGCGACTATGACATCATCATCGACGGCACGGACAACTTCCAGACGCGCTATCTGGTGAATGACGCGTGTGTGCTGCTCGGCAAGCCGAACGTCTACGGCAGCATCTTTCGTTTTGAAGGACAGGCTTCCGTGTTTTACGCCAAAGAGGGGCCGTGCTATCGCTGCCTGTATCCCGAACCGCCGCCGCCGGGGCTGGTTCCCTCCTGCGCCGAGGGCGGCGTGCTGGGGGTGCTGCCCGGCGTGATCGGCACCATCCAGGCAACCGAGGCGATCAAGCTCATCATCGGCCAGGGCGAGCCGCTGATCGGACGCCTGCTGTTGTACGATGCGCTGGAGATGAGCTTCCAGACGCTGAAGCTGCGCAAGAATCCGGAGTGCCCGATCTGCGGCGAGCATCCGACGGTGACGGCGTTGATCGATTACGATGCATTCTGCGGCGTGACACCGCACGCCATCCAGGCCGAGCAGGGGTTGGAGATCACGGTCAAAGAGCTCAAAGCGCAGATCGAAAACGATGGTCACACCCTGGAGGTGATCGACGTGCGCGAGCCGCACGAGTGGGAGATCGCGCACCTGCCGTTTGCGGACTTGATTCCGAAGGGTGAGCTGCCGACGAAGCTGAACGCGCTCGATACGACGAAGGACTACGTGCTGATGTGCAAGAGCGGCGCGCGCAGCTTAGACGCTGCGCAACTGATGCAGGCGGCCGGCTTCCGCGCGAAGAGCCTGCGCGGCGGCATCAACGCCTGGGCGCGCGAGATCGACCCCAGTTTGCCGACGTACTGAAATAGAAACCGGGTTTCTTCGAGAAACCCGGTTTCTACTCTGCTTTCGCAAACGCCTCTGCAATTGCCTGCGCCGCTTTCGGATCGCGCCAGATCAGCGCATCGATTTGAACGGCGGCCGCGCCGGTAGCCAGCAGCGCTTGCGCGTCGGCCACGGTGTGAACACCACCCGAGGCGACGATGGGCACATTGACTCTCGCAATCGTCTCGCGCACCGCGCGCAGCGCCAGCGGCAGCGTGCCGCGCCCGTACACCCGGCCCGACACATAACCATCGCCCCAAGGCAGCGTCCCACGCGGCGGCGCGGCGACGACCAGCGCCGTGGCGCCGGCCTCGACACAAGCAGGCGCCAGCTCGGCCGCACGCTCCAGCGGCAGGCGGGCCAGCACCGGCTTTTCGCCGGCTTCGATCGCGGCCCTGAGCAGCGCGACGATCGCGCCCTCATCCTCTTCATCGCGCACGCCCAGCTCCGCGCCCGCCGCCTCCTCGACAATCGCCAGGCGCACGATGCATTCGGCTACGTCGTCCGGCGTCGTGCCGGACACGTGAACGATCACCGGCGCGGCCAGCCGCGGCCAGACACGTTGGTTGTCCTCGAGCACGGCGCGAATGCCGGGGTTGGGAATGCCGACGTGGATCAGCACGGCCGCGCCCAGGTCGAGGTGAACCGGTTCGCCGACCGGCTTGCGCGGCCGGGCCGTGACCGGGTTAGTCACGAAGGCCCCCCACTTGCTCCAGTCGATCAAGCCGGCATACTCGTTGCCAAACCCGGCGCAGCCGGCAGCGGGCATAATCGGCGATCTGAGCGCCAGGCCGGTTTTATGCTGCGGCGCGAGCTCGATCATCGTCGCTCCTGTTAGACCGGGCCGGTCTTCAACCTGAGAGGCTGCTGACCAGTCCGGCTGGTTAACCACAACGGCGCCAGCGGATTCCACTCGGCGTTACGCATTACGAAATACCTCGTGCCCGTGATTCCGATGGTTTCCGTGGAACGTATCCCACTCCGCTACGCTACGGGGACTGGAGTCCCACTCCGCTACGCTACAGGGACTGGAGTCCCGTAAATCACCTTACGCAGCCGCCGTTCAACTTCGCTCAAAGCCCGCGTCCTCGCGGGCGTTTCCAGCCATTCACCCGACCGCGAGGACGCGGTCGGGGAGCAAACTGCGTAAGGTGAGTCCCGTAAATCAACCTGGAAGCTTTAAGGCCGTACAGGTCTTTCGTTCAATTCGAAGACAGGCCCATCGACGCAGGCGAGCTGCGCACCCTGCCAGCAAGCGCCGCAGGCCCCAACACCGCACGGCAGGCTGGCGGGATGCAGCGCTTGGGCAAAGCCGTTCGGCAGCGGGAAACGAATCGCGCGGATGCGATCGGTTAGCTGCGTCGTGAACTCGATCGATCCACAGGTGAAAACTTGATCGGCCCACACGATCGCATCGGGCGCGAGCAAATCGATCAGGTCGGCGTCGATCGCGCGGATCACCTCGATCGCCCGCGACAGCGCCCAGACCGGATACGCCTGCTCGGTCGTCGGTGCGGCGTACGCCAGCGTCACGGATCGACCTTCGGCCAGCGCGCGATCGACCAGCGGCAGCAGCGGACCCAGATCGGGATCGGGTGCGTCCGCTCCCGCCGCGATGAGCAACAAGTTGCGGCTGGTCTCGTTCACTTTGAACCCGCGCCCGATCGGGCCAATCAGATCGACCTGATCGCCGATGCGTAAACGTGAGGCCGAGGCTGAATTCATCAGAACGGCGAAGCCCGCGCTCTCGATCGCGCACGGCCACCAGGTGCGACCCAAATACGCCTGGGATTGACTCGCCAGAATCGGGCGACCCGGTTCGAGCGCCGGCGCCAGCTCCGGCGCGAGAAAGCGAATCCGCTGGTACGGCCCGATGGTCTCGATGGCGTGGATTTGGGCAAGGGTCTGGCGCATAGGCGAATTATGCTTTGAGCGCGGCTGAAATGCAAATCCTGTTTCAGGGAGGGAGCATTTCGCTTTGGGGGCGACTTTTCGATTGGCTGTGGGGGGATGGGCAGCGGTCATGTGGTGGAAACAGCTTTTAAGACAGTCGCTTAGCCCCCTGCTTGCGCCCGCGCTACGGGGCCGTGGGCGAGGGTTGCCAGGCCCGCCCCAACCGGCAGCAGGGCGTCAGCCTGCCGTCCTATGTTTTTGGCCGAAAGGGATATAATCTCCCCGAATCCCGAATCCGCTTTCGCGCCCCCGGCGCGACACCACATGGAGGCTGAACACATGAGTATCTCACCTATTCTCAGCATTTTAGGGTGGGGTGCAATCGGTCTACTGGTCTTGTACGTGTTTTACGTCGTCAGTATGCGCGCGCAGGGTCGCAGCATGCGCATCTCGGTTGTGTTGGTAGTCTTACTGCTGGTCCTGGGTCTCGCGCTGAATGCGCTCGGCTCCGGGCTGGTCTTCATCGATCAGGTTGAAGTCGGCGTGGTCGTAAGTCCGTTGTCGCCGGGTGGGGTGCGGCCTGCTCCATTGACCTCGGGCATTCACTGGGTTCTGCCGTTCATCGAGAGCGTCGATCGGTTCAGCATTGCCCAGCAGGAATATACCATGTCGGGCACAAGCGGCGAAGGCGCCGTTCAGGGCAACGACGCGGTGGAAGCGCGCACGTCCGATGGGCAGCAGGTTTTCGTGGATGCGACGGTGCGCTACTCGGTCGATCCGGTCGGAGCGGTCGAACTGCGCCGCAAATGGCAGACCGCCGACCGGTACGTGAGCGGTTTTGTTCGGCCGACGACGCGCAATGTGATCTACAACACGGCCTCGCGCTATCGGGTTGAAGAGATTTATGGCGAGAAACGCGCCGAGCTGCAGCAAGTGATTTACGAACAGCTGATCGCGGAGTTCACCCGGCAGGGACTGGTATTGGACGCGTTCCAGCTCCGCAACATCACTTTCACGCCCGAGTACGCGCAATCGATCGAGCAAAAGCAGATCGCGCAACAACAGGCCGAGCAGGCGCGGTTCCTGGTCGAGAAGAGCCAGCAAGAGGCTGACCAGCTGCGCGCCAAGGCCAAGGGTGAAGCGGACGCATCGGTGTTGCGCGCGACGGGTGAGGCGGAGTCGCTGCGGCTGGTCGCCGAAGCGCTGCGGAATAATCCCAACCTGCTCACGTACACGTACATCCAAAAACTCGCGCCGAACGTCGGCCTGATTCTCCTACCGTCGAGCACCAACAATCCCTTTATCTTGGATCTGAACCAGCTCACCGAGCAGCTGCCTGCTCCGACGGCGACGGCGACGCCGCCAATCACGTCAACTCAGTCGACGCCGTAAGTTCGGTTCGCCAGCGCGGCAGAGGACAAAGCCAGGTCCTCTGCCGCATTTGGCATTAGAAACACATTAGACTCCGCCCCGGTCTCTTGACACACCCTCGTGAAGAACCTACAATCATAAGGGTTAAGTGAATTTATCGTCGCAGCGCGAAATGAAACCCTATGGCTTACAAAGACTATTACACCGTCCTGGGTGTGTCCAAGACCGCGAGTGAAAACGAAATCAAACGCGCGTATCGCAAGCTCGCGCGCACGCACCACCCGGATCGGAACCCCGGCGACAAGAAAGCCGAAGAGCGCTTCAAAGACATCAACGAAGCGTATGAAGTGCTGGGCGACCCGGAAAAGCGCCGCAAGTACGACCAGCTCGGCCCGCAGTATGAAGAGTGGCAACGTCGAGGCGGCGAGGGCGGCGGGGTCAGCTGGGGACCGCAATCGGGCGGCAATGTGCGTGTCGAAGACCTCGAAGAGATGTTTGGCGAAGGAGGCTTCTCCGACTTCTTCCAGAGTATCTTTGGCGGCGGCGCAACACGCGGCCGGCGAGCGGGCGCGCGCATGCGCGGACAAGACGTGGAACAGCGCGTAGCAGTATCGCTGGAAGAGGCTTACCACGGCGCGCAATTGACGTTCCAGAAGAATGGCAAGAGCCTCGAAGTGAAGATCCCGCCGGGCGTGAAAACCGGCTCCCGCGTGCGCGTGGCCGGTGAAGGCGGCCCCGGCATCGGGGGCGGAACTCGCGGCGATTTGTACCTGGTGGTGGAGGTCCGGCCGCACGAGCGCTTCAAACGCGAAGACGACGATCTCTTGATCGAATTGCCGATCGATTTGTATACGGCGGTGTTGGGGGGCGATGTGCGCGTCCCGACGCTCGGCGGCGCGTTGTCGCTGAAAATCCCGCCCGAGACCCAGGCTGGCCGCACCTTTCGACTGCGCGGCCAGGGCATGCCGCGTCTGCGCGAGCCTGAGGCGCGCGGCGACCTCCTGGTTAAGGTCCACATTCACATTCCACCGAACCTGTCGCCGCAAGAGAAGAGTCTCTTCCAGGAACTGGCCCGGCTGCGCGCGCAGCATTAGCGCCTGGCTCGATTGAGCGGGCCGGCTGTAGCCGGGCCTGTGCGCCGGTTCGCTTTACTGTTTGAGGGATCCATGAAAACACGTTTGGCGTTGGTCGTTCTGATGACATTGACGCTGTCTGCCTGTCGCGGCGTGTCAATCTTCGAGACGACGCCCGCTCCGTCGCCCGTCCTGGTGCAATTCACACCGGCCCCCGCGACGCTGCCCACCCCCTTGCCCGAGTCGATCATCATCGAGGCCGATGCGGAAGAAACCCTGTTAACCAACCTGTACGAGCGGGTAAATCCCTCGGTCGTGAATATCGATGTGGTGGGTGCGGCCGCGGCCGAACTGACCGAGTTCGGTTCAGGCTCAGGCTTCGTGCTCGATGCCGAAGGTCACATCGTGACGAACAACCACGTCGTCGAGCAGGCCGAGCAAATCTACGTCACCTTCGCCGATGGCCACGTGGCCGAAGCGACTGTCGTGGGAACCGATCCCGCCAGCGATGTAGCGGTGATCCAGGTCGACGTCGAACCGGCCCTGCTGCACCCGGTCGAGCTGGGCGATTCGGATCAGGTGAAAGTGGGACAGCGCGTCGTGGCGATCGGCAATCCGTTCGGGCTGGTGGGGACAATGACGGTGGGGATCGTGAGCGGCGTCGGCCGCACGCTGCCGGCCGAAGCGTCCATCTCCGACGGTGGGCAGTTCCAGAACCCCGACATCATCCAAACCGATGCCGCGATCAATCCGGGCAATTCCGGCGGCCCTTTGCTCGATTCGCATGGGCGCGTTGTCGGCGTGAATAGCGCCATCCGCACCAGCGGCGAGAACCGCGCCAACTCCGGCGTCGGATTTGCCGTGCCGGTCAATACGGTCAAGCGCGTCGCGCCGCAGTTGATTCAGACCGGCCGCGTAGCCTATCCCTATCTGGGCATCTCGACCGATCATACCCAGTTCTTTACTATGCCCGAGCTGGCGGCGGCTTTGGACCTGCCCACCACGCGCGGCGTGTTAATCTCGGAAGTCGCGGGCGGCGGCCCGGCCGAGCGAGCCGGGTTACGCGGCGGCGATCATCAAGAGACGGTGCGCGGCACCCCCATCACGGTTGGGGGTGACATCATCCTCGCCATCGACGCTACACCCATCGACAACTTCGACCATATGATCTCGCACCTGGTCGCGCACACCCGTGTGGGGCAGGTGATCAAGATCACGTTCATGCGCGGCGACCAGACGCTCGAAGTCAATCTTACGGTGGGCGAACGCCCGCGCTGAATCGCGCACCTTACCAATTGAATCGGGCGATCCGCCAGAGCGCGGATGGTTCCTCAATCCTCCACAAAGGAGACGCGTATGTTGAGCCAGAACGATTTACAGCAGCTCGCAACGTATCAAGGATCGGACGTGCTGAGCCTATACATCAACGTCGATCCGACGCAACAGACGACGGACGAGTACCGCCTGGCGCTGCGTCACTTGTTGAAGCGCGCAAATGGCGGGGCGAACTCTCAAGACATTGCGCGCGTCGAGAACTACTTTGATCACGAGTATGATTGGTCGGGACGCAGTGTGGCGCTCTTCTCGGCGCAGCGGAGCGGCCTGTGGCGGACGTATCCGCTGCTGCTGCCCTTGCCTAGCCAGATCCACGTTGGGCACAAACCCTACCTGGCGCCGTTGATGGCGCTGTGGGATACCTATGGCAGCTACGCCATCGCGCTGATCGATCGGCTGGGCGTGAAACTGCTGCACTACCATTTAGGCGAGTTGACGGCGACGGAAGGTCTGCTGGGCGAGGAGGTGCGCACGGTGAAGTCCGGGCGCGGCTCCTCGGTCGTCGGTCAACGCGGCGGTCTGGAAGGTCACGTGGCCCGGCGCGCCGCCGAGGTGGTGCGCCGCAACGTCAAAGATTCGGCGGCGGCCGCTACCGCTTTCTTCGCGGCGAATCAATGCAGTCAAATTCTTGTCGGCGGGGCAGAGGAAACGGTTAAGGAGTTTATCGAGGCGTTACTCGCGCCGTGGCCCGAGCGTATCGCCGGCGTCTTCGCCGCGCCGATCGACATGCCCGACAACGAACTGCGCGAAGTCGCGCTGGGGCTCCTGGCCGAACGCGCAGGTCAGCGCGAAAACGAGTTGGCCGAGCTGGTCATCACCGCCGCGGCCAAGGGTGCGAATGGCGTGGCGCGGTTGGACGATACGTTGAGCGCCGCCCGCGACGGGCGCATCCAGACTTTGCTGGTATCCGAAGGCTTTGATGCGCCCGGTTATCGCTGCCAGACGTGCGGCTATCTCACCGCGCAAGCGCTGGCGCAGTGCCCCTTCTGCGGCGGAAACTTCGAACAGATTTCTCACGCCGTCGAAGCGATGATGGAGCAAATCGTCACACAGGGCGGCAAAGTCAAAGTGATCCGCGATCACGCTAAACTCAAAGCGGCAGGCGTCGCGGCGCTGTTGCGCTACTGACGGTCCGCGCCCGGTCTTTCATCCGGGCGTCAACTGAATAAAACGTGAAACGTAAAACGTGAGGTTGCGTTTCACGTTTTACGTTTAGGAACAGCCTATGCCGATCCGGCTCGACCCTGAAGACACGGAAACACAGGCGCTTCTCGATTTCGCCGGCGATTTTGCCGGCAAACGGGTGCTGGAGATCGGCTGCGGCGACGGTCGCCTGACGTGGCGTTACGCCAAACGCGCCGCGCGCATCGTCGCGATCGATCCCGATGCCGAGGAAATCAAGATCGCCGAGGAGGATCGCCCGCCCGATGTACGCGTGGAATTCCGGGCGATCAGCCTCGAGGCTTATCAGGCGCCGGATGCCATATTCGACGTGGCGATCCTGTCCTGGTCGCTTTGATGAATGGAGCGCGCGGGCATGGTGCATGCCCTGGAGAAAATTCAGCGGCTGCTGAAACCCGGCGGGATGCTGATCGATATTCACCCGACGCCGGAGCCGGCCGCGCTCGAAGTCCGGGTGGGCCGGCACACGACCCCGGCCGGCTGGCTGAACGAGACCGATGATTACGAGGATTATGAACACGCCGACAGGGCGATAGCGGCCGCTGTCGGTAACGGATTATTCCGCATCGAACGCGAGAGCACATTCGAGTTCGTGTGGTATGCCGATTCGCTGGCCCAATTGCGCGAGTACCTGGCCGAAGAGTGGGAAAATGCGACGATCGACGAATTGACGGCGGGACGGATCGAAGAGCTGTTGAGCACGCCTGAGCCGGACAAAGAAGTGATCGTGCGCGAGCCGATCCGCATCGCCCGCTTGAAACCGCTAAACAAAGCCTGAGCTGGGAAGTGGTTATAATTTCTGTAAGATGAATTCAGTCACGTTGCCATCTCACTCTCTCCCATCTCCCTCCGGCGCGGTTCAGCGCCCGCGCCGCGTGCTGCTGCTGCTGACGCCCAAGACGTATCGCGCGCCGGCGTTCGTCGAAGCGGCAGAGCGCCTGGGGATCGAAGTGGTGAAGGCGATCGACATGCCCGGCGCGCTGGCCGAGTTTTGGCATTATCGCTTGGGCGTTGACTTCGCCGATCCCGAAGCGGCGACCCGCGCGATCGTCGAGTTCGACCAGGGCCAGCCCGTGGGCGCGATCCTCGCGGTCGATGATAGCGCCGCGCTGCTGGCCGCGCGCGCGAGCGCAGCATTGGGTCTGCCACACAACTCGCCCGAAGCAGCCGAAGCCGCCCGAAACAAGCATCGCATGCGCACATTGCTGGCGCAGGAGGGCGCGCCGATTCCAGAGTTCAGGTTAGGCTCGACCGATGCTGACCTGCGCGCGCTGGCCGCGCAAGTCAAGTACCCGTGCGTGGTCAAACCGCTGATGCTATCGGGCAGCCGGGGCGTGATCCGCGCCGACGATCCCGATCAGTTCGTGGCGGCTGCGGAGCGACTTAAAGCTTTGCTGTTCTCGATCGATCCCTCACCCGAACCTAAGCCATTCCTGATCGAGAACTTCATCCCCGGCTTCGAGGTGGCGCTGGAAGGCGTGCTGGATCAGGGCAGGTTGAAAGTGCTCGCATTGTTCGACAAGCCCGACCCGCTCGACGGCCCATTCTTCGAAGAGACGCTCTACGTCACGCCCTCACGCCTGCCGGACGAGGTGCAAGCAGCGATCGCCGAGTGCGCGTCGGGTGCAGCGCGGGCGCTCGGCTTGCGCGAAGGGCCGATGCACGCCGAACTGCGCGTCAATCAAGCCGGACCGTGGCTCGTCGAAGTGGCGGGCCGCTCGATCGGCGGGTTGTGCTCGAAGACGCTGCGCTTCGGGACGGATGTGTCGTTGGAGGAGTTGATTTTAAGACAGGCCTTCGGGATGGAGATCGACTCGCTCAGCCGCGAACAGCGCGCAGGCGGCGTGATGATGATCCCGATCCCGGCGGCGGGTTTGCTCAGAGGAATCGAGGGCGTGGCGGAAGCCGAGGCGGTTCCCGGCGTCGAGGAAATACAGATCACGTCCAAGTTGAATTACCCGGTTGTGCCGTTGCCGGAGGGGGATAGTTACCTGGGGTTCATCTTCGCGCGCGGGGAAACGCCGGCTGAGGTTGAGGCTGCACTGCGCGAGGCGCACCGCCGGCTGCGCTTTAGCATCGAACCGATGATCCCGCTGCTGGCCGTATGACGAAGGACGAACGCCCAAGGACGAATCGTTCTTCATCCTTCGTCTTACTTGCTGCTCTTGCCCGGCTGCACATCGGGCGCCCAACCCTCCGGCATCTGCGCGCCTTCGCCGAAGAAAAACTCCTCCATCTGTTCCATCAAAAACTTCTGGGCGTTGGGGTCGGCCAGGTTCAGGCCATAGTGGTTGACCAACAAGACCGATTGCCGCTTCCACAGCTCCCACGCCTCTTTCGAGATATTCTCGAAAATGCGCTGACCGAACTCACCGGGAAAGGGGGGCCGATCCAGCGCCGGCAGTTCTCGTCCGAGCTTCGCGCACTTGACGAACCAGAGCGTTTTCTGAAACCGGGCCATGCTGCTCTCGCTTTCCACCTCGACTCATTGGAAGGTTGATAGCACTGGAGCGGAGATGTGTGTAGTGGTCAGTCCACTTGAAAGCGATGGGCTGTAGCATAGCCCCGTGTGGGCGTTGGACGGGCACAAGGCCCTAGACTACCCATCAAAATCAACTGGACTGACCAGTAGACTATATCCGCTTTCAAGCGAGTGTCAAGGCTGTGGAGAAGTTCGCATAACGGAGATAAAGTTGCGCGTTGTTTACTTTGGCATGATCGGCGCATTCTCGATCGCGCCGCTGGCGGCGCTGCTCGACGCCGGGATCGAAGTGGGCGCGGTGATCACCCCGACCCGATCGGGTGCAGCCCAGGCGCCGATCGCGCGCGTCAAGCCCAACCTCGACCGCTCCCCGCTGCCGATCGTCAATCCATATCTCGAGCGCAACATCGTTCACCTCGCCTGGGAACACGGCATCCCCGTCTTCGAGGTCAGCCGGCTCAACCACTCCGAGACACTTTCAACTCTCACCGAACTGCAGCCCGATGTGGGGTGCGTGGCCTGCTTCTCACGTCGCATCCCGGCGGCGTTGCTCGAACTGCCCCGGCTGGGTTTCTTGAATGTGCATCCCGCGCTGCTGCCGGCGTATCGCGGCCCGGAGCCGCTGTTCTGGACCTTCCGCAACGGCGAGACCGCAACCGGCGTGACGATTCACTTCATGGACGAGGGGCTGGACACGGGCGACATCGCGCTGCAAGCGCCGCTCGAACTACCCGCTGGCATCTCCGGCGCGGAGGCCGGTCGCCTGAGCTCGAAACTGGGCGGGCAGCTGCTGGTCGAAGCGGTGCGCGCGCTTGAGCGCGGGACACTCGCCCGACATAAGCAATCGGCGGGCGGCGCTTACTCTCCAACGCCCGCGCCGGAAGATTTCATACTCAACCCGACCTGGCCGGCGCGGCGCGCGTTCAACTTCATGCGTGGGACGGCGGAATGGGGTCGGCCTTACCGGATCGAAGTGAACGGCGAGCGACTGGTTTTGAAATCCGCGATATCATTTTCGACGACGGAAGTGTTAAGCGCCCCCGTTATCCGATCGAGCGGCGAAGTCTGGATTCAGTTCAATCCGGGCGTGCTGCGGACAGAGCTATCGACGGACTTTTAACCCCCGCACAAAACGCGGGGGCAGGTCGGACTAACGGATTGAAGCAGACACAGTTTCCATGAATGTCGTCCTGATCTCCACATATGAACTCGGCCATCAACCCTTCGGGCTGGCCTCGCCCGCTGCGTGGCTCAAGCAAGCCGGCGCGACGGTCACCGGTCTCGATCTAGCGGTGCAACGGCTGGATCGCGCGGCCATTACGCAAGCCGGCCTGATCGCCTTCTACGCGCCGATGCACACGGCAACGCGCATCGCCGCGCCGCTTATTGGGCGCGTGAAAGCGCTCAACCCGCACGCGCACATTTGCGTTTACGGCTTGTACGCGCCGGTGAACGAAGGTTACCTGCGCCGTCTCGGCGTGGACACGATCCTGGGCGGCGAGTTTGAAACGCGCCTGACGGCGCTTTACCGGCGATTGTCGACGCACGGCATGCCAGCGCAGCGCGAACAGCCCGAGCCGCGCATCGCGCTGGATCGGCAACGCTTCCAGGCGCCCGATCGCAGCGGACTGCCGGGGCTGTCCCAATACGCTTTCTTGGAACTGGCGGACGGAACCCGGCGCACGGTCGGCTACACCGAGGCGAGTCGCGGCTGTAAGCACGTGTGCCGCCACTGCCCAATCGTGCCGGTTTACGGCGGCCAGTTCCGCATCGTTCAACGGGAGGTGGTGTTGGAGGACATTCGTCAACAGGTCGAGGCAGGCGCGCGTCACATCACTTTTGGCGATCCCGATTTCTTCAACGGACCGGGCCACGCCATCCCGCTCGTCGAGGCGCTGCATCGCCAATTCCCCGTTGTCACCTACGATGTGACGATCAAGATCGAGCACCTTGTGCAGCACGCCCGCTATTTGCCGGTGCTGCGCGACACCGGCTGCCTGTTCGTCACCAGCGCGGTCGAATCGATCGACGACGCCGTGCTCGAAATCTTCGACAAGCGGCACACCCGGCAGGACTTCATTCGCGTCGTCTCGTTGTTCCGAGAAGTTGGGCTGACCCTCAACCCGACGTTTGTGACGTTCACGCCGTGGACTTCGCCCGAAAGATACCTGGAACTGCTCGAACGGATCGCCGAACTCGACCTGGTCGAGAACGTGTCTCCGATTCAGTACGCGATCCGGCTGCTCATCCCCGCCGGCTCGAAGCTATTGGACTTGCCGATCGTTCAAGACCTGGTCGAGAAGTTCGATGAAGCAGCGCTGTGCCATCCGTGGTCGCATCCCGACGCGCGAGTGGATCGACTGTACGCTGATGCGCTCGCCACAGTGAAAGACGGGCAGGCCAGGCACGCACCGCGCAGCGCCATCTTCCGGCGCGTCTGGCAGCTGGCGCGAGACGCCGCTTCGCACAATCGCCAATCCCCAATCTCTATCGCGCCTGGCGCACCAATTCCCCATCTGAGTGAACCGTGGTACTGTTGAGCGGAACCGACCGAGGAGCAGGTTGCTCCTGAGGCCATCTGAATGCGACTATTCTCATCCCTCAAACACCGTCCCTTCGCGCTGTTGTGGAGTGGACAAAGCATCTCGCGTCTCGGCGACAGCCTGTACCGCATCGCGCTCGCCTGGTGGGTGCTGGAAAAGACCGGCTCGGCCACCGCGATGGGCACCGTTCTGATCTTCTCGTTCACACCGATGCTGTTGTTTTTGCTCATCGGCGGCGTGGCGGTGGATCGCTTCCACCGGCTGGGGCTGATGCTGACTTCCGACTTGTTGCGCGGCGGGGTCGTGGCCGTCGTCGCGCTGCTGGCCTCCAGCGGGCGGATGGAAATCTGGCACGTCTATGTCGCCAGTATCCTGTTCGGCTTTGTAGACGCCTTCTTTCAACCGGCCTACACCGCCGCCGTCCCCCAGCTCACGCCCAGCGAGCTGCTGCTCAGCGCCAACTCGCTGACGAGTTTGAGCGGGCAGCTGGTCAATGTGATCGGGCCGGGGCTGGGCGCTTTCATCGTCGCACTGGGCGACACGCCGACAGCCTTCGCGCTCGACGCGCTCTCGTTTTTCATCTCCGCCGGCTGCCTGGTCCCTTTGTTGCGGCTGCCGACCACGCCTCGACTCGAAACGCGGAGAGCGAACGTGCTACGTGACGTGCGCGAAGGGATCGGCACGGTGCTGGCCTCGCCGTGGTTGTGGATCAGCATCACCATTGCCGGACTGGCGAATATGACACAAGTCGGCCCGGTCGCCGTCGCGTTGCCATTCCTGATCAACGACCATTTGCAGCTGGATGTCGGCGCGCTGGGCCTGGCGCAGTCGATGCACTCGATCGGCGCGATCGCGGTAGCGGTGTGGCTTGGCCGCTTGACGCGGATTCGACGGCGCGGCCTGCTCGCCTACGGCACATGGGTTGCGGGCGGGCTGATCACGGTGGGCATCGGGCTGTCCGTTTCAATCGTCGAGGTTGGGCTAGCCATGCTGCTGCTGGGTGCGGCCTATTCCGTGTGCGGGCTTATCTGGACCAATACACTCCAGGAACTGGTTCCGCGCGATATGTTAGGGCGCGTTTCGAGCATCGATTACCTCGGCTCGTTTGTACTGTTGCCCGTAGGCTTTGGCCTCACAGGTTGGGCAACCGACCAGTGGGGCACGCCCCTGGTGTTCATCATCGGCGGCCTACTAACGGCCGGGCTGGCCGCGCTCGGGCTGCTGCATCCTGGCGTCCGGCGCTTGGACTGATCGGTTTCTCAGCGTTAAGCAAACTATTATCTGACTTAAGTGCCACGTTGACTCACCCCTCGACCCAATCTCCAACTTGAACTCTCAAGTGAACTTGTAATCCGCAAGCTGCACCTCGGGCTGCGCATTTTGTTCAGTAGCGCCCTACTCTCCACTCACATCACAGCTGCGGCGTTCAAGTGAATCGTTTGACCTCCGAGGTCTGCACAGGCAGTGTGCCACACGCAGTCGATCAACGGAGACCTCGGAGGTCTCCCGCCAATTCAGGCACGTTCTCCTATGGAGGCATGCAATGGCAATCGCGCGTGTCTCGATCGTCGTCGCGGCGGCGTTGTTGACGGTGTTCGGTCTCGTGGGCGGGTTGCAACCCGTCGCCGCTGCGCCCGGCGAGCACCTCATCCTCAGCGAAGTCTTCTACGATCCGAACGGAAGTGACAACGGCCTGGAATGGGTCGAGCTGTACAACCCCACGAGCAACACGGCCAATCTGAGCAACTACAGCCTGGGCAACGCCGGCAATGATTACACCACCAGCCGCGTCCAGTTGAACGGGATGCTGCCCGGCGGCGCCTGCTGGCTGATCGGCGGGCCGACCCGCAACGTCGCCAACTATCTGCCGCTGTTCGACCAGGCGATCGACTTCAACCCCGATTTTCAAAACAGCGATGCGACGGCCGCCGACGGCGTGGCGCTGTTCAACGTCCCGGCCAGCGCGATCACGCCGCAATCCGTCCCGATCGACGCCGTGATCTACGGCCCGGCCAACGCCAACGATCTGATCGACGAGACGGGCGGCGCGCACCCGCCGGATGTCGCCGACGCGCCAGCAGGACAGAGTATCGAGCGGCGGGACATCACCGGCACGTGGTCGATTCAGACCGCGCCCAACCCCAACGACTGCTCGGCCATTTTCAATCCACCTGCACCCGAACCACCACCGCCCGGCGGCGTCCAGCTCAGCGCCGTCCACTTCGATGCGTATGCCAACGGCGACGAGGGCTTTCGGCTGACTAACGCCGGCACGCAAACGGTCGCGCTTACCGACTGGAGCGCCACCGACGGCGAAGGCACGCTGAACCTGACCGGCAGTCTGGCCGTGAGCCAATCGATCTGGATCGCCAAACGCGCCGTCACCTTCACGCAACAATTCGGCTTCAAGCCCGCTTACGAGTACGACGCCGATACCGACCCGCTCGTCCCCAACCTCACCGGCAGCGTGCCGTTACTGGATAGCGACGATGAGCTCGGCATCCGCGACAACACCGGCAACTGGATCGATGCCGTCGTGTGGGGTTCCGGCCAGATCACCGACACCGGCTGGCTCGCCGGCTGGATCGGATCGGGCGTGCAACGCTACAGCAACAACAGCATCGCCGCGATGGGCCAGGTGCTCTATCGCCGGCTCGACGAATCAACCGGCGCGCTCGCCGCCGATACCGACGCCGCGCTCGACTGGGCCAACCACAGCGCCGACCCCTGGCTCGGTCGCCGGCCTATGTATCCCGGCTGGGACTTTGAAACGTTCTGGCCCACCGCCAGGGTCACTGCTACCGCGCGCTTGACCGTCGCCATCGCGCCTGACAACGCCTATCGCGTCATCGCCGACTTGCTCGGTTCCGCGCGACAGTCGATCAAACTCGAAGTGCATTCGTTCGAGAACGCCGCGTTGGCCGGTGTGCTCACCCGCACGATGCAGGCGCGCGGCGTCAGCGTGACGGTTCTATTGGAGGGCGGGCCGGTCGGCGGCGTTGCGGATCAGGAGCGGTGGATCTGCCAGCAGCTCGAAAACGCGGGCGGCGACTGCTGGTTCATGATCAACGATACAGCGGCGAACATCCGCGATCGATACGATTACCTCCACGCCAAACTGATCGTCGTCGATGATCGCGTCGTGGCGATTGGTTCCGAGAACCTCAGCCCCCGCAGCCTGACGTACGATGATCCGGCGGACGGCACTTTTGGTCAACGCGGCGCTTATCTCGTCACCGATGCGCCGGGCGTGGTGGCGCGCGCCTTACAAATCTGGTACGCCGATTTCGACCCCGCACATCAACGCGACATCGTCGCCTGGGGCAGCGGCGCTTACGGCCCGCCGCCGCTCGGCTTCACGCCCGTTTACACCAGCGGCGGCGTCGGCTATACGATCCGTTACCCGACCCCGCTCGGTCTCACCGCGCCACTCACCTTCGAGTTGCTGACTGCGCCGGAGAGCAGCTTGCGCAGCACAGATTCGCTATTGGGCTTGATCAAGCGGGCCGGGCCGGGCGATGAAATCGATTCCGAGCAACTCGACGAACCGCCGCACTGGGGCAGCACAGCCGGCAACCCGATCGACGATCCGAACCTCCGCCTGCACGCGCTGATCGACGCCGCGTCGCGCGGCGCGCACGTCCGCCTGTTGCTCGACGGTTACTTCGACGATGCGACTTCGCCCACGAGCAACGAGGCAGCGCGACTTTACCTCGAATCGCTGCGCGCGCTCAGCCCCACGCTGATGAGCAATCTCGAAGTGCGGCGCGGCAACCCGGCGTTAGGCGGCATCCACAACAAAATGTTCCTGGTGAATTTCGGCGGGCGTAAGGTGATACACGTCGGCAGCCTCAACGGCACCGAGACGTCGAGCAAAGTCAATCGCGAAATCGCGCTGCAAGTCGAATCGAGCGCAGCCTATGACTATTTACGCGCGATGTTCGAGTACGATTGGGCGTTTCAGCCGCGCGTCTACCTGCCGATAGTGACGAAGGACTATCGCGCGCCCGCCGATCACCTGCTGGTCAGCAAGGTCATGTACCTGGGCGGGAACGAATGGGTGCAGCTCTACAACCCTACCGCGATCACGATTTCGTTGGGCAGCTACAAGCTCGGCGACGAGGAAATGCGGGGCGGCGGAGGATTCGGCTTCGATGGGATGTGGAGCTTCCCGCCGGCGGCGACCATCGCGCCCGGCCAGAAGATCAATCTCGCCGGCACGTTCGCCGGCTTTTACGGCGAGTATGGACACGACCCCGACTTCGCCTTCTTCGATGGCGCGCCCGGCGTCACGCGCATGTCGCCTTACCTGGCCTGGACGAGTGTCGTGACGTTCACGCTTTCGAATACGGGAGACGAGGTTTTGTTATTGGGTGCGGCGGATCAGCTGGTGGATGGCCTGGCCTGGGGAACCGGGACACTGCCGGGAAATGTGGCGTGCCCCGCGCTCGTCCCGCCGCCCTACGCTTCGATCGACCGGACGCCCATCGGGCGCGACACCGATAGCTGTCCGAGCGATTTTGTGGCGAACCCTGCGCCGCTGCCGTAGCGGCTACCTGAAAACCCCGCAGCAGCGCATCCCATGCGCTGCAATCCGCCAGATTCCTGGCCGGTCTCCGACCGGCCGTTAAACAGTGAGACCTCGCAGGTCTTTACCGCGAGATGTGCGCGTTTTGAACGTAAAGGGTCAACGCACGCTTGACACTCTCGTACTCGGCTGCCAACCGGGTGACCTTAGCACAGGGGTCCTTTAGACGCCCGGTGCGGGCATCTGTTTCCAATTCCGCGCTCAACTGCGACAGGACTCTAGCACCCAGGCTGGCGCTGGTCGATTTGAGCGTGTGCGCGGCGTGGTGCAACGCGAGCGCATCGTCCGCGTCGGCGGCCTGCCGCAGGTCGGCCAGCAGGCGCGGCGTATCGCTGAAGAAGATGTCGAGTAGCTCGCCCAACACGCTGGATGTCTCGGCGCCCGCTATCGCACGCAGTTCGTCCAGGGGCGCGTGATCGAGCACCGTCGCCGCTGCAGCCTCCTTGTTCAGCGGCCGCAGCGCTTCTTCACTGGCCTCGGCCGGCGTTGGGAGTTGACTCAAGGCCCGAATCAGGTCTTCAAGACGCACCGGCTTACCGAGATAGTCGTCCATGCCTACGGCCAAACACTCCTCGCGGTCACCATACATTACGTTGGCCGTCATCGCGATGATGCGTGGTTGCCGCTCGCGCGGCCATTGCTGACGAATGCGGCGGGTCGCCTCCAACCCATCCATCACCGGCATCTGCACGTCCATCAGCACCACGCCGTAGGTCTGGCGCTGCAGCGCTTCCACCGCCTCCTGCCCGTTAGTCGCCACGTCGGTGCGATAGCCCAGCCGCTCCAGCATCCGCAGGGCTACCTTCTGATTCATCACATTGTCTTCCACCAACAGAATCCGCAGTGGATGGAGCGCGGCCAGTTCGGCAGCGGCGGCGGTGTTCAGCGGTGGGGTGAGGCGCGCTTCCTGTGGCAGGGCGGACATAGGCTCCTGAGCGTGCTGATAGATGCTAGTGCTTCGACAACTTGAAGTTGCATAGTTCCTGCCGCAGTTGCACTGCGGCGGACGGCAGTGCAACTGCCGTCCCAACCCCGCAGAATTAGGCGGTCGGGGTACTAGGCGTTAACCGTTCAGCGTCAGGTTCAAGCGGCGGACCAAAGGCTCAATGTGTTCGCGGGCGGCGGCGTCCACGTCGATGTTCGGATGGGTGGCGATATCTTCCCACAGCCAGCTGAAGGCATTCAGCAGCCCGTCTTCGATCAGCCCCCACATCGAAACCGATGGAAAGCCACGGCCTATTCTCAGGGCGTCTTGCATGACCCGATACTCCACATCATCGGCGAAGCGCGCGGCGGGCCACGCCTCGAGCCGGGCGGGAAACAACGGGGTGCGCGACGTGTAATCGATCTGCCCTTCCAGGCTAGTGAGGAAGCGCACCAGCTCCAAGGCCGCTCGTTTATGACGTGTGTGATTCCAGATAACCAGATTGCAGCCGCCCACAAATGGGACACCCGGCACCCGCGCCACGCGGGTGTTTTCGCGGACGATCGGGGCTTGAGTCGGATAGTGTAAACGCTCCCACGACCCGCTGATGAAGGCCGCCGCTTCCCCCTGATGATACCGCGCACTCGTCTCACCGCCGCTCAGCCCGTGGGCATGGGGCGGCAGGTAGCGGTGCAGCGCAAAATAGGCGCGGATGCCGGACAGCGCTTCTTCCTCGCCGAACCGGATCCGCTTGCCGTCGGCGCTGACCAGGTCGCCGCCCGCACCCCAGATCCAGCTGGCTATCGTGTGCACCAGGATCGGCGCGTGCTGGGTCAGCACGGTCCATGGGCTGTCCACGCCGCTTTGTTGCAGGCGGCGCAGCGTCGCATCCAGCGCTTCGGCGCTGCCGAAGGCGGTTTGCTCATCGATGCCGGCTCGTTCCAGCAGGTCGCGCCGGTAGTAGATGACGCGCGTATCCGTCCACCACGGCATGGCCCACACTTCTGGCCCGCCGCCGAGCGAGCAGCTCTGCCAGATGGACGGGAAAAAGGCCGCCGCGCCGCCCATCTCGGCCACGTCACGCGAGTCAAATGGCTCCAGCGCGTGCATCCGGATGAAGTCGCTCATCCAACTGCTGCCTATTTGCGACACGTCGGCCCCGTGCTTGTACAGCGCGGTCTTCATCAGGTCGGACCAGGCGGTGTCCCAGGGGAGCACCGTGACCCGCACCCGAATATGGTGTCGGGCTTCGAACTGGTCGAGGACGGCCTGCAAGCCCTCCACTCTGTTCCACGTGTTGGGCGATACGGTGAGTTCAAGTTCCGTCATGGCGTTTTACGCCTCTGCTTTTGCCTGTTCGGCTTCAAATGCGTACTGCACGTGCTCATATTCGGCTTCGATCGGCGCAACCAGCCCGGTCAGCGCGGCCCAATCGGCGTCGTGCCCGGCCAGCGCTTCCAGTTTCGCACACAGCGCCGATAGCGTCAATGCGCCGAGCGTCGCGCTGCTCGACTTGAGCGTGTGCGCCGCCCGCTGCAACCGGGGAGTATCCTGGCTTCCCAGCGATTCACGCATCTCGACCAGCAGCCGGGCGGCATCGCTCAGGTAGATGCCGATGAGTTCGTCTACAACCTCCGACGCTTGTTCGCCGAGGGTAGTGCGCAGGTCATCCAGAACCTGCGCGTCGAAAGCATTCAACGGAGGCGCGGTGGGCGGGTGGCTGATATTGGCCAGGGCTGGGCTACGACTCAGGGCGCGCGCCAGGTCGCTGGCGTACACCGGTTTGCCGATGTAATCGTCCATGCCGAGCGCGAGACACCGCTCGCGATCGCCTTCCATGGTGTTGGCGGTCATGGCGATGATCCAGGGTTGCTGCGCGGTGCGCAGTTGCCGTCGAATCCGGATGGTCGCCTCAAACCCATCCATCTCCGGCATCTGCACGTCCATCAGCACCACGTCGTAAGGTCGTTGTTTCAGCGCCGCGACCGTCTCCAGCCCGTTGGCGGCCACGTCGGCGCGATAGCCCAGCCGCCCCAGCATGCGCAGCGCAACTTTCTGGTTCACGGCGTTGTCTTCCGCCAGCAGGATGCGGAGCGGATGATGTTTCGCCGTGTCGGGGTCAAACGGATACCGCTGCGGCGCATGCTCGACGGCGATCTTCCGGCCTGACTTTCCGTCGAAGACCTCCAGCAACGACTCGTACAACTGGGAGGGTTTGATCGGCTTGGTCAGAAAGGCGGCGAACTGCGCCGTGGGATTGTCTTCGCGCCGGCCCAGCGAGGTGAGCATGACCAGCGGCAACGCGCGCGCCTCGGGCGATTTGCGAATCTCCGCCGTCAGCGTCGCGCCATCCATCTCCGGCATGTGCATGTCCAGAATCGCCGCATCGAACGCGTCACCTTGCCGGAGCCAGGTCAGCGCCTCGGCCGCCGAACCCGTCGCACGCGGATGCATACCCCAGCCTTCGGTCTGCCGGACGAGGATGAGCCGATTGGTGGCATTGTCATCCACGATCAGCAGGCGCTTGCCGGAGAGTGAGGGCTGATCGCGGCGCAAATAGAGGCGCGGCTGACTCGGTGCAGCCTGGGCGACGAGCGTGAAGTGGAAGGTGGAGCCGGCGTCCACCTGGCTTTCCACCCACATCGTCCCGCCCATCAGCTCGGCCAACCGCTTGCTGATCGCCAGGCCCAGGCCCGTGCCGCCGTACTTGCGCGTGGTCGAGGCGTCGACTTGACTGAACGACTGGAACAACCGATCCATCCGTTCGGGCGGTATGCCGATGCCGGTGTCGGTGACGGCGAAACTTACCTCGTAGCAGTTCTCCTCAACGATCCGGCTGTTCACCATCACCACTATCTCGCCCTGGTGCGTGAACTTCACGGCGTTGCTCAACAGATTGACCAGAATCTGCCGCACCCGTGTCACATCCCCCACGAGCGTCTCCGGGGTCAGGTCATCGACCCAAGACGCCAGTTCCAGGTTCTTCTCCGCCGCATTGGATGAGATCAGGTCCAGGCTGTCTTCCACGCACCCCTGCAGGTCGAAGGGCTGGTTTTCCAGCTCCAGCCGCCCGGCCTCGATCTTGGAGAAGTCCAGGATATCGTTGATGATGGTGAGCAGAGTATCGCTGCTCGCGCGGATCGTCTCGACGAAGTCCTGCTGCTCCGCATCAAGCGACGTGCCGAGGAGCAGGCCGGTCAGACCGATGATAGCGTTCATCGGCGTGCGGATCTCGTGGCTCATGTTCGCCAGGAACTCGCTCTTGGCGCGGTTCGCCGCTTCGGCCGTTTCCTTCGCCTGCTGCAGTTCGGCTTCGATGCGCCGGCGCTCGGCGATCTCCTGCTCCAGCGCCACGTTCTTCAACTGATAAATCTCGGCTTCCTTCCGAGCGGTCTCCGTCCGATGGCGCACGGCCAGGCTTTTGAATTTCCGGTCCTGAGCCTCATTGAAAACAATCTCTTTGACGGCATGGAATTGCTTGTAGTGAATCAGCGCCTGGGCCAAGTCGCTGCGGCTTTCGTAAACCTCGGCTAAACTCCGATGACAGATGAAGATTTCTCGATTCGCGCCCAGCTCCTGGGCCAGCGCTAACGCCTGTTGCAGGTACGCGATCGCCTGATCGTCCTGCTGCTGCCGGCGGTAGACTTCGCCGATCTGCGCCAGCACCCAGGCTTCAACCGGCCTGATCCCGTTCTGGCGCGCCGCATCCGCAGAGGACTGTAAGTGGTGCAGCGACTCGGCATACTTCCCCATGGCCAGGTAGATCTCGCCTAAAGTGCTCCAGGCATAGCTCTCAGTTGAACGATTGCCGGTTTCCTGGGCCAACTGCAAACCCTCTCGGGCCAGCGCTAACGCGGCGGAAAAATGGCCCAGGCGATAGTGCGGGATGGCGAGGTTATTGAGCAGCTTGGCTTGCCCGCGCGTATCCCCCAGTTCGCGATAGATCGCCAGCGCCTCTTCGCAAAACGCCAATGCCTGTTGATAATCTTCCAGAGGGATATAGGTTGCGCCGATAATATTCAGAACATAAGCTTCACCCGTCCGATCCCCCGCTTCGCGCCACAGGTTCAGGGCGCGCAACGCCGTTTCCAAGGTCTCCGAGTAATCAGCTAAATTCCAATACGAGTTGGCGATGGCGCACAAGGCATCGGCCTGGCTCGGGCGGTCCTCCATCGCCTCGGCCTGCGCCAGCGCCTCAAGGCCCTGCGACAAGGTGAGCGCGTGATTCCCCAGCCAGTAATTCGAGTGACTTAGATGCGTCAAGCTGGCGACGACGCCGGCGGCGCAGCCTTCGGCCTGGGCCAGGTCATACGCGGTTTGAGCGAGCGCGAGCGCGCGTTTCGGGTCGTCTTCTCGCAGTTCCCGAGCGAGCGCGTTCAGCGCATCGATTCTATGTAATTCGGTGGCAGCGGCGGCAAGCCGCGCCTCCAGGTCACCCACAGTCGTTGTCATTCGCGAAAAAGCCAATCCTCTGCAGCCAACTCGTTCGTTCCGCAGTTGCACGGGGCGCGGAGCCTCCAACTAACCCGTTCGCCCGCAGTTGCACGGGGCGCGGAGCCTCCAACTAACCCGTTCGCCCACAGTTGCACGGGGCGCGGAGCCTCTAACTAACCCGTTCGCCCGCAGTTGCACGGGGCGCGGAGCCTCCAACTAACCCGTTCGCCCGCAGTTGCACGGGGCGCGGAGCCTCCAACTAACCCGTTCGCCCGCAGTTGCACGGGGCGCGGAGCCTCCAACTAACCCGTTCGCCCGCAGTTGCACTGCGGGCGCGGACAGCAGTTCAACTGCTGTCCGAACTTCCCAGTCGCTTAGGCCGCGCGCCCGCCCACAAGGGGCTAGGCTACGCTGCTCTGAACAGTGCGATTGTGCTGACCGAACGTAGGCATGCCTCAGCTGCCAGCCTGAGGTGGGACGAGGGGCAGGGTAACGATGAAGGTGGCGCCCTGGCCGGGCACGCTGCTGGCCGTAATGCTTCCACCATGGCGCTCCACAATCTTGCGGCAGGTGGCCAGCCCCATGCCCGTCCCCTCATACTGACCCCGGCTGTGCAATCGCTGAAACACCTGGAAGATACGATTCAGGTATTTCTCGTCGAACCCGATGCCGTTGTCCTCAACCCGCACTTCACACCGGCGCTCGCCCGAGCCGTTAAGGTAGGCGCCCCAGACCTTGATCACGGGCGGCAGGCCGGGGCGGTGGAACTTGAGCGCGTTCCCGATCAGGTTCTGCAGCAGATGCCGCAGCTGCGCCGGATCGGCTTCGAGCGCGGGCAGCCAGCCCAGTTCTACCCGACCGTTCACCTGCTCGATGCGCGACTCCAGGTCGGACAGCACCCCGCGCGCCACCTCACCGAGCTCGACCGGGGCGAAGGGTTGCGCCTTGGTCGTGATGCGCGAGTAAATGCGTAAGTCGTTGATCAGCGTCTGCATGCGGGCGGCCGCGTTGCGCATGCGCTCCAGGTAGTCGCGCCCTTGCGCATCGAGCGTCTGACCATACTTGGCGTTGAGCCGGTCGCCAAACGCGCGAATCTTGCGCATCGGCTCCTGCAAATCGTGTGCGGCGATGTAAGTGAACTGCTCCAGCTCGGCGTTCGAGTGCGCCAATTCTTGCGCCTGCTGCAGCAACCGATCTTCCGTCCGCCGGCGCTCCAACAGCAGCAGCGTCACTTGGAGCGCGTCGCTGAGTTGTTTGCTGACGAAACGATACATATAGTTTCTTTGCATCATCTCGAGGACGATGAACCCGAAGTGATTTTCTCGGAAGTGCAAAGGTTCGACCAACAAATCGTAGCGCCGATCCTGAAGTTGCAAATCTCTTGGAATCAGTTGGCGCGAGGGGAAAGGCCCTCCGGCGCCGTTCAGCGGGAGGCGCTCCCCGCCGCTGTAGGCGAGGATCAGCTTGGAGCGCTCGGCGGGCGCGCCAGGCCCGTCATACAGCGAGAGGAAGCAACTCTTGACGCCCAGCCAGGGCATCTGGTCGACCAGCACGTCCGTCAGCTCCTCGATGGAGGAAGCGGACATCATCATCGCGCCGAGTTGATACATGCCCAGCTCGACATAGCGCATGTTGCGAAAGTTCTGAAACTCCTGGAGCTGCCGGGCGGTTTCCCCGATAATCAATCGGGCTTGTTGCCACAGGTCTTCGGCGCGCGCGCGCAGCGCGTCCTCGTCGATCAGCGGCAGCAGGCAGCGGCGTAACGCGGACAGTAGATCGTGGAACGCCGACACATCACGTTCGGCCGCCATGAGCTGGCGCAGCAGCCCGTCTAACGTATGCAGAAAGAGGTCGGGCGGCCCCGCGCCGCGCACGTCGGCGACGAAAGCATTCAACAACTGCTCGCCATATTCGGAAAAATGATCGGCGTCGCCGCGCGCCAGCTCCGCTTTCACTTGAGCGAGCAATTCTTCACGGCGCGCGGCGAAGGTGGTTTCGAAAGGCGCGGTGGCCGGGGTGACCGCCCCGCTCGCCGCCTGCACGATCGAAGAAGGTAAACAGCCGCACGAGTTGCGCACCACCAGCCGGGTCGGTTTAAACACCTGAGCCGGCGCCGTCTCGCCAGCCAGGGCCGCCAACAGCAGCTCGGTTGCCGATTGCCCCAGTTCGTAGATGGGTTGCCGCACGGAAGTGAGCGGCGGCACGGCAAACCGCGCCTCTTCGCCGTCGTTAAAGCCGACGACCGCCACGTCGTCCGGCACACGCACCCCGCGCAGGTGCAGCAGATCCATCGCGCCGAGCGCCGTGATATCATCGGCCGCCACGATCGCCTCGAAGTCGACCCGGCGTTGATCCAGCAGGAGCCGGGCCGCGGCGATCCCCGAGTCTAAGTTGAAATTGCCCGGCGCGACCAGGTCCGGATCAAGCGGCAGGCCGTAGTGGGTCAGCGCTTCGCGGTAAGCCCGATAGCGTTCCTCCGCTTCCAGGTTGACTTCCGGCCCGCGAATGAAGGCGATGCGCCGGTGACCGTGAACCTCGATCAGATGCGCCACCGCGTCGTACATGCCCCGATAGTTATCGACCAGCACGCTGGGAATATTGGGTAACGGCAGCGCAATGCTGACGACCGGCAACGGATGAAAACGCTGGCAAAACGCTTCGATTTCATCGAAGCTGACGAAACTGCTCAAACTGCCGGTCAGGATCACCAGGCCATCGATGTTGTCGGGGCTGATCAAGGCGTGGATCGCGTTACGCTCGTGTTCGTATTCGGCGCCGCGCGGGATATTGACCTGCTCTTGTGTCCGGTGAGGTGTGCCGCCTGAGAAACACACCAGGTTGACGTCGCGCTGCCGGGCGGCATCGGCAACCCCGGACCACACCGCGAACTGGTAGGTATCCTGTGTGCCGCGCAGGATCAGGCCGATGGTCGTGCGGCGTGTCTGGGCAGGCGGTGGTTGCGGGGCGGAGACGGCCATTTGGTTTTCTTTCTATGCGCCGGCCGGCTATCGGCCTTCGCGTCTGTCGCCGGGCAGCTCGACGATGTCAAACCAATACTCGGTCAAAGTCTTCGCGATCGTCACCAGCGCTTCAAACGTCACCGGCTTGATGATGAAGGAGTTGACCCCCAGATCGTAGGTGCGCAGGATGTCTTCCTCGGCCTTAGAGGTCGTCAGCACGACAATCGGGATGCGGCGCAAGCCGGGGTCGGCCTTGATTTCCTTAAGCGCTTCGCGGCCGTCCTTGCGCGGCATGTTCAGATCGAGCAGGATCAGGCTGGGCCAGGGGGCGGTGAGTGCCTGGTAGACGCCGGTGCGCTGGAGGTAGGCCAGCAATTCCTCGCCGTCCTCGACGAAGTGCAGGTGGTTGGCCAGGCGCGCTTCTTCGAAAGCTTCCTGCGTCAGGGCGCGATCGTCGGGGTCGTCGTCGGCCATGAGGATGATCGGTTTATCGTTTCGGTCGTTCATGAATGGGTTTCCCTTCGAGCTTGGCTGAGCGGGAGCGTAACATTAAAAGTAGCGCCCTGGCCGAGGATGCTGGCGGCGGTGATACTGCCGCCGTGGCGTTCGACGATCTTGCGGCAGGTGGCCAGGCCGATGCCGCTGCCTTCGTACTCCGCGCGGCTGTGCAGGCGCTGAAATACCTGGAAGATGCGCTCGCAGTATTTCTCGTCAAAGCCGATGCCATTGTCTTCCACAGAAAGTTGATACACGCCCTGGCCGTTGCCATTGGCGGCGGCCGGATCAGTCTGGCCGTTAAGGTACCGGCCGTAGACCTTGACGAGAGGCGGCTCGTCGGGGCGATGGAACTTGAGCGCGTTGCCGATCAGGTTCTGCAACAATTGGCGCATCTGAGTCGGGTCGACCTCCAGCGTGGGCAGGGGACTGAGTTCCACGCGCCCGCCCACTTGCTCGGTGCGCGTTTCCAGGTCGGCCAGCACATCGCGCGCCACCTGGTTGAGATCGGTGGGCACAAAGGGCTGCGCCTTGGTGGTGATACGGGAGTAAGTCAACAGGTCGTCGATGAGGGTTTGCATGCGGTCGGCGGCGCTCTGCATGCGGGCCAGGTAATCTTGCCCCTGCTCGCCCAGCTCGGCGTAGTATTTCGTCTTCAGCCGGTCGCCAAAAGCATGGATTTTGCGCAAGGGCTCCCGCAGGTCGTGCGAGGCGGTGTAAGCGAATTGTTCGAGTTCCGTATTTGAACGCGCCAGCTCTTGCGCTTTGAGCGCCAGCGCTTCCTCGGCCCGCACCCGATCAGCCAGCTCTTGCCGGACCTCTTCGTACAGCCGGGCGTTCTCAATGGCGATCGCCGTGGCGCTGGTCAACATCTCCAGGAGTTGTCTATCGGCTGAGCTGAAGGCAGCTAACCGGTCGTTCTCGACATTCAACGCGCCGATGACGCGGCCGCTCACTTTGAGCGGCACGCAAAGTTCAGACCGAGCCTGTGTGCCGCTATCCACGTAGCGGGAGTCCTGGCTCACGTCGGGCAGGTAGCTCGGTTCGCCCGTGCGGGTGACGGCGGCAATGATGCCGTGCTCGGTGTCCAGCGGCAGGTCGCAATGTACCTGTGCCTCCGGCATGTAGGCCCAGCACACGAGTGTTGTCTGCGCCTTATCCGCCAACCACAAGCTGCACGTCGGGAGGTGGAGCACTTGCCTGACGGAATCGACGACGAGACGGGCAATGTCCGTCACATTCTGGAAAAGAACCAATTTCTGTCCGAGCGCGTGGACGGCGGCCAGGCGTTCCTCGGCCTGCTTGCGCTCGGTGATGTCGGTGGCAAAACCGGTCAGACGCACCGGCCGCCCGGTCTCATCCCAAACGGCCTGGGCGCGAATATAGAACCAGCGGTATTCACCTAATTTGGTGAGCAACCGCTCTTCGATATCGAACGGCGCGCGCTCCGTCAAATGCGCTTCCAGGGCAGCGTAGGCAATCGCTCTATCGTTGGGGTGAAGCAGCGCGGTGAACTTCTCAAAATCCGTCTCCAATTCATCGTCAGCATACCCCAGCATCTCCTTCAAACGCGGCGCCCAGTAAAGGGTATCGTCGGCGATGTTCCAATCCCATACCCCGTAGTTCGAGCCTTGCACGGCCAGGGCCAGCCGTTCCTCGCTGGCGCGCAGCGCGTACGCCACTTGTTTGCGTTCGGCGACCTCGGCGGCCAGCGCCTGGGTGCGCTCCGCCACGCGCTGCTCCAGACCTTCCAGCGTTTGCCGCAGTTGCGTCGTCATGCTGTTGAACGCCGTGGCCAGGCGGGCAGCTTCACGCGGGCCGCCGATTGCCACCTGCAACCCCAACTCGCCGCCCGTGATCCGGGTAGCGGTGTCCGTCAAGTTGACCAGGGGCACCGCCAACCGGCGCGCCAGATACACGCCCACCAGGCCCGCCAACACCGTCATGGTCAGTGTGATCCCAATCGACACCGCAACGTCGCGAATGACGCCGCCGTAGACTTCTTCCCAGGGCGACTCGATGACGACGGCCCAATCGGGCGTGCCCAGCGGCACATAGGTCGAAACGACGTTCTCCCCTTCAATCCCAATCGAGATATCGACGGCCCACTCGTCATCGGCCGCGGGATCGTTGACAAACTCATCCACTTCTCTCAAATACTCTACATTTTCGCCCTGCAGGACACGGGCGGTATCTTTGAACGCAATCAGATTACCCTGGCTATCCACCACATAGGCCAGCCCCGTTTCGCCCACCTGGAGCCGGTCGACCAAATCCCATATGAACTTCAAGTTGACCTCGGCCGCCAGGATGCCTTGATATTCTCCAAAGACATTCGGCGCCGGAACAGCTATGACGACTAACGGTTCACTGGTGACGGGATCGATGTAGACCGGGCCGATATATCTTTGCCCGCGCTTGAGCTGAACGATTGCCTGACTGCCGAGCCGCTCGGCGAGTTGCCCCGACACCACCTGCGAGAGGCGAGAGGTCGCGACCAGGACCCGGTCGTGAGCGTCCAATACTACCAGCTGGCGAAAGGCCGGCTGGAGACCTAGCGAGCTTTCCAGGGTCTGTTTCTGCACGGCTGGCGCTGCGGTAGCCGGATTGGAAAGCCAGACGACAGTTTCCAGAACGCTGAATTTTTCCTGGATGAAACTGCTGACCGTTCGGGTGGCCTCTTGCGCGATACGATGTTGCTGGCTGGCAATGGCCTCTTGTTGGGCCTGTATGTTCGAGAATACTTGCAAGCCGCTGGAAAGCACGAGCGCCGCCGCGCTCAAGGTCAAAAAAGCAGTGGCTAGGGTAGCGGTCAGGCTCATCGCCCCGCGCGGTTTCTTTTTGATTGCCGGCATAACCCACCTCACTTCATCCGTGTGTCGGCGCAGTCGCCTTTAGGCCTGCTGTGTCTCAAGGGCCAACGCTTGCTGGACACGTTCGTATTCGGCCGCGACCTGCGCCACCCGCTCCTGCGTCCCGGCTAATCGATCCTCGCGGCCCAACGTCTCCAACTCGGCGCACCAGGCGGACAGCGTCATGGCCCCGAGCTGGGCGCTGGTCGATTTGAGGGTGTGCGCGGCGCGGTACAGGCCGGGTGCATCGCCACGACTGACGGCGCTCTGCAACTCGCCCACCAACCGCGTGGCGTCTTCGAGAAAGATCATGATCAGTTCCTGGATAACCTCGGGCGCGCCCTCACCCACCGTGGCGCGCAACTGTTCCAGCAACTCCAGATCGAGCGCGGCCGGCGCGGACGGAGCGTCTATTTGAAGACCCTGCGGCAGCGTATCCGCACACGGTGCAATCCGGCCATTTCCATGCGCGTCCGCGTTTTCAGACAGGCTCTGAGGTGGCGCGGGGGCGAAAGATTGGAGGAAAGACACCGCGGCTGGCTCCGGCAAGGCGTGACACTGGCTCAACACCTGGGCCAGTTCTTCGACGCGGACCGGTTTGCTCAGGTAGCCATCCATGCCAGCCATCAGGCACCGTTCGCGGTCGCCCTGCATCACGCTGGCCGTCATGGCCACGATGACGGGTTGCTGAGCTTGCGGCCACTGTTGCCGGATCAAGTGCGTGGCCTGTAAACCATCCATCTCCGGCATCTGCATATCCATCAGCACCATGTCGTACGATCGGTTCGCCAGCGCGCCCAGCACTTCCTGACCATTGGCGACCACATCGCAGCGATAACCCAGGCGCTCCAACATGCGCAGGGTGACCTTCTGGTTGACGACATTGTCCTCGGCCACCAGGATGCGCAGCGGGTGTCGCTCGGCCAGTTTCGAGTCGATTTTGACGGACGCCGGGGGATGGCTGGCCGGCAGGGGCTGATCATCGAAGAGACCGGCCAAGACGTCGTAGAGTAGGCTCCGCTTGACCGGCTTCGTCAGCCAGGCGGCGAACCGAATGTCCTGATGATTGTCTTCGTGCCAGCCCAGGGAACTCAACATGATCAGCGGCAAAGTCTGGCCCGCCGGCTGCGCGCGCAGCTTGCGCGCGAGTGTCAGGCCGTCCATTTCCGGCATGTGCATGTCCAGGATAACCAGGTCAAACGTATCGCCTCGGCCCATGCGCTCCAGCGCCGCCGGGCCAGAGGCGACGGCCTCCGATGCCATACCCAACCGGCGGGCCTCGTGGCTGAGGATGCGCCGGTTGTTCTCATTGTCGTCGACGATGAGCAAGCGCTTGCCGCTCAGATTGGGTTGGGCCAGGCGCGGGCGGGCCAGGAATGAACTGGGCGCCGCCTCGGCTCGGATCGTGAAGTGGAAAGTCGATCCGCGACCCACTTCACTCTCCACCCACAGGCGGCCGCCCATCATCTCGGTCAGGCGCTTGCTGATCGCCAGGCCCAGGCCGGTGCCGCCGTACTTGCGCGTGGTCGAGGTATCCACCTGACTGAAGGATTGGAACAGCCGATGGAGACGCTCGGCGGGGATGCCGATGCCGGTATCGCGCACGGAGAAGTGAAGGATGAAGGATGAAGGATGAGGGATAGTTGCACCTGCGCTGGCGCTTGTTGCCAGCGCAGGTGTGAAGTCATCGCGCCTTCCTTCCGCCTTCAGCCCGCCGCCTTCATCCTTTTCCACCGTCACCGCCACTTCGCCCCGTTCCGTGAACTTGACGGCGTTGCTCAGCAGGTTCACCAGGATCTGGCGCAGACGGGTCACATCGCTGATCAGGATCGCGGGCGTGAGCTCATCGATTTGGTACGTCAGCTCCAGATGTTTCTCGGCGGCCTTGGGCGAGAGCAGGTCGAGGCATTCCTCCAGGCAGGCGCGCAGGTCAAGCGGGTAGTTCTCCAGTTCGAGTTTGCCCGCTTCGATCTTGGAGAAGTCGAGGATGTCGTTGATGATGGTCAGCAGGGCGTCGCCGCTGGAACGAATAGTCTCGATGAAGTCGCGCTGCTCATAGGTGAGCGAGGTATCGAGCAATAAGCTCGTCATGCCAATGACCGCATTCATGGGGGTGCGAATCTCGTGGCTCATGTTCGCCAGAAATTCGGACTTGGCCCGATTGGCGGATTCAGCCGCCTCCTTCGCCTGCTGCAGTTCGACCTCGGTCCGCTTGCGCTCGGTAATGTCGTCGAACACGACGACGAAATGATCGGGGGCCGGGCTGTTGACCGAAATGGACAGCCACTGGTTCAGCAGCGTGAAGTCGAACTCAAGTTCCTCAGGCTGGCCGGTGCGCGCGACACGGCCATAAATCTCGAACAGCTCCGGGTGCACCTCGCGAATGCTGGGGAGGACCTCGGTGACTTTTTTGCCGATCACGTTCTTCAGGCCGGTCAGCTTGCTGAAAGCGTTGTTGACGTCGAGATAGATGAAGTCCACCGGCGTGCCCTGATCATCGTACACCATCCGGCAGTAGGCGAACCCATCCAGCATATTGTTGAAGAGCGTACGATACCGGATCTCGCTCTCGCGCAGCGCCTCCAGGCTTCGCCTGCGTTCGAGCGCGTAGCGGATGGAACGTTCCAGCAGCGAGGCGCTGATCTGGCCCTTGATCAGGTAATCGGCCGCGCCCGCGCGCATCGCTTCGACGTCCACCTCGCGATCGGCCTGCCCGGTCAGCAGGATGATCGGCGCCTGGCAGCCGGCCTCGAGCGCGGCGCGCAGGAGCGTCAGCCCGTTGTGCTCGCCCAGGCGATAGTCAAGCAGATAGACATCGTGCTGATGGCGTCCGATCACCTGTTGGGCGGCCGCATAGGTAGCTTCCCAATCCAGATGGAACTGCCCGTCCTGGATTTCGGACACCAAGTCGCGCACGATGACGTAGTCGTCTTCATCGTCATCGACCAGCAATACCCGGACCGCGCCGTTAGCCACTTAGACTTCCAACCCTTTCTGTCGGCAGTTCGACGATCTCGAACCAGTACCGCGTCAAACTCCTTACAATATTGACCAACGCCTCAAACGTCACCGGCTTGGTGATGAACGAGTTCACGCCTAAATCGTAGGTGCGCAAAATGTCTTCCTCGGCTTTAGAGGTCGTCAGCACCACAACGGGGATGCGCCGCAAGCCGGGATCGGCCTTGATTTCCTTGAGCGCCTCACGCCCATCTTTACGGGGCATATTCAGATCGAGCAGGATCAGGCCGGGGAGGGGCGCATCACGCAGGGCCGTGTACTTGCCGGTGCGGCGCAGATAGTGCAATAGCTCCTCGCCATCCTCCACGAAATCCAGGCCATTGCCCAGGCGCGCTTCTTCGAAAGCTTCCTGCGTCAGGGCGCGGTCGTCGGGGTCGTCCTCCGCCATCAGAAGCCTGACCGGTTTTCCATGACCGTTGTTCATGGGTGGTATCTCCTTGTTCCCTCACGGGTATCACGATCGGGCAGCTCGTCGTTCCACTGCGGCGTAAGCGCAGCGTCGATGAGGTCGCCTGAGGAAGGATTTCAGCCTTCTTCTACATTTTCGTGCTTTTCCAGGTTTTGGGAGTGTGGGGTGTGTTGGGAGTCAGTTTGATAGCCGTAGGGCAGGGCTGCGCGCCCCGCGGGGACGCCTTTATCGCGGGGTGGGCGTGCGCGTGGCCGTAGGACGCGGCGTAACCGACCGCGTCGGAGAAGGCGTCCGGCTGGCAGTCGCGCGGGCGGTCGGGCTGGCCCGCGTGGGGGTAAGCGTGGGGGTCCGGGTCGACGTGCGAACGGGCGTAAACGTGCGTGTCGGCGTCGCGGTTGAAGTGGGCGTGCGCGAGGGTGTAATCGTCGCCGTCTGGGTCGGGGTACGCGACGGCGTAGGGGTAACGGTCGGCGTCGTCGTCGGCGTGGGAATAGCGGCCACGACCAGCGCCGGATCGAACCGCGCCGGAGACCAGGCCAGTGGGCCGTCGATGATACCGGCGAACAGCACAACCCGCTTGCGCAGTTTCAAATCGAACGTGACGAGCTGTTGAGTGTTGCCCGAGCCGGTCACATAAGTGATGCGCCGGCCATCGGGCGACCAGGCCGGATTCAATCCCAATTCGGACACTAGCGGCTCAACCGATCCATCCAGCGTGGCGGCATAGACCCCCGAGCGATTCGAGCCTGTGGCGACCGAGGCAAACAGGATTTGCCGACCATCGGGCGACCAGGCTGGCGCAGAATCCTCGGCCGGGCTGTTGGTGAGATTGACCGCGCTGGCGCCATCGACGTTGACGCGGAAGATATCGCCATTGAGCGCGAAAGCGAGTTGCCGGCCGTCCGGCGACCAGACCACATCGGTTTCATCGCCCTCGGTCTGCGTCACGCGCCTGATCCCGCCGCCGTCGGGGCGGATGACGTACAGATCGAACTCGTCGGCGCGGTTGGAGTGGAAGGCGATGAGCTGCCCATCGGGCGACCAGGCCGGCGCATCCTCTTCCGCCGGGTCGCGCGTCAGCTGTTGGAGATCGCTGCCATCGGCGGCCATCGAGAACAGGTCGAAGTTGCCGGAACGGTTCGCGGCAAAGACGATGCGGCGGCGATCGGGCGACCAGGCCGGCGCATGATCGATCGCGGCATCCGAGGTGAGACGGCGCGGCTCGGCGCTCCCGCCTGCCCTCGACCCAAAGGGTCGGGGGTCACGCAAAACGTAAATGTCGGTATTGCCGTCGCGCGCTGCGGCGAAGGCGATGCGCTCACGCGGCAGGCAGGGCTGAAGCGGCGCAAAGGTCAGGGCGGGCGCTTTGACGGGGAGCGGTTCACGCTCCGGGGGAGGCTGCCAGGCCGGCCACAACTCCTGGCGCGGATCGGCGCGGAACAACGTCTGGCCCGATCCGTCGGCGTGGGCGATGACGATGTCGAACTGCGATCCGTTGAGCGCGGCGAAGAGAATCGCGGCGCCGTCGGTCGACCACGACGCGTCGACCGAGGCGCTCTCGCCCAGCCGGGTCGGGCGGCGGCCGTCGAGCGTGGCGAGGTAGGTCTGATCGGCGGATTGATACAGCAGCGCGCCGCCGTCGGGCGACCAGCGGATCGACGCCACGGCGGATTCAACCCAAGCGACGCGCGCCTGCCCGGATGCATCGGTCTTGACCAGCGCCACGGCGACATCGCCCCGGCAGTTGGCGGCATAAGCGAGATGGCGGCCGTCGGGTGACCAGACCGGATGGGTCTGCACGGTCTCGTCGTTGAACAAGCGCCGGGGAGCCGCGCCATCGGCCCCGGCCAGGTAGACCGCCGGAGCGCCATCCCGATCCGAGACAAACGCGATCTGCGTCCCATCCGGCGACCAGCTCGGTTGCGTATCGCGCGCAGGCGATTGGCTGAGATTGACCCGGCTGGATGGATCGCCCTGCACCGGCTGCACAAAGACGTCCACGTTGCCATTCACTTCGGCCACGTAAGCCACCCGCGCGCTGTCGGGCGACCAGACGACTGGCTGATCGATGGCGATGGCATTCGCCAGCCGGAATTGCTCGCGCCGGTCGACGTCATACCGATACAAATCGGCGCGGTCTTCGGCGATCGCAACTTTGTAGACAATCAGTTCGGCGTTGGGCGACCAGACCGGGTCGGACTCCGCGCGCGCGTCGTTCGTCAACCGGCTCGGATTGCGGCTGCTGTTGGTGTCGGCCACGTACAACTCCGGCGCGCCGCTGCGATCGGAGATAAACGCGATCGCATTGACGACCGGGGCGAGCGTCGGCGGCGGCGCGCCGATCCGCGCTGCCGGCCGGTTCGCCGCATTGATGACGATGACGATGGCGACGACCGCGAGCAGGATGCCGAGCAGCGCCAGCGTCGCGCGCAAGTGTCCCAACACCAGGCCGATCAGGCGCTGCGCCAGCGATAACTCGGCGCGGCGTCGACGGCGGGACTTGCGTGGTTCGGCCTTGGGTTTAGCCGGCGCGCGACCCTTTGCGCCGCGCGCCGCGACCGGGCGGCCTTCGACGAACTCCAGCCCGCGCCGCGCCGTGGCGTTGTTCGGGTTGATATCCAGAACCTGACGCAGATAGCCGGCCCGCTCGGCATCGCTCTCGGCCAGCTGGCTCAACCACAACAACGCGTCTTCGTTGCGCGGGTTCGCCTGCACCGCCTGGTTGAACAGCGCGCGCGCCTGCTCGGTTTCCCCGCTGCGCAGGGCTTCAAGGCCTTGTGAAGTGAGTGGATCCATTGTGTGTTTGAGACCTCACCCCTACCCCCGGCCCTCCCCCTCGCCTATG
>DATDPU010000046.1:0-17828 GCA_035292585.1 Anaerolineae bacterium | reverse complement strand
ATTTAGGCCACGGTGTACTAGTGCTTCGACAACTTGAAGTTGCATAGTTCCTGCCGCAGTTGCAGTGCGAAGCCGCCCCGTGGGCCTGCGGCGGACGGCAGTGCAACTGCCGTCCCAACCCCGCAGAATTAGGCGGTCGGGTTACTAGTACCCTACCACAGGGAAAACGACGGGTAGCTTAGCCCTTTGTGGGCGTGTGACGGGCACGAGGCCCTACGCTACGCCCATCAAAGTCACTGTGGCAGAGCGCTAGTTCAGATAAGAGAATTGGAACAGTAATGATTTCTTTGAATGGGTGGATCGATGCGGAATGTCGAAAAGGAGGTGATCGGGAAATAGATCAGGGTGCTTCAGCGTGTAACGGATGCACAACTGGATCCGATCGTCGTCCTGACAGCAAGCTCTTGAGGAGACAAGATGAAAACCCGTAAGTCGATTTCGTCAGCAATCGTTCTCACCCTGGTGCTGTTGCTCATAGCGCCGGCGCTCGTCGTCAATGCGGCGTTGCCGGCAGATATGTCGTGGGTCAAGGACGCTGGCAACCCGGTGGTGAACAGCACGCTGTGTTATCCAGGTGAGCATTTTCGCCCGGCGGTAGTCGTCGAGAGCGCGAACAATTACAAGATGTACTTTAGCCATCGATCTGACGGCGCGGACGTCTATCTTGCAACGTCGAGCGACGGCGGTCATACCTGGACATGCGCGAATAGCGGCAACCCGGTGCTTACACGCGGGCCAAGCGGCGCTTGGGACGCGACGCGCGTCATGACGGTCAGCATCCTTAAAGATGGCAGCACCTATAAGATGTGGTATACGGGACGCGACGCCGCTGGGATATATGCGATTGGCTATGCCGACTCCGCAGATGGGATGAGCTGGACCAAACATCCGAATCCGGTACTGAACAAAGGCGACCTCGGCGCGTGGGACTCGCAGTACGTCCGCGAGCCATCCGTTGTCAAAACGAGCGGCGCGTACCACCTGTGGTATTCAGGCACCGATAATTGGCCGCGCTTCAACATCGGTCACGCCACCTCGCCCGATGGCATGACTTGGACTAAGGATAGTGCGCCAGCCCTGAGTGGCACACCGGGCGAGTGGGACGCCAATGAGGTTTACGCGCCCAGCGTCGTGATGAATGGCAGCGTGTTTGAGATGTTCTATTCAGGAGAAAATGGTGAGCGTTGGCTGCTCGGCCACGCCAGTTCACCCGATGGCGCGACCTGGACAAAAGACACGAATGCCATCATCAGCCCGTCGGCGACCGGCTGGGATACCTGCGACTCAGCAGACTACGCGGGAGCAGTGCTCGATAGTTCAACATGGAAAGTGTTTTATTCCTCCTGCGGCTCCGACTCGTCCTACAAGATTGGCCTGGCGACATTGATGGCCCAGGCGCAGTTGACCTTCAATCCACTCGGGACCAGCCTGGATGTCGGCGGTCACACGGACGTGTTGATTGACCTCAGCGCCGTGACCAATCTATACGGCTATCAATTCCAGGTCAATTACGACTCTACCAAAGTCAGCGCGACAGGGGCGTTCGTTAACTCGTTTTTTGACACAGCAACACCGGACCGCAGCTTCAGTACGTGGCATGCAGATTGCGCGACGCCAGGTGTGTGCAAGTTTGCCGTTACCAAGCAAAGTCCTGCAACGCCTGTCAGCGGCTCGGGAACGCTCGCGCGGATTACCTTCACAGGCGTTGCGCCCGGTCTGGTGACATTGACCTTCAGCAATAGCCTTTTGAGCGATCGAGACGCACATGCGATCGTACACAGCACGACGACGGGCTATCTCACCGTGTCCGGTAGCGCCACGATCAACGGTACGATTCGGCTGCAGGGTCGCGCCACACCGGTTGATGCAGGCAGCGTGACCTTGAAGGATCGCTATGGCATCTTTGCGCCCGTCACAGTGCCCTTCGATGCGGGCACGGGCAACTTCACCGCTTCGGTGCCGGTCGAGTCGGGCGGCGCCATGTACCTCCTGAGCGCAGTCCACTCGCTGTATCTTGATAACCAGCTGGGTGACTCAATCAGCGGCGGCGGCATCACCGTCACACCGGGTGGCTCCGCGACCGCCGCGATAACCACGCTCAAGGGCGGCGATGCGAATAACGATGGCTCGATCACAATCAGCGATCTGTCCTGCATCGGCGGCGCATTCGGTGGTGCGCCGACGGCCTGCGGCGCAACAGGCAGCAGCGACATCAACCAGGATAACACCGTCAACATTCTCGATCTGGTGCTGCCCGGCGGCAACTATGGTCTGTCGTCGCCCCAATCTTGGTAAGTTGAGGAATGGACTGTAGTTCGTTG
Organism: Anaerolineae bacterium; assembly: GCA_035292585.1. Classification (GTDB taxonomy): domain Bacteria; phylum Chloroflexota; class Anaerolineae; order Fen-1058; family Fen-1058; genus DASSFZ01. Next base: position 15,507 of record DATDPU010000046.1, on the reverse strand, counting down.
AATTGAAAGGGGATGGCGCCGCGATGTTGCAGCGCCATCCCGGCGAACTCACACGCAGAGCGGCAGAAAAGGAATCATCATGGCGATCCATTTCGCGACTGTCAGGAATCTCAAGCGTATTCCCGTGTTGCTCATACTGCTCGTGGGGTTAGCGGTGGGCACGCAATCGGCTGCGGCAAACCCGACCCTGGCTGCGCCCGGCGACGAGCATTGGGCCGACGACTTTGACTTGAACGGCGCGAACGGTAACGTTTATGCCACCTTGGTAGATGGGGACGGCAACCTTTATATCGGGGGTGACTTCACCACGGCGGGCAGCGTGCCGGTGAATCGCATCGCCAGGTGGAACGGGTCAAGTTGGTCGGCGCTCGGCGCCGGAGTGAGCCACCCGGTCCGTGCGCTGGCACTCGGCGGCGACGGCAGCCTGTATGCCGGCGGCGACTTCACTACGGCGGGCGGCGTTAGCGCGAGCCGTATCGCCAAATGGGACGGTTCGAGCTGGTCAGCACTCGGTACTGGAATGAACGGCGCCGTCAACGCTCTCGTCATGGATGGAAGCGGAAACGTCTACGCCGGCGGCGACTTCACCACGGCGGGCGGCGTCAGCGCGAACCGTATCGCTAAATGGGACGGGTCGAGCTGGTCAGCACTCGGCGGCGGGATGAGCGGCGGCGTCAACGCTCTCGCCGTGGATGGAAGCGGTAACCTCTACGCCGGGGGTTCATTCGCCGCCGCGGGCAGCCTATCGGTGAACCGTATCGCCAAATGGGATGGGGCGAACTGGTCGGCGCTCGGCAGCGGGACGACTGACACCGTCTTTGCGCTCGCGATTGATAGTGGCGATTCTCAAAGCATCTATGCCGGCGGCGATTTCGCTTCTGCCGGAGGAGTAAGTATCAAACGTATCGCCCGATGGAATGGGAGCGCCTGGTCGGCGCTTGGCGCTGGAGCCAATGCAGGTGTCCGCGCGCTCGCGCTGGACGCGAACGGCAACCTGTACGCCGGCGGCAATTTCACTTTATCGGGGGATATGAGTCTAAACCGCATCGCCACATGGAACGGGTCGAGTTGGTCGGCGCTCGGCAGCGGGATAAACGCCTGGGTTCGCACGCTTGCGCTGGACGCGAGCGGAAACGTGTACGCGGGCGGCGAGTTCACGCTGGCAGGCGATAAGGTATCCGGGCATATCGCGCGGTATGACGCCGGTTCGCCATTGTCCTTCAATCCAGCTTCAGCTCGCGTCGCCGTTGGCAGTCACACGACGATCGCACTCAATCTGGGCGACGTTGCCGACTTCTACGGCTACCAGTTCCGGGTCAACTACGACGCGAGCCGGGTCAGCGCCTCGGGCGCGTTCGTCAACTCCTTCTTCGATACGACGACAAACACCAATCGGCCGCCTGCCTGGGATGCGCAATGCGCCGGTTCGGCCTGCCAGTTCGGCGCTACGAAACTCAACCCCGCAACGCCGGTTAGCGGGTCGGGCACATTGGCGCAAATCACGTTCACCGGCCTGGCTCCTGGCGTCGTCCCCCTTACCTTCAGCGACAGCATCGTGAGCGATCGTGATGGCAATCGGCTTGCACACAGCGTGCAGGGCGGAACGATCACGGTCTATGGCTTTGCGACGATCACCGGCAGCGTCAGTCTGCAAGGTCGCGCCACACCCATCGATTCTGGAAGTGTAACCTTCACCGACCAATCGAGTGTATTCCCGCCCACCGTCGTGAGCTTCGATCCGGCCACCGGCAATTTCTCGGCAAATGTTCCGGTCGAGCCGGGCGGCACGACGTACAACGTGCTTGCCGCGCACTCCTTGTATCTGGGTAATCAGCAGACCGGCCTGGCGCTGACGATCGGCGACAGCTACGACGCCGGTTTAACCGAATTGAGGGGCGGCGACGCCAACGCCGACAGCTCGATCGAACTCGGCGACATGACCTGCATTGGCGGCGCATTTGGCGGCGCGCCGACAATTTGTGGCACAAGCGGCAGCAGCGACATCAACGCCGATGGCGCGACGAACATTCTCGATCTCGTGCTGCCCGGCGGCAACTATGGTTTGTCCACGCCGCAACCGTGGCAGTAGACAAACATGTTCGTAAACCTGCTGAGACTATGCCGTATTGTCAACGGACCGATGTTGAGATTGATCGGGGCGATACCTGTTGGCTCCAATAAACCGATGGTTGTCACTCTGAGCGGAGCGAAGAGTCTGGGTGTTATTGGCGGGATGCTGCGCTTCGCTCAGCCTGACAAGCTGTTGAAGTTTTTCCGCAGCAGTGTACTGGGCGCGATTCTGGTCATTCTATCAATTGTTACAGCGCCTCTCTTCGCTCAGGGGAATACGGCCGTCGTTCGCCCTGAGCCATCGGAGTTAGCAATTGGCGAGGGGCAAGTGGAGACGTTGAGCATCGTTCTTGAAAACGCTCAAGACGTGTATGGCATCGACGTTCGAGCCAGGTTCGATCCGGCGGTCATCGAAATCGTCGACGCCGATCCGGACTCAGCTGGCATTCAAATGATTCCGGGGAGTTTCCCCCAACCCGATTTTCTCGTTCGCAACACAGCCGATAATCAGGCGGGCACACTTCAATATGTCACCACCCAGGTCAATCCAACTTTGCCGGTGAAGGGCAGCGGCCTTGTCTTTTCGATCCAGGTTCGCGGAAAGGCGTTGGGCCAGTCGGCCGTGGTTTCGATCGAGTTTGTCGAGATTGCCGACCGGCGCGGAAACACATTACCGGTGGATTCTCTAAACAGTACGGTGACCGTTGTTTCGCCCAAGCCGCCAACTGTGACGCCTACAGCGCCGCCCATGTCTACGGTCACCGTGATCGATCCGACGAGAGCTTCAACGCCGGTCACCTCCGCCACACGGGTCAGCCCGACGCGAACAACGCCGGCGACTGCTTCCGGCAATCGGGCTGATCAGCTGCCTTCAGATTCAGTCCTGATCTGGGTCGCGTTGGCCGGCTTTGTTGGCGCAGGGGTGTTACTGGCCGTCGCCGCGACGGTGCTATTGCGACGGCGGCATCGAACGCCTTGACGCCAGTTGCATTTCAACCCTGCAAGGATGGTCGGCAACGATGGCGCATCGAGTCCATCCGAGGCAAACGAACATCGCCTGGGCGCGAGCCGTCAGGGCCAGCGCCATAGCCGGCGTCATTTTGATCGCGCTGCTGGCGTTCGGCGCTACGACGCTGCCCACGCAGGCTGCGCCGGGCGCTACCGCTGTCGCGCGCCTGAGTCCGGCGGTCATAACCGTGACGACCGCTGCCGCGAGCGCGAAGGTCGATATTGTGATTGAGGATGTGAGCAACCTGTACGGCGTCGATGTCCGCCTGACGTTTGATCCGAAGCGTCTAGCCGTCCAGGACGCTAACCCCGGTCAAGCGGGTGTTCAGATCGAGTTAGGGTCGCTCTTGACTTCCGGCACAGAGTACGTGTTGTTCAACGTTGTCGACAACGTCGCCGGGACGATCAAGCTGGTGATCACCCAGCTGAATCCGACGCCCGCCGTGACCGGCAACGGTGTGCTCGCGCGTGTCACCTTTAAGCTGAAAGGGCGCTCGGGCGTAAGTCCGCTCCACTTCACGCGGACCGACCTGGCGAGTCGGGATGCGCTGCTTATTCCCGTAACCGCACGCGATGGCGCGATCGTCATCCAACCCCCGTTGACTTGCAAAACCATTCAACGCGGCGCCTTAGGGCAGGTTGCCGACAGTTACATCTGGTCATTGATGCCGCGCGGCAATTTCAACACCGCGCGTCTCTATACGGCTCGCTTCCACCCGTTCGACGAGACACGCTCACTGATTCGCTTCGGGCTTGATATTCTGCCCAAGGGCGCCGTGGTTCAATCGGCCACGCTGGGCCTCGAGCTCGGCGGTCAGGGGTCCGGGCAGCCGGTCAACATCTACCGCATCACACACGCCTGGAGCGAACGGCAGCCCACCTGGTCGAATTTCGCCGCCCAGCACGACGGCGCGGTCGCCTGGGGTAGCTTCGCAACCGGGAAGAAGGCTTCTGTCACCGCCGACGTTACGGGTCTGGTCTCGGTCTGGCTGAAAGGGAACCTGCCAAACTATGGCCTGATGTTGAAGAGCACTTCCAACCACGCCGCCTACGAGTATTTCAGCAGCGAAATCGGAAAGGTTGGCTCACGGCCCTGGTTGAAAGTGTGTTATTTCGTCCCATAATCGCAGCACAGCGCCTAATTAGCCACAACGCTCATACATCGCTGCCTCCTACATCGCCTGCGTTAAGCCGGCGATTTTTAGGCTTGGGCGTGCGTGCTCTAGCGAATGCTTTCCGCGCCGGTTGTTGCCGTCCACCATCACATAGGAGACAGAATCATGAGTGCGACTCTGCGTCGCTCGATCGGCATTATCCTGACCGCTGGCCTGGCGTGCCTGAGCCTGGTTTTCGCTGCGCCGACGCGCGCCGTCTCGAATGATATTGTCATCAGCCAAATTTACGGCGGCGGCGGCAACGCCAACGCGCCGTTCACCAACGATTTCATTGAGTTGTTCAATCGTGGTAGTTCGCCTGTATCGTTGTCAGGATGGTCAGTACAATACGCCAGTGCAACTGGCAGTGGCAGTTTTGCGGCAAATGCCACGCAGATCACTGAACTGCCCGACATACTGTTGATGCCAGGCGGGTATCTCCTCATTGAAGAAGATAGTGGCCCAAACGGGTTGCCACTACCCGCTGCTGACGTGTCGGATTCGACGCCCATCAATGTCGGCGCCATTGGAGGTAAAGTCGCACTTGTAAACACCACCACGTCACTTGATTGCAACGGCAGCTCAACACTCTGTTCACCGAGTGCGCTAGCTACAATCGTCGATTTAGTCGGTTACGGCAATGCGAACTTCTTTGAAGGTGTGCGGACCGCGCCCGCACCAAGCAACATCACATCTGCCCAGCGCACGGCTGACGGCTGTACCGATACCGACGATAACAGCGCGGACTTCAACATCGGCGTACCGAACCCTCGCAATACATCATCCGCGCTGAATTTATGCGGCGCTCCACCACCAAGCGATACGCCTATTGATACCTCCACGCCCACGCCATCCGAGACGCCAACTCCATTGTCGAGCGGCACACCAACACCGACTCCCAGTGACACACCAACACCTTCGCCGACAGGGACGCCCACCGATACTCCAACGCCGACTCCCAGCCCAACAGACACAGATACACCCACGGCAACCGACAGTCCAACCGCAACCGATACTCCAACCGAGACACCGACTCACACGCCAACCGACACGCCGACACCGACCCACTCGCCCACTCCAACTCATACCGATACGCCCACGCTTACCCCGACGTTCACGCCAACTCCCGGCTGGGTGATCAACGAGATTCACGCCGATCCCAGCTCCAGCAGCGGCGACGCGAACGGCGATGGCGTTATCAGCACGACACAAGACGAGTTCGTCGAGATCGTCAATCACACCGGCGCAGATGTGGACCTCGCCAGCTGGACGCTGAATGATGGCGTCGGTGTCCGCCACACGTTTCCGATCAACACGGTCGTTCGCGACGACTGTTCCATCATCGTCTTCAGCGGCGGCACGCCGCTGGGCGCATTCGGTGACAGCGTTGTGCAGATCACATCTGCCGCCGGTGGGCTGAACCTCAACAACGCCGGTGACACGGTCGCGCTGCTCGATACAGGCTTGATCACCGTCACGACTTACACCTACGGCGGCGAAGGCGGCGACAATCAATCGATCACGCGCAGCCCGGACATCACCGGCCCGGAGCCGCTCATCACTCACACGCTGGCCGCCGGCAACAGCAATAGTCTATTCTCACCTGGCACGCGCGTCGACGGCGCCCGCTTCGCGGGATGCCCTGAGCCGACCCCGACGCCGACGCCCAGCGACACGCCTATGCCGACCAACACCTCAACCGCAACCTCAACGCCGACGGAAACTGAAACGCCTTCGATCACACCGTCGCCATCGGACACGCCGACGCCTTCGCTTACATCGACACCGACATCTTCGCCGACGGACACCGCAACGCCTACGCCCACACCAACGCCAACTCAAACGGCTACGAGCACTCCTTTACCTGCATGGATCATCAACGAGATTCTGGCTGATCCGGACGGCGACGCAAACGGCGACGGAATCCTCGATACCGCCAATGACGAATTCGTCGAGATCGTCAACCACACGGGAGCCGAGGTCGATCTGGGCGGCTGGGTGCTGCACGACACCGTCGGCCTGAAACACGCCTTCCCACCCGGCACCCTCCTGGCTGATGGCTGTTCGATAGCTGTCTTTGGCGGCGGTATACCGTCCGGTACATTCGGCAATGGCGTCGTGCAAACAGCCACATCGGGAGCGCTGGGGCTGAACAACACGGGCGACACGATCACCCTGTTCGATCCCGCTGCGGCGATCGCCGCAGCGTACACCTACGGCAGTGAGGGCGGCGACAATCAATCGATCACGCGCGACCCGGACCTCATCGGCCCATTCGTCAAGCACACTCTAGCGGCCGGGTCCAATGGCGCGCGCTTCTCGCCCGGAACCCGCATCGACGGTTCACGCTTCAGCGGCTGTCCCGCCACCGCGCCCACGCCGACCTTCACACCGACTCTCGCGCCTACCCGGACACGCACGCCGACACGTACCCGGACGGCCACCCGCACACCCAGCCCAACGCCGACGTCTACACGCATCGATTCGCGGACTCCAACTCCAACTCTAACTCTAACTCCCGGCCTGGTCATCAACGAAATTCACGCCGACCCTGACAGCGCGCTGGGCGATGCGAACGGCGACGGCGTCGTCAGCACCACGCAAGATGAGTTCATCGAGATCGTCAACAACCTCGGTTCCACCATCAATCTCAACGGGTGGGCGCTCCATGACGCGGCCGGCCTCAGACACGCCTTCCCGTCGAATACGCTCCTGTCTAACGGCTGCGCCGTCGTCGTGTTCGCCGGGGGCACACCCACTGGCGACTTCGGCGGCAGTCTCGTGCAGACCGCCTCCGCCGGCTCGCTGGGCCTGAACAACTCCGGCGACACCATTGCGCTGTTCGACGGAAGCTCCACTTTCGTGGCGTCGTACGCTTATGGCAGCGAAGGCAACGACAATCAATCGCTCACCCGCGCTCCCGATATCACCGGTCCGGAGCCGCTCACCAAGCACACGCAAGCCGGCGGCTCAAACGGCGCGTTGTATTCGCCCGGCACGCGCGTCGATGGCGCGCCTTTCGCCGCTTGCCCTATCGCGCCAACGGTCACGCCAACGCCTTCTCCGATGCCAGCGCATACGTCTACACCCACACCGACCGGCACGCCGCAACGCGGGCTGATCATCAATGAAATCCTCGCTGATCCACATACCACACTGGGCGATGCCAATGGCGACGGCAGCCTGAGCACGACTCAAGATGAGTTCGTCGAGATCGTCAATCACACCGGCGCAGATGTGGACCTCGCCAGCTGGACGCTGAATGATGGCGTCGGTGTCCGCCACACGTTTCCGATCAACACGGTCGTTCGCGACGACTGTTCCATCGTCGTCTTCAGCGGCGGCGCGCCGCTGGGCGCGTTCGGCAACGGCGTGGTACAAACGGCGTCCACCGGCGCGCTGGGGCTAAACAACGCCGGCGACACGGTCACGCTGCTCGACACAGGCGCTCTCACCGTCACAACCTACACCTTCGGTAGTGAGGCCAATCGCGATCAATCGATCACGCGCAGCCCGGACGTCATCGGCCCGGAGCCGCTCATCGAACACATCCTGGCGGCAGGCGACGACAGCAGTCTGTTCTCACCGGGCACGCGCGTCGACGGCGCCCGCTTCGCCGGCTGCCCGGCTGAACCTCCCACGCCGCCGCCCACATTAACCGTCACGCCGAGCCGCACGCCTACTCCAACGCGCACGGCTACACGTACCCGAACGGCCACCCGTACCCCCAGCCCAACGCCGACGTCTACACGCATCGATTCGCGGACTCCAGCTCCAACTCTAACTCTAACTCCCGGCCTGGTCATCAACGAAATTCACGCCGATCCCGACAGCGCCTTGGGCGATGCCAACGGCGACGGCGTCGTCAGCACCACGCAAGATGAGTTCATCGAGATCGTCAACAACCTCGGTTCCACTGTCGATCTCGGCGGGTGGGCGCTCCATGACGCGGTCGGCCTCAAGCACACTTTCCCAGCGAATACGATCCTTCCCCATGGCTGCGCCGTCGTCGTGTTCGCCGGAGGGACATCCATCGGCGCTTTCGGAAACAGCCTGGTGCAGACCGCCTCAGCTGGATCGCTCGGCCTGAATAACGCTGGCGATACACTCACGCTCTTTGATACGCATGCGACGCCAGTCGCAGCCTACACCTTCGGCGCGGAGGGCAGCGATAATCAATCGCTCACGCGCGACCCGGACATCGCCGGCCCCGACCCGTTGATCAAGCACAGCAACGCTATTGGCGCGAACGGCGCGCGCTTCTCGCCCGGCGCCAGGGTTGATGGAAAGCCCTTCGGCAACTGCACGAGCGTGACTCCTACACCCACTCTCACTCCAACTCCAACTCCTACTCTAACTCTAACCCCTACTCCCCTCCGCATCCGCCAGATTCAGGGCGCGGCTCATCTTTCCCCGCGTCTCGGCCAGGCCGCGCAAGATGTCCCAGGCATCGTCACGGCATTGGCGAGCAATGGCTTCTATCTGCAAGACCCTGAACCGGACGGGGACGCGGCCACTTCCGAAGGCATCTTCGTGTACACCGCCGCCGCGCCGGCCGTCGCCGTAGGCGATGCAGTGCAGATCGATGCGACGGTGTCCGAGTTCTACCCCGGCGGCTTTGCCAGCGGCAATCTTTCGATCACCGAATTGATCAGCCCGACCCTCACGATCCTCTCAAGCGGCCACCCCCTGCCCGCGCCCATCGTCATCGGCGCGGGTGGGCGGATTCCACCCATGCAGATTATCGAAGACGACGCAGCAGGTGATATTGAAACCGGCGTGTTCGATCCCGACACGGACGGCATCGACTTTTACGAGTGCCTCGAAGGCATGCGGGTGCAGCTCAATGGCGCGGTCGTCGTCGGGCCGACGAATGACTTCGGCGAGATCGTGGTCGTGGGCGATGGCGGCGCGCACGCGGGCCTGCTCTCGCCGCGCGGCGGGCTGGTGGTTCAGCCGGATGACTTCAACCCCGAACGTCTCATCCTCGCCGGCGGCCTCACGCCGTTGCCGACGGTCAACGTCGGCGATACATTCTCAGCGTCCATCGTCGGCGTGGTGGATTACTCGCGCGGGAACTTCAAGGTGTTGGTCGCCGCCCCGTCGACCGCTGCGCCTGGCAGCCTCGCCGCAGAAATAGCAACCGATTCGGAGGCCAAGCAGCTCAGCGTCGCCGCGTTCAACGTCGAGAACCTCGATCCGGGCGATGACGCGGCAAAGTTCACCGACCTGGCTGATCAGATCGTTCATCATCTGCGCGCGCCGGACATCATCGCGCTGGAAGAGGTGCAGGACAACTCCGGCGCAAGCGACGACGGCACAGTCGAGGCAAATCTCACCTACACCCGGCTGATCACGACGCTTCTATCGGCAGGTGGGCCGCAGTATCAGTTCCGCGATATCACGCCGCTCGATGGGCAAGATGGCGGCGAGCCGGGCGGAAACATCCGTCAAGGTTTCCTGTTCCGCCCCGATCGTGTGACCTTCGTCGATCGCCCCGGCGGCGCTGCGACCACCGCCGTGACGGTGACGCTCGGCGCATCGGGCGCGGAGTTATCGATCAGCCCGGGTCGCATCGACCCGCTGCACCCCGCGTTCGAGGGCAGCCGCAAGCCGCTGGCGGGTGAGTTCACGTTCAACGCTCATACGATCATCGTCATCGCGAACCACTTCCGCTCGAAACGGGGCGACGATCCTTTGTTCGGTCGCATTCAGCCTCCGGTCGCCGCCAGCGCCGCGCAGCGTATTCAGCAAGCGCGGGTCGTCAACAGCTTCGTCGAGCAAATCCTCACGCTCGATCCGGACGCGAGTATAATCGTGTTGGGCGATCTGAATGATTTCCCCTTCTCTGCAACCGTGACAACCCTGGCTGGCGACGCGCTGACGAACCTGAGCGGCGCGCTGCCGCCCGAAGAGCGATATACTTTCATCGAGGATGGCAACGCGCAAGCGCTCGATCACATTCTCGTCAGTCCAAGCTTAATCGAAGCGTCCGCCGGGTTTGACATCGTCCACGCCAACGCCGAGTTCGCTTTATCAAATCGCCCCACCGATCACGACCCGATCCTGGCGCGCTTTCGGCTGGAGCCGGCTGGCGCATCGGCGCAGCGCCTCTATCTGCCGATCGTGCTCAATCGCGCCGTACCATTCATCGATGCCTTAGATTCCGCCGCAGTTGGACTGCACCGGCAGCCGTTCAGCTGCTGCCCGAACAGTGGCCTTTCCAAGTTGTGCCATGACTTGTATCTGTTTCCCGTATCCAGATACATAGTCAGGCTCGCGCGCTTCTGCTATCGTATAGACTGATATCGGTTGTGCGCCGCGCCAACGGGTGCAGCGTTCCCATCGGCATGAATACTGCTTTATTCACGTTCATTCGTGTCCATTTGTGTGAATTCGTGGATCAATCCTTTCGCTTTCAGCAGGAGGTCACGTCATGCGCTACCGCGATCGGCCCGGCTGTCTGGAAGGTCTGCTCCGCCTGTTTCTGATCCGCACGGCCTACAACTGGGGACAGCGCACCATCGGCACGGGGCGCGGCGGTTGCGCCGGTTTCGGTTGCGGCGCGATCCTGTTTGTGATCTTCGTCTGTCTGGTGATCAGCACCGTGTGCGGCACCGATTGGTTCAGGCTGTGGGTCGTCGGGGTTTTCAGCGGAGGATAGCCAGAACGATAGTGCATAATTAAAACAGGGCGATGCAATCGCCCTGTTTCGTTTAGAAAGTCTCGTCTCACCGCCGAACCGTCTGGGGGTGGCGCAGGGGCAAAGGGTTTCTGCCCGTGATCAGCCGGGCCGTGCGGTTGCGAGTGAAATAATTACCAGCCTCCGGGTGTTGACTCAAGTATCCTGGTCGTGTTATCCTTAGCCCACTTTCCTCAGCCAGCCTGATCAACTCAACCAGATCAAGAATTCTTTACCTGCGCTTTGGGTTCATTTGAACCAGAAGTGCTAATCGAATAGGCGTCCGTATGCCTTGCGCGGCGACGCCTCCGTGTCGTTCGCTACTCGACTTCTGAAGGGCCAACAGCTGCCTGCTCAAGCGCCAAAGGAGGTAATCGCTCAAACCCGACTCATCCACCAGCCTCAACCGCATCACCCGTCTTCATCCAGCCAAGGATTAAGAAGGAGAACCCATGTCCATCAAGCATCCCCACCGCGTGCTCACCTTCGCGGTGCTCTGTGCGGTCGTCGTCGCCCCGCTCATCGTGGCAGCCGCTCCGCTCGCGCCGGTTGCCGGTTCGTCTGCTCAACCCATCGCGCCCAAAGTGATCTTCTTCGCCGCCGATGGCATGCGCCCCGATCTCATGGAGCGTTACGCTAACCAGGGGTCCATGCCGACTTACCGGCAATTGATGGCGGCCGGCGTGCGGGGTAACAATGGTCTGGTGCAGGCCTTCCCGCCCAACACCGGCGTCGGGTGGTACACCCTGGCCACCGGCGCTTATCCCGGCGAGCACGGCTCGACCAACAATACCTTCTTCCGCGCCGGCGAGGCCTTCACGCGCACGACCTCGGCTTTCACCACCGGCATCCTGCAAGCCGACACCCTGCAACAAGCTGCCGAGCGCGCCGGCAAGACCATCGTCTCGGTCGAGTGGGCCGGCTCGCGCAATATCGCGCCGACGCTGCACGGCCCGGTCGTCGACTTTCGTTCCTTTTTCTCGACGCGCGGCGTGTTAGCCTTCCCCTTCGACGCCGCCGATCAGGCCGGCGCGGCGACGTTCAACATCTCCTACACCGTAGCCTCGTTCGCCGGGGCCGCCGGTTGGAGCAACGTGCCCGCCTCGACCAGGCCGCCGATGGAGGCGCAGTTCCTGTTGCGCAGCACCTCCTCCAGCAACGTCGATCGGATCTACGACCTCTACCTTTACGCCTCATCGGGCGCGCGATACAATCACGTCCTGGTCGTACCCTCAACCGCCGCCAAAGACGGCAGCGCGGCGGTCGCCGATTTGACCAAAGGCAAATGGGCCGACGTCAAGGTGACCCTGACCGGGGCGCTCGCCGGCAAGACCGCCGGGTTCTACCTGAAGCTGATCGATCTCGCCCCCGACCTGTCAACCTTCCGCCTGTACTTCACCTCGGTCGCGCGGTCGAACGCCAGCTACACCGCCTGCGTCTGCGCAACGACCTTCGAGGAAACGCTCAACGCCAGCTTCCCCAGCCCAACCGCCGGCGACTTCGCGCCGTTGGAAGCGGGCATCATCGACGAGGACACCTACGCCGAACAAGGGTTGATGTGGAAGGATGCGCATTGGGCCTACCTCCGCTACATTATCCGTTCCGGGCCGGTCCAGACCATCGGCGGCTCGATCAACGGTCTCGGCGTCAAGCCCGACCTGCTCTTCCTCGGCAATCCGGTCACCGATGAATTCCAGCACCAATTCCTGGCGCTCATCACGCGCACGGATATGGATGGCGACCCCAACCCGTATTACGACAACGTAGACGGCCAGGGGCCGCGCGATGGGCGCGTGGCGATCCGCGAGGGCTACCTCCGCGCCGCCTATCACGAGGCCGATGAGACACTCGCCCTCGGGCGACAGCTGCTGGGTTCCAACACGACTGTCTTCGCCAGCTCCGATCACGGGTTCGCGCCGCAGTGGTACGCCGCCAACGCGCGCAAGGTGCTGTTCGACGCCTCGGCAACGCTGCCCGGCGGCGCTTCCTCGCTGCACGCCAGCGGCGGCGCGGCCACCGGCAACTGCGGTGCAGCGATCACCGATTTGACCAAAGCCTGCTGGGCCGGCGGCGCGGCTCAGGTTTACCTCAACTCGGCGCTCGCACCGGCAGGCACGATCAGCTACACGCTGCTCGTGAGCGCGACGATCGACGCTTTCCAAAACCTGGCCGACCCGGCCAACCCCGGCAAGCAGGTCGTCGCAGCCGTCCTCCGGCAAAGTGAACTGCGAGACGTCGACGGCAGCGACTCGCTGCACCCCAATCGCAGCGGCGATGTTGTCGTGGTGCTGCGTCCGCCTTACCAGTTCGACGCCGCCTCGGCCGGGCAGCGTATCGCCTTCTCGCAGTTCTTCGGCCAACACGGTTATCTGCCCGAGCTGGTGGACCTCAGGCACAACGTCAATATGCACGGCGTGTTCGTCGCCGCCGGCCCCGGCATCCGCCATCGCGGGCCGGTGTCCGGCGTCCGCGCGGTCGATCTTGCGCCGACCATCGCGTTCTTGATGGACATCCCCGGCCCGCAAAACGCGCGCGGCGAGATTCTCTACTCGATCCTCAACAACCATGGGGCTTTGAAGGAGATCACGATCCTCGACATCAGCGACTACCACGGCCAGTTGGTGCCGCTCGCCGAAGCCGCCGATACGGTAGGGCCGACCTTCCCGATCGGGGGCGCGGCCTTCCTCAAAGCCTGGTTCGATCTGTATCGCGACGAAGCGGCCGGCCGCTCGCTCACGATCGCCGGCGGCGATTCCGTCGGCGCGACGCCGCCTATCTCCGCTTTCTTCGGCGACACGCCGACGATCGAGCTGATGAACCTGATGGGCTTCGACGCCGACGCGCTAGGCAACCACAACTTCGACAAAGGCGAAGCCTACCTGCGCAACACGCTGGTCCCGTTGGCCGAGTTCCCCTACCTATCGGCGAACGTCGTCAACAGCGCTACGCTGAAGACGCCGGCCGAGTGGTCGCCCTCGCACGTGTTCAACTTTCCCGGCGGCAAGCTGGGGCTGATCGGTTTCTCGAACGAGGACATCCCGGAGTTGACCTTCCCCGGCGCGCTCGGCCCGTTCCAGGTCACCAGCGCCGTCGCCGCCGTCAACGCCGAAGCGGCGCGGCTGAGATCGAAGCAGGTCGACGTGATCGTGGCCGTCGGCCACCTGGGCGCGACGGCGGGCGACCTGACGAATCCCACTGGGCCGCTGATCGATCTGGCCGATAACGTAACGCGCGTGGATGCCGTCATCGGCGACCACACGGATTTCCAGGTGCTCACTACCCGGCCGAATGGCGTGCTGGTCACCGAGAATCGCAGCAAAGGTATCCGCTTCACGCGGCTGCGCCTGGTCTTCGACACGCACACGAAGCGCGTCGTTTACAAGACCGCCGACTTCCACAAGCCGTGGAACATCGGCGTGACGCCCGACCCGGCTATCCAGGCGCGCATCGACGAGCTCAACACGCAGCTCGCGCCGATCCTGGGCGCGATCATCGGCGAATCGACTGCCTTCATCCCGCGCGCCGACGCCTGCGGCAACTCGGCCGGGCGCACCTGCGAATCGCTCGAAGGCAACCTGACGACCGATGCGATGCGGGCCACCTACGGCGTCGACTTCGCCATCACCAACTCCGGCGGTCTGCGCGCCGATCTCACCTGCCCGACGACGGACAACGCCGGCGACTTCTGCCCGCCCTACACCCCGCCGCCCTTCCCGATCTCGCGCGGCCAGGTGCTCGGCGTGCTGCCGTTCGGCAACGTGGTCGTCACGCTGCAAGTGAACGGCGCCGAACTGAAGACCATGCTGGAGAATGGCGTCTCGCAAATGCCCGCAGTCAATGGGCGCTTCCCGCAGGTCTCCGGGCTGTGCTTCACCTACGACATCGCGGCCCCGGTGGGGAGCCGGGTGACGGGCGCGGTGCGGCAGGCGGCCGATGGCAGTTGCACCGGCGCGGCCGTCGATCTGACGGCGACCACGACGTACACCCTGGCCGAAAATGACTTCATGGTGAACGGCGGCGACGGCTATCCCAACTTCTTCGCGCGCGCCACGACCCGCGACATCATGGACCAGGTGTTGGCCAACTACATCACGGCCAACACGCCGGTCGGCCCGGCGATTCAGGGTCGCATCGTCTGCACCGGCGCAGGCTGTCCCGTGGTAACGCCGTAGTTTCAGCAGAGCATGAATTGGCGATGTAGTCTAGGGCCTTGCGCCCGTCCAACGCCCACAACCCCGCAAGGGGGCGCAAGCAGGGGGCTATGCTACGGGAGCGGTCTCCCGACCGCTCCCGAACTGGAGCACCTTCACACCTCTCATCACACTAGTACTTCGACAACTTGAAGTTGCGTAGTTCCTGCCGCAGTTGCAGTGCGAAGCCGCCCCGTGGGCCTACGGCGGACGGCAGTGCCAGCCGCCGCCTTTCATTGCCTTCTAAAGAGGGCGGCGGTTGTGCCGTCCCAACCCCGCAGAATTAGGCGGTCGGGGTACTAGCAGTTTGTCGGAGAGCGGCATTAAGCCGTTCGATAGGTGATACACTTCAGGCATGAGCCGAAAATTCAAAACCGCCAATTACGAAGAGACGCTTAACCTT
>DATDPU010000045.1:0-6728 GCA_035292585.1 Anaerolineae bacterium | reverse complement strand
TCAAGGTCGATGTGGCGGCGCACAGTCCGCAGATGGAGACGCTGCGCCCCGAACTCGTCGCCGCGCTGGCTGAGATGCGCCCGCAGCCCGCGTCGATCCCCGTCTACTCGACCGTCGAACCCACCCGCCAACCCGCCTTCGATGCCGAGTACTGGGGGCGCAACCTGCGCCAGCCGGTGTTGTTCGCCGAGGCCGTGCAGCGCGCGCTGGCCGACGGCTTGGACACCTTCATCGAGTTGAGTCCGCATCCGATCCTGTTGCAGCCCATCGCCCAGGCGGCGAGTGGCGAGCGGCAGTCGGCCATCGTGACCGCGCCGTCGTTGCGGCGTGAAGCAGACGAGCCGTTGACGCTGCTGGCGTCGTTGGGGACGTTGTACGCGAGCGGGTATGCGGTGGACTGGCAGCGCGTCTACCCGGCCGGGCAGGTGGTGTCGCTGCCGACCTATCCCTGGCAGCGCGAGCGCTTCTGGATCGATCAGTCTGCTGCACAGCCCACATCGCAAGATGCGGCGACAGGCAGGCTTGGCGCGCATATCGAGTCGGCTTCGCAACCGGGCGCTCACTTGTGGAACGTGCAGTTAGATCTCGCGACGATGCCCTACCTGGCCGATCACCGCGTCGCCAATGGGATTGTGCTGCCCGCTGCGGCCTACGTGGACATGGCGCTTCAGGCGGCGACCGAGATCCTCGGCTCGAATGTCGCGTTGGAGCAGGTATCGCTGCAAGAGATGCTCGTTTTGTCGGATAAGCCAATCGCCGTGCAGATCGTGTTGTCGCCGGATACGCCCGGCGCGAATGGTTCGTCGTCAGCCTGGTCATTTCGTATCTTCAGCCGATCCGCTTCTCAATGGACGCTGCACGCCGCCGGGACACTTCGCCCAACAAGCGCGCAAGCGCAGATCGCACAAGACACTCCGCAAGTCATTCAGGCGCGCAGCGATGCGCTCGCCGCGACTGAGCACTACCGCGCGATGACTAGGCGCCGGCTCGACTATGGCCCGGCCTTTCAAGGCATTCTCCAAATGTGGCGCGGCCCCAATGAGGCATTGAGTCGCGTGCGCCTGCCCGAGTCATTGCGCGCGGATGATCATGCGATTCACCCGTCCCTGCTCGATGCCGCGCTGCAAACGCTGCTCGCCGCGCACGTTGCCCATCCGCGCGATACGTATTTGCCCGTCGGCGTGGACGCGCTTCAGTTGCATGCTCGCCCGGAGTCGGAGTTGTGGGTGCACGCCACACTCACTCACGATGCCGCCGACGCATTCGAAGGTGATGTTCGCCTGCTGGACGAAGCCGGGCAGATCGTCCTCGAAGCGCGCGGCGTTCGTTTCCAACGCGCAGCGCGCGACCAGCGCTCAAGTCTCGACGAGTTGTTCTATCAGGTGCAGTGGGTGAAAGCGCAACTCGACTCATCGCCGGATCAAGACGTAAGCGGCAAATGGCTGATCTTCGCAGACACGAGTAGCGTGAGACAGGCCCTGGTCGATCAGTTACGAGCGCGCGGCGCAGCCTGCGTCATCGTCACGACCGGCCAGGCGTATCAGCGCATCGCTAGCGATTGTTATCAGATCGATCCGCTGCGCGCCGAGGACTTCTCGCGATTACTCAGCGCTGTCTCAGGCGAAGATAAAAGCGCATTGCGCGGCGTCGTTCACCTGTGGAGTCTGGATGCAGCCGGCAGCGCGTTCGACGATGCGCACAGCCTCAGCATCGGCGTTCTACATCTCACCCAGGCACTCGTGCAGACGAGTGGATCGCCGCGCCTGTGGCTGGTCACACGCAACGCCCATCCAACTAACCAACCATCCAACCCCGCAGAGCGGGGCGCAGGCAGCCAGCCAATCAATCAATCCGTCGATCCCCTTCAGTCTAGCGTGTGGGGCCTCGGCGGCGTCATCGCGCACGAGCACAGCGAGCTGCGCTGCACGCGCATCGATCTCTCTGCATCGCCGTCCAGCGCGGAAATCCCCACGCTGTTGGCCGAGCTTATAACAGACAGTCGCCACGATCAGATCGCTGTGCGCGACGATGGGCGCTACGTCGCTCGACTCGCGCGGGCCGCGCCCGCATCGACGCCGGATATTCAATCCAAAAGCACTCCCTTCAAAGTCGAAACGACGCAGCCCGGCGTGCTTGAAAACCTGCTCGCGCGGGCTGCGCCGCGCACCAGGCCCGCTCCCGGCCAGGTCGAGATTGAGGTGCGCGCGACCGGGCTGAACTTCATGAATGTCATGTCGGCGCTGGGTGTCTTGCCAGGGTACGCCAAGGGTGTCGGGCCACTCGGCATCGAGTGCGCGGGGGTCATTGTTTCAGTCGGCGATGGCGTCGAGGAAGTGCACGTCGGCGATGAGATCGTGGCAATTGCGTTCGACAGTCTCGGCACGCACGCCGTGACCGATGCGCGCCTCGTCTACCCGAAGCCCGGTTGGTTGAGCTTCGAGCAGGCGGCGACGATTCCTATCGCGTTCATCACGGCCTATTACGCGCTGCACACTTTGGCGCACGTGCAGCGCGGCGAGCGCGTGTTGATCCACGCGGCTGCCGGCGGCGTCGGCCTGGCCGCCGTGCAAATCGCGCAGCATCTGAACGCAGAGATCTTCGCGACGGCCGGCAGCGCTGAGAAACGCGAGTTCTTGCGCGGATTGGGTGTGCAGCACGTGCTCGACTCGCGCTCGCTGGCCTTCGCCGACGAAGTGCTCGCGCTCACCGCAGGACGCGGCGTAGACGCGGTGCTGAACTCGTTGGCCGGCGCGGCGATGACCAAGAGCCTGGCGACGCTCGCGCCGTATGGCCGCTTCCTCGAAATCGGCAAGCGCGACATTTACCAGGACACGCCCGTCGGACTGTCGCCCTTCCAGAAGAACCTGTCGTACTTCGCCATCGATCTCGATCGCATGTCGCGCGAGCGGCCCGCTGTCGTCGGCGGCCTGTTGCGAGAGGTGATGCAGTTAGTCGAATCCGGCGTGCTGTCGCCGCTGCCGTTGCGCGTCTTTCCGGTTGCCGACGTGGTCGAGGCGTTTCGGCACATGGCCCAGGCCAAACACATCGGCAAGATCGTGATTGCGCAGCCGGCGCTCCAGCCAGACGGAACGCTCATCATTCATCCGCCGGCGCGCCCGGTGTTGGCATCCGACGCGACCTACTTGATCACCGGCGGGTTGGGCGCGCTCGGTCTGGCGGTGGCGCAACGCCTGGTCGAGCTCGGCGCGCGGCAACTCGTGCTCGTCGGGCGCAGCGGCGCGGCGCATCTATCCGACTCGGCGCGGCAATCGCTGGAGCGCATCGAGCGCCAGGGCGCGCGCGTCGTGATCGCCCAGGCCGATGTCGCCAATCACGACGAACTCGCCGCCGTCTTCGATCAAATCAAACAGTCATTGCCGCCGTTGCGCGGCGTCATCCACGCGGCGGGCATTCTCGACGATGGCATCTTGCTTCAGCAGACGGCGGAACGCTTCCAAGCCGTGCTGTCGCCCAAAGTGCGGGGCGCGTACAACCTGCATCAACTCACGCGCCATGCGCCGCTCGATTTCTTCGTCATGTTCTCGTCGATTGCCGCGACGCTGGGCACGCCGGGACAAAGCAGCTACGCGGCGGCCAACGCCTTCCTCGACGGGCTGGCGCATCATCGCCGCGCGCTCGGACTGCCGGCATTGAGCATCAACTGGGGACCGTGGGGCGCGATTGGGTTAGCGGCGCAGGGCGATCGCGTCGAGCGGCTGGCGGAGCAAGGCATCGACAGTCTGACACCCGATGAAGGCCTGAATGTCTTCGAGCGCCTGTTGCGCTGTGGCGACGCACAGCTCGCCGTGATGCCGTTCGATGCCCGGCAATGGCGCGACGCGCATCCGATGGATGCGCCGCTCCTTCACGATTTGCTCGGCGCAACAGCCGAAAGCTCACGCACGACAGCGGCAACCATCGGTGTGCGTGAGACGCTGCTCGCCGCCGAGCCGGGCCACCGACGCCGCACGATCCTGGAAACGTATCTGCAAGAGCAAGCGGCGCAGGTGCTGCGCATCGCGCCGTCGCGTATCGATCCGCACAAGTCGCTGCGCACGCTCGGCATGGATTCGTTGATGACGATTGAGTTGCGCAATCGCATCGGGGCCGGGCTGGGATTGAAGCTCTCGGCCACGCTAGTTTGGAATTACCCGACGGTTGCCGGACTCGCGCCGTATCTCGCTAAAGAGATGGGTATTCCACTCGAACAGGATGCGCCGGTCGCCGCAGCGGTCGAGCTGGCGCAGACAGGCGTCGATCTCGATCAACTGTCCACGACCGAAGTGGAAGCCTTGTTGGCCGACGAATTGAACGCGATAGATAAGTTCTTGAAGTAAGGTCGCCCGTTGGAAAGGATGCTCACTTGAGCGACGATCAACTTTCGCAGTTGAAACGCGCGGTGACGGCGCTGAAAGAAGCGCGCGCGAAGCTGGAAGCTGTGGAACGCGCTCGCACTGAGCCGATCGCCGTTATCGGCATGGCCTGTCGCTTTCCGGGAGCCGATTCGCTCACCACGTTCTGGCAGCTGTTGAAGAATCGCGTCGATGCGATCCGCGAAGCGCCGGCCGATCGCTGGGACAACGACGATCTGTTCGACCCCAACCCCGACACACCCGGCAAAGTCGCCTCGCGCTGGGGAGGATTTATCGATCAGCCTGATCAGTTCGATCCGCAATTCTTCGGCATCTCGCCGCGCGAAGCCGCCGGTATGGACCCGCAGCAGCGGCTGCTGCTCGAAGTTGCCTGGGAGGCATTGGACGACGCCGGTCAGGTCGTCGAGCGCCTGGCAGGCAGCCGCACGGGTGTGTTCGTCGGCATTCACAGCCACAGCAGCGATTACTTCTTGATGCAGGCCGCCGATCCAGCCTGCATGGACATCTACACCGGAACCGGCACGGCGCACAACGTCGTCAGCGGCCGCCTGTCGTACCTGTTCGATTTGCAAGGCCCGAACGTCGCGGTCGATACGGCCTGCTCGTCGTCGCTCGTCGCCGCGCATCTCGCCGTGCAAAGCCTGCGCGCAGCCGAGTGCAATCTGGCGCTGGCGGGTGGCGTCAACGTGATGCTCTCGCCGCACTTCACGATCGCGGCCTCGCGCATGCGAATGCTCGCCCCCGATGGCCGCTGCAAGACCTTCGACGCGCTGGCGGACGGTTTCGTGCGCGGCGAAGGCTGCGGCGTCGTCGTCCTCAAGCGCCTGTCGGATGCCTTAGCGGACGGCGACCGCATCTACGCCGTCATTCGCGGCTCGGCGATCAATCAAGATGGACACACCAACGGCCTTACCGCGCCGAATGGACTGTCGCAACAGAGCGTCATTCGTCTCGCGCTGGCGAACGCAGGCGTCGAGGCGGATCAGATCGGATACGTCGAAACGCACGGCACCGGCACGCCGCTCGGCGATCCGATCGAAGTCGAGGCGCTGGCCGGCGTGGTTGGACCTCCGCGCGCCGATGGCCTGCCGTGTGTCATCGGTTCGGTCAAGTCGAACATCGGCCACCTGGAAGGCGCGTCCGGGATCGCCGGACTGATGAAGGCCGCACTGACTCTGCACCATCAAACGATTCCTGCCAACTTGCACTTTCAACAGCTCAATCCGCACATCAATCTCGACGGCACACGTCTCGTGGTTGCCAGCGATGAGCGCGTGTGGCTGCCGGGTGAAACGCGCCGCTTAGCCGGCGTCAGCTCATTCGGCTGGTCGGGCACCAACGCACACGTGATCCTGGAAGAAGCTGAACCCGCGTCTGTTCTTCCTCGCAACGGGGATGACGATCAACGCCCATACTTGCTACCGCTCTCTGCACGCAGCGCCAGGGCGCTCAAGGTCATGGCGCAATCGTATTGCCAATTCTTAGCCAACACGCCGCTATCGCTCGACGATATTTGCTACACCACCGCGCGGCGGCGCACTCAGCACGATCACCGGCTGGTCGTCGCCGGCCGCACTAGGGACGAATTAATCGAGCAGCTGGCTGCCTTTACGCGCGGTGAAGAACGGATCGGTCTGGCATCCGGCCAGGCTGTTGCTCGCCGGGGCGGTGTCGTCTTCGTATGTCCGGGGCAAGGGTCGCAATGGGTCGGCATGGGCCGCCAGTTGCTCGCGCACAACCCCACCTTCCGCCAGGCCATCGACCGCTGCCAGGCCGCCCTCGCTCCTTTCGTCGAGTGGTCGCTCATCGACCAATTGACCACCGACCACGCTCGCCTCGACGACATCGCGGTCATCCAGCCGACCCTGTTCGCCATCCAGGTCGCGCTCGCCGCCATCTGGCAAGCCCTCGGCGTCCAGCCCGATGCCGTCATCGGCCACAGCCTCGGCGAGGTCGCCGCCGCTCACATCGCCGGCGCACTCAGCCTCGACGACGCCGCACGTATCATCTGCACGCGCAGCCAACTGATGAAACGCCTCAGCGGTCACGGCGCGATGGCCGTCGTCGAGTTGTCCCGCGCCGAGGCCCAGGCCGCTCTCCAGGGCTACGAAGAGCGTCTGGCCGTCGCCGTCAGCAATGGCCCACGCTCCACCGTCCTGTCCGGCGATCCCGCCACGCTGCAAGAGGTCATCGCCCGCTTGCAGAGCCAGGATGTCTTCTGCCGCCTGGTCAAGGTCGATGTGGCGGCGCACAGTCCGCAGATGGAGACGCTGCGCCCCGAACTCGTCGCCGCGCTGGCTGAGATGCGCCCGCAGCCCGCGTCGATCCCCGTCTACTCGACCGTCGAACCCACCC
>DATDPU010000044.1:0-97065 GCA_035292585.1 Anaerolineae bacterium | reverse complement strand
TGTTCGAGTACAGTAACAACCGTTTCCAGCGTGACCTGATCCGTCAATTTCTCTGCTTGAGGTGGGATAAAAGTTGGCATGGCTTGACCTCCTGTGGGAAGTCAAACTATGCCCTATTTCCTGAATCTGTGATCTACTGAGTCTTCCCATTCATCACGGCCCTGCCTGGATCACCTCCTTGAGCATCGTCCGTTACTTGCAAGCATTTCCACGCTATCGAGATGTCCTGGCTCAATTCGACATTGATCCAAGGAGCGTTTTCTCGCGAGAGGATGGTATGGCATGAAAATCAGGTTATCAGGAAGAACCAAAGAGAGCAATGCTGCCATTGAAGAACTGGCCGATTTTCTCGAAAAGTTCGGAGAAGTCAAAGAGATACAAGAAAGCATTCTTGTCGTTGATGCGCGAGAGGCTGTGCTGGTTGCCTTCAGTGCCCAAGCCTACTATGAACGAAAAGGCTACTATTGGTTCTCTTTGGCCAAAACTAAGTATGCTTCGATGCTTAAGTGGAGTGAAGATCATGCCTGGATGGTTCTCATTTGTGGCACACACGGTCGCTATTTCGTTCCGTTCAGCCTAATTAAACCTCTATTAAACAAGATGCCTTCTAATAGGCGCGATGGCAGGTGGGATATATATGTTCGCTTTGAAGGCGAAAATGCCTACTTTGGTGTTACCGAAATCAAGAATCACTTAGATGTGACAAGGCAGTTGCACCATTTCGAGCAGATTTGGGAGAGACCATCGGTGGAGGAAGTGTATGTTGATGAGGCGATCTATATTCCTGACAGCCTTCCAACACCTGATCAAAGGACAGGCAAAATACTTCGTGTGGTACGCGACACCACTCAAAGCAAAGTGGTCAAAGAGTTGTATAGCTACAAGTGCCAGATATGCGGGTGGACTACCCATTCTCCACGCTTAAAAAGTTTATGGTACTGCGAAGCTCATCACATTCAACCGCTTGGAATGAAATACCGGGGTCCTGATCATGTGAGTAATATCATCGCTTTGTGTCCGACCCATCATTGCATGATGGATTTAGGTGTAATGGCTATTGAGCCATCGAAGCTAACAGTGCTCTCAATTAATGAACAAGAACCGAGCCGAGGGCAGAAGTTGACCTTGCGGCGTGAGCACGGTTTAAACCAGAAATATCTCAGGTTTCATCTCGACAACATCTATGTCAGAGACTATCGATCCAGGGAGATTCGACTTTCACGCTCAGATCAAGGGATCTGATATTCCACCTTCCCTTGCAACGCGAGGGCAGCCCATCCGTCGCCTATTCGTTGACCCCTTTCTGTCTCCGCAGATTCAGTATTCCCACAACGAGAATCACCCCGCCGATCAACGCTAACGAAATAAGCCCTGCGGAAGATAAACCTTCGCCGGTGGATGCAGGTAGGGCCGGAACTTCGGTAGGCGCCGGGCTGGCGGTGGCTGTCGGCGTGGCAGAGAATGTGCGCGTCGGTGATCGGGTCGCGCTTGGCGTACGCGTGGGTGTGCGTGTTGGGGTGAGAGTGGGAGTTAGAGTTGGCGTTAGAGCTTGGGTTTGGGTTCGAGTTGGAGTTTGGGCTGGATTAACGGTAGGTGTTTCAACAGCGAGAGTAGCAGCGCTTGTCGGTTGGGGTAGCGGTGCGGCATCGGCCGATGCATCTTCGACGACGATCAGCGGCGCGCCGCCGACGGCGCAGCCGTGCTTCGGGTCCGCGCATAGCGCGCCCGGCAAGGTCAACCGGTAAACGCCTGCGGTGGGCGTGATGATCTGGCCCTGGCCGAGATGGGTGACGAGCAGCGCCTGCGGCGCGAGCGCGGGCAACGCGATAGGCACATCGCTTTTGCCGCGCGCCCACAACACGCGCGTGGTTTGCTCGCCGCGATCGAGCGTGACGAGGCTGCGCGCGGCTGCCCGATCGAGCTGGGCCGAGCGCGTACCGGCGAAATGCGTGATGGCGGCGCGCAGCGCCTCAAACGCGGGTCGGCGTGTGCCATCCGATCGCACCAGGCCATACGGCTCGTAGCCAGGGGCGTAGGGCGGGACATCGGCGAACTTGTATACGGCGATGCGCTGCGCGCCGGCAGCCAATCCCTGCGCGAAGGCCTGCACGACGAAACCCGCCTGCTGATCGAGCGTCACTTCCCAATCGGGGATCGTCCACGGGTTCAGCGGATCGTCGTAAGGGGGCGCGTTCGTTTCGTTGATCCAGATCGGTTGCGATAGGCCATTGCGCCGCAGCACAGCCGCGAACTCGGCGGTGATGTCGTAGACCGTGTCGGTGGTGAAATAGATGTGCAGCGAGAGCGCGTCGAAGTAGTAATTGTGCGCGGCGGCGTCCGGGTCTTTGCGCGCCTCGTCGAGATAACGTTGCAGATACAGGGGTCGCCTGTTCACCACGTCGTGCCAGTAGGTCAGCCCCGCGAAATGGATCACGGCGTTGGGATTTTCCTGCTTGGCGACGAGGTAGGCGACTTTGATCAGCTGCACGTAATCGGCCACCGAACCTTCCCACTGCACGCCATATTCGGGCGGCTCGATGTCCGGCTCGTTCCAGATGATCCAATGATCGATGCGGCCCGCGTAGCGCTGCACAATCGTACGGATGAACGTTGCCCACAGGTTGCCCGGATCGTCGAGGGGTAGGTGCAGGCCGCGCGGGACGCCGGAGTTGGGTGAGCCATCGGTGGCCCAGGCGGGTGTGCCCTCTAGCAAGCCGACGATCTGACGCCCATGCGCGGTCGCATCGGCCAGCCAGCCATCCTGGAAGTGGAACTCGTTCCACTCGTCGGGGCTGTTGCGCTGGAGCTCGTTCCAGAAGAAGATGATGCGCTCCCAACCCAGACCGAGTTCGGCGGCGTCGGCCGGCGCGCGAAACGCTTCAACCGCGCCGAAGCGCGAGTCGGGCGGGACGGTGGATTGGGCGGAGGCGATGCTGGTGAGGGAAAGGAGAATTATAAAGGCGAACGAGTATAGGAGTATAGGGGTGTGAACAGGTCTTCTTGCAGGAAGCGTCTCCCGACACCGATTCGGTCGTCGTCGTCTGGGGATTGGTCGTCGTCTGGAGATAGGTCGTCGTCTGGAGACGACTCCTACAGTGTGCATTCTACATGCTTCATTCCTCATTCGCTTTATACCATTCCCAGAATTGCGCTAAGCCATCGGCCAACGATACGCTTGGATGATAGTCGAGCAGGCGCGCGGCCTTGGACGTATCGGAGTAAGTGACGGTCGGCTCGGTGTCGGGCAGCGGCGCGGGTTGAATAATGGCCGCGCGCCCGGTGAGCCGTTCGATAAGTTGGATGAAGTCGCTCAACACAATCGGCTGCCCCCGCCCCAGGTTGAAGATTTCGTAATCGAAATCGGCGTCGAGCGCGGCCACCACGCCGTCCACCGTATCGTCGATGTAAGTCCAATCGCGCCGAGGGCGGCCCGCGTCGAACACGGTGATCGGTTCGCCGCGCAAGATCGAGCGCGTGTAGTGATACGGCATCATGTCCGGCCGGCCGCGCGGGCCGTACACGTTGAAGAAGCGCAGCGCGCGACACTTCAAGCCGTAGGCGATGTGAGACGTGTAGGCCAGCACCTCGGCGGCCTTCTTGGTGGCCGGGTAGGGGGCCAGCGGGCGATCGGTCGGGTCGGTTTCGACGAAAGGCAGCTTGTCGGTCTGGCCGTAGACGCTCGACGTGGAAGCCAGGACGAAGTGCTGCACGCCGTGAACGCGCGCGGCTTCGAGCAGGTTGTGCGTGCCTTTGATATTCACGTCGACATACAACGCCGGCTGCTTGAGCGAGTAGCGCACGTTCGCCATCGCCCCCAGGTGGACGACGCGCTCGAACTGCTCGCGCGCAAAGAGCGCGTCGATCGCCGCCGCATCGCGAATGTCGGCTTCGACGATGCGCGCGTGGGGGTAGGCGGCCAGGCTCGCGGCGTTGGCCCGCTTGCGCGCCGGGCTGTAATAGTCGTTGAAGTTGTCGAGCGCGACGACGCTCTCGCCGCGTCGCAACAATCGCTCGGAGACGTGACTGCCGATGAATCCGGCCGCGCCGGTGACGAGAATCTTCATAAGTGTGCGTGAGAGATGGTGATCGCAGAATACGCGCTACGCACTACGCAAGACGCACTTCTGCATTCCGTATTCCGTATTGCGTGTATTACGTCGCTTGCCCCGACTGCAAATCCTTGAGGTTCAACTGCAAGCGCTGCTCGCCGTTCCACGTATTCAATTCCAGCGTGTAGGCAATGTCGATCGTATCGGGCAGCTGGTTAAGCCGATCGCCGAGGTGGAACCCGATAGCATCCCAATACCGGCCATTCTCGTCGTGCAAAGTGAGCTTGAGATGCGCGCCGTCTTTGATCGCGCGCGCGCCGCGCACACGGATACCGCGACTGACGAAGACCGGCTGCGGGTTCTCCATGCCGTGCGGTTCCAGCCGCGCCAGGTGCGTTTGCATGTCGAGCGTGAGCCTCGATAAGCGCACCAGGGCATCGACTTTCAACACCGGCGACCAGTCGCCCGCGTCGCGTTTGGCGGCGGCGATGGCGTTGAGCCGCGCTTTCAGATCGTCCAACCGATCCAGCTGAACGGTGAATCCGGCCGCGGCGGCATGACCGCCGTGTTTCACCAACAACTCTTTGCATTCGTCGAGCGCGTGCGTGATGTTGAACTGGGGGATGCTGCGCGCCGAGCCGCGCGCCGTGTCGCCGCTGATGCTCATGACGATCGCGGGGCGGTAGTGCGACTCGACCAACCGGCTGGCCGCCAGACCGATCACCCCCGACGAAAACTCGGCGCTGCTTGCGAACAAGAGCGGCGCATCAGGGTCGCCTGCGAGCGCTTGCGCGAGCGCTTTCTCGACCATCTCGGCGGTCAGGCGTTGCCGCTCGCGGTTCTGCTCGTTGAGTTGATAGGCGAACTGCGCGGCCTGCTCGAGGCTGGCGCTGGTCAGCAGCTCGTACGCGGCGCGGGCATGCTCGACGCGCCCGGCGGCGTTCAAGCGCGGCCCCAGCGAATAGCCGATCGACCCGGCGTCGAGCTGGCCCGGCGTCAGACCCGACACGTCGCTCAACGCGGCGATACCGGGTCGGGCGCGCGCGTTGATCAACGCCAGACCCTGCCGCACCATGTGCCGGTTCTCGCCGAGCAGCGGCGCCAGATCGGCCACCGTTCCCAGTGCGACCAGGTCGAGCAGGTCATCGACCGGGAAGGGCAGGCGACGGCCGTCGCGTTCCAGCTCCCACGCCAACGCCTGCGCCAGCCGAAAGGCCAGGCCGACGCCGGCGAGGCGCTTATCGGGATACGCGCAGCCGGGTTGCTTGGGGTTGATCACCGCTCGCGCGGGCGGCAGACGATCGTCTTCGAGTTCGTGATGATCGGTGACGATCAGATCGAGTCCGAGCCGGTTGCCGTGCTCCACTTCAGCCGGCGCGCGCACGCCGCAATCGACCGTCACGACGACTTGAATCCCCTGCGCGGCCAGCTTGTCGAGCGCGCCGGTATTCAGGCCGTAACCTTCGTCGAAACGATCGGGGATGTAGGGCGTGACGTTCGCGCCCAGGCCGAGCAACGTTTGTGTGAGCAACACGGTGGCCGTGACGCCGTCGACGTCGTAATCGCCGTACACGGCGATCGGCTCGTCGTTCAGGATGGCGCGGCGCAGGCGCATCACCGCATCGCCCATGCCTTTGAGCCGGTACGGATCGCCGGGCGGCAGCGTATCGCTCAAAAAGGTTTCGACATCGGCCGGTTCATGGAGCCGGCGATTGGCGAGAATCTGCACCAGCAGTTTCGGCAGATTGGGAAAACGATCGAAAGTCTCGTTGCCGGCGCGCGGGGCGATCTCCCAGCGTTTCTTCAAGCGCGGGGGATGCTCGGAGCGTGCTCGAACAGGTGCGGGCGTGAATTGATCGGTAGTCATGGCGTAGTAGGCGCGTTGTGCATTGAGATGGACGTGCAGCCGGACGCCGGGTATGGTAGCATGAACCGATCGCAGCGTCAATGTGGGGCTGATCAACGGACTTGGGAACGGACAAGCGGATGGAAGCGGATACCATCCGCTTCCGTCCGTTCGCTCCGCTGAAGAGTCCGTGGACAAACCCCCTCAACGGACTTTGAAACGGACAAGCGGACGGGAACGGACCGGCGCGGAGGCCGTCCGTGTCTGTCCGTTCGTCCGCTGAAGAGTCCGTTGACAGCCTCGCTCCGCATGATTTGCGCACTGGGGGACTTGCGCTATACTTGCCCGCGAGGAATAGCCCCGCCAAGGATTGTCGTATGGCCCGATTGCGCGCCGTCTTCATTGCAGGTTTTACGGCACTGTCTGCGATCTTCGTGCTGTCGCTATTGATGGCGGCGGGCGCTCAAGCTGCGCCGGGACGCTTGGATGGCGCGGCGCGCGAAGTAATATTTAGCCCAGGTGAGTCGGCCTCAAATGAAGTAGGGCAAAGTGAGCCGCTGTCCGTTGGAGCGATTCCGCCTGCCCAAATCATCTTGACCTGCACCTCAAATATAACGCCCACTACTCCCAATAGCGACGTCACGAACAATTTTGATATCCCTTCGGCGGCCGGAGTCTACCTGCTTCCCTACACTAACCTTTCCTTGATGACCCCCAATGTGCCCTTCGGTAATCAGGTAACTGTGCGTACGCAGTATTTCAGATTGGACGCGGTGGGAGGACAACATTATCTTGTTTCTGCACAACCCAACACGTCGGCTAGTTATAATCTCAATATCAATATATACAATGCGGGCGGCACGCGGGTGTATACGGGAACTAAGCCATTGAGCACACTGGGTATCTCGATCGATTATGTACCCCCTCAAACGGCGACCTATTATTTTGCCATATTTCATCAGGGATCGAATTGCCCGCCAAGTGGGACATATAGGTTGAGCGTCGATGGGCCGTTGGCGAATACGCCGACACCTACTGGATCGCCTGCGCCAACCGCCACACCGACCACCGCCGGCACCGCCATCCCTGGCGCCGATCAGCACGAACCCAACTTCGACTTCGATCGCGCGACGCTGATCGCTTTGGGTGTGGAATATAACGCCAACTTCGCGCCGTGGGCCGGCGGTGATCAGACTTCGCCGGACAACGACTTTTATCGAGTCTGGGTCAAGCCGGGCATCCTGGTCACGTGCGAGACGTCCGAGTTGGGGCCAGGCGTCGATCCCAATTTGATTTTGTACGACAACAACCGGAATGGGCTGGGCGGCAGCCAGGACACCGATCGAGCCGGCGGCAACTTCGGCAACCGCATCTCGTACTACGCTACCTATCAAGGCTGGATGTATATTCTCATCGGCAATGAGTATCCGATAGAGCCGAGACTCGGAGCCAGTTACACCTACAGCTTAATGTGCAGCATCGGCCTCGGCCCCACCTGGACGCCGACGAACACGCGCGTGCCGGTGACGCCGCCCACGCCGATTCCCACCCATACGCCGACGCCCTCGCCGATCCCGCCGACGCTCACGCCGACGCCGCCCTTCATCCAGATCCGGCAGCTGCCCACCGCCACGCCGATCGGGCAGCGCACGGTGATGGTGCCGATCAACCTGCAAGTCTATTACGATCTCAACAACAACCGCACGCCCGATCCGGGCGAGGGCGTCGTGGGTATTTCGGCGCGGGTGGTCGATGTCGCCACCGGCCGGGAACTGACGCACGGCTTCACCGATGGCGATGGCTTCGCCTCGCTCACCGTCGAAGCGACCGGCATCGTGCGGCTGATCGTGCCGTATCTCAATTACTCCGTCGTCATCCAGACGACGGGCAGCGCCGTCGTCTTGCGCATCGCGCCGCACAATCTTCCCGGCGATATCCCCTGATCAGGAGCGGACCGCACATGTCGTTTCAGCACGAGGCGGACGAGGCGCCGGTTGAGCTCACCGCCGACGCCGGTTCATCACGCGACAAGTCTTTCTGGTCCGATCCCGCCAATCGTCCGCGCCTGATTCTGATCGGCGTTGCCGCCGGCCTGGCCCTGATCGTGCTGCTGCTGCTCAGCGCGCGTCAAGAACCACCGACCGTCGAGCTCACGCCCACGCCCGACGATCTGGCCGCCAGCCCGGTCAGCCTGTCCGTCCAGGGCGTGAATTTCACGATCGTGCCCGTGAGAGTGGATGACAGCCGCTGGCAGATTACGAACTCCGGCGCGGACAGCGCGGAATGGATTTACGGCACGGTCGTCAACTACGTCATCGGGCTGTACCCCACCGACGCGACGCATGCGCTGGTCGAAGACCTGGTCGAGAACGATCCGATTCTACTCACGATGAGCAACGGCTCGGAGCTGAATTTCCGCATGTCGGGCCGCCAGACCGTGCCGGCCGACGCCGTCAGCGAGTTATTTGGGCAGACCCGTCCGGGCGTCACGCTGGTCGTCCTGGGCGAAGGCGGCGAAGATCGCTTAGTCGTGACCGGGCTGTACGATGTCGATCGGGAGCCGGTGACGATCGGCGATCTCGGCTTGATCTCCGTCGGCCAGCAGACGCAACTGGGCAGCTGGCGCGTGATGGTCTTGTCCGGCCAGCTCGCGCCCGATCCGGGCAACCCGACGCAAGCCTTCTACTACGTCAACTTCACCGTCGAGTTTCTCGGCCCCGACCCGGTCAACGCCGACACCTTCGACCTGAAGCTGATCGACGGCGTGCGCAACGAATACATCATCGACCGGGCGGTCAGCGCCCAGGGCGCTTATCCGCCGCCGGGCGGCCAGGTCGCGCCGCGCAACCCGACCTCGTTCACGGCCGGCTACCGGGTGCCGGCCAATATCCCCGGCCCGTCGCTGACCTGGGTCTTCAAGCCTGCGCCCGATGCGGAGCAGGCGGCGCGCTTCGAGGCGCCGATCGTCAAGCCGACGCCGACGCCCGAGCCGAACACACAGATCACGGTGCAGCTCAACAGCGCCGTCTTGAGCGAAGACCAAACCACGCTCATCATCAAAGGCGGCGTGGGCAACCCGACCGACCAGCAGGTGTCGATCAGCCAGGTCGACGTGAGCTTGAACACGCCCGACGCCGTGTACAGCGATCTACGCAGTATGGAGCCGCCGTTCCCGTGGATGATCTTGCCCGGCCAGAACCTGGCGTTTGAGTTGCAATTCACGCGGCCGCCCGGCCTCACCGCCATCCTGCGCATCGTGACGTTGCAGTTCGAGTTGAGCGGGTTAAGGTAGCCTGTAGGAGTCGCCGCCCAGCGACGACTAAGTAGAAACCGGGTTTCTCACCCTCTTCACTTCGTTCGAGGGCCTTCGGGAAACCCGGTTTCTATTTGAACCTGGAGAACGATGATGCCTTTCGATCCTCAACCCGCCGGCTTCCTGCTCGATCTCGATGGCGTGTTTTACAACGACGCGACGCCCATTCCCGGCGGCGCTGAAGCCGTGCGGCAGCTGCGCGCGCGCGGGCTGCCCTTTCGCTTCGTCACCAACACCACCAGCCGAGGGCGCGCGGCGCTCGCGCAGAAGTTGAACGCTTTCGGCATCCCGGCCCAGGCGCAAGACATCGTCTGCCCGCCGTTTGCCGCCGCCGAATTTCTGCGCGAAAAGCGAGCCAGCGCCGCCCTGTTTGTCGCAGCCGATGCCCGGCGTGAATTTGAAGGCGTGACGGAAGAGGTTGCCCGACCCGCTTACGTGGTGCTCGGCGATCTCGGCGATGCGTGGACTTTTGCCCAACTGAATCAGGCGCTGCGGTATGTGTTGGACGGCGCGCAGTTGATCGCGCTGGGCCTGTCGCGCTACTGGCGCGCGGCCGACGGCCCGCGCCTGGACGTTGGCCCGATGGCGGCCGCGCTGACGTATGCCACGGGACAACAGCCGCTTGTCCTCGGCAAGCCCTCGGCCGATTTCTTCTTAATCGCGGTGCGAGACATGGGGATCGAGCCGGCGCAGTGCGTGATGGTCGGCGATGACGTTCACGTCGATGTCGGCGCGGCCCAGGCGGTTGGGCTGCGTGGGGCGCTGGTGCGCACCGGCAAATTCCGCCCGCAAGACCTGGAGGCCGGGATCACGCCGGATTGGATTCTCGATTCGATTGCGGACCTGGTTTCGGTTGTTTAAAAAGAAATTGGAGAGTGGAGATTAGAGATTGGGCTAATCTCCACTCTCTAATCTCAACCCCCTACGACCCAACCGGCTGCAAGACGATATTCCACGATAACCGCCCCGCTTCTCCCGCTTCGGTCGTGCACGGATCGGCGCGCAAGTTGCTGACGAGCGCCAGCGCGGACTGCGTGCCCGCCCCGACCCGGTAATTCACGCCGGGCTGCATCTCGAAATCGGCAAAGCCCGATCCAAACTCCGGCTTCAAACCGGTCACGAAACGATCGGCGCCGCTGTTCCAGGTGACCCAGATGTCGACGCCCGGCAGGCCATTGCCTTCCAGGTCTTGCACGTTGACCCGAATCTGCGGTACGCCGGTCTCGCACACGTTATCCCGGCTCGCGAGTGAGAATTCGGGCGTCGGCGTCGCGGTCGGCGTGAGCGTGGGGAAGGCATCGGTTGGGGTCGGGGCGATAAGGGGAGGCGTCGGTGTGGCGACGGGCCGCGTGGGGCGCGCGGTCGGCGTGACGACCGGCGTCGTCAGGTACACCACCATGCCGGCCGTGCGCGCGCCGAGCCGATCGGCCAGATAGGCCAGCGCGCGCGCCTGATCGTTTGGGCCGTCGGCGCTGGCGCGCTCGAACAGCGCGCTGACCGTCTGCGCGAGATTCGGATCGTTGAGGCCGTCGAGCCGCGCCTGCGTGCGATCCCAATCGCCGCTGACCAGATATGCCTCGGCGCTCATCACGATCCACACCCCGCGGTAACGGGACTCGACGTGATACGGATCGGCGGTGCGAAACTCCAGCGGGTCGAGCAGCCAGGCATACAGCAGGCCGAGCGCGAGACCGATGACGATCGCAAGCAGAAGTGTGGTGCGCATGGCTCAAGGGGCCTGGTTGAGATAGGGATCGGTCTGCGGCGCGCGCGCGCCGTAGGCGGCTGCCAGCCGGACGATGCGCGCGATTTCGATCGGAGGGAAACCATCGGCGATCGCGCGTTCGGCGCGCTCCCGGACGATCGGGCCGAGATCGACGCTGCCGAAGACCGGGGCCAGCCGGCCGCTGGCCGCTTCCAGATCGCCGTCGTAAGCGTAAGCCTGCGCCGCCATCCAGATCGCCTCATTCTTCCAGCCGGGAGCCAGGACGGAGGCGGGCGCGCCGGTGTAGGTGACCGGCCAGACATACCAGGCGATGAACACGCCCAGGCCGAGGCCGAGCGCCAGACCGATGAGCGCGGGGAGCAATCGTCGTCGGATCATGATTGAGATGACGGAGGACGAACGACCAACGACGAAGTCTCATCATTCGTCCTTCGTCCTTGGTCATTCGTCGTAATAGAAACGGGCCGGTCGTTACCCGATCGGCCCTGGCGGCAAGTGCCGCGGGAGGGACTCGAACCCTCACAGGCTTGCGCCCAGTGGTTTTTGAGACCACCGCGTATACCGATTCCGCCACCGCGGCAGTGGTCGCCAGTATACCCAATACACTTGGACTCGTCAAGGAATACGCAATTTGGAATACGGATTCCGTATTGCGTTTCACGATGTTATAATCCAGGCATGTCCTCCGAAATAATCCTGGTTATCGAAGACGAAGAGCGCATCGCCGACTTCTTACGACGCGGGTTGACCTTTGAAGGTTACCGGGTCTTTATAGCGTACGATGGCCCGGCCGGCCTGAACATCGCCCGCGACAATCCGCCCGACCTGGTGATCCTGGACTGGATGCTGCCGGGCCTGGACGGGCTGGAAGTGTGCCGCCGGCTGCGCGCCGCCGGCTCGACGCCGATCCTGATGCTCACCGCCAAAGATACGGTGCCGGATCGAGTGACGGGATTGGACGCGGGCGCCGACGATTACCTGGTGAAACCGTTCGCCTTTGAGGAGCTGCTGGCGCGCATCCGCGCGCTGCTGCGCCGTACCCGGCCGGCCGAGGCCCCGGAGATGCTACGGTTTGCCGATCTCGCGCTCGACCCGGCGGCGCGCGAAGCCAAACGCGGCGATCAGCGCCTCGACCTCACCGCCAAAGAGTTCGATTTGCTCGAACTGTTCATGCGCCACCCGCGCCAGGTGCTCACCCGCGAGGTGATCTACGATCGCATCTGGGATTACGACTTCGGCGGCGAGTCGAACATCATCGAAGTGTACATTCGCTATCTGCGCCAGAAGACCGAGGCCAACGGCGAGCCCCGCTTGATTCAAACGGTGCGCAGTGTGGGCTACGTGCTGAGAGAAGAATGAGGAATGTAGAATGTAGAATGCAGAATGTAGAATGTAGAATGTAGAATGTAGAATGCAGAATGATGAATTGAGAAATGCAGCAGCCACCGATGCTGTTTGTTACCTCAACCTTAGCTTGTCCTCATCTGCTTCTCATTCACTCAGGTCAAACTGATACGAGTGGTGAGTCCACTTGAATCTGCATTCTTCATTCTCAAGTCTGCCTTGTCTTTCGATGTCGATTCGTCTCCGTCTCACGCTCTGGTATACCCTGGTGCTGTTCGCGCTGCTCGGCGTGATCGGCTTCGCCGTGTTCGGCGTCTTCGCCGCCACGCTGCAAGACAACGCCGATCGCACGCTCGACGAGACCGCCGATCAGGTATTTCTGGTCAGCCGGGCCGAGTTGGGGTTGGGCGAAATACGCATCACCGTGCCGGTCGAACTCGACGTGTTTCAGGCGGCCGGGCTGTACATGCAGGTGATCGGCCTCGATGGCCAGGTGGTGCGCAAGTCGGAGAGCCTGGGCGAGTACGACCGCCCGCTCGATCCGGAGTCGCTCAGCTCTGACGTGGCCTTAAATGAGCGCGTGCGGCGCGACATCCGCATCGGCGAGGCGCACCTGCGCGTGTTGACCGCGCCGATCGGTTTCTCGCCCACGCAATTTCTTGGCTACCTGCAAATCGGTCTATCGCTCGAAGCCAACGATGAAGCGCTGGCGCAACTCACCCGCATCTTGCTGGTAGGTGGGGCGGTGGGGATTGTGCTGGCCGCTTTGGGCGGGGTGTTCCTCGCCCGACAAGCTTTGCGCCCGATCGACACGATCACGCAAACAGCCTTTGCCATCACCGAAGCCGGCGACCTCAACCGGCGCATCCCGGCGCCGGCTGCGCGTGACGAAGTCGGCCGCCTGGCCGACACCTTCAATCGCATGCTGGAGCGGCTGGAGGCGCTGTTCCGCTCGCAGCAGCGCTTCACCGCCGACGTCTCGCACGAGTTGCGCACGCCGCTGACGACCATCCGGGGCAACGTCGATTTGATGCGGCGCACGCGCGTCGCCGACGATGCTTCGCTCGACGCCATTCAAAGCGAAACCGATCGCATGACGCGGCTGGTCGGCGATTTGCTGCTGCTGGCGCAGGCCGACGCCGGGCTGCCGATCCGGCGCGAGCGGGTGTCGCTCGACACGCTGCTGCTGGAGGTGTATCGCCAGCTCAAGGTGATCGCCAATGGCGTGAACGTGACGATCGGCGACGAGGACGCGGTGACGGTGTTGGGCGATCCGGATCGGCTCAAGCAGTTGCTGTTGAATCTGGCCGGGAACGCGATTCGGTATACGCCGGCCGGCGGCAACGTCGTGCTCAACCTGAAGCGCGAGGACGGTTGGGCGCAGCTCAGCGTGTCGGACACCGGGCCGGGCATCCCGCCCGAACAGCTGCCGCACATCTTCGATCGCTTCTATCGAGTCGATAAGGCGCGCTCGCGCCGCGATTCGAGCGCGAACGGCGCGACGAGCGGCGGCGCGGGTCTGGGCTTATCGATCGCGCAGTGGATCGCGCAAAGCCACAACGGCCGCATCGACGTGCAGAGCGCGGTCGGCCAGGGGACGACGTTCACGGTGTATCTGCCGGCTGAGGCGTAAAACACAGCCTATCCCCTTGTTTCCCTTCGCGGGAAGCGCACCCCCCTCAATAGTGTGCGCAAAATATGTCAGGCGCTCATCGCCCCGCGTCC
Source organism: Anaerolineae bacterium (assembly GCA_035292585.1). Taxonomy (GTDB): domain Bacteria; phylum Chloroflexota; class Anaerolineae; order Fen-1058; family Fen-1058; genus DASSFZ01. Next base: position 83,062 of record DATDPU010000044.1, on the reverse strand, counting down.
TCGCGGGCGGTCAACCGCGAGGACGCGGTTGACGAGCGTTGTATTTGCTGACAACCTCTGCGTACACACCCTGGAATAAACGAATTGGCGCGCGCTCGATCCGCAGACTATCATCCCGGCGGCTGACCTGCCTAGCTGTGTTCACTCTGCTTTAATGCGGACTTCAGTATTCTCTCATCGTGCGCGCGGTAAGCGAGCAGCTGATCGTGAATGGCGCGGTGCAGCGCGGGTATCTTGGCATCCGCTATCGCGGCTTGCAGACCGGCGAGGCGCAACGCGTCGATTTGTCTGCGGGGTCGGGTGCGGTGATCGAGTCGGTCGAGGCAGGCGGCCCGGCGGCGCAGGCCGGCTTGCGCGAGGGTGATGTGATGGTGGCTGCAAACGGCAAATCGCTCAACCCCTCGTCGTCACTGCCAACGTTGATGCTCAGCCTGCGCCCGGGTGAGGCGATGACGTTGCGCGTCGTGCGCGGCAAACAGGCAGGCGACGTGGCTGTAACGCTGGGAACGTATGCCGGATAAGGCAGCCTGGGAAGTTGGGGCAAGGCGCTCCTGAAATGGGCGAAGACAGCAAAAACCTCCCCGGTCTTAACATCTCTTCTACTTCGTCTCATTCGCGTTTAATCTAGCCCGTGCACACTGGTTGCATGGGCGAGTTTGTGAAACCACCGCTATCCCAGCGGCACTTGAGCCTGGGGCAAGTCCTGGCGATCGCGCTAGGCGCGCTCGTCGTGATCGGTGGAGCGGCATTGACCGGTGGTGCGGTAGGCTATCGGCTGGGCAATGCCGATGGACAATCCCTGGCGCGGGCGCAGCAGCGAATTGCCATCGCCACCGATGGGGCCGAGCCGACGTTTGCTTTCCGATTGCCGTTGAGTGGGTTCAGCCTGCCGCAGCCCTTACCCCCCGAAGGCGAGGTTCCGCCTGAATTTAAATCGCCGCAAGCTTATCTCGGCGTGCGCTTCGAGTCGATCGATGAAGCGCTGGCGCAGGCAGAAAATCTCGCCGTCGCCGAGGGAGCGATTATCCGCGAAGTCCTGGCGGACAGCCCGGCGGCTGAGGCCGGCTTGCAGGTCGACGACCTGATCGGCGCGGTGAACGGCGAGCCGGTAGATGCGCAGCATTCGCTGACCGATCGGATTGCCGCATATCAGCCCCAGGCCACGATCGAATTGGCTGTGTTGCGCGGCGGCGAAACACAATCGATCCGAGTCAACCTCGGCGAGCGCGCGGATTTTGAAGTCGAGGGATTCCAGTTCCGCGTGCCGCGCGATCGCAACGCGCCCTTTTTCTTTGGCGATCCCAGCAACTGTTTGCCTCGGGGTGAGCAGGGCTGAGACGTAAGCATCCTTCCCCCCTTACTTTGACCCTCGCCCGGATGTTTGGGCGAGGGTCAAACGTTATGCCCGGTGGCCGAGTTCTGCTCGCGCAGTTATAATTCGGGTCAAGTTATCATCACCGCCCGTAAAGGAGTTCGCGCATGAGGTATCGTCTGGGTCGCTACCTGGTTATCGTCGCGATCGGCTTGGCCGCATGTACCACACCTACCCCCACACCGCTGTCACCTACGATTCCGATCGTGACACCGACCGCACCGGCCACCCGTGCTCCGGCGACGCCGGAGGGGACGGACATTCCGATCCGGATCGATACTACCGGCCTGTTGCGCGATCCGGTCACCGAGGCCGATCGCGCCAACGCCGAGGCCATCCGGCTGGCCGATCTGCCGGTGCGCGATCTGCGCGATCTGGCGATCCGCTTCAAGGGGTTGCCGCCGGATACACCCGAAACCGAATGCACTACGGCGTCCGAGTATGACCTGGGCGATCAGGAAGTGTTCCACGTCTCGAACACCGATACGCTGGAGCAGTTCGACGTGACGGCGACGCTGATCGGTAAAGAGCCGAACGTGTACATGTGGGTGGATAATCAGTGGCTCGACCTGATCGATCGCGATGCCGCCCTCGACGCCGGGCGCGAGTTTGACCAGAAGATCATCCCCCGCAACCGCGCGTTGTTCGGCGCGGAATGGTCGCCCGGCATCGACTGCGATCCCCGGCTGCACATCCTCAACACGTCCAATACCAGTGCGGGCGGGTATTTCTCCAGCACCGACTCTTTTGTTCAGGCGGTGCGCTCCGACTCGAATGAGCGGGAAATGTTTGTGATCGACCTGGAGGGCAGCGGCGGGCCTGGCTTCGGCTACTATCTGCAGGTGTTGGCGCACGAGTACCAGCACATGATCCATTTCAACGTCGATCGCAACGAAGCCCTCTGGGCGAACGAGGGCTTATCAGAGCTGGCGGCCTATCTGAACGGCTATGGGACGGGCGGGCACGATCTTCAGTCTGCGGCCGATCCGGATCGGCAGCTCAACTTCTGGTCGGAGGATTTCGACGGCCGTGATTACGGCACGGCCTTCACCTTCATGCTCTACCTCTACGACCGGTACGGCGAGGCCGGCGTCTCTCAATTTGTGGCCGACCCGCACAACGGGCTGGAAGCCGTGCAAGAGGTCTTAACGCAGCTGGGGTATGCGGGCACGGCGGATGATTTCTTCGCCGATTGGGTGGCGGCGAAGTTCCTCGATAACCCGTCGCTCGACGACGGCCGCTATGGGTTCGCCCGATCCGATCCGCCCACGGCCCAACCCATTGCGACGATCGATCGGTATCCCTATCAGGTGGGGCCGCCCGCCTCAGTCCACCAGTATGCCGCGCACTATTACCAGTTCCTCGGCGCGGAAGACCTGCAGCTCGACTTTGCCGGTTCGACCCGGGTCCGCCTGATCGACGCCGAGCCGCACAGCGGCCAATACTTCTGGTGGAGCAATCGCGGCGACATCGCCGATATGCGCCTGACGCGCGAAGTCGATCTAGCGGATGTGAGCAGCGCCACGCTCACCTACTGGACGTGGTTCGATATCGAGACCGATTACGACTATGGTTACGTGGCGGTGTCCGAAGATGGCGGCCAAACCTGGCAGACGCTGCGCATGCCTGCCAGTACGGATACCAGTCCCGTCAATGCCAATCTGGGTTGGGGTTACACCGGCGATTCGGGCGGGGGTCAAACGCCGCAGTGGATCCAGGAAGAGGTCGATCTGACGCCGTACGCCGGCAAGCCGATCCAGCTGCGTTTCGAGAGCGTGCATGACGACGGCGTCAACCTGCCCGGCTTCGCGATCGACGATATCGAGATTCCCGAAATCGGTTTCCAGGACGATGCGGAAGCGGATACGGGCTGGACGGCGGAAGGGTGGGTGCGCACGAATAATTTTGTGCCGCAGAACTTTATCGTGCAGGTGATCGGTTATGGCCGAGACGGCCAAACGAGCGTGACCCGGCTACCCTTGAACGAGGATAATACAGGCGCGTGGGAGATTCCCTTGAGCCAATGGAATTCGGCGGTGCTCGCGCTGGCGGCGACGGCGGTCAAGAGCAGTGAGCCGGCCTGGTTCAACTTAGTGGTGACGGAAAAGCCATAAAGGCCAAAGAAACCATTAGTGCTGACCTGAAAATGCGCTGTAGGATAGCCGCTTGTCGGCGTTTTTACTTTATGAAACCCGCAGCTGCATGTTGCTGCCGCAGTTATACTGCGGCAGATGAGGCGGCGGCAGTGCAACTGCCGCGCCAACTGCGTAAGCAGCTGCATGTTGCTGCCGCAGTTGTACTGCGGCAGATGAGGCGGCGGCAGTGCAACTGCCGCGCCAACTGCGTAAGTCCTGTTAGGCTTGTTCGCGCTGCTGCATCTGGCGCAACTGGGTCTCCAGTTCGCCACGCCGCCGGTCGGCGGCGTGGCGGCCCTCCTCGACGATCTGGTTCAAGCGTCGTTGCGCCTCGTCCCGGATTTCTTTGCCGGAGCTTGGGGCGAGGAAGAGTGAAGCCACCGTGCCGACGATCGCTCCGCACATCGTGCCCGCCACGAAGGCGATGAACCTTTGCATGTTCCACCTCCAGCCAGAATCTGCCCGCATTATACACTGAGATCGATGGGTGCTATAATCGAATCAGCCAACTAATCATCCAATCAGCCAACCATCCAACCCGCTAGCCCGGAGTCGGCATGTCTCTCCAGCGTATTCAGAAACTCCAAACCCTGGCGCGCGCCGAGGGCTTCGACTGTATGGCCGTAATGCCCGGCGCGAATATCACTTACCTGACCGGCCTGCACTTTCACTTGATGGAACGGCCGACGCTCGCGTTGATCCCGGTTGAAGGGAATAATCCGGCGCTGGTGTTGGCCGTGCTCGAAGCCACCAAGCCCGCCGCCGGCCCATATCCGATCCCATGGCGGCTGTTCACCTTCGCCGATGGCGCCGATCCGGCGATCAGCTATCACGCTGCCGCGCAGGTGCTCGACCTGGCCGGCCAGCGTATCGGCATCGAGACGCTGGCGATGCGCGTGAAAGAGCTGCGCCTCCTCCAGACGGCCGCGCCCGGCGCGCACCTGGCAGCGGCCGATCATATCTTCGACCGGTTGCGGATGGTGAAGGACGCGGCGGAAATCGCCGCCACGCGCCGCGCCGTGCGCATCACCGAAGATGCGCTGCACCGGACGCTGGACAACTTCAAGGTGGGGCTGACGGAGAAACAGGTGGCGGCCGAGCTGCTGATCAACCTGCTCCAGGGTGGGGCCGAGAACCTCCCCTTCGAGCCAATCGTCCTCGCCGGGCCGAACACGGCGTTGCCGCATGCGATGGCCGGCGATCGACCCGTGCAGCGCGGCGAGCTGCTCCTGTTCGACTTCGGCGTCACCGTCGCAGGTTACGCCAGCGATCTCACCCGCACGTTCGCCGTGGGCGACCTGTCGGAGGAACTCAAGCGGATTTACGATTTAGTGCTTCGGGCGAATGAGGCCGGGCGCCGGGCCGCCGGGCCGGGCGTGTCGGGCCAGGCGGTCGATCGGGCGACGCGCAAAGTGATCGTCGACGGCGGCTACGGCGAGTCCTTCACCCATCGCACCGGGCACGGCCTGGGGCTGAGCGGGCATGAGCCGCCCTATGTGGTTGAGGACAACACAACGCCGTTCGAAGCGGGCAACCTGGTCACGATCGAGCCGGGGATTTACCTGCCGGGTAGAGGCGGGGTGCGCATCGAGGACGATGTACTCATTACGGCCAGGGGCGCGGAGAGTTTGACGACCTTCCCGCGCGAACTGACGACGATTGGATAGCAGACGAAGGACAAGAGACGAACGACGAAAGTCTCCCTCCGTCGTTCGTCTTCGGTCTTTCGTCAGTTCAGCGCCCGCCACACGCGCAGGCGCCGCCACAGCCGCAACCGCCTGCGGCAGGCTGCATGACCGTTGCGCCATCGCCGCCTTTGACGGCGAACACCGACAACACGCGCGCCGTGTGTGCGCCCCCGCACACTTCGCACACAATCGCGTCATCGGCCTGCGCCATCCGCCGCAGCGCATCGAACTTGGTTCGACAATCGGTGCAGAAGTATTCGTAAACTGGCATCGCTCCTCCTCACACTTTCAACGCAACACGGGGTTGGCTAGTTGGATGGTGGTTGGTTCCGTCTGGGTGTTGCGCATCATACCAAAACGGCTATACTCTATTTCAGAACGCTAACTCTAACTCTAGATCAATTCCAGCGACTTGCCCATTTGGTAGAACAGTTCCAGCGCGCGATCGATCTGCTCGTCGGTATGCGTCGCCATGTACGAAGTGCGCAGCAAGTCCCAGCCGACCGGCACCGCCGGCGAGGGCACGCAGTTGACGTACAGCCCGGAGTGATACAACATGTTCCAGGCCATCACCGTCCGGTCGCGATCGCCGATGATGATGGGCACGATCGGCGTCTGGCTCGGCCCGATGTTGAAGCCCATGCCTTTCAGTTCGCGGCGCACCCGATCGCCAATCGCGTTGACGCGCTGCACGCGTTCCGGCTCCGCTTCCATCACGTCCAGCGCGGCCAGCACCGCGGCTACGTTGGAGGCCGGCATCGAGGCCGAGAAGATCAGGCTGCGGGCATGATGCTTGATGAAATAGATGACATCTTCTTCGCCGGCGATGAAACCGCCCAGCGAAGCAAACGACTTGCTGAAGGTGCCCATCATCAGATCGACCTGGTCGGTCAGCCCGAAGTAGTGGGCCGTGCCGCGCCCGCACTCGCCCAGCACGCCGAACGCATGCGCGTCGTCGACCATCAGGCGCGTAGCGTTCGCCCGGCAAATCTCGACCAACTGGGGCAGCGGCGCGATGTCGCCGCCCATGCTGTACACGCCGTCGACGACGACCAGCTTGCCTTTGTCGCCGGGGATCGACTGCAACAAACGATCGAGCGCTGGCATGTCGTTGTGCGGAAAGCGCTTCATCTTGCCGTACGACAGCTTGCAGCCGTCGATGATGCTGGCGTGGTCATCCTTGTCGACGATGACGACGTCGCCGCGCTGCACCAGCGCCGAGATCGTGCCCAGGTTGACCTGCATCCCGGTCGAGAATACCAGCGCGGCCGGCTTGCCGCAAAACTTTGCCAGCCGGTCTTCCAGCTCGTGGTGCATCGCCAGCGTGCCGTTGAGAAAGCGCGAGCCGGTGCAGGATGTGCCGTAATGCTTGATGGCTTCGATCGCCGCCTCCCGCACCCTGGGGTGCGTGGTCAAACCCAGATAATTGTTCGAACCCATCATCAGGATGCGGCGGCCATCCATGGTGACTTCTGTGCCTTCGGTGTCTTCCAGCGGCAGAAAGTAGGGATAGACGCCGGCGGCGGTCGCTTCGCGCGCATCACGCGTGCGTTCAGAATCGCGAACCTTTTGGAATAAGTCCATCTCGAGGCTTCCCCTTTCATGGAATGAATGACAAGATCGCCCTGCGCGGGCCTGCAGGGACTGGCCGTGGAGGCCGCTGAGATTGTAACCGCGCTTAACCGATCGGTCAAGATAAAGGATAGCAACGCGATGTGTGGACGATTTACACTTACCGTGAACCCGGATGAACTGCAGGAAAAAATCCCGTGGCTGAACGTGCCGGCCGATGCGCCATTGGCGCCCCGTTACAACATCGCGCCATCGCAATCGATCCCGGTCGTCACCAACACCGGGAAGCATGAACTGGAGCTGTTCCGCTGGGGCTTGATCCCCTCGTGGGCCAAAGACCCGGCCGTGGGCAATCGCCTGATCAACGCGCGAGCGGAGACGCTGTCCGAGAAGCCGGCCTTCCGCGCCGCCTTCAAGCGCCGCCGCTGCTTGATCCTGGCCGATGGCTTTTACGAATGGCGCAAAGAGCCGGACAGCAAGACCAAAACGCCGATGTACATCCGGCTGAAGTCGGACGAGCCGTTCGCCTTCGCCGGGTTATGGGAGGTCTGGCGCTCGCCGGAAGAGGAGACGGTGCTATCGGCGACGATCATCACCGGCGAACCCAACTCGCTCGTGGCGAAAATCCACGATCGGATGCCGGTAATCCTCAAGCCCGACGCCTATGAGCGCTGGCTCGACCCGGCGGAGCAAGCGCCGCAAGCCTTAGCGGGGTTGCTCAAGCCGTATCCGGCGACTCAGATGAAAGCGTATCCGGTCTCCAAGCTGGTCAACAAGCCGGGGGTCGATTCGCCGGAATGCATCGCGCCCTGGAAGTAGGACGAAGGGCCATGCGTCGTTCGTCCTTCGTCTTGTGTAAAAGGAGCGTGCCATGTCTCAAGATCCAGTTCAGCATGCGATGGAGGTGAAACGCCGTCACGAACAGGAGCTGCTGCGCAAGCCGAACGTCGTCGCGGTGGGGGTGGGTTACGGCCAGCGCGGCGGCGTACCGACCGATACTGTGTCGATCGTCGTCTCCGTCAAGCATAAGCTGCCGATGTCTCAATTGAAACCCGGTGAGGCCATCCCGTCGGCCATCGAGGGTGTGCCCGTCGACGTCGTCGAGACGGGCGAGATTCGAGCCCAAGGCGGCCGTTAGCTGCCCCAGTTCCACCACAGGAGAAAACTCACATGGAGTCCATGCAGGGTCCCGCGCTGGCTGCGGCGCGCACATTGAAACGCCAGGTCGAAGCCAGCCTGATGCAAAAGGCGAACGTGGTCGCTACCGGCGTCGGGTTCAAGATCGCCGGAGACACGCCGACGAACGAACCGGCGGTCATCGTTTCCGTGGTTCAGAAACTCCCGCTTGCTCAACTGGCGCCGGAAGACGTCGTGCCCAAGACGGTCGATGGCGTGCCAACCGATGTGGTCGAGACGGGCGAGATCGTCGCCTTTCAAGACCCCAAGCAAAAGATGCGACCCGCGCGCCCCGGCGTGAGCATCGGCCACTATCAAATCACCGCCGGGACGCTAGGCTGCCTGGTGCGCAAAGGCAGCGAAATACTCATCCTGAGCAACAATCACGTTTTGGCGAACAGCAACACCGCGCAGATCGGCGACGCGATTTTGCAACCCGGCCCCTACGATGGCGGCGCGGCCGCCGACCAGATCGGGACGCTGGCCGAGTTCATCCCGATCGCGTTCGACGGCGCGACCCCCGCGCCGCCGGGCTGTCTGGCGCAGCTGCTGGCGCTGCTCGGCCTGAAGCCGCGCTCGCCCGCACAACAAGAGCCGGGAAATAACAAGATCGACGCGGCGCTGGCCCGGCCAACGACTCCGAATCTCGTCAACCCCGACATCCTCAACATCGGCGTGCCCGCCGGAGTCGGCACGGCTACGCTGGGGACGGCCGTGCAGAAGTCGGGCCGGACGACCGGGTACACCACCAGCACCATTCTGCAGATCGATGTGACGGTCACGGTCAATTACGGTGGGCCGCTCGCCACCTTCACCAGCCAGCTGATGGCCGGCGCGATGAGCCAGGGCGGCGATTCGGGTTCGGCCGTGCTGGATATGAGCAAGCGCGTGGTCGGACTGCTCTATGCCGGTTCGAACACGACGACGATCCTCAACCCGATCCAGTTTGTGCTGGATATGCTGAATGTCACGATCGTGACGTAGACCTGGCCCGTGCTCCCTCTCCGCATTTGATGAAAAGCGGGGAGCGCCGGCAACCGGGTGAGGATGATACAATTGCGCTGCGCCGAGTTGTTGGCGCGGCGCTTTTATATTCTACTGACAGCCCAGTCCCCGCCGGGCATCGATGCGCGCCTGTTGCGTTGGGGAAGGTAAGGGAACGGAGAAACCCGATTTCGGCTTTCGTTGTCGCCAGGAGGCGACTCGTACACATCGGTTCATCCGTTTTCCATCCGGTGCGGCTGTGCTAGAATTAGTCGAAACTGCCGGAGGACTCCATGACCAATCGAAAAACCCACACCGTGAAAATCGCCGGACTTAACCGCGAGCTCTCGCTGTTCGAAGTCGCACCCGGCGTGCGCATCGCGATCTTCAACATGCTCGGCGATACCGAGATCGTGCAGGCGGCGGCCAAAGCATTGGCCCGGCGCATCCCGCCGGAAGCTGAAGTGCTCGTCACGGCCGAAGCGAAGAGTATCCCGCTGGCGCACGCGCTCGCCGTCGAAAGCCAGCTGCCCTACGTGGTGCTGCGCAAATCCTACAAGCCGTACATGGGCGAGAGCGTCAGCGCCGAAACGTTGAGCATCACCACCGGCCAGCCACAGACCCTCTTTCTGGACGAAAAAGATCGCGCGCTGATCGACGGCAAGCGCGTGGTGTTGGTGGATGACGTGATCAGCACGGGCAGCACGCTGCAAGGCATGCGCCTGATCGTCGAGAAGGCCGGCGGCCAGATCGTCGCCACGATGGCGGTGTTCACCGAGGGCGAGCGCGCCAAGTGGAAAGATATCATCGCGTTGGGCCACCTGCCCGTCTTCATCGAGGGAAGTTAACCCTCGCTTACCTGTTACCCGTTTACCTGTTACCTGTCTACCTGTTACCGAACGCTCTCTATGCACATCGCAATGCTTGCCCCGATTTCCTGGCGCGTGCCGCCGCGCCACTATGGGCCGTGGGAACAAGTTGCATCGTTGTTGACGGAAGGGCTGGTCAAGCGCGGCGTGGACGTCACACTGTTCGCCACCGGCGATTCGATCACCCAGGCCCGGCTGGCCTCGGTCTGCCCGCGCCCTTATTCCGAAGACCCCGCCCTGGACCCGAAAGTGTGGGAATGCCTGCACATCTCGGAAGTCTTCGAGCGCGCCGCCGAATTCGATCTCATCCACAATCACTTCGATTTTCTGCCGCTATCCTACAGCGGACTGGTGCGCACGCCGCTGCTGACCACGATTCATGGTTTCTCGTCCGAGCGCATCCTGCCGGTCTATCAGAAGTACAACGGCCGGGGTTACTACGTCTCGATCAGCAACGCCGATCGCCACCCCAGCCTCGACTACGTCGCCACGGTCTACCACGGCATTCGCCTCGACGAGTTCACACTGCGGCGGGAGCCGGGCGACTATCTGTTGTTCTTTGGCCGCATCCATCCCGATAAAGGCGTGGTCGAGGCGATCCAGGCGGCGCGCCGCGCCCAGCGCCGCCTGATCATCGCGGGCATCATCCAGGATCGCGACTATTTCGAGCGCGAAGTCGCGCCGCAATTGGACGGCGATCAAGTTCAGTATATCGGCTCGGTCGGCCCGGATCGGCGCGATAAGCTGTTGGGCGATGCGTATGCGTTGCTCCATCTCGTCAACTTTGAGGAGCCGTTCGGCCTCAGCCTGATCGAGGCGATGGCCTGCGGCACGCCGGTGATCGCCACGCCGCGCGGCGCAGTGCCGGAACTCGTCAAGTCGGGCGAGACCGGCTTCATCGTCGCCAACGTCGACGAAGCGGCCGCCGTCCTGCCGTCGGTTTGCGATCTGGAGCGCCGGCGTATTCGCCAACACGTAGCCGACCACTTCACGCACGCTCAAATGGTCGACGGTTATCTCGGCGTGTACGAAGCGGTCTTGCGCGCGCACGCGAATCGCACGGCGAACCCATCCTCCTCTTAGCGACTGTTTGCAGAATGCTCCCCAACCGCGTCCTCGCGGTTGGTTGCGCAGTGGCCCGCGAGGACGCGGGCTTCGAGCAATTTCTAAACACTTTCCTAAGCCTTGACGAGGTGCATGGTGATTGATCGAATCTTCCCGCATTCGTGCGAGACGATGCCTGAGCTGGCGGAGGGCAGTGTCGCTTTGACCGTCACCTCGCCGCCTTACTGGAACGCGATCGATTACGATCTCCACGCCTCGAACAAGGCGCAGCCGTACCGCACGCGGGGCGCCTCGCGCGTCAACGGCTACGCCGAGTATGCCGACTATCTCGATTGGCTGGAGCGCATCTTCAGCGAAGTGTGGCGCGTGACAAAACCCGGCGGCTTCTGCGCCGTCGTCGTGGGGACCGTGTTGCTGGATGGCGATCATTACCCGGCGCCGTTCGAACTGGTCGCGCGGCTGGCGGGCGTGCGCGGCGCAGGTTGGGAGTTTCACCAGGAGATCATCTGGCACAAGTGCACGGCGGGTGTGAAGCGCGCCGGCATCGCCGTTCAGAATCCTTACCCTGGCTACTTCTATCCCAACATCATGACCGAGTACATTTTGATTTTTCGCAAGCCGGGGCCGCGCATCTTCAAGGATCGCAGCCGGGAACAGAAGTCGAAAGGGCGTTTTTCGATCAACAAGCTGTTCACGCTGGACGTGGCGAATAATGTGTGGCACGTCGCGCCGATCCCGCCCGATCATCTGGATCATCCCTGCCCGTTCCCGGAGGAAATCCCCTACCGCCTGATCCAGCTCTACTCGTATCCCGGCGATTTGGTGCTCGACCCGTTTGCCGGGTCGGGACAGACGCTCAAGGTGGCGCGCGGGCTGGGACGCTCGTTTGTTGGTTACGAGATCATCCCCAAATACGTGGAGCTGGCTACCCGGCGGTTGAACGAGCCGCTATCGGTCCGCGAACAGCAGCTGATCGCCGTCTTCGACAAGGTGCGCCTGGACGAACCGGCCTCAGGCGTCGATCATCAGAAGAAGAACAGTAACCACAAAGACGGCCAGGCACACCGAGAATAAAAATGACATTACCTTTGTTGTTCGCCTTCTCGTTCGTCGTCGGTTTCGGCGCAGTCGTAACGCCGGGGCCGGTCACCACCGCCATCATCTCCGAGAGCGCGCGACGCGGTTTTATCGTCGGGCCGCTCGTCGCCACCGGACACGCGCTGCTCGAATTGGTCATGGTTGGGCTGTTGGTGCTGGGCCTCAGCGCGGGCCTGAACACGCCGACGCTCACTACGGCGATCGCGCTACTGGGCGGCGTCTTGTTGTTGTGGATGGGCCTCCAGATGGCCTGGGGCGCGCTCAAAGGCCGCATGGTGTTGCCCCGGCCCGGCGGCGAGGTGAGGCCGCTCAACAATTGGCGGCTGATCGGCCTGGGCGCTGCGGCCACTGTCGTGAATCCATTCTGGTATGCCTGGTGGGTCACCGTCGCCGCGACTTACATTCTCACGTCGCAGGCGCTCGGCTTCGTCGGCGTGCTGGCTTTCTACCTGGGGCATATCTCCGCCGACTATGTGTGGGATAGCGTGCTGTCCGGCGTCGTCGGCAGCGGGCGTCGCTGGCTGACCGACTCGCTGTACAAGTGGCTGATCGTCGCCTGCGGGCTGTACCTGGTCTACTTGGGCGGCGTGTTCATCACCTCACCGCTGTCGGGTTGACCCCTTTGCGGTTGGTCTGTTTGGGCAGCAGTTGAACTGCTGCCCATCTCCCGGATAGCCTCTGTTTGGGCGGCAGTTGCACTGCTGCCCAGCGCCCGGATAGCCTCTGTTCGGGCGGCAGTTGCACTGCCGCCCAGCGCCCGGATGCTCGCAGGCGGGGTAACCCCGCAGCTACCCCTACGGGTTTTCCCCCACGTATAAGTACGGGATTCCTGCCGGGTCACCGTCCATTTGCGCGAAAACCCTCCCCATGCTAGAATCTCGCCTACCCTCGGTCCGGCTTCTACCGGCGCTGCAGCAGGTTTCCGAGACCGGCGCTACCTCAGCCACACTGTGCCGGCCGCTGACGGCCGAGCACGACGGCGGCCCCGCCGTCCTTTTATGTACAAAGGAGTTGGATTCTGTATGACGGAAAACGCGAACCCGACCCCGGAACCACCCGGTAGTCCCGCGCTCCACCTGCCACCTCGTTTGGCCCGCAGACTTAATGCTATTCCTCCACACAACCGTAACCTGATTCTATATGGCGCGATCGCCGTTTTGGTGACCGCCGGGCTACTGCTGCCGCCCGTCTCCTTATTTGGCCGCATCTTCAAGCCGTGCGGCGAGCTGGCGATTGGCCCCGATTCGCCTGCGGCCCAAAGCGCCGACGGCCTGACCGTCCGGCAAGCCCACCCCAACCAGTCATATCGGCTGACGCTGACCGCCGTTACTTCGGCCGATTTTTCCTCCGGCGCCGCGGGCGAAACGCTGGTCGCCGCGCGGGACGCGCTGCCCGTCAACTTGATGCTTGAGAGTCCGGTTTATCAAATTGCCGTGTGCGGCGAGCCGGCGCAGCCCGGCGGCGTGAGCCTGGCCATCCCGGACAGCGCCCAACCCGTACGCACACTCGATCTGTACGCCTGGAATTCTGAAGTCAAGGCCTGGTCGTGGATCGGCGGCAGCAAGAATCCTGCGGAGGGCGCGATCCTGGCCTCGGTCGATGCATTGCCGGAAGTCGTGGCGCTGATGCAGACCACTTCGATCGCGCCGGCGATTGGGGCGGAGGTTGGCGCGCAGGAAGCGCTCAGGGCTGATCTCGCCGGTGTCGTCACCGAGCTGTATCCCAGCGGCTGGGTGATCGCGGCCGACGGTTCGCTGGGCGGCGATCAACTGAGCCTGCCAACGGCTGCCGGGTCGCAGGCGATCTATCCCGTCGTCCGCAACTATCTCACCCCGAGCCAGCCCAACCCCGATCTGGTGCGCGGCGTCCTCAGCCTGGCCGAGACTCGCCAGGCGCACATCGATACGCTGGTCGCGCTGGCCGCCGGCTATGCCGGCGTCACGCTGGATTATCAAGGGCTTGACGCAAATGATCGCGACGCTTATACGGCCTTCGTCGCCGATCTGTCGGCCGCTTTGAAGGCGCAAGCCCGACGCCTGAACGTCGTCGTGCCGCAGCCGGCGTTCGCCGCCGATGGTCAGGCGGATACGGCCGGTTACGACTGGTATCATCTCGGGCGGGTTGCCGATGCCGTGCAGGCGCCGATGAACAGCGTCGCGCTCATCGAGTGGGCCACGGCGCAGGTGGATCGTTACAAGTTCCAGCCGATTCTCACGGCCAATGCGGTCGACACGGTCAATGGCCTGAGCAACCCCATCTCGTTCAAGCAGGCGATCGAGCGGCTGGGCGTGGTCGATGCCGGCCAGACGGTCAGCCTCACGGCCAACGCGCTAGTCACGTTCACGCTGCAACCCGATAGCCCGATCGGCAACTTCGCCTTCGATGAAACTGCCGGCGTCTATCGCTACGAGTACACCGATAAGTCGAGCGCTGTGCATGAGGTGACGTTGGTCACCGCTGGCGCGCTCGTCAAGGAGTTGAGCATCGTACTGCCGCATTACGTGCGCGGCGTCGTCGTGCAGGGCGCGGCCGGCGAGGCGGTCCCGGACCTGGCCGATGCGCTGCGCGCCTATCGTCAACAATCTACCGCCAAGCTTGGCGCCGAGATCGACATCACCTGGCAGATCACGGCGAGTGACGGCAAAACCACCGCGAGCGAGCGGGCGCTCAGCGAATCCTGGTTGGGTTGGCGCGCTCCGGCGAAGGCCGGCGCTTACGAAGTGTCGGCCTCGATCGCCGGGGTGGATCGCGGGGCGGTGGAGGTGGTCGTCAACGCGGCTGCCCCCGAAGAAGAAGTCCTGGCGGTTGTCGCCGGTGCAGGCAGCGGCGGTGGAACGGTCGATGGTGACCGCACGCCCGGCGGCGCGGCGGCAGATGCCTGCTACAGCGCGGCTTACGTGGCCGACGTGACCGTGCCGGACGGCGCGCGCTTTGAGAACAACACAGAGTTCACCAAGACCTGGAAAGTGCGCAACAACGGGACGTGCGCCTGGGACGCCGACACCGAGCTCGCGTTTGTGAGCGGCTCGCAGCTGGGCGCGCCGAGCACGGTGGAGGTCGGCGTGCTGGCTATCGGCAGAGAGATCGAGATCAGCGTGCCGATGAAGACCGCGACGCAGAATGGCAGCTTCACCGGCATGTGGCAGCTGCGCAACGCGGACGGCTTCTACGGGCAGACGTTGACCGTGGTGATCAATGCCGGCCCGGAGACCGCTCCCGCCGCGCCGCCGTCGAATCCCGCGCCTGCACCCGTCGCGCCGATCGGCAATATCGGCAGCTTCGAGGCCGGCGCGCACATCGACGGCTTCCGCCGCCCCGACCTGTTGCTGTATGCGGGCTTGAAGTGGATCAAGATTCAGACCTACGCCGGTGTGGATGTCAGCGGCGCGATCGCCAACGCGCATGCGCAAGGCTTCAAAATCCTGCTCGGCATCATTGGCGACAAATCGCGGGTGATGGATCCCGGCTACCAGGGCGAGTATGCCGCCGCCGTCGCGGCGATGGCCGCCGCCGGGGCCGATGCGATCGAAGTGTGGAACGAACCCAATATCAACCGCGAATGGCCCACCGGACAGGTGCACGGCGCGAATTACACCGCGCTGTTAGCCAAAGCTTACGGCGCGATCAAAGCGGCCAACCCCGGCACACTGGTGATCAGCGGCGCGCCGGCCCCGACCGGCTACTGGGGCGCGGCCGGCTGCTCGCCCGACGGCTGCAACGACGATGCTTTCCTGGCGCAAATGGCCGCCGCGGGCGCAGCCAGCTTCATGGACTGCGTCGGCGCGCATCACAACTCGGGCACCACCTCGCCTTCGGTGTCTTCGGGCCGGCCCGAAGGCAATCACTACAGCTGGTACTTCCTGCCGACGCTGAATCTGTATTACAACTCGTTCGGCGGCGCGCGCAAAGTGTGCTTCACCGAGCTGGGTTACCTGTCGGGTGAAGGCTATCCCGACCTGGCGTCGACCGCCCCGGCCTTCGCCTGGGCGCGCAACACCACGGTCGCGCAGCAGGCGCAGTGGCTGGCCGAAGCCGCGGCGATGTCGGCCAACAGCGGCAAAGTCCGGCTGATGATCATCTGGAACGCCGACTTCGCCCGCTACGATTCTGACCCGATGGCCGGTTACGCTATCATGCGGCCCGGCGACTCGTGCCCCGCCTGCGACGCGCTGCGCGGCGTGCTGGGCGGGCGGTGAGCATCGGCGCTGCCCCATATTCGTATCATAAGCCAGGAAGGACGGGGGACGAAGGAACAAATGCCTGGGTCTTTCGTCCTTCATTTGTGCCATCGAGGAAAACGATCCACTCATTTTCACGAATACACACGAATTCACTCATCAGTCCGTGTCGGAAAATGTAGTTTAGCCCCTCGTGGGCGTTAAAAACGCCGACAAGCGGCTATACTACAGCGCATTTTTCGACAGAGAGTGGTCGGGATTTGCGAAGATTCGCGGACGAGCACTTTCTAACACCGAGTAATAATCTATGTCCCTAACATCTCGACCACTCCTCATCCCGGCTGTCATTCTTGGCGTCATCGTCATTGGCACAGTCGGTCTGTTGCTCACGCGCGGCGCGACACCGCCTTGCGGCGCCTACACGGTGACGGCGAGCGCGCCGCTCGCGCTGGATAACGGCTTGAGCATCTCGCTTGCGGCCGGCGAGTTGCGCTTCGATCATGCGCGGCTGGCCGAAGCCGATCTGACGGCAGCGGCCAACGCGCAAATGTTGGCTGCCGTGCGCGCGCTGCCGGTGAATTTACGCTTGCAAGGCTCGTTGTTGTCATTCACCCGCTGCGGCGAGGCAGCCACACCGATTCATCTGGAAAGCCCCGCGCCCAACCCGTCGCTCGATGCGTATGCCTGGGACGGCGCGCGCTGGGCGTGGCTGGGCGGCGCCGCCGATAAGCTGGCGATCGATCTGCCCGACCTGCCACACGCGATTGCCTGGGTGCAGAGCCTGCCGGCCGCGCCGACAATCGGCGCCGAACCCGACCCGGAGACGGGCGGCCTCGACTCACAGTATAACGGCGTGATTACCGAGCTGTACGCGCCCGGCCTGAGTGTCGCGGCGAATGGATCGGTGACAGGACAGGCGCCTGCTGCGCCTGAGCCAAGCGCGCCGTATGTGGTGTATCCGATCGTCAGCAACGTGAAGCC
Source organism: Anaerolineae bacterium (assembly GCA_035292585.1). Taxonomy (GTDB): domain Bacteria; phylum Chloroflexota; class Anaerolineae; order Fen-1058; family Fen-1058; genus DASSFZ01. The sequence goes on along the minus strand of DATDPU010000044.1, from coordinate 65,944 downwards.
AGACGGTGAGATTGACGCTGATGCGTTGACCGCCATGCTGGGCGACGAGGTAGCGCGCCAGAGACACGTCGATGCGCTGGCGGCGATTGCAACCGGGTCGAATTTCGCCGGGATCGCGATCGAATATCGAGACCTGCCTGCCGATCGACGAGATGCATTTGTAGGGTTCCTGGGGGAATTGGCGTCGGCGTTGCATGCTCAGGATAAACAGCTGGCGGTCAGCCTACAGTGGCCGGGACCGGAACCCGATTCGGAGTCCGGGTCATATTATGCTCGCGTCGGGCGTCCAGCGGATATCGTGCTCGTTGAGACTGGGTTTAAGGCAACCGGCTATGTTCCTAATGACATGGTTGCGGGTGGCCTGAAGTGGCTGACGCAACGCATTGACCGCAACAAGGTTCAGCCGATCATGACTGCGGCAAGCCTGGGCAGCTCAGGTGACGGCGAGTTGCCGATCGCATTCGAGGCTGCCTTAGTGTCCCTGGTCAATAACGCGCCGAAGGTTATCTCGGCGACGAACGGCGCCGCGTTGAACTTCAGCTTAAATCCATCAGCGACCTTAACGTTCGACTCGGCGCTGGGTTCGTATGACTATGCTACATCAGCGGGTGAAACCCAAAGCCTTTATACGGCCGGTACGCTGGCCGCAAAACTCAACGCCCTCTCCAGCCTTCGCCTGCGCGGCGTCGTCATCCGCGCTGTGCAAGGCCCGGACGTCGCGCCGAATTTGGCCGAGCCAATCAAGGCGTATCGGCAGCAGCGCGCGATCAGCGGATCGAGCGAGCTAATCGTGCATTGGTCGATCACGGCGGAGGATGGCTCGACCGTGTTGAGCGAGTCGCGCCCGCTGACCGATCCCAATTTGGAATGGGAGGCGGATCGCGACGGCGTGTTCACCGTGTCGGCGTCGATCGGATCGGTCAAGCGCGATATCGCCGTGGTGACCGTCGGCGAAGATACGGTCGTGGGCGGTATCTCCGCGACCCCCACTCCAACCGCCGGCAGCTGTTACAATGCCGGCTACGTGGCCGACGTGACCGTGCCCGATAACACCCGTTTCGATAAGAGCAAAGAATTCACCAAGACCTGGCGCGTGCGCAACAGCGGGACGTGCGCCTGGAGCGCCGACACGGAAATCGCGTTTGTACGCGGCGCGCAACTCGGCGGAACCAGCCCGGTAAAGGTCGGCGCGCTGGAAGCCGGCAAGACGGCCGAGATCAGCGTGCCAATGAAAGCATCGGATAAAGACGGCTCGTACACCGGCTTCTGGCAGCTGCGCAACGACGACGGCGCGTTCGGCGCTGAGTTGAGCGTGGTGATCAGGGTCGGCGCGGAAGCGGCTACCCCGCCGCCGCCCGTTGCGCCGCCGGCCGGCGGCGGCCGGATGGAGTACGGTATCCACGCGCACTACTATGGCTACATCGATGGCGAGTACGGCGCGCAGAACATCCTGCTGTACGTCAACGAATTGGGATTGGGCTGGGTCAAGATACAGTTCCGCTGGGGCGATTACGACTATTACTGCGGCGGCCCGGACCTGGAGCGGCTGAACACGATGATCAGCGCGGCCAACAACGCCGGGCTGAAGGTGATGCTGAGCGTGGTGACGGCGCCGCCTTGCACGCATGGCTGGACGAGTGATGTGCACGCGCCGCCGGATGATGCGGCCGCTTACGCCGAGTTTGTAGGCGGGCTGTCCGATCTGTTCCGGGGCCGCATCCACGCGATCGAGGTCTGGAACGAGCAGAACATCAGCCGTGAATGGGTCAGCAGCCCCCAGACCATCGATGCTAATCGCTACACCCAGTTGCTGATCGCCGCCTACAACGCGATCAAGGCCAAAGACCCGAACATCCTGGTGATCAGCGGCGCGCTCGCGCCGACCGGCTGGAATGATGGCGTCAACGCCGTCGACGATTTCCAGTATTTACGCCAGATGGTCGCCGCCGGCGCGACGAAGTACATGGACTGCGTCGGCGTGCACGTCAACGCGCTGCGCATCCCGCCTTCGGCCGGGCAAGGCGGCGAGTACGATAGTCTATTCAACCCGCCCCACCATTCCTGGTTCTTCAAAGATACGGTGCAGGGCTATCAGAGCATCACCGGCAAGCCGGCCTGCGTCACCGAGTTCGGCGTCGCTTCACAAGAAGGCGTCGGCGCGGTCGAAGGCTTCGAGTGGTCGCTCGACAACACGCAACAGGAACAATCGGATTGGGTGATCGAAGGGATGAACCTGTGCCGGCAGTGGGGTTGCCGCTTGATGATCCTGTGGAACCTGGATTACGGCCCGGCGACCGGTCTGGTCAATGACAATGCGTTGTACAGTTTCCTGGATCCGCGTTGGGGCAAGCGCCCGATCTTCCCGGCGGTCAGGAATTGGTGCGCGGCGAATAACTGCAAGTAGGAAGGATGAGGGATGAAGGATACACGCGACTCTTTCTGGGACCGTGTGCCACTGCCGGTGCTGATCGGCCTGTTGGCGACGGCGATCCTCATCGGCGCGGTGCTGGTGTTCGCGGCGTTTTTCAACCCGCGCCCGCCCGCCACGGCGCAGAGCACGCCTACGCCGGTCGGCGGCCTGGGCGCCGGTATTGCGCCGACCGCGGCGCCGCCCGATAGTGCGCAACCGACGGCGCCGCCCGCGCCGACGGCGACGACTGCGCCCGGCATCGCTCCCGCGCCCCAGCCGACGACGCCGCCCTTGCAAGACGCGGCGATGGAGTTCGGCATTCAATCGAACGCGCTCACCGGCGATCCGGCTTACACCATGAACCTGGTCAAAGATTTCCTGCTGCTGGGTTGGGTCAAGCAACAGGTGCGCTGGGGCGATTTCTCGCTCGCGCAAGGGCAAATGGATTGGAGCGGGTTCGATCGCGTGATCGACGCCGCCAATGCGAAAGGCGTGCGGGTGTTGTTCAGCATCGTCACCGCGCCGGAGTGGACGCGCCCATCGGTGGGCGGCAAGGAAGGCCCGCCGGACGATCTGAATGCGTATGCGCAGTTTGTCGGCGAGGTCGTCGATCGCTACAAAGGCAAGGTGCACGCGATCGAGGTGTGGAACGAGCAGAACATCGACTCGGAGTGGAAGACCAACCCGCAGGTGGTCAGTCCCGAGCGCTACGTCGAACTGTTGCAGCTGGCCCACCAGGCGATCAAGAGCCGCGATCCGAACATCATCGTGATCAGCGGCGCGCTCGCCCCGACCGGCTTCTTCAACGGCGGGTGCGATGCGCGCGGGTGCGATGACCTGCCCTACTTGCGCCGCATGACCGACCTGGGCTTTCTGCAATACGCCGATTGTATCGGCGTGCACGTCAACGGCTTCAATCTGCCGCCCGAATACCGCCACGACGCCGGTTACAATGACGCCAGCGCCTCGTTCCGTGGCCCGTTCGACAACCCGCATCCTTCGTGGTCGTTCCGCAGCACGCTCGAAGAGTATCGGCGCGCCACCAGCAACCAGACGCCGCTGTGCGTCACCGAGTTTGGTTGGGCTTCGTATGAAGGGCTTAGCGCCACGGCGTTGCCTTCCTACGAATACGCGCTGGACAACACGGCGCAAGAGCAGGCCGATTGGAACGTGCAGGCGTTCCGGCTGATGCGCGAGTGGGGCTACGTGAAGCTGGCGTTCCTGTTCAATCTCGATTTCGCGCAGAAGTCGCCCCAGGGCGCGCAGGATCGCACCGCGCCGTGGAGCGTCACCGATCTGCAAGGCGCAGAACGGCCCTCGCTGCGCGCCGTGCGCCGCTTCATGAAAGAAATACTGGGCATCCCGTAAAAGAATGTGGAATTCAGAATGCAGAACCCCGCCGTTGCGCTGCGAGGGCAGGCGCGGAATGATGAAGGCACAACTCATTCCGCATTCCATTTCATAATATTCATGTTCATCGCCGTCCTCAGCGCGTGCGCTTCCCCTGCGACGGTTGCCCTTTCTCCCACCCTCGATCCAACTCCGACTGCCTGGCCGCGTACCCGGTTGAACTCGCCCGAATACGCGGCGCAGGTGTTCGTGTGGTGGAAACCCGAAACCGCCCGGCGCGATTTGAACCTGCTGCGCGATATGGGCTTCACCTGGGTCAAGCAGGCGTTCGCCTGGCGCGACATTGAAGGCAATGCGAAAGGACACTTCAGTTGGGAGCTGGCCGACGAGGTGGTGCGCAAGGTCGGCAACCGCAAGCTGAAGCTGCTGGCGCGGATCGATCGGCAGCCGTTCTGGTCGCGGCCCAATGACCCTGCGCCGCTCGAAAATGCGCCGCCGGAAAACCTGCAAGACTTCGCCGATTTTTGCTACACGCTGGCCGAGCGCTATCGGGGACGCATCCACGCCTATCAAGTCTGGAACGAGCCGAACCTGGCGCGTGAGTGGGGCGGTCAACCGCCTGAGCCGGCGGCCTACGTCGAACTGCTCAAGGTGTGCTATACCGCGATCAAACGCGCCGATCCCGAGGCACTCGTCGTCTCGGCGGGCATGGCTCCAACCGGAACCTGGAGCAATGAAGTCATGCCGGACGACGTGTTCATCGAGCGCATGTACGCGGCCGGGGCTGCGCCGTATTTCGATCTATTGGGCGTGCATGCGCCGGGCTTCAAAGCGCCGCCCGAAGCTTCGCCCGACGAAGTGGCCGCCTCGCCCGAATTAGGCGGCCAGCGTTTCTTCTGCTTTCGGCACGTCGAAGATTTGCGTGCGCTCATGGTGCAACACGGCGACGCCGATAAACAGGTGGCGGTGCTGGAGATGGGTTGGACGACCGACTCGATTCACCCGGAGTACGCCTGGCATCGCGTCGACGAACAGACGCAGGCCGCTTACCTGGTGCGCGCGTTCCGGTTCGCCCAAGCGCATTGGTCGCCGTGGATCAGCCTCGTGACCGTGATCGGGTTCGCCGATCCGTTCTGGACCGAAGACGACGAACAATACTGGTGGACCATCGCCTACCCCGATTGGCCTGAAACGCGCGTCAAGCCCGCGTACGCAGCGTTGCAAGCAATGGCAAAAGAATGAGGAAAAGAATGAGGAATTGAGAATTAAGAATGTAGAAGGGGCCGCCCTTTTCTTCATTCTACATTCTACATTCTGCATTCCGCATTCTGCATTCTGCATTCCTCATTCCGCATTCGTTGGTATAATTGCCCCCATGCTGACGCTCAACAACCCCTGGCTGCTCGCCGCGAGTTTTTTTCTGCATTTGATTGCGACGGTGGTGTGGATCGGCGGGCTGGTGACGATGGCGTTGGTCGTGTGGCCGGGGCTGCGCCGGGCCGTGCGCGAGGAGGCGGCGTTGGCGCCCATCATCGAGACCCTCGACGCGCGCTTCAAGCCGCTCGCCAATCTCAGCCTGGCGGCGCTGATCATCACCGGCCTGATCCAGATGAACGCCAGCCCGCTGTACAATGGGCTGTTGAATCTCAGCAACGTCTGGGCGCAAGCGATCTTCTTCAAGCATATCTCGATCATCGGGATGATCGGCGTGGGCGCGCTGATGAACTTCGGCGTGCAGCCGGCGTTGCAGCGACACGCGCTCCTGCTCGCGGCGGGCGCGGCCGACGCGGCCGAAGCCGCCCACCTGCACCGGCGGTTGAATCGCCTGACGCAGCTCAACCTGGCGCTCGGCATTGTCGTGCTGGTGCTCACGGCGATCGCCCGCGCCCAGTGAAGACGAACGACGCAGGACAAAGGACGAACGTCCCTTCGTCTCCGAACGATATGCCATCGGCCATAAGCCACCATGTTTGAAATCGTCTTCCTCGGCACTTCGGCGGCCGCGCCCTCCATCCGGCGGAGCCTGTCGGCCCACGTCGTGCTGCACAACGAATATCGCTTCCTGATCGATTGCGGCGAAGGCACGCAGCGCCAGCTGCTGAAGAGCGGGTTGGGCTTCAAGCGGCTGAACAAGATCCTGCTGACGCACGGCCATCTCGATCACATTCTGGGTCTGGGCGGGCTGCTCAGCACCTTTATGCGCTGGGAAGTGATCGATCGGGTGGAGGTTTACGGCGGGCGCAGCGCGCTCGATCGGGTCGAAGATTTGATCTATCGCGTGGTGTTGCGCGGCGCGCGCCCGGCGGCGCAGCTCGCGTTCATCGACGTCAAGCCCGGCGCCTTACTCGCCGATGAAACGTTCGAACTGAGCGCGTTCCCGGTGTCGCATCGCGGCGGCGATTGCTATGGCTATCTGTTTCGCGAGAAGTCGCGCCGGCCGTTCCTGGTCGAGCGCGCCGAGGCGCTGGGCGTGCCGCCCGGCCCGGAGCGGCGCCGACTCGTCGCCGGTGAGACGGTGACGCTGGCCGATGGGCGGCGCATTCACCCCGACGCGGTGCTCGGCCCGGAGATTCGCGGCGCGGTTCTGGCGCACGTGGGAGACACGGGACGCACGTCGGATTTATTGGAATCTGTGCGCGGCGCCGATGCGCTCGTCATCGAAGCCACTTACCTGGAGAGCGAGGCCGACCTGGCCCGCGCCTACGATCACCTGACCGCCGCGCAGGCGGCGCGGCTGGCGCGGGACGCGCAGGTAGGGCAGTTGATCCTGACACACATCTCGCGCCGCTACGGCCACAAGCAAGTGCTGGCCGAGGCGCAGGCGATCTTTCCCAATACCGCCGTCGCGCGAGATTTCGATCGCTATCGTATCTTGAAGGAGAAGTCGATCTTGTTGGCCGAGCCGATTATCGAAGAGGAGAATTGGGATGTCGCTGCGTAAAGCTGCCGTGCTGGACCTCGCCAGCGCCGCGTATGAAGTCGATGCCGAAGTAAAGCGCGGGGTTTTGAAGAATGTGGACGGGCGCTGGACGGTGTCGGAGCAGGAAATCAACGACTGGCTGAAGCGCTTCGAAAATCACGAGGTGGTGCTGATCGCCGCGTCGTTGAGCGACGAGAAGCCGATCGAGCCGCGCCTCTGCCGCACCTGCGGGCGCGAGTTCGTGGGCGTCGAGTGTCCGCATTGCCGCGCGGCGCGTATTCGCTTGCGCGGGCAATAGGTTTGAGACCTCCGAGGTCTTGAAGACCTCGGAGGTCTATGGTCGGGTCTGGCGGGGAGGAAGGACAGATGAAATCGAGCGAGCAGGCGGGCCGGGTCGCGGGCGTCGGCGATGCGGCGGTCTCGGCCAAGACCGGCAAGACGTGGTCGGAGTGGTTCGCCATTCTCGACGCAGCCGGCGCCGCGCAGATGAACCACCAGCAGATCGTCGCCTATTTGAGCCAGCAGCAGCAGGTGGGGCCGTGGTGGCAGCAGATGCTGACCGTGGGCTACGAGCAGGCGCGCGGGTTGCGCGCGAAGCACCAGACGCCAGAGGGTTTCCAGATCAGCGCCAGCAAGACGATCGACGTCCCCATCGGGACGCTCTTCAAGGCCTGGCAGGATGAGCCAACGCGATCGCGTTGGTTACGCCGGGCGGTGACGATCCGCAAGGCGACGCCGAAAAAGTCGCTACGGTTGGACTGGGCCAAAGGCAAGAGCAGCGTGAATGTCAACTTTTACGCCAAAGGCGCGTCGAAGAGCCAGGTCACACTTGAGCATAGCCGCTTGGCCGGAGCAGCCGAGGCGGCGCGGATGAAGGCGTTCTGGACGAAGGCGCTGCTGGTGTTGAAAGAACAGTTGGAGGCGTAGGCTGTGCGGCGGCAATTCTCAACCTACAGCAAAAAGAAATCTTTCAAAGCCTCGACGACTTGCAGCGCGATGTCATCCCAGGGTACGGCTTCGTCGCGCGTGAGGGTCACGTCGCTCCCGTCGAGTTCGAGCGCGACGACGCCTTCGATCGTCGCAAGCAACGCGGCCAACGGCGAGCCGTCTAGCGCCGCCGCGATCGAAGCGTAGGTCTCGCGCGTTTCGCTGAGTTCGCGGTTAGTGTGGAAAATCGCGACGCGCGGGTCGGGTGTGAGCTCTAAATCGGCGCGGGTGTTCTCTTTCATCACAACTTAGAAACCCGGTTTCTCTCAGAAACCGGGTTTCTTTATACATTCAAACACACAGGCCCGCGATACGCTCACGAGCCTTTAATTGTACACGCTCACACCGATGGCTACGTTTGCCAGTGTAAGCTGCGGTGTGTGATCGGTCAGTGCGAGCCGTTATTGGAGCGTCAACAGATAAGCGATCAAGTCGGCCAGGTCTTGCGCCGACATATCGTTGCCGAGCGTGCCCGGCATCAGCGATTGACCGTCGGGCGTCGTGAAGTTGCCGCCGGTCACAATGTGCTCATTCGGCAGCTGGATCGAATGCCGGAGGTACGTCGCGGCGTCCTGGTCGGGCACAGTGTTTGCTGCGCGCGCGCCGATACCGGCCAGCGAAGGCCCAACCAATGTTTGACCTTCTTGCAACGAGTGGCATGCATTGCAGGGCGCGGGCTTGCCGCTGGCCAGCGCCAGTTCCCGGCTCCAGAGCCTCCGGCCGCGTTCCGCGTCGCCCGCCGGCAGCTCAACCGTCACATCGGGGCCGATAGCCTCGAACTCGATAGGGGCGGGCTGCCCGGCCGATACTTCCCACGACATGATGTACGACGTCAGGTACTCGATTTGATCGTCGCGTAGCGGCCCGCCGTAACGCGCCGACCAGGTCGGCATGTTCTGCGCGTAGACCTCGCCTTTGTCCGACCAATACGTTGAGAAGACTGGCCGGCCGGCAGAAATCGTCAGCTTCACGAAGTTTGCCAGCGTGTTAGGATAGTTGGCGGCCTTGAGCTCGGGGTATCGGGTCGTGAACAGGTACGGATTCAGCTGCGGCCCTCTGCCCGACACGCCTTCCCCTTTGACGCCGTGGCACTCATCACAGTATTGATCGAACAGCGACGCGCCGTTCTCCAGGTAGCGTCCGTCTTGCCCGGTCTTGAACACCTGCATCCGGCCGCTGCCCGCCTGGGCCTGCACGTCGAACAGACCTTCCGTCAGCAGGACATAGCCCACGACGATGAAGATCAAGACGAAGAGCACCGCGCCTACAAAGATTCGTGTGGTCATGATCCCTGCCTATTCTTCAATCGAGTAGATCGCATCGCGGTGGACGTAGAGCACCTTCTCGAACGGCGTCGCATTCCCATTGGCGTCCGTGGGCATCCCGTTCCACTCGATCGTCAGTGTGATCTTACGCAGCGTCGAGACGCCGTTACTCCCCGTCACCCAATCCTCGATTTTGACGATGCCGTGCCCGCCGTCCAGCCGTGGATTGAGGTTCGGGTTCTGGAAGCGCTCGATCAGATGCTGCAAGTCTTCGAGCTTCTCGTACAGGCGCGGCGAATCGGCCCGGAGCGTTGCGGGCAGCGCGACAGTATCGTACGTGCCGGGCAGCATCTCGTCGAACGCGATGCGGCGGATATCGTGCGGGCCGAGCCGCTCGGGTCGCATAAACTCGAACCCGACCTCGACCTCCGGCGGCGCTTTCACCAGGTAGGCCGAGCTGCCCATGAACGACAGGATCACGATCACGCCGACGCTGAAGAACGATACGGCCCAGGCGAAGCGCCGGTCGCGCGCGCGGCGGCTGGGATTGTAATCGACGTAGGGCAAGGTCATGTGCATGACGAGCAACACGGTGGGCACGACGACGCCCCACAGCGACTTGTCACCTAATTTAAGCATGCCCTGAATCCACAAGAAGTACCAGGGCGCCACGGTGTGCAACGGCGTGTTGAGCGGGTCGGCGTGATTCTCCAGCGGGGCATCGTAGAAGAACGCCGAGCCGACCACCAGCACTACCGAGATGAGGCCAAACCACAACATCTCGCTGGTGGCGATATCCGGCAGGAACGACACGCGCTTATCCGGCGGCACTTTGCGCGCCGCGTCTTCACCCGGCGCGTCCAGGCCCGGCGGCAGCGAGTGGCCGTGGCGGATCACCTTGTAGTAGTGGACGAACAGGAACAGGATCAGCACAGACGGCAGCACGAACACGTGCAGCAGGTAAAAACGGAGCAAGCCGCCTGCGCCCAGTTCCAGGCCGCCGCGCAACAGCAAGCCCACCGCCTGGCCGACCTCCGGCGGCGGCGCGGCATCGGCCATCGAGGCGCCGATCGTCACGGCCCACAACGACAGCTGATCCCACGGCAGCAGGTAGCCGGTGAACGACAGCAGCAGCGTGAAGACCAACAGCAGCACGCCGGTGAAGTACGTGAACTGGCGCGGCTTCTTATATGACCCGGTCAGGAACGTGCGCCACATGTGCAGCGCCACGGACAAGACCATACCTTCCGCGGCCAAACGATGGATGTCGCGCACGAGCATACCGAGCGGCACATTGCTCAAGATGCGCAACATGTCGGTGTAGGCCGCCGTCGGCGACGGCGTGTAGAACACCATCAGGAACAGCCCGGTGATGAACTCGATCAGAAACAACGCCGTCGAGATCAGGCCCAGGCGAAAAGTGGGAAAAATCTTGGTGACTTCGACGTGATAGAACGAGGGCCAAATGTGGAACCACGCGCCCTCGGTATGCGGCTTGACGCGCGGATTGGGCTTGGGCGGCGGATCGCCGCGCAGGACGCCGCGAACCGCGTTGATGTCCAGCCCGGCGGTGAAGCGCTCGACGGACTCATTCAGCTTGATCGCGATCGTGCGCGACAGGCCGTGTTGCTTGCGCATTTGGTTGAGGCTATAGAAAGGCTCTATCTTCATCGCGTGTCTCCTCCTCCCTGCGCTCAGGCGCGATCGGACTTAGGCGGGCCGCCGAGAATCTTCTGGCCGGTCTTCACGACGACGCGCACGCCGCTGGTGTCGGCGGGCAGCGGCAGCGGCTCGCCGGTCTGCTCGTTCGTCTTCGCGACGACGTTACCGGCGGCATCGCGCAACTCCACGACGAACCGATCGAGACCGCGCGGCGCAGGCCCCTCTTCCAAAATCTTCGTGCCATCCAGGTGGAACTTCGAGCCGTGGCACGGGCACTCGAAACGATCGGTCGAAGGCTCGAACTTGTACAGGCAGCCCAGGTGCGTGCAGACCTTGTAAATCGCCATCAAGCCTTGCTGGCCCTGGCCCTTGGCGGCTTCCTCCGGCCCGATGTTGAGCAGCCAGGTCTTGGCATCCGGGAAGCTGCCCGGCGCGCCGTCGACTGGCGGCAGGATTTCGCTCAGCGCGCCCAGGTCGAAGTCTGAACCGAATTCGCCTTCGCGAAAGCGCGGCAGCGAGAATAGATAAACGCCTATTCCGAATTCGGCCAGGAACAACGAGATTGCCGCCCCCCACACGTAATTGAGGAATTCACGGCGAGTGATGCCCTGGCCTTGAGTCGCAGTGGCTTCGGCCATGTGATGAGAACTCCTTGTATATTTTTAGCGCACGGTGGAATTTCGGAGTGGAGGTCGAACAGGAGGAATGAAATGACTGGCTGTGAATTATCGCGTCCCCCGCTCGCTCACCCTGGTTGCAATTTATATCACAAGGGGTCACGTCTGTCAATTTGCATTCACTTACTCAGCTAGCGTATGACCCCATACGCGCCCCACAGTGCAACTGCGGGGCGAACAAAGTTTGTCAGCCGTTGTACGGCTGACACCGCGCCCCACAGTGCAACTGCGGGGCGAACAAAGTTTGTCAGCCGTTGTACTGCTGACACCGCGCCCCGCAGTGCAACTGCGGTGCGAACAAGGTTTGTCAGCCGTTGTACGGCTGACACCGCGCCCCACAGTGCAACTGCGGTGCGAACAAAGTTTGTCAGCCGTTGTACGGCTGACACCGCGCCCCACAGTGCAACTGCGGGGCGAACTCGGGGAAGCGGCTCAACCTGAACGAGCGGTTGCTTGACAGTTCACCGCGGTCACAGGCATAATACCGGCGTTTGTTCTGCGCCACTGCGCGGTGACGGATGAAACCGATTCCGATCGACGAGATGATTGAAGAAATTCGCGCGGCGTTGGATCGTCAAGCGCTCGACGAAGCGATCGCGCTGATCGAAAAACTGCGCGCGCCCGATCAGGCCGAAGTGTTTCATGAGCTGGAGCCGGAAGATCAGGCGGCGCTGCTGCCGCGCCTCGATCCCGACGACTCGGCCGATATCCTCGAGTACCTGGAAGATGAAGACGCCGCCGAAGTCGCCGAACACCTCGACGCCGATACCCTCTCGCGCATCGTCGACGAGATGGAGCCGGACGAAGCAGCCGATCTGCTGGGCGACCTCCCCAAAGAGCAGGTCAACCAGGTGCTGGCCCGGCTCGAAGACCCGGAGGAAGTTCGTCCGCTGTTGATCCACCCCGACGAGACTGCCGGCGGCCGCATGACCAGCGACTTCCTGGCGCTGCGCCGGCGGATGACCGTGCAGGAAGCCATCGCCGCGATCCGCAATTGGGCGCCCACTGAAGACCTCATCTACTACTTGTTCGTCGTCGATCGCGACAACGTGCTGCGGGGTATCGTCTCGTTGCGCAACCTGATCACCGCCGCTCCAAACGCCGCGCTCGAAGCCATCATGGATCGCGACGTGATCAGCGTGCCGGCCGGCACCGATCAAGAAGAAGCCGCCCGATTGATGTCCCGGTACGGTCTGCTCGCCCTACCGGTGCTCGATGAAGCGGGCCATCTGCTGGGCCTGATCACGCACGACGATCTGGTGGACGTCATCGAAGAGGAAGCCAGCGAGGATATCTATCGCCTGGGCGGCGTGCTCGACGAAGAGCGGGCCTTTGGCCCGATCAGCGCTTCCGTGCGCCGCCGCTTACCCTGGCTCTACGTCAATATGGGCACCGCCTTTTTAGCCGCCTGGGTGATCAACCAATTCAAAGAGACCATCGAGCGGGTAGCCGTGCTGGCCGCGTTTCAGGCCATCGTCGCCGGGCAGGGCGGCAACGCCGGAACCCAGGCGCTCACGGTGATGGTGCGCAGCATCGCGCTGGGCGAGGTCGAGCTGCGGGATGTCTGGCACGCGCTTCTCAAAGAACTGGCCGTCGGGCTGGTCAATGGCCTGGCCGTCGGGCTGGTGGTCGGGCTGATTGCGGCGATCTTGCAGGGCCGGCCGGCGTTAGGCCTGATCATCGGGCTGGCGATGGTCGGGAATATGATCGCGGCGGGCTTCGCCGGCGCGCTGGTGCCGGTGGCCCTCAAGCGGCTCAAAATCGACCCGGCGCTGGCCTCCGGCGTGATCGTCACTACCGTCACGGACGTGACCGGCTTCGCGCTCTTCCTCGGCCTGGCGACGCTCTTTATCCAATGGCTCCTTTAACCTCACCCCTGCTCGTTGCGACATCCGTTCAGCTGCAAGCGCTGCTGGCGCGACTGCAAGCTAAGTCTGCCGTAGCGGTCGATACGGAAGCGAATAGCCTGTACGCTTACACCGAGCGTGTGTGCCTGGTGCAAATTTCGATCCCTGGCGCCGATTTTCTGATCGATCCGCGTTCCACAGCGATTGACCTCAGCCCGCTGCGGGCGGTGTTCGCCGATCCGTCGATTGAGAAGGTCTTTCATGCGTGTGAGTACGACGTGATCAGCCTGCGCCGCGACTTCGATTTTACTTTTGCCAACTTGTTCGATACGATGTGGGCGGCCCGCATCCTGGGCTGGCCGCGCGTGGGCCTGGCCGATATCCTCAAAGAACATTTTGGCGTGACGCTCGATAAGCGTTGGCAGCGCTACAATTGGGGCCAGCGCCCGCTGCCGCGCGAGGCGCTGGCGTATGCCCGGCTGGACACGCATTACCTGCTGCCGCTGCGCGATCTCCAGTTGCGCGAACTGCGCGAGCGCGAACGGCTGGAAGAAGCGCGTGAGGTGTTCGCCGACCTGGCGCAATCGGCGGCGGCGACGCGCGCGGAGGCCGAGCGCGCCGATGGCTTCTGGCGCGTGAAAGGCGTCTACGATCTCGAACCGCTCGGCCGCGCGCTGCTGCGTGAATTGTACTTGTATCGCGAGCGCGAAGCGCGCCGGCTCGATCGGCCGCCGTTCAAAGTCATCAGCGATCAAACGCTGCTCGCGATTGCCGGTGTGCGCCCGACCCAGTTGGATCAACTGCGCCGTGTGCCGGGCCTGAGTGCGGCGCAGGCCGAGCGGCATGGGTCTAGCCTGTTGCAGGCCGTCGCGCGCGGCAAGCAGGCGATGCCGCCCGACCCGCCGCCGCGCAAAGGGATCGATCCTGCCGTGTTGGACCGCTACGAGCGGTTGCGCGAGTGGCGCAAGCAAGCGGCCGCCGAGCGCGGCGTAGAGGCCGACGTGATCGTCAGCAATGCGACGTTGATGGCGCTGGCGCACCGCCGCCCGCGCGCGCTCGACGATTTGCAAGGCATCGACGGCCTCGGCCCGTGGCGACGCAGGACCTATGGGCAGGCTATACTTGAAATACTTCGATGATTGGAGACATGAACTCCTCCCAAGCACCCTCGCTCCGCCGTCGTCGCAGCCGCATCATCCGCTTCTTCGCGCGCGCGATCCTATCGATTGTCTTCTGGGACCTGCTCGTGCGTAACCTGGGCGGCCGGGGCCTGGCGCGGCGCACCGCGCTCGCGCGCTACGTCAACCTGGCGGCGCGGTTTCGCGAACTGGCCGTCGAACTCGGCGGCGTCCTGATCAAGTTGGGCCAATTCATCAGCAGCCGGGTGGATGTGCTGCCGATCGAAATCACGAATGAGCTGGCCGGCCTGCAAGACGAAGTGCCCACCACGCCGTTCGAACCGATCCGGGCTGTGATCGAAACGGAGCTGGCGCGGCCCGTTCACGCTGTCTTTGCCGCATTTGACGAACGGGCGATCGCCGCCGCTTCGCTCGGGCAGGCTTATCGCGCCACGCTGAAGTCGGGCGAGCAGGTGGTCGTCAAAGTGCAGCGCCCCGGCATCGAGGCGATTATCGGCGTCGATCTCGACGCGCTGCGTTGGGCCATCGGCTGGCTCAAACGCTACCGCGCCATCACGCGCCGCGCCGATCTCGACGCCTTGTTCGACGAGTTCAGCGCCACGCTATACGAGGAGATCGATTACCTGGCCGAGGGGCGCAATGCCGAGCGCTTCGCCACGGACTTCGCCGCTTGGGAGCGGATCCGCATCCCGGCGATCCACTGGTCGCACACGACCCGCCGCGTGCTGACGATGCAGGATATCAGCGCGATCAAGATCACGGAGGTGCCGGCGTTCCAGACGCGCGGCGTCGATCGCGGCGCAGTGGCGAAGACGCTGTTCGAGTTCTACCTGCAACAAATCTTCACCAACGGCTTTTTCCACGCGGACCCGCACGCGGGCAACCTGTTCGTCGAGCCGCACGGCGACGGGCGCTTTACGATTAACGTCGTCGATTTTGGGATGGTGGGTCAGATCACGCCGGCGCTTAAGGCGCAGTTGCGCGAGGGCTTCATCGGTATTGCGCTGCGCGATGTGCGCCGGCTGGTGCAGGCGATGCAGGCGGCCGGCTGGTTGCTGCCCTCGGCCGATCTCCCGGAGATCGAGCGTGCGGCGAACAAGGTGTTCGCGCGTTACTGGGGGATCAGCATGGGCGAGCTGCGTAACCTCGACTTGGGCGAGATGCGCGGGCTGGTGGGGGAGTTCCGCGAGCTGTTGTATCAAATGCCGTTTCAAATCCCGGCGGACATTCTCTTTTTAGGCCGGGCCTTGGGCATCCTCTCCGGCTTGGCGACGAGCATCGATCCGCACTTTAACCTGTTTGCGGCGGCGGAACCGTTCGCCGCCAAAATGATCGCGGACGAGGGCGGCTCGCTGCTGAAGACGGTTTGGGCGCAGGCGACCGAGATCGGGGGAGCGCTGGTGCGGCTGCCGGCGCAGGCCGATCGGCTGCTCGGCGCCGCGTTGCGCGGCGAGCTGCGCATTCGGGTGGCGGATACCGAGACCTTGATCCGCGAACTCCACCTGCTCAATGCAGCCTTGCGGCGCTTGATCGGAACGCTGATCTTCGGCGTGCTCTTGCTGGCGGGGATCGTGCTCGATGTCAGCGGCTATCGCGATCTCAGCCCGTGGGCGATCCTCGCGGCAGCCCTCACGCTGGCGTGGTTCTCACTCTTGAGACGTTAGTATTCCGCCACGCGGGTTTGATGGGCGTAGCTTAGGGCCTCGCGCCCGTTCATGACGCCCACACGGGGGCTATGCTACTGAAATCGATGGATGTCGTAGCTACATCAGGGTTTCTTTTCGGTGCGTTCCAGCGCGTCGTCGATCAGGCTGCGTATCGCCAGCAACGCTTCGCGCCGAGCCGCGCGGCGATGTTCCCAGAACGATTCGGGCAGCAGGTGCTGCAGCGCCTGCCGTGACTCCGCGCGTGCAGTCTTAAGATGCGTGCGGAAGGCTTCGGGCAGTTCGGGTAACAAGCGGGGTCGTTTCCGACCTGTCTCTGACATGGCGACCTCCAATTCGCGCGATGGGTAGCTGCGGGCCGCGTACCGTCATTATGCGATAGCGCGTCGCTTTCAGATCGACGGTCACTAGACCAGCAACGTCACCGCGGCAATCCAGAGCAAGGCTTGCACGAGGATCGCGCCGCCCCACAACAGATAGGCGGGGATGCGCTCGCGCAAATACAGCGGCACGCCGACCAGGGTGTTGGCGCCCAACGCCAGCAGACCGATCACGGGCAGGATGAAGGCTTCGGCCGGCCCGCCGAAACGATCGGCAATACCCGCGGCGTCAAAATGCAGCGAGATGCTTGAGGGCAGATCCGGGTATTTGAAACAGACATAGGCGAACAGCGCCAGGCACAAGCACCCTGCGCCCAACGTCAGGCCTTGCGCCAGGCGATCACTCCAGAGCGGCCAGCTGAAAAAAGCCGGGCGAATGAACTCCTGCAGCACATCTTGCGTGGGGCCCATCGCCTTGCGCGTCTCCAACGCCTGCACAAAGCCCTCGCGATCGATGGGCGAAATCGCATACGCGGCTAAATCGGTGATGATGAACAGCTGGCGATCGAGCGGGGCCGTGGCGTTGAACAACGTCAACCCGATCTCAGGCACGTCACCGCTGCCCACCCACAGCCCCGGCCAACGTCCGCCGCTGAATCGCATCCGGCCCGACACTTCTTCGCCGGGGATGACTTGATCGATCAGGCGCGTCGGTATGATGTGCCGCGTCGGCCCCCAGACGATAGTCAGTTGATTGCGATCGAGCGCGTAACCCGATCGCCGCAGTCCGATCAGCCAGTAGATCACAACTGCCAGCGTCGCCGGCGATAACACGATCAGCAGTCCGCCGAAGAAGGTGAACAGGTCAACCGGCCGGGTTCGCAAATGGAGGAGCAGGCCGACGTCGAACAACAACAGCGCGACGAGGAGCGCGCTACCGAAGAGTGTGCCGGCGCGTTTAGCGGTGTGCCATTCCATCCTTACCCTCATGAACTACGCGGCTGCGCCGGGCGACGCGGGCGTGAATGCGCCGGTCGCCTCGACGGGGGCGGCGTGCACCGGCGCGCACCAATGGCGATACTTGCGCACCTTGCCGCGCACCACGTCAAAGTACAGGTCGCGGAGCGCCTTGACCAGCGGGCCCATCAGACCGGTTCCCAGCGGGCGATGATCGACCTTGACGATCGCGGCCACCTGAACGCCGGTGCCCGTAAAAAACGCCTCCTCGGCCACGTAAAACTCGGTCCGGCTGATCGAGCGCTCGATCACCTGCAGCCCCAGTTCCGCGCGGGCCAGTTCGATAATCGTCGCGCGCGTAATGCCTTCGAGAATGTCGGCGTGTACCGGCGGCGTGATCAACCGGCCCTCCCGGATGATGAAGACGTTCTCGGCGCTGCCTTCGGAGACAAATCCGTGCTGGTTGAGGACCAGCGCCTCGTCAAAACCGTTCAGCAGCGCTTCGGATTTGATGAAGGCGGTGTTGGCGTACGCGCCGGTGATTTTCCCGCGCGGCGGGATGTTATTGTCGCTCACCCGTTGCCACGACGAGAAACCCACGTGCGCGCCTTCTTCATTCTGCACGTAGCGGCCAAACGGCGTCGTCCAGATCGCCACTTCGTCGTGCAGGCCGTGCAATTTCACGCCGATGATCTCGTCGGCCTTATAGGCCAGGGGCCGGATATAGGCGTCGGTCCGATAGCCTTCGCGGCGCAGCAGCTCCAGCGTGACCTGGCTCAACGCTGCGGCCGAATAGCGGCGCTCCATCATCAAGATGCCCATCGAGTGCAGCAGGCGTTCGTAATGCTCCTGCATCCGAAACACAAACAGCTGCGCTTCCTCTTCATTCCAATAGGCGCGGATCCCCTCGAAGCACGCCGTCCCATAGTTGAGCGCGTGCGTCATCACGCTGACTTTGGCCTCGTCGATCGGAACGATCTGGCCCTTGAAAAATGCGAACTGGGTCACCCGTGGCCCTCCTCTCATAGCGGTTGGCGCGTTTCCACCGTGGAAACGCGGGCAAAAAAAATTATAGGGTCATTGCGGGGCAGTGTCAAACCCGGTTCCCCTTACCCGCTTACGCCCTCTATTACCAAACACGTTCCCAACATACCCCAAACTCAGAAAATGGCTAAAAGTACGAAAATTGACAAAAGCGCACTTAGGATGCGATGGATTGGAGCCATCTATGAAAGAACTGCTTAGCACGCGCGATATTGCCCGCATGTACCAGGTGACCAGCGCCGCAGTCTTGAATTGGATTCGCGCCGGAAAGCTGAAAGCGTATACCACTCCCGGCGGACATTATCGGGTGGCTCGGGAAGACCTGGATATCTTCTCGCGTATCTACAGCCTGCCGCCGGCCAGCGGCGACGCCCCACCCGGCCTCCGGCTGTTGCTGGTTGCGGCCGAGGCCGACTGCTTCGATCGGGTGCGTAGCGCGATTTGCTTTCGCTGGCCAACGGCCCAGGTGGAACAGGCCCACACCGAGTTCGAGATTGGCTGGTGGCTGGCGCGCCTGCGCCCGACGCATATCGTCGTCCATCCCCAGCTGACCCCGGCCGGGTTGCTCGACCATTGCCGACAGCTCGCGCATACGGAGCGTGAAGTTTGCGTGACCACGCTGCCCGGTTCCTTAGACGGCGGTCTGAGCGAGTGGGTTAATCAGCTGACTTCGGCTGCGCCGCCTTATCCCATGGTACCGGATTCAAACGATGATAGCTAGTGGAGAACGTTCATGACCACCCTAACCGTCTTGCTCGTCGAAGACAGCCCGCTGAATCGAAAACTGGTTGAAACCGTGCTGAAGCCGTATGGCTACCGCCTCCTCACTGCCGAAAACGGGCAGGTTGGCGTCGAATTGGCGATGCGCGAAATACCCGATCTGATCCTGATGGATGTGATGATGCCGGTGATGAACGGTTACGATGCGACCCGCCGCATCAAGGATCATCGCGAGACCGCCCGTATCCCGATCGTCGCGCTGACCGCCAGCGCCATGCCCCACGAGCGCGATCAGGCGCTGGAAGCCGGCTGCGATGGCTACATCAGCAAGCCGATCGATACGCGCGTGTTCCCCGGCCAGATCAAGCAGTTCCTCAATCGAGTGGGCGAATAATGAACTCACCAACCAGCGATCAGGCTGCGCTTGGACCAAGCCCCGCATATGAGGAACTGGAGCGCCAGGCGCAGGCGGTTACGTTCGCGCGGATCACCCGTTTAATGGTGATCAACTCGGCGTTTCTGGCTATTTTTTACCTGCTCACATATTTTGTGACGTCTGATTCGCGCATCCTGCGAATTATGGCCGTGTGCGCCGGCTTCTCAATTTCAGTCTGCCTCGTTCGCGCCCGTCTCAAGGAAGTCGTGCTCGCTACATACTGGGTCGGCGTTTTGAGTGTGCTGGGTATGGTCGGCGTAGCGCTCACGGTCGCCGGTCTGCGCCCACTGCTTGCCCTCACCACAGCCGTCTTGCCGATCCTCTTTGTCGGCCTGGTGCTCACCCCTCGACACATGCTTCGCGCCATAATCTTCTCCGGCGTGGGCGTGCTGGCCGTAGGTTGGATCGACAGTGCGGCCGCCTGGTCTCGCTTTGACATACTTCCCGGTTCTGTCATGAGCTGGATCGTACACAGTCTGGTCGGTCTCACAGTGTTAGTCCTGCTGATCGCAGTCTTCCAGAAATTCGACCAGGCCAGCCGAACCGCGCGCGAGTCGGAACAACGGTTACGCCTGCTCTACGAGACCAGCCGGCTCTTCGCGACCATCACCCCTCTGGACGAACTGATGCCGGTGGTGGCTAACCACCTGGCGCGCATCCTCGACGCGGCCGGCTGCTTCATTATGCTGTGCGACCCAAAGACCGGCGATCCACTGATGAGCGCAGCCTATGGCTCTGAACAAGAGCGGGTGCGCCAGCTGCGCATTGCGTCCGACGAGCCGTCGGTCGTGCGTCACGTCTTTCAGAGACATACCACCGTGGTTATCGACGACGCCAGCGCCTCACCGTTAATCAGTCCACGGATCGCTGCGGCTTTATCGCTGCGCTCGTTACTGGCGCTCCCCTTGACCCATCTCAACCACGTGCTGGGCGCGGTACTGATCTACGAGTCGCGTCGCCAGCGTCACTTCACTTCCCACGAGCGCGCGCGCGTACAAGGGCTGGTGCAGCAGGTCGCCGCCGAGATCGCCAACACCCAGTCGCTCGACCGGGAACGCCGCCGGGCGGCGCAGATGAGCATCCTCTACCGGCTCACGACGGCGGTAACCACCAGCCTGGACCCGTCCGAAGTCAGCCGGTCGATCGTCGAAGAGATCGGTCAGGCTGCCGGCTACGAGCTGGTCAGTCTGTACCTGTTGGACGGCCAGGCGCTGCGCTTGCAACGGGCCATCGGCTACGAAGCGGTGATCGAGGAACTGCCCCTGAGTCGCGGCAGCATGGGCCGGGCGGCCCGCACCGGACAGCCGATCCTGATTCCGGATGTCCGGAACGATTCGGACTATGCCGCCGCCGTGCCCGATGTTCTGAGCAACGCCTTCGCTCCGATTCGCTTCGGCGACGTGACGTTGGGCGTGCTTTGCCTGGAGACGCGCGCGCCGCGCGTGCTCAACGCCGACGACCTGAACCTGCTCGTCGCCATCGCCGCGCAGATCGCCGTCACCCTGCGCAACGCGCAGCTGTTCGCGCAGGCCGAACAACGCCGCCTCGGCATGGAGGCGCTGCACACCATCGAGCAGGCCATCACCGCGCTCGACCTTGACCGCTGTCTCGCTACCGTCGCGGCCAGCGCACGCTCGCTGATGAAAAAAGCGAGCCTGGGGCACGTCTTCCTCGCGGAGGCGGGCGGCATGCGGCTGCGCGCGGCCAGCGGCCCGTTTGAGCGTGAGGTCGGCCGCTGGTTCCTGCCTACGGGACGCGGGCTGGTGGGGTGGGTCGCGCAACATCGCCAGGCCGTCAATGCGCCCCAGGTGCACTCCGACCCGCGTTATCATCACACCGTCGGCATGACCCAGTCCGAGGCGGCCATCCCCCTGCTCATCAACGACGAAATGATCGGCGTGCTGGATGTGCAGTCAGAGCGGGTGGGCGCGTTCGACGAGTATGACCTGGCGCTGTTGAGCATGCTCGCCGCCGAAGCGGCCATCGCCATTCACAATGCCCGGCTATTCGATTCCGAGCGGCACAACCGCCAGCTCACCGAAATGCTGCTGGACGTAGCGCGTGCGCTGAACAGCACGCTCGACCTGGCGCAGTTGCTCAAGCTCATCCTCGATCAGCTCCGCCAGCTGATCCCCTACGACAGCGCCATGATGGCGCTGCTCGACGCCAGCGGCCGGCACTATGCCACGCGCGCCTCAAACAATATCCCTGAACGCGCTCCACTTGAGACCCGCATCTTCAACGTCGAAGATAAGCCGACCACTCAGGCGTTATACGAAACGCGCCGGCCCCTGCGCATTGCCGATACGCAGTCTTTCCCGGATTGGCAACACCCGGAGGGTGACGAATCGATCCGCTCCTGGTTGGGTCTACCCCTGGTGCGCAACGAGCGCGTCATCGGCTTTCTCATGCTCAATCACACCCAGCCCAACTTCTTCTCGGACGAGCATGAGCGGTTGGCCCAGGCCTTCAGCCTGCATGCGACCACCGCGATCGAAAATGCGCAGCTGCTGAAACAGGCGCAGCAGCAGGCCGAACGCGAGCGGCTGGTCTATAACATCAACCGCAAGATCAGCGCCACGATCGAGATCCAAACCGTGATGCAGACCGCCATCGAAGAGTTGAGCCGGGCCGTGCAGGCTTCGCGTTGCCTGATCCGCCTGGGCGCCGATCCGGAGAACATGCCGGTGGCTTACGAATTTAACCAGCCGGGCTTCCCGCCGATTGGCATCGGGAGCCTGGAGCATTTACCGATGCTGACGACGGCGCTGACTGAAAACCGCACCGTGGTCGATTACGAATCGTATGTGCTGAAAGACACGCCGGTGCACGCCGGGTTGATTGCGCCGATTTCGACGCGCGGGCATACGGTGGGCGTCCTAATCCTACACCAGTGTGACCGGGCCCGGCGCTGGACGCCCGACGAAATCGCATTGCTCGAAGAAGTGAGCGCGCAGCTCGGCATTGCCATCGACAACGCCGAGCTGTATCAGGAGGCCACGCACTCGCTGAGCGACCTGAACTTGCTGCACAGCATCGCGATGGATGTGGCCTCGGCCACGACGCTGCCGGAAGCGCTCGAGCGGGTCGTGCGCTCCGTTCACGCGGCCATGCAACGCGCCTGGGTCAGCGTGCTGCTGGTTGACTCCGTGACCGCCGATCTCAGCATTCACGCGGTGAGCAACCGCGCGCATTGGATAACCGATGGCTGTCTGAAAGCGGGCCAGGGCATCGCCGGGTGGGTCGCCCAGACCGGCCGGTCGGCGCTGGTGCCGGATGTGCAGAGCGACCCGCGGTATATCGATCTCTCCACGGATGGAACGACGCGCTCGCAACTGGCCGTGCCGCTCATCGCCGACTCGCAGGTGGTGGGCGTGCTCAACCTGGAGAGCGCCCAGCCCGATGCCTTCGACGAGACCGATATGCAACTGCTCGCGACGCTCGGCGGCAACCTGGCCATGATCATCAACAACCTGCGGCTGCTGGATGAAGTGCGCGCGGTCAATGCCCGCTTGCAGGAACTCGATCGCCTGAAGTCGCAATTCCTGGCCAACGTCAGCCACGAGCTGCGCACCCCGCTCAACTCGATCATCGGTTTCAGCGAAGTGTTGTTAGACGGGCTGGCCGGCGAGCTGGTGCGCGACCAGGAAGAGTTTATCGAGAACATTCACTCGAGCGGCAAGCACTTGCTGACGCTGATTAACGACGTGCTCGACCTGTCCAAGATTCAGGCGGGCCAAATGAAACTGGCCTGCCATCCCCTCGCGCCGCGCGCCGCCATCGCCGAAGCGGAATCCGTCATCCGCTCGCTGATCGTTAAAAAGAAACAACTCCTCCGGCTCGAGCTTGAACCCGATCTGCCGGACGTGCAGGCCGATGCCTTCCGGCTCAAGCAAATCTTGATCAATCTATTGAGCAACGCGCACAAGTTCTCGCCGGACGGCAGTGGCATCACGCTGGCGGCCCGGCGCATCAATGGCGCGGTATGTTTCAGCGTGATCGATCAAGGCGGCGGTATCAAGCCCGAAGACCAGGAGCACATTTTTCAGGAGTTCGTCCAGGCCGATAACAGCCTGAGCCGCGCGCAGGAGGGCACGGGCCTGGGGTTGCCCATCACACGTCGCCTGGTGGAAATGCACGGCGGCCGGCTGTGGATCGAAAGTGAAGGCGTGCCGGGCAAAGGCGCGGCCTTCCACTTCACCATCCCGGTCACGCCGGCCGCTGAAGTGCAAACGCCGGCGGCCCTGCCGGTGGTCAGCGGCCCGACGCCGCGTCGCGCGCTCATCATCGAAGACGACCGGCAGTACAGCAACCTGCTCGCGCTCTATCTGAGTCAGCAAGGCTATCAACCCTTCCAACTTCACAACGGCCACACGGCGGTGCAGCTGGCGCGCGAACTGCACCCGTCGGTCATCACGCTCGATTTGATGATGCCGGAGCGCGACGGCTGGAGCGTGCTGCGCGACTTGAAGGGCGATCCGGAAACGCGCGAGATGCCGGTGATCATTATCTCCGCGCTCGACTATTCGGAACTCGGCCTGAGCCAGGGCGCGCTGGAATACCTGACCAAGCCGCTGGATATGGAGGCGCTGCGGGCCGTGTTATACCGGATCGATCCGAAGCCGCGCCCCGACCCCCAGCGTGTCCTGGTCGTCGACGACGACCCCTACGTGGGCGAGCTGCTGGCGGCCATGTTGCGCACGCCCGATTATCTGGTTACCAGTGTCACCAACGGCCTGGATGCGCTCGAGGCGATCCGCCGCAACCCACCCAATATGCTGCTCCTCGATCTGCTGATGCCGCATCTCAACGGCTACGATTTGTTGGATCTGCTCCGCGCCGATCCCGTTACCCACGATTTGCCCGTTATTGTGCTCACGGCCAAAGAGCTGAACGAGGCCGAAGGGGTGCGGCTGAAGGCGGCCGCCCAGGTGATCATGCGCAAGACCGAGCTGACACGCCAACGTTTGATCGAGGTGCTGAACCGGCTGCACCTGCCCGTCCAGGTCGAAGTTGAACCGATGGAGACGCTGCGATGAACACCTTTGCGCTAGACCGATCTGCTCAGTCGCCGACCGCGCTGATCATCGAAGACGATCCGCACTTCAGCGAACTGTTGGCGACGCATTTGCAGGCGGCCGGTTATCAACCCGTACCTTACGCCGGCCAGACGATCGCGGCAGCCGGCGCGTTGCAACCGGCGCTGATCACACTCAACATTCACCTGCCGGACCTCACCGGCTGGCATACGCTGCGCGAGATCAGAAACGCGCCCGGCATGGAGCAGGTACCGGTGCTGATTATCTCGGCGCTGGAAGAAGTTCGCCCGGGCGGTGACTTCGGCCCGACCATCTGCCGGCAGAAACCGATCCGGCGGGCCGAGCTGATCGAGGCCATCACGGCCCTGGCCCCGCCGGCCACGGCCCCGACGCGCGTGCTGCTGGTGGACGACGATCCCCTGCTCGTCGAGATGATCGATGCCATGCTGCCGCCGGCGCGCTTCGCCGTTCAATCGGCGGCCGGCGCGCCCCAGGCCGCCGATCGGCTCAACGCCGATTTGCCCGATGTCATCCTGCTCGACTTGATCATGCCCAAGGTCTCCGGCCCGGAATTTCTCCAGGTCTTGCGCGCCGATCCGCGCACCCGCCATCTGCCGGTGCTGGTGCTCACCGCCAAGCATCTTTCAGCGCAAGAACAGCGCGATTTGAGCCAGGCAGCTCAGGTCGTATTGACCAAGAAGATGTTTACCCCCGAGCGCTTGATGGAAAAACTGCATTACCTCAAGTGCATCAGTCAACTGAAACGCACTACCGGGGCTTTGGTTCGGCACGAGACGGCCGTGGCGGCCGACGTCGACATGGCGCAGTTCTTTGGCGATTTCCTGATCGAGGCGCGCGGGCATCTGGCTAGCCTGCAACGCGGATTGGAACAGGGCGAAGAATTGGAGCATACCGCGTGGCTCGCTGATGCGGCGCGCGCGGTGCACACTTTGAAAAGCGATGCGGGGATGATGAACTATACGGAACTCAGCCGGCTGGCCGGTCAGGCGGAAAATCTGCTGGCCGGAGCCGACGCGCCGCCGGTTCTCGATGCGTTACGCCGGGCGGTGCTGCGCGACCTGCATCGACAGATGCAGGACATTGTGGATGGCTTATAGAAGTTGGAATCCTGTTTGTTGAGCAAGGTGATCGCTCACGATCACTTTGCGCATTTGCGCTTATGGCGCTTCGGTGTAGACTTTGCCTGCGGCTGTTTGGCCGTTGGACGATACGGTCGCAGGCCCGGTTGCGTAATTCCCAAGGGGGAAGTCTAACATGAAGCGCTTCTTCATCATCACACTCGCTCTGCTGGCGCTGGCAGCGTGCCAGACGCCCCCGCCGCCGACCTCTGGCGTCACACCGGATGCGCCGACGAGCACTCCAGCCTCGGCGCCGATCGTAGCCCCCAGCGCAACGACCGCCCCGACCCCCACAGTTGAGCCGACCTCGGCCCCAACTGAAGCAGCGACTGCCATCCCGACGACTGCGCCAACCACGACGCCTGCGGAGACGCAAGCGCCTGAGGCCGGCGAGGTGTATGTGAACACAGTCGATGGCCTTAACCTCCGCGCCGAGCCAAGCCCAGCCGCGACGCTGCTCCAGACGCTGCCCTTCGGCGCACACCTGACGACAATCGGCCAACCGACCGCGCCGGATGCCGCCGGCATCGTGTGGCAGAATGTGCGGACGGATGGTGGACAATCGGGCTGGGTGGCAGCCGAATTTCTGACGACCACGCCGCCCGAGTCATCGACCCCTGTGCCATCCCCCACTCCCGTCGTACCAGCGACACCGGCCGCCACGACGATTGCCCAACCCGGCTACGTTTACGTCGCGTCGGTCGATGGCCTGAACTTACGCACGGCCTCGAATGTGTCTTCGTCGATTGTGGTGAGATTGGCGAACGGGCAACGCCTCCAGACCAACGGATTGACTTCAGGCCCGGACAGCTTTGGCATCACCTGGCTCAACGTCAAGACCGATGACGATTTGGAAGGCTGGGTGTCGGCGCAGTTCATCAGCGAAGAAGTGCCCTCGGTCGCGCCCGCCACGCCGCCGGCAAACGTGCCGGACGTGGTCGCCGAAATCCTGCGCCGCACGAATGAACTGCGCCAGCAGCATGGGCTTACGCCTTACATCTTGAATGAGGCTTTATCGCAGTTGGCGTTAGCCCACAGCCAGTACATGGCCGAGAATGGCATCACGCACACCGGCGCCGGTGGTCTGAGCGCCAAGCAGCGGATCGCGAATGCCGGCTACGGCGCGGGCCGGCCGAGCGAGAACATCTTTGGCGGCCAGGTCGACGTCAATGTCGCCTGGGATTACTGGTCGAGCGATCCGCCCCATCTGGATAACCTGCTGAACGCTTTCAACAACGTTGTCGGCATCGGCGTGTTTAAGTCCGGCTTGTGGACTTACTACACGATGGATTTCGGCAAGCCAGCGGAGTGACATAGAACCCCGCTTTCTTTCGAGAAACCGGGGTTCTGATTATCTCGGCATCGCGCTCAACACCTCGATCAACCGCGCCACCTCATCGAGCGTATTGTAATGCGCCGCGCCCACCCGCACCATCCCGCCCGACTTCTGCAAGTCCAGCCGCTCCATGATCGCCAGCGCGTAATAGTTGCCATCCCACACGTAAATATCGTGCGCGGCGAGATACTCGGCGATAGCGCGCGGCGACTTGCCTTCCCATGTGAACGACACCGTCGGCACGCGCCACTCCAGCCGATTCGGATCGGTAATGCCCCACACCTTCACGCCCGCGATCGACGACAACCCTTCGATCAGCGCCCGGCTCAGTTTCTGCTCGTATTCCTTGATCGCTGTCATCGCCGCCGTCAATCGTTGCCGCCGATGCTGCTGCTCCATTTCCTGTCTACCTGTTACTTGTCTACCTTCTACCTGTTTACCTTCTACTTGTCTACCTTCTACCTGTTTACCTTCTACCTGTCTACCTGTTACCTGCCCACCTACCCACTCCAAATACCTGAGCACACCCAATGTCCCCGCAATCCCCTCGTGATTCTGCGTACCCGTCTCAAATTTGTCGGGCGGCTGATTTCCGGCGGGGCGCACCTTGTAGGCCGGTAATCGATCGAGTAGATCGTACTTGCCGTACAGTACGCCGACGTGCGGGCCGAAAAACTTATACGCCGAGCAGGTGAGCAGATCGCAACCGAGGTCAATCACATCGATCGGGCCGTGCGGCGCGTATTGCACGGCGTCGATGAAGACCCGCGCGCCGACCGCGTGCGCCATCTCGGTCAGAGTCTTCACGGCGTTGATCGTCCCCACCGCATTCGAAGCGTACCCGACCGCTACCACTTTCGTCCGCTCGCTGAGCGCCGCCTCAAACGATCCCCGATCGAGCGTGCAGTCGCCGGGGTGCACATCGACCCACTTCACGTTAGCCCCGCGCTCCTGCAACGCCAGCCAGGGCGCGATATTGGCGTCGTGATCGAGATGCGTGACGACGATCTCAGCGCCAGGCGCCAGCGTTCGGCCGATGGCGCGGCTGACGGCGAAGGTGAGCGTCGTCATGTTCGGGCCGAAGACGATCTCGGCCGGTGAAGCCGCGCCCAGAAAATCGGCCAACGCGGCATGGGCTTCATGCAGGATCGCATCGGAGCGCGCGCTGGTTGCGAACGCGCCGCCGTGATTGGCGTTATGGTGTAAATAATAATCGGTCACGGCCTCAAGCACTTCCTGGGCCACTTGCGTGCCGCCGGGATTATCGAAAAAGATCGGCGCGCGCGCGCCGTTTGCGCCTGACAACGAGGGGAAGTGCGATCGGACGGCCGGTAAATCGAGTGCGGGGGGCATGGGGTTCTCCTGAGCTTGTGGGATGAACCAAGTATAGCACGCGCGCTTGTGCTCGAAAGGCGGCAACAGTTGCACTGTTGCCGCAACCGCAGGCTGCCGGCAGTAGCCCTCATCGGCTGAGCAAGAGTCGGCGTAGGCCGACTTGGCGCTTGAGTTGCTGCGACTCACTTGCCCCCGGAGCGAAGCGGAGTGGGGTTGAGTCGCCGGAAATCCAAATGCGATTGCCCTGGGTCTGGTGGGGTGTGGTTTGACAAGGCCGCGCGATCTTCGTATACTGCGCGCATCGCGGTTGTTTTCGCTTCGTCAGTTACAGGAGACACTGCCATGCAGGCCATCCCACTCTTCAAGTTGACGATGCGGCAAGGGCCGCGCCCCGACCAAGCCTTTGAACTCTACAAGGATGTCTACACGCTGGGGCGTGAGGCCGGCAACGACATCATCATCAACGATCCGCAAGTCTCGCGAAACCACGCGCGCCTCACGTTGCAGGGTAACGCTTACCTGTTGGAAGATCTCGGCAGCACGAACGGCACCTTCGTGAACGGCCGCCGGGTCAGCAGCCCGGTGGCGCTCTCGGCGGGCGATATGGTCGGGCTGGGAGATACCGTCGTGTTGGCCGTATCCGGCGCGGCCGATGCGGCGGTAACACAGGTGGGGCGGGCGCCCACGGCTCCAGCGCTGCAAGCCGTGCCGCATCCAGCCGCACCGCGTTCGGCTGCCCCACCCCCACCGCCGCCGGCGCCGGTGCGCGTGCCCGTCTCCACGACTCCAACAGCAGCCGAGACGGACGCGATATCCAGCTCGCGACGGATGATCGTGATTGGGTGCGCCGGCCTGGCGCTGCTGGGGGTAATCTGCCTGATGGGACTGGTGGCGTGGTCGTTCCTCGATTGCCCGTCGTTTGCGCAATTCTGGCGGAGTCTGCCGATCCTGAGCAGCATTCCGATCGGCTGTTGACGCGGTTGAATCGTAACACAAAACCCGACTGGCCACGGCTGGTCGGGTTTTCTGTTTGTGTGGGGTATTCGTGCCGATTCGTGTTCCTTCATGGATCAAGTCTCCGGCTGCGGCTTGCCCTTGATGACGAGCATCCACTCGCCGCGTTGGATGGTTTCGTCGCGCTGGTTCTTGACGACGATCTTGAAGGTGACGAAGCCGCCGCTTTTGCCGCCGGGCATGGCCCGCTTACCGGCAACCTCGGCAGTCATGTGGATCGTGTCGCCGATTTTGATCGGACCTCGGAACTTCCAATCGAGCGTGGTGAAGGCCTCGACCATGCGATCGAGGAAGCCGAGCTGCATCGCCAGCCCGCTCGCGATCGATAAGCCCAGCAGGCCGTGCGCGACGCGCTCGCCGAATATCGACGTCTTGGCGTATTCCGCGTCGATGTGGATCGCATTCCAATCGCCGGACAGGCCGGCAAACTGCATGATGTCGCTCTCACTGACCGTGCGCCCGGCGCTGGTCACCTTCAGGCCCGGCTCCAGGTCTTCGAAGCACAGGCCGCGCGGCTGGTAGTCGCTCATGTGTTGGCTCCCCTGGATAGAATGGAGATTAGAGATTGGACATTGGACGTTGGAGGTTGGAGGCTAGAAGTTAGAGAGTGCAGGCCCCAACTTCCAACTTCCAACTTCCAATTTCTAACTTCTGACCTCAAAAAGGATTCTAACGGTCTTCAAAGCAACGGTCAAATCAGCTCGACAACCTCGTACACTGGCTCGGCGAATCGGCGGCCTTTGGTCTGGAGCGGCGGCAGTTCGTTGACGCGGACTTGTTGCGCGATGCGCTCGTACGCGGCGCGGCTGATTAGAATCTGGCCGGCCCGCGCGTTTTCCTGCAAGCGCCAGGCATAGTTGACGGCGTCGCCGATCGAGGTGTAGGTGAGCTGCTGCGACGTGCCGACGTTGCCGACGACCGCTTCGCCGGTATTGATGCCGATGCCAAAGGCGATCTGCCAACCGGCGCCGACCTTCCGATGATACATCGCGACGGCGCGTTTCACCGCCAACGCCGCCCGCACGGCGCGCAGCGTGTGATCGGGCTGATCGAGCGGCGCGTTGAAGATCGCCATCGCCGCATCGCCCATGAACTTGTCCAGCGTGCCTTTTTCGGCCAGGACGCACTCGGCGGCCAGCCCCAGGTAAGCGTTGAGAATCGTCATCAACTGTTCCGGTTCGGTCTGTTCGCTGAAGGCCGTGAAGCCGCGCAAATCGCAATAGAGGATAGTCACTTCGCGGCGCTGGCCGCCCAATTTCAATTCAGCTGCGTCGGCGGGCAGGCTATCGACCACCGCCGGCGCGACGTAACGCCGAAACATTTCGCGCACCGCTTCCAGCCGGCGTTGTTGCGTCAGGTCGTCGATCACCATCGCCACGCCCAGCGTCCCGGCCCGATCGTCTTTGAGCGGCGACAGGCGCAGGCTCAAGATCACCGGGCCGCGCTGCGGCAATTCGTCCTGAAATTCCTCGGCCAGGATGGATTCTTGCTCGCGCACCGTTTCGATCAGCGCTTGCAGATCGCGGCGCAGGGGCAGCGCGGTCTGAAAAGGCCGGCCGAGCGTGTGCGCCGCCGACACGCCCAGGATCGACTCGGCGGCGCGGTTGAAGAGCGTGACCTGCCCGAGCGTGTCGGTGGTGATGACGCCCGACGCGATCGAGGCGAACACGTTGTCCATCAGGTTCTTCATCGTCGTGATCGCAGCCAGGCTGCGCTTGACGCTCTCGAACAGCCGCGCGTTTTCGACCGCGACGGCGGTTTGATTGGCGAAGGCGGCCAGAAAGGCGAGATCGTCCGTATGGTAGGGATGGCCGGACAGCTTAGGGCCGAGCGCCAGCCAGCCGATCAGCCGCTCCTGGCTGCGTAACGGAACATAGACCACCGCGCCAAGCGCGGCGAGCGCCTGACGATCTGCGCCCAACCAGTAGGGCAGCGAGTCGCTCGGCGAGAAGGCGAGCACGTCTTCGCGATGCTGCAAGCGCCCGACCAACGCGCTTTCCGCCCCGAAGCGTTGCGCCAGGTCGGGCGGGACGCCCGCCTCGACGAACGCCTGCCTCTCGTCGTCGTACAGGAAGACGAACAAGCGCGCGGGGTGCAGGGTGGCGTTCAGCCGTTCGTCCAGCGCGGACAGGATCGTATTGAGGTCGAGCGTATGGGTCAGGTCGCGCGAGAACGCTTCGAGCATGCTGCGATAATCCGCGCGCTCGCGAAAGAAGAGCCGATCGACGACGCGCTGCACCCGGCTGCGCAACGGATCCATCCCGATCACCAGCGCGACGATGAAGATCGTCAACACAATCGGATCGTCAAAGCTCACGCGCGTGCTCAAAACCGCGCGCAGCAGCGCGATGATGCTCGCGTAGCCGACGGCCACGAACAGGCTCAGAATCGTGTAGCCTAATCCCAACCGCAACACGCGATCGAGATCGAGCAGGCGGTAGCGCACGATGGCGTACGCGATGGCCGAGGGGAAGATCAGCAAACCGGGCAAAAACAGCGTGAAGTTGAACGGGATCGACGCGCCCAACAACGGCGCGCCGAGCCATACGCCGAGCGGCGTGAAGGCCAGCAGGCTGCCCCACAGCACAATGCGCGCCTGCTGCCGCGCCACCCCCGACGGGCTGCGGCGGAAGCGATACAGCATCATGCCCAGGAAAATGACCAGGGCGATCGCGGCATAGCTGTAGCTGTAGCGCCACGGCAGGACATACGCCCAGGGATTCGCGGTGTCGTTCAAGACCAGCAAGCCCCAGCCGGCCAGTGCGATCGAGATGCCGTATGGCCAAAGGCGCAGCCAGGCGCGTTGTTGCACCGGCGTCCAGGCTTCGGGGAAGAGCAGGGCCAGGCCGATCAACGCGCCGCCGCCTTGGGCCAGGGCCACCGTCCAAAGCGCCGAGCCGGCGTGGGTCGTGCTCAGGTCGAACAGCAGCGCGCTGGTGAGCGCGGCGCAGGTGGAGAAGAAGGCAAACGCGCGGCCGGGCCGCGTGTTGCCGCGCACGCGATAGACCCACGCGCCGATCACCAGATACGCCAGCCCGACTCCGTACGGCAGCCAGAACAGCCGCGCCAGATCGCGCATCGACAGCGACCTGAGTGCGACCGCCGGGTAGACGCGCGCCAGGCCATCGGGGAGCACGGTCCGCACTTCGATCGACTGGCCCGGCGGCGTGTTCGATATCACCGCGTCGAACTCGGCGGATGTGTTGACAGCCCGACCGGCCAGGTGCGTCACGCGCTGGGGATAGTTCAGGCCCGCCTGCCGGCCGCTCCAGCCGTCGCCGTCGACATCGGCCACAACCAGCGTCTGCTCGACGACGAAGCCGGGAAAGGGCCGCGCACTCCAGCTCAGGGCCAGAATGGGTATGACCAGGAAAGCGGTCAGCGCGCCCGCGAAGGCGGCCAGGGTGATCCAGCGTGCGGCGTGATCGGTGCGGGTTACGTTCATTGCGGCAGCGTGCGGTGGCGCAGAGGAATCTCAAGCGGATTATAACTCAGTTCGGTAGCGTCTCTTTGTTCGTCCGCAGTTGTACTGCGGACGGCGCTGCGGACGACGGGCGACAGTACAACTGTCGCCCAACATGTCAACATGTGTGACCGCTACCGCATTGGCTCAGTCAGGCCCTGTCCGCCGCGCAGCGGCGGGGGTGCTGCGCTAAGACCTTCGCCGAACCTTATTCAGCGTACACGCTTCACCACCACCAGCGTCATATCGTCGAAGGGTTCGGTCTCGCCGACGAAACTCTGGATCGCCTCGACGAGCGCGCGCAGCAGCTCGGACGCTGGGCGCTGGCGTTGTTCCAGCAGCAGCCGCGTCAAGCGCTCGATGCCAAACTCTTCGCGCTGCGCATTGAGCGCGTCGGTAATGCCATCGGTGTACAGCAACAGCACATCGCCCGGCTCGAAACACACCTCGGCTTCGGTCAAGCGGATCGAATCGAATATGCCGAGCACGATGCCCGGCGCGCGCAGCGAGAAAATGCTCTCCGAGGCGTCCTGCACCAGCAGCGGCGGGTTGTGGCCCGCGTTCACAAAACGCAGCGTGGCCTGCTCCGGGTCGAGCACACCGTAGAACAGCGTGACGAAAGCTTCGGCCCGGCTGTCGTTCAGGAGCAACTCGTTCACGCGCTGGATGGCGTCGGCGGGGCTGCGCCCGCTGATCGTCACCGCGCGCACGAGCGTCTTGCTCACGGCCATCAACAGCGCCGCCGGAATCCCTTTGTCCGAGACGTCGGCGATCACCAGCCCCAGCAGGTTGCTGCCTTCCAGCACGCTCCACAAACTGCCGGCGGGGCGTTGCGCGGGATTGCGGATCGAGATGAAATCGTAGAAGTCGCCGCCGACCTGGCGCGCAGCGGAATAGTACGCGGCGAACTCCCAACCCGGCAGCGCCGGCAGCTGCTGCGGCAGAAACGAGGTCTGGATCTGCCGCGCCAGTTCGAGCTCTTTGCGCAGGCGCTGCTCGGCCAGCGCCCGTTCCTGCAGGCGCGCCTGCTCCAGACCGACGGCGGCCTGATTGGCGAGCGCGGCCAGAAAAGCCAGGTCGTCGCCGTGATACGGATGCCCGGAGCGGCGCGGGCCGAGCGCCAGCCAGCCGATCAGCCGCTCCTGGCTACGTAGCGGAACGTAGGCAATCGCGTTGAGGACCACCGTCGCTTCCTGGCTCACAGCAGGCAACGCGCGGCTCGCCGAGAGCGTCAGCGCGCCTTCTTCGCGCTCCAACTGCTTCACCAGCGGGCTGTCAGCCTCGAAACGCCAGGCGTGTTCGATCGGCGCGCCGACCTGGACGTACATGTGCGCATCGTGATCGTACAGGAAGATCAGGATATGCGAGGGGTACAGCGTGGCGTCCAGGCGCTCGCGGAGTATGGTCAGGATCGTGCTCAGGTCGAGCGTGTGGGTCAGGTCGCGCGCGAACGCTTCCAGGTTGGCGCGATAGTCGATGCGATCCCGGAAGAACAACCGATCGACGCTGCGCTGCACGCGCGCGCGCAGCGGGTCAAGCCCGACGATCAGCGCGAAGATGAAGATCGCCAGCGGGATGGGATCGTTGAAGCGCAGCTGGCTGCTGACCAAGAGGCGCAGCAGCGCGATGAGGCCGGCGTACCCGAGGGCGACCAACCCGGTGAGGATGGCATAACCCAGCCCCGTCCGCAACACGCGATCGACGTCGAACAGGCGATAGCGCAGGATGGCGTAGGCGATGGCGATGGGGAAGAGCAGCAGACCGGGCAGCAACAGCGCCGGGTTAAACGTGAGCGAGATGCCCAACGCCAGCAAAGCCAGCCAGCCGCCGATCGGCGCGAACGCGACCAGGCTGCCCCACAAGATGATGCGCGCCTGTTGTCGCGCCACCGCCGAGAAGCTGCGCCGTCGCCGGTAGAGCAATGTGCCAAACAGGAAGGCCAGGCCGACCGCGCTATAAAAATAGCTGTAGCGCCACGGCAGCACGTAGGCCCACGGATCGGCCGCGCTATTCAGGACCGCTAAACCCCAGATACCCAGCGCGATCGAGATGAGGTACGGAGAGAAGCGCAGCCAGGCGCGCTGCTGCACTGCCTCCCACTCTTCAGGGAAGCGCAACGCCAGCCCGAGCAGCGCGCCGCCGATTTGCGTGATCGCCAGCGTCCAGACAACCGGCCCCACATGCGTCGTGCTGAGATCGAAGAACAGCCCGCTGACGAGCGCGACGCTCACGCAGAAGAAAGCGAACGCGCGGCCGGGCCGGGTCTTGCCCCGCATCCGATACACCCACGCGCCGATCAACACATACGCCAGCCCCACGCCGTAGGGCAGCCAGAATAAGCGCGCCAGGTCGAACGCCGGAAACTCGCCGAGGACGATCGCGGGGTAGACACGTGTCGAGCCGTCGGGCCGGGCCGCGCGGACTTCGATCGAGTCGCCGATCGACAATCTTGAGCTGGCGGCGTCGAACTCGGCGGGGGTGCTGACGGGCTGCCCGCCGATACCGATTATCCGCTGCGGATAGCCCAGCCCGGCCTGCCGGCCGCTCCAGCCCTCGCCGTCGATGCTGGCGACGACGAGCGTCTGCTCGACGACGAAGCCGGGGAAGGGGCGCGCGCTCCAATTCAACGCCAAAACCGGCGCGGCCAGAAAGGCCGCGCCCGCGATGACGAACAGGGCGAGGATGATCGAGCGGGCGACGCGATCGGCGCGAGTTGGGTTCATTTGGCGTGGCTGGCGGTAGCGAGAAGGCTTCGCCTGCATTATAGTCGAAAGTGGGAGGAGATGCATCTAAGAGCCTGTCCGAAAACACGTAGCTTAGCCCCTGGTGGGCGGCGGGCACAAGGCCCTATGCTACGGCATTTCGGGGTTTTCAGACAGGCTCTAAGACGTGTCTCGTCCATTGAGTGAGAGTATAATTCGCCCATTCGTCGTGTACGGAGGTTATGGCATGGCTAAAGAGCGCATCCTGGTCGATGACGAGCTTTTCCTGGGCCGGCTCGACGAGCAGGATCGTTTTCGAGAGGCGCTGCGCGGGCTGCTCCGTCCCGCACAACCGGATGATCCGCCATTCATCTTCCTCCTTTACGGCGAAGGCGGTATGGGCAAGAGCAAACTCTTGCGCCGATTTCGCGACATTGCCGAACTCGAAGCGCCCTTTGAAGGCGAATTTTCCATCCGATTGGTCGACTGGGAGCTTGAACGCCATAGGCGCACCAGTTTGCAGGTGTCGCGCGACGCGATCACGACTGAGGTTGTATTCGACTTACTGCATCAAGCTGCGCTCGACGCCGGCTGGAGCAGACACCTCAAGCCTTACCAGGACGCGGTGAACCGGCGCGGTGAGGCCGAGAAGAAAGTCGCCGAGGCGTTATCGAAGGAAACCGGCGAAAGCCGCTATGCCGGAGTGCGCGATCTCGGCGCGGAAGTCATCGCGGCGATCGTCCGGCGCGGCACGGGCGTGAGCGGCAAGTGGCAAGCGCCGCTCGCCAAAGGCGCCGCCGAAGTCATACAGGGCGGCGCGGAGCAACTGGCGCAGGTCAACGAATGGCTGAAGGCGCGCGCCAGGCTCAAACCGGAGGAAGAAGCGATTTACCGCGAACCCAACGAGAATTTGGCGCGCGCATTAGGCGCCGGATTTGCGGCGGTCGCGAACAGCAAGCCGCTGATCGTGCTGCTCGACACTTACGAGATCGTGGCGCGAACCGATCCCTGGTTGCGTGTAGCCGTTGAAGCGGCCGGGCCGCGCGTGATGTGGATCATCGCCGGGCGAGACAACTTGCGCGACAGCCGGCCCGCCGATCGCTTTGTCGGGTACAGCGCCGAATTTCCGCGCCGCTTGGCGGCGCTGGACGTTCAAGAGCTGGCGATTCAATACGTGGTTGAGTATTTGGGCGAGCGCGCGCCCGACCGGCCGGTCTCGCGCGAGGAAGCCGCCGCCCTCCACGCTGCGACATCAGGCATCCCGCTGGCGATCCGGCAGGCGGGCGACCTATGGGCGCGCGGCGTATCGCTTGAGGCAATCACGGGGGACATTCCGGATCGTAGTTCGCGCGACGAGATTGTCCGGTTGATGAGCGATCGCGTGCTCGTCCACTGCCTGACCGACACGGTCGAAGGCCGCGCCGACCGCCGCGCGTTGTTCTTGTTGGCGATGCAGCGCCGTCCCGATCCGAAAGTGCAAGCGGCGGCGCTTCGACCGGCCGACGGCCCGTTCGATCTGACGGCGCGCTTGAACGAGCTGACCCGGCGCTACTCGGCCGTGCGGCTGCCCGGCGGCGCGCGGCTGCACGAAGGGATGGCCGCCTTTCTGCGCGAACGCCTGTTGACTTCGGAGATGAAAGACAGCGACGAGAGGCGCGAACTGGCACAGCGGGCCTCAGACGCGGCGCAAAGCGCCAAAACGAGACTTGAAGAAGACCTGCCACTGCTTGAAGAACGCTGCGAAAGCGACGACTGGCAGGAATCGGCGCTGGACGCCGTTCACTGGTTATTTTGGAAAGATGAGCGCGAGGCATGGCGTGAATTGCTGCCCTTGATGGTTGACGGGCTGGGCTACAACTGGAGTCTGGCGCGCGGGCTGTTGGAAGTAGTTGAAGCGTTTGAGCCTGGCCTATCTAAAGACGGGCGCAAGCGTTTGAAGGCCCTGCGCGCAGGCATAGCGGAGGAGGATGATAAGGGAACTGAAGCCTTGCTGGCCGAACTCGAACGCGCCTTACAACGCGCAGACGATGAAGACATTCGCACTATCGAGCGCCGCGCCATTCTCGAGCTGCAACGCGGGCAACTGCTCTACCAGCGCAAGAGATATGCTGAAGCCCTGGCGCAATTTGAGAAGGCGGAGAAGGGACTACCTGATGAAAATAGTTCGCTGAGAAGACAGCTGGCCGAAGCCCTAGACGACCTTGCAGGTGCGTTGATGTGGCCTGAAGGGCCAAGCAAGGCTGTGCTCTCGGTTGAGGCCGAACACATTTTACCAAAGGTCGTTGCCTGGTTGCCAGAGAAAAAGAGTGCATGGTATCGGCTGGCTACCACATATAGCTTGGCTGGCAGAAGCGAAGAAGCCATCGCCGCCTACCAGCGCGCGATCGACCTCGACCCGAAGTATGCTTATCCCCACAACGGCCTGGGCAACGTGTACGCCGACCTGGGGCGCACCGAGGAGGCCCTCGCCGCCTACGAGCGCGCGATTGACCTCGACCCGAAGTATGCCGCTCCCCACTACGGCCTGGGCAACGTGTACCGCGACCTGGGTCGCACCGAGGAGGCCCTCGCCGCCTACCAGCGCGCGATTGACCTCGACCCGAAGGTTGCCTACCCCCACAACGGCCTGGGCAACGTGTACGCCGACCTGGGCCGCACCGAGGAGGCCCTCGCTGCCTACCAGCGCGCGATTGACCTCGACCCGAAGTTTGCCTACCCCCACAACAATCTGGGCAACGTGTACCGCGCTTTGGGTCGCACCGAGGAGGCCCTCGCCGCCTAGCAGCGCGCGATTGAACTAGACCCGAAGTTTGCCGCTCCGCACAACGGCCTGGGCCACGTGTACCGCGACCTGGGGCGCACCGAGGAGGCCCTCGCCGCCTTCCAGCGCGCGATCGAACTCGACCCGAAGTATGCCACTCCCCACAACGGCCTGGGCAGCGTGTACGGCGACCTGGGCCGCTATGATGACGCCCTCGCCGCCTTCCAGCGCGCGATTGACCTCGACCCGAAGTTTGCCTACCCCCACAACGGCCTGGGCCACGTGTACCGCGACCTGGGTCGCACCGAGGAGGCCCTCGCCGCCTACCAGCGCGCGATTGAACTAGACTCCAAACTTGCAACAGCCCAATTCGGTCTTGCAGCCTGCTATCGAAAACTAAATCGCGAAGCCGAATATGCGGCGCAGATCAAAGTCGCGCGTGAACTGATTGCGAAGGAAAACGAATACAACCGCGCCTGCTTTGAGTCGATCTGCGGGAATGTAGACGAGGCGCTCGAATTGTTGCGGCAGGCTATTGCACGCCGACCGAAACTCGTTCCACAAATGGCGCGCCGCGATCCCGACTTCGATTTCATCCGGGACGATCCTCGCTTCAAGGCGTTGGTGGGGGAGTAGGCAACGAATAAGCAGCGTATAAACGGATGCGCTAATGTGTTGATTCGTTTATTCGTTGCCCATCCGTTGCCCCATTTGACGCCACCCCCGTTTGCATTACACTTTACGGCAGCCGGAGAACGCCGTCACTTCCATACGTTCTACCTGTTACCTGTCTACCTGCTACCCGCCTACCTGAAGGAGCACGCGATGGCTACGATATTGACGCCGGCCGAAGAACGCGGCCTGAGCGGGTTGAGCCTGGATAGCCGGGTGCGCAAAATCCTCTACGCCATCCCGCCGGAGAAGATCGTCGAACTGAACCGGCAGATGATAGACGAAGCCTTCAAGCGCAGCCTGGTTTACGTGCGCGATGGAAAGACCGAGGCGATCCGCGTGCTCTTGCGCCCTACCGGCATCATGCCCGATCAGCTGGCCTACCTGCACTACGTCTCGCTCACGATCGTCAACGCGCTCAAGCGGCTGCCCGACCTGTACATCCAGGATTTCGCCGTGCGCGAGGTGACGCCGCTGACGCCGGCCGAAGAAAAATGGTTGTGGGACAGCTACGGCCCCAGCCAGCGCGAGAACAACCCGGTGTTCGGCCGCCTCGATGCGATGGTCGATTTCACCAGCCCGATGTGGAAAGACTCGCTGCGCTTCGTCGAACCGAATCTGTGCGGCGTGGGCGGGCTGCACCTGATCCCGACCTGCGAGCAGATGCTGGCCGACATCGTGCTGCCGGTGTTCCAACAGGTCGAGCCGCAGCTGCAGATGGAAGTGGGGCAAGACCTGCGCGAGCTGTTCATCGAAGAGGTGATCGATCACCTGGACGCGATCGGGCGGCCGGGGCGCAACGTGTGCTTCATCGAACCGAAGTATGCCGGCGACGGGCCGAACGAACAGGCGGCGCTGGCCGAGTATTATCGCGAGCGTCACGGCCTGACGATCCTGCACGCCGATCCGTCCGAGCTGTACATGAAGAAGGGCGAGGTGTGGTACGAGGACAGCCTGGTGGATATTGCCTATCGCGATTACGAAGTCCGCGATATCATTGAGTTGGAAGCGGAAGGCGTCGACATCCGGCCGATGCGGACGCTGTTCAAGCAGAACCGGATGATCTCGTCGCTGGCCGGCGATTTCGATCACAAGAGCTGCTGGGAAATCCTGACCGACCCGCAGTTCACGCAAAAATACTTCAACGCCGACGAGCGCCAGGTCTTCCGCCGCCACATCCTGTGGACGCGGGTCTTATCGGATCGGCGCGCCACGCTGCCCGACGGCGAGACGGTGAACCTGCTCGAACACACGCGCAAGTATCAGGAAGAGCTGGTGATCAAGCCCAACCGTTCGTACGGCGGCGATCGCGTGCTGATCGGGCCGTCGGTCAGCCAGGGCGAGTGGGAGGCGGCGATCGCTGAGGCGCTGAGCGACGAGGAAGCGTGGGTGGTGCAGCGCCTGGCGCCGATCGCCGTCAGCGAGTTCCCGGTCGTCGCCGACGACGGGACGGTGTGCATCGAGCCGTTTTACGTGGTGCTGGGCTTCGCGCCGACGAAGTATGGGCTGGCCGTGTTGGGTCGGGCTTCACAAAAACAAGTCGTCAACGTCGCGCAGCGCGGCGGCATGTGCGGCGTGCTGATCGGCCGGCAGTCGGGTCGCTTGTTCGGGCCGGCGGCGCCGGCGCGGTTCGCGAGCTAGTACCCCACCACAGGGAAAATGACGGGTAGCTTAGCCCCCTGCTTGCGCCCCCTTGTGGGGTTGTGGGCGTCTGACGGGCACGAGGCCCTACGCTACGCCCATCAAAATCACTGTGGCGGAGTACTAGTTGGATGGCTGGATAGTTAGATAGTTTGCTAGTTGGCAGTAACGACTTTAGTCGTTTCGTCATTGGTGAATATCGGTTGAGTGTCTTGGGCAGTTCTCGAATCGAAGAGATCCTCAAGCACGTGATGTTGCTCTCGCAGGCGGACGAGACCGAGGCGGTCTTGTCCGCTTCCGATGAAGCGCTCACCCGCTTTGCCTACAACGTGATTCACCAGAACGTGGCCGAAGTGGACGCCAGCCTGGAAGTGCGCGCGGCCTTCGAATCGCGCGTCGGCATCGCCTCGACGAACGATCTGTCGCCGCTGGGGGTCGAGCGCGTGACGCGGCTGGCCAACGAGATAGCGCGTCACGTGCCGGAAAATCCCGATTGGCCTGGGCTGCCCGAACCGCAGACGCTCACCTGCACACTGGCCTACGATGAGGCGGTGGTGAGCATGACGCCGGCTGCGCGCGCCGGGGTAGTGGCCGATATTTGCCGCGCAGCCCGCGCCGAAAGATTGCTGGCGTCCGGCGCGTTCAGCACCGGGCAGAGCGAATACGCCGTGATGAACTCGAAGGGGTTGTTCGCTTATGCGCCCAGCACAGAAATCGATTTGACGTTTGTGATCGAGCGGCCGGACGAGTCGGCTTCGGCGTATGCACACGCGACCGGCTGGAAGCAAGCGCAGATCGACGTCGAGGCGCTGAAGCACGCAGCGATCCGGCGCGCGTTGGCCGATCGACAGCCGCGCCCGATTCCGGCGGGCGAGTATCCCGTGGTGTTTGAGCCTTACGCCGTCGTCGCTTTATTGGAGGCGCTGGCCGAGGCCGGCATGGGCGCGTTGGCGGTGCAGGAAGATCGCAGCTGGATGAATCGCCGCATCGGGCAGCCTTGTCTCTCGCCGCAGGTTTCGATCGTCGACGATGCATTCGATGTAGACGGTTTCCCGCAGGCATTCGATTGCGAAGGCATGCCCAAGCTGCGCGTGCCGATCATCGTGGACGGCGTGCCCACTTCGCCGGTGTATGATCGGATTACGGCGGCGCGCGAGGAGGGGCGGGTCTCGACCGGTCACGCGCAGCCCTACGACGACGACTGGGACGGCCCGCTGCCTGAGAACCTGTCACTCGCGCCGGGCCAGCGGTCGGTTG
Source organism: Anaerolineae bacterium (assembly GCA_035292585.1). GTDB lineage: Bacteria > Chloroflexota > Anaerolineae > Fen-1058 > Fen-1058 > DASSFZ01. Next base: position 24,187 of record DATDPU010000044.1, on the reverse strand, counting down.
AGGAGTTGATCGCGTCGATCGCACGCGGCTTGTATGTGACGCGGTTGTGGTACGTGAATCTGACCCAGCCGCATAATTGCGGCGTGACCGGCACGACGCGCGATGGCGTGTGGTGGATCGAGCGCGGCGAGCTGGCTTACCCGGTGACGAACTTGCGCATCGACCAGGAGTTGATCTCGGCGCTGCAACACGTGGGCGGGCTCGGGCGCGAGCGGCGCACGTTGGCCGGGCATTTTGGCGGCGTGCATCGCGTACCGGCGCTGGCGCTGGAGAGTTTCCGGTTCATTGAATAAACCGAAACCGGGTTTCTTTGAGAAACCCGGTTTCTATGCTTCCCCAATGGCTCGGCCGGGCCCACTCCGCTGCGCTCCGGGGTGCTACGCTAAGACCTTCGCCGAACGTCGGTTTCTACACTCAGGACTTACGCAGTTGCATGTTGCTGCCGCAGTTGTACTGCGGCAGATGGGGCGGCGGCAGTGCAACTGCCGCACCAACTGCGTAAGTCCTACACTTTTATCCGCTGCCTATCCGTTGCAAATCCGCGATGTACGGCCGGCACACGCTCACGTCTTGCCCCTTGCGGAGACGGATATAGTACAGGCGCGTGATGTCGCCTTGCTGCTCCGGGTTGAAGCTGAGAAAGGTCGCTCCGTTGTCGCGCGCCGTGCGCAATCCATCCAGCCCGCCAAAGTTGTAAGGGTTAGGCCCCAGCTGGGCGAGCAGTGCGCGCAGCAAGTATAACCAGCCCATGTGTTGAAACTGCCAGGCATGCGTCAACTCGTGGATCAGCCAGCTCATGCCAAACGGGTCGTCCGGCGAGGTGAACGCTTCGGGCAGCGAAATCGGGAAGTAACAGCCGAAGCCGAGCGTGATGGCGTTGTGCTCGTTCGCAGGCGGCGGCGGCAAGCGGCGGATGCGCCGTCCAAAGCGGTGGATGGCGTCGGGCCAGGGCGCGTACTCGTGGACGCGCACGCGCGCATAGTTCAGCCGATCGGCGAAAACCCGCCGCGCTTCCTCGATTTCGTAGTCGTGGAGTGGCCGTACCCGCGCCAGTCGAGTTGTGGCTGCCATGTGCATTCCCCCGCGTTGGATGCCATAGTTTACCATCAAGACTCGAAGACACAAAGAGAAACTGGCTCTCCCGACTTTGGCAGGAAATAGAACACAGCCATGCCCACTCTCGGCGTCATCGCCGACACTCACGTTCCACAGCGCCTGCCCCGGCTGCCCGCCGGACTCGATCGGGCGTTTCGAGGCGTCGAGCTGATCTTACACGCCGGCGACTTGAACCGGCTGTCGGTGTTGCGTGAACTCGAGCGCATCGCGCCGACGGTCGCCGTGGCCGGCAACGCCGATCTGTTCCATACCGGCCTGCCGGCGCGCCGTGTCGTCGAGATTGATGGCAAGCGCATCGGTCTTACGCACGGGCACGGCAGCTGGCCGCACTACTTAATCCGCAAGCTCAAAGAACATTTGAGATTCAAGTATGATGGCAACAGCTACATCCGCGCCGTGCGCGCGGCATTCGCGCACGAGCCTATCGACGCCATCGTATTCGGCCATACGCATCGGTGCTATCAGCAGACCGTCGACGGCCGGCTGATCTTCAACCCCGGCCCGGTTGCGCCGCGGTATTACAACACGCCCGGCCCGCAGGTGGGTCTGCTGCACGTTAGAGCGACCGGCCTGCGCGCCGAAGTAATCGAACTGTAACGCGCGCTGCAATCGTTTCGTCGTGTTTGGCGCACGCCGGGCCGCGCAGCATGCCAAACTTCCCATTTGCCCGCGCCCGGCGACGGGCGTATCCTCAGGCAAATGTGTTCATTTCTTGCAACACAGTATGCAGGCAAGCAACGCGCACAGCTCAATGGCTCTTCCGACCAGCAGTTGGTCTTTCGTTTGGCGGGCATGCAGATATGCTGTAAAATTAGGAAGAGTCCAGCCAAGGAAAACCAATGGATCGTGTATCAATTTCGTGCGAGAGGTTATCGGACCTGCCGGGTCACCTAGCGCTGGCCCGCTCGCGCCGGATCGGGTTGGAGCTGCAGGAATTCTCCAACCCGCTCCTGCTCGACGATGATTGGCGCGGTCTGTTGCGCACCTATCAGTCGCACCTGGATGGGTTCGAAAGCCCGCTCACCATGCACGGCGCCTTTATCGACTTGATCAGCGGCAGCCCCGATCGCCGCGTCGCCGCCATCGCGCGTGACCGCTATCGACAGAATTTGGATATCGCCCATACGCTGGGCGCGCAGGTGATCGATTTTCACGCCAACTACTTGCCGCTGGTCGATCATCCGAGCTACCTGCCCGATTGGGAAAATCGACAGGTGGATTTCTGGACGCCGCTGGCGGAGGAGGCCGCGCAGGCTAACGTGACTTTGGTGCTCGAGAATATGTGGGAGCCAGACCCACGGATCATCTGTCGCGTCCTCACGCGCATTGGCTCGCCCTATCTCAAAGCGTGCCTGGATGTCGGGCATGCCAGCCTGTACTCGCGCTTACCGGTTAGCGCCTGGATCGACGAGCTGGGCGCGGAGATCATCTACACCCATCTGCACAACAACCACGGCACAACCGACGAACACCTGGCCTTTGGCGACGGCGTGCTCGATTTCCCGGAGCTGCTCGCCACATTACGCGGGCTGTCGCAGCCGCCCATGTTCATCCTCGAACTGCCCAATTTGTCCTCCATCGAAGCCAGCCTGCCCTACCTCGACCTCGCTTAAACAGTAGACCTGCCGGGTCTGCGAGACCCGGCAGGTCTATCGACAAATCAACCACGGGATCAATTAGGCCCGACCGAACGCGCGCTTGACCTCCGGGGTCATCAGGTAGTAAAGGATGATCCCGGCAATGGCGATGCTGATGATCTGGCCTGAAATGTCAGCGCCTTGCAGAATGTTGATCACCGCCAGCACGAGCGAAATGCCCTGCGCGACTACGCCCAGCGTCCAGGCCCACGGCTTGAGGTTCCACGCGCCGTAGGCGAAGGCCAGATCGAGCACGGAAACGCCCAGCGCCACCAGCCCGAAGATTACCGCCAAACCGCCGGCTGCCACCCCCACCGCTGCGCCGCCCACGGACGCAGCAACACCGCCTAGCACACCGCCCAGGCCGATCAAGGCCAGCGACCCACACAGCCCCAACACCCCGCCGATGGCCGCCAGCGCCGCTAAGATCGTGATGCCGGTTGGCCGAGCTTGCATCGGTGGTTGTTGCATGTTGCACCTCCTCTCGTCTGTCGCCCATCCGGGCCGGAATTGGGCGTAATTGTATTCGTGCCGTCCGAAAGCGCAAATCGCCGACAAACAAAAAGATCGGCCCATGCCGATCTCCAATCCTCAATCTCTAATCTCCGGTCCTAACCCTTGCCCTTCTTGCGCACTCTGGCCCATAACCCGCTCGGCCAATCCACCACCTTCCGCTTCGCCTTGGCTTTGAGCATGTGCTGCACCGCCCGCTCGATGTCATTCGGATCGTAACCCTCTTGCGCCTCGGCCAGTTCGTCGATCGCTTCCTGGTCCTGAGCAGACAGCTGGCGGCCCCGGTTTTGCTCCAGATCGGCTACGGCCAGCAGTAAGGCGCGCTGATCGGGCGTGAGTTTACGGGCATTTTCCAGCAACCATTTGGCCTTTCCGGCCACAAACAGCGCTTCATCGGGTTTATCTACCATGCGGCCCTCTGCTTTACGAATCGTGGTCGTATCTTCACCTGGCCCGATTATATATCGGATTGGCAAGTCCGCCAAATCGGGTGTGCAATCACCAGCGCCAAATGTCTTGCTCAATCGCGCCGTTGCGCTCTGGCGAGCTTTTTTTCACCAAGCGGCAAAAACGCCTCACAATCTATGCTATAATTGCCCCAGGTGAGGCCTGGACGGTCTCACCTATTTTCAGCCAGGGGACTTTTCATGGAGCAGAGTATGGCATCAAACGGCGCACCCGCAGCCTGGCACAGTCAGCCGATCGACAAGGTCGTAGCGCAGCTCGAAACACATCTCGAGCGGGGTTTGAGCAGCGCCGAGGCGCAGGCGCGGTTGGACAAATACGGCCACAACGAATTGCGCGAGCACCCGCCGGTGCCCTACTGGCGCAAAGTGCTCGATCAGCTCAACTCGTTTGTCGTCATCCTGCTGATCGTCGCCGCCGTCGTCTCCGCCCTGCTGGGCGAAACCGTCGAAGCGGTCGCGATTCTGGCGATCGTCGTGCTCAACGCCGTGCTGGGCGTGGTGCAGGAGTCGCGCGCCGAGCGGGCGCTGGCCGCGCTCAAGAAGATGGCCGCGCCCGACGCGACGGTCATCCGCGACGGCAGCCGCCAGCGTATCTCGGCGCGTGAGCTGGCGCCCGGCGATATCGTTTTGCTGGAAGCCGGCAACTTCGTCCCGGCCGATCTGCGTTTGATCGAATCGGTCAACCTCAGAATCGAAGAGGCTTCGCTCACCGGCGAGAGCGTGCCCGTCAACAAGTACGCCAGCGCGGTGCTGGCCGAGAACGCGCCAATTGGCGACCACAAGAACGCCGCCTACATGAGCACCACCGTCACCTACGGGCGCGGCAAGGGCATCATCGTGGCGACCGGCATGCAGACGCAGATCGGCCTGATCGCCGAGATGATCCAATCCTTCGAGGAAGAGCCGACGCCGCTACAACTCAAGCTCAACCAGTTGGGCCGGACGCTGAGCATTGCGGCGCTGATCATCTGTGGCCTGGTGTTCGCCGTCACCATTATTCGCGCTATCGGTGCCTTGGGCTTGGAAGGTCTCGGCGACACCAGCCATCTGGTCGAAGCGTTTGTGCAGGCCTTCGAACTGGCCGTGAGCCTGGCGATTGCGGCCGTGCCGGAAGGGCTGCCGGCCATCGTCACCATCAGCCTGGCGCTCGGCATGCGCGAGATGATTCGCCGCCACGCGCTGATCCGCAAACTGTCGGCGGTCGAGACGCTCGGCTCGGCCACCGCCATCTGCTCGGACAAGACCGGCACCTTGACTCAAAATGAGATGATGGCCGTCCGCCTCTGGATCCACCATACCGAGCTGGAGGTCACCGGCCAGGGTTATCATCCCGACGGCCAGTTCCTGCGCAACGACAAAGAATACACCGTGCGCGAAGACATCGAAGCCGCGGCGCTGCTGTGGGCCGCGACGCTGGCCAACGACGCCGAACTTGAAGCGACGGGTGAGACCGGCGGCCGGCGCTCCTATCGAATGGTCGGCGACCCGACCGAAGGCGCGCTGATTGTGGCCGCCGCCAAGGCCGGCCTCTGGCGCCGGGAATTGGAGCGAGCCTATCCGCGCGTGGCCGAGATTCCCTTCGATTCCGAGCGTAAGCGCATGGCCACCCTTCACGAAATGCGCGTTGTCGACGAAGACGACCCCGCGCCGTTTTTGACCGGGGAGCAGGGCTACGTCGTGGCGGTGAAGGGCGCGCCCGACCTGGTACTGGATCATTGCACCCACCTGCTGCATCGCAAAGGCCCCGCGCCCATGACCGCCGCCGAGCGCCAGGCGATCCAGGAGGCCAATGCGGGCATGGCCTCGCAGGCGCTGCGCGTGCTGGCGGTCGCCTATCGCCGGCTCGACCAGCTGCCGCCCGCCGAAGAGATCACCGTCGCCAACATCGAGCGCGACCTCATTTTCATCGGGATGATTGGGATGATCGACCCGGCCCGGACGGAAGTGAAACCGGCCATCGCCAAAGCCCGGCACGCCGGCATCCGCACGGTGATGGTCACCGGCGATTATCCCGACACCGCCCGCGCCATCGCCGCACAAATCGGTTTACTGCGCGATGGTCAGACCGGCGGCAAAGTCTTCACCGGCGCGCAGCTCGACCAGATGGACAACCAGGCGCTGGCGGGTGAAATCGACCAGGCGGACGTCTTCGCGCGGGTAAGCCCGGAGCACAAAGTGCGCATCGTGGAAGCCTTCCGCGCCCGAGGCCACGTCGTCGCCATGACCGGCGACGGCGTCAACGATGCGCCCGCGCTGAAGCGCGCCGACATCGGCGTGGCCATGGGCATCACCGGCACCGATGTCTCCAAAGAAACCGCCGACATGGTCTTGACCGACGACAACTATGTTTCCATCGTCTCGGCCGTCGAGCAGGGCCGCATTATCTATAGCAACATTCGCAAGTTCGTCTTCTACCTGCTCTCGTGCAACGTGGCCGAGATCGCCATCATCTTCATCGCCGCGCTGGTCGGCTGGCCTCCGCCGTTGACGCCGATTCAACTGCTGTGGCTCAACCTGTTGACCGACGGCGCGCCGGCGCTGGCGCTGGGCCTGGAAAAGGGCGACCCCGATACGATGGATCGGCCGCCCCGGCCGCCGCGCGAGCCGATCATCAACCGGGTCATGGTCATTCGCATCGCGATCATGACCGTAGCGTTGACGGCCGTGGTGCTGACGGCCTACTGGATCGGGATGAACGAAGGCGGCATCCTATTGGCCGAGACGATGGCCTTTGTCACACTCGCCATGGCCGAGTTGCCCATCGCTTACACCACCCGCTCCGAGCGCTACCCGTTGCTGCGCCTGGGCGTATTCAGCAATCGCTGGATGCAATACGCCGTCGGCCTCTCGATCGTGCTGATATTGGCGGTCATCTATCTCCCCTTCTTCAACGACCCCTTCAACACCACGCCGCTCACGCTTCAGCATTGGGAAATCATTATCCCGCTGGCGCTGTTGCCGGCGTTGGTGGCCGAAGTGAGCAAGCTGGTGCTGCGCCGATTGGACACCCGGTCGCTGGCGAGCTAGAAGACGAACCGCGCTACGCGCAGCAGGGGTTCGTCACCTGCCCCCGTAGCGAAGCGAAGGGGGTTCGTCTGTCGTCGGGAATCATGGACAAGACCAACTCGATGCGCTTGCTGGACGCGCGCCACGTCGCTTACCAGGTCAAGGTATACGATGCGGCGCGCGCGTTTCATTCGGCCGAAGAAGCAGCGGAGTTGATCGGCGCGCCGGTCGAGACGGTCTACAAGACGCTGGTCGTGTTGCGCGAGGCCAGAGGCAAGCCGCTGCTGGTAATGATTCCCGCGCGCCGCGAAGTGGATTTGAAGTTGCTGGCAAAAGAGATCGGGGAGAAGCGCTTGCGCATGGCAACTCACGCCGAGGCGGAGAAGCTGACGGGGTTGCAGGTGGGCGGCATCTCGGCGCTGGCGCTGCTCAATCGCGGCTTCGAGGTCTGCCTGGACGCGAGCGCGCAAGCACTGGAGCGGATTCACCTCAGCGCGGGCGTGCGCGGCATCGATCTTGAATTGAGTGTAAAAGACTTGATCGCGGTCACGCGGGCAAAGGTGGTGCGGGCAACAGTGGCTTGAACCAGACGTAGACCTCCGAGGTCTCAGCCGGGGGGTTCAGCTGTCCCAATGCTTGCAGACCTCGGAGGTCTCTGCTCAAGACGCCCGCGAGACGCGGGCTATGAGCAACGCGCCGCTCTCCGACCGCGTCCTCGCGGTCGGCACAAGACGCCCGCGTGACGCGGGCTGCGCGCAGTTTCTACGGCTCCCCGACCGCGTCCTCGCGGTCGGCACAGAGACGTCCGCGTGACGCGGGCTATGAGCAACGCGCCGCTCCCCCACCGCGCCCTCGCGGTTGGCACAGAGACGTCCGCGTGACGCGGGCTATGAGCGGGACATCGTAGTGTGCTCCCCGACCGCGCCCTCGCGGTTGGTACAGAGACGTCCGCGTGACGCGGGCTATGAGCAACGCGCCGCTCCCCCACCGCGCCCTCGCGGTCGGCGCAGAGACGCCCGCGAGACGCGGGCTACGAGCAACGCGCCGCTCCCCGACCGCGTCCTCGCGGTCGTTCATAGCTGTGCATGCAACAGGCGATAAGTGACGATGTCCTTCAAGCCCCAGCACTTTCCTTCGCATCTTTACTTCATCACCGCTACCCTGCTCGGCTGGCGTCCCTTACTGGCACGCTTTGAGTTTGCATGGATCGTTCTGGACTCTTTAGGCTGGCATCGCAAACAATGTCGGTTGGCCCTCTATGCGTATGTTGTGATGCCGACTCATTTCCACGCGATTATTAAGCCTGCCGAGAACAAAACGATCTCCGAAAATCTCCAATCATTAGGCTCGTTCACTGCTCATGCTATTTTGAACCAACTACGGATCGACGGGTTTACCGAGGAGATGCGGTACTTCGCTGAACACCGGCAGTTGGATCGCACCGAGCAACATCAAGTCTGGCAACCCATTCAAGCGAAGAACATTCATAGCCCGGCATTTCTAAGAGAGAAGCTGGAGTACATTCACAATAACCCTGTGGCAAAGAAGTGGCAGCTTGTCCCTGAACGGGCGAGGTATGAATTTTCCAGTGCCCGGTTTTATGATCTGGGCGAACCGTTAAGTGTGCCAGTGGATGATGTGCGAGAGTGGCTGACTTGAGAAGACGCCCGCGAGACGCGGGCTACGAGCGGGACATCGTAGTGTGCTCCCCGACCGCGTCCTCGCGGTCGGCACAGAGACGCCCGCGTGACGCGGGCTACGAGCAACGCGCCGCTCTCCGACCGCGTCCTCGCGGTCGGCACAAGACGCCCGCGTGACGCGGGCTATGAGCAACGCGCCGCTCTCCAACCGCGTCCTCGCGGTTGGCACAAGACGCCCGCGTGACGCGGGCTACGAGCGGGACATCGTAGTGTGCTCCTCAACCGCGTCCTCGCGGCCGGCACAGAGACGCCCGCGTGACGCGGGCTATGAGCAACGCGCCGCTCCCCAACCGCGTCCTCGCGGTCGGCGCAAGACGCCCGCGAGACGCGGGCTATGAGCAACGCGCCGCTCTCCGACCGCGTCCTCGCGGTCGGCACGATCAGGACGGCTGCGAGCAATCTTCGCACATCACGGCGCTGTCGAAGTCAGCCGATAAATCGTCCCGTCGTTGTGGCCGGTCAGGTACACCTCGCCAGTCAGGTCTTCACCGAACGAGCTCACCGTGAAATCCACGCTCAGCCGCTCGACCATTTCCCACTCCCCTGCTGCCGTCTGTTCCAGCGACCAGATAGTCCCGCTGCAATAATCGGCGAAGAAGTACAACCCGGCCAGTGCAGGGTAAGTTTCCCCGCGATACACGTAGCCGCCGGTCACCGAGCAACCTGTATCGTGGCTATATTCCGCGATCGGCAGGGTCAGACCGCTCTGGTCACATTCGGCGGAACCGAAACAATTCGCGCCTTCCATGATGCGCCAGCCGTAGTTTTCGCCGCCCGCGCTGGCCGCAGGCTGGAAACTCACCTCTTCGTAGGCGTTCTGGCCGACATCGGCAATGTACAGATCGCCGGTCGCGCGATCGAACGAGAAGCGCCAGGGGTTGCGCAGGCCATACGCCCAGACCTCGGGACGCGCGTCGGCCTGGCTGGCGAACGGGTTCGAGTCGGGGATCGCGTATGGCTCGCCGCCGTCGACGTCGATCCGCAGCAGCTTGCCCAGCAGCACGTTGAGGTTCTGGCCGTTGCCCATCGGGCCATGTCGATCTCCCGCGCCGCCGCCATCGCCCATGCCGATGTACAGAAAGCCATCCGGGCCAAACTTGAGCAGCCCGCCGTTGTGATTCGGCTCCGGCTGCTCGATCGTCAGCAGAATCTCGGCGCTATCCAGATCGGCCACGTTGGGATCGTCCGAAACCTGGTAGCGCGCGATCACCGTCGCCCCATCCGGCACGCGCGTGTAATCGACAAAGAACAACCCGTTTGAAGCGTAGTTGGGGTGAAAAGCGACGCTCAACAAACCCCGCTCGTTCGACCGCGAGTTCACCAGCGGCACGATATCGAGGAAGGGCGTCTCCAGCCGCTCGCCATTGGCGATCACGTCGATACGCCCCGGCTGCTCGACGACGAACAGGCGCTCGTCGCCGGCATGCGTCACGTACACCGGCCGGGTGAAGCCCGCTGCGATCGGTTCGACAGCGAGCGTAAACGCCGGGCGCGGTGGTGTTTGGGTGGGTTCCGGCGTCGCCGTAGGTGGTGGGGGCGTCGGTGTCGGCGTTGGCAGCGCGGTCGGTGTGGATGTGGGGGGAACTCGTGTCGATGCCAGCGTCGCCGTCGGGGTAGCTGTCGGTGTCGAGGTACAGGCGGCTGTCAAGATTACAACAGTAAACAGTAAAGCAGTGATCAGTAAAAGGCGTATGCTCATTTGGTTACCCGTTCTAATCCGTTGCCGGTTTGTTAGCCAGCACCTGATCGATGCGCTCCATCACGTCCGGTGTCAGTTGCTCGACCACTTTGAGCGCCGGCAGGTTCTCACGCAACTGCTGCACGCGGCTGGCGCCGGTGATCACGGTGCTGACGTGGGGATTCTTCAGACACCAGGCGAGTGCCAGCTGCGCCAGCGTGCAGCCCAGGTCGGCGGCGATCGGCGCGAGCCGCCGCACCCGCTCGATGTTTTCTCGCTCGGCGATATTGCGCCGAAGCCAATCGAAGCCTTCGAGCGCGGCGCGCGATCCGTCCGGGATGCCGTCATTGTACTTGCCGGTGAGCACGCCGGAAGCCAAGGGGCTGAAGGTCGTCGCGCCCAGGCCGATCTGCGTATACAACCGCGCCAGCTCCCGCTCGACGCGCTCGCGCGCGAGCAGGTTGTAGATCGGCTGCTCCATCTGCGGCGGAACCAGGCCGTACTGCCGGGCGAGGCCGTACGCTTCCATGATCTGCTGCGCGCTCCATTGGCTGGTGCCCCAATACAGGATCAGGCCCTGGTGGATCAGATCGTCCATCGCGCGCACGGTTTCCTCGATCGGCGTGTGGGGGTCGGGCAGATGACAGAAGTACAGATCGAAGTAGTCAAGCTGCATGCGCTTGAGCGAGTTGCGGCAAGCCTCGGCGATATGCTTGCGGCTGAGACCGGTGTCGTTCGGGCCTTCGCCGCCCCAGAACACCTTGCTGGAAATTACCAAACTCTCGCGGCGCAACTCTTTGAGCGCCTGGCCCATCGCGATTTCCGACTGGCCGGCGCCGTACCCCTCCGCGTTGTCGAAGAAGTTGACACCCGCCTCGTAAGCGGCCAGGATGCACTCGCGGGAGGCTTGCGCATCCATCTGGCCGCCCACCGTCACCCAGCCGCCAAACGATAATTCCGACACCTTCAGGCCGGCGCTCCCCAGTCGACGGTACTGCATATATGGCCTCCATTGAGTCGTGTGAATGCGATGGAAAGATTATACCGCGTCAACGGACGCTGCGCGCAATGCTAAACGGAGCTGGGTAGCCCGGCGGATTCGTTTATCCGTTGCCGATTCGTTGCTTCGCCGCCAACAAAAACGCCCCGCCTCGAGCGGGGCATTTGTCTTTCGGCGTTGGTCTTTCGTCGGCTACACCGTCCCAAACAACAAGCGCGCCGCCTGCTGCGCCACCGACAACAGACCCGACGGCAGCACGCCGAGGATCAGCGTCGCCACGGTAGTCAAAGCCAGCGAGAAATTGAGCGTGCCATAGCTGGCCGGCTGTACCTCGCCTTCCGGCTCGCGCATGAACATCTCGATCACCACGCGCAAATAATAGAATGCGGAGACGACGCTGGTCAGCACGCCGACGAGGGCGAGCCAGATCAGATCGGACTGCACCGCCGACCAGAACAGGTAATACTTGCCGGTGAAGCCGCCGGTGAGCGGGATGCCGGTGAGGCTGAGCATGAAGAAGGCCATCGCCGCCGCCGCCGGCAGGTTGCGCCGCGCCAGCCCGCGATAGGCGTTGAAGGATTGGTCTTCGCCCTGCTTGTTGGCGAGCATCGCCAGCACGGCGAACGCGCCGAGGTTAGTGAAGGCGTAGGCCAGCAGGTAGAACATCACGCCGGCCACGCCCAGCTCGCGCCCGCGCGCGTCGCCCGCCGCCGCCACGCCCATCAAAATGTAACCCGCGTGCGCAATGCTGGAATAGCCCAGCATGCGCTTGAGGTTGTTCTGCATGATCGCGACGACGTTGCCCAGGATCATCGTCAACGCGGCGATGAACGCGACGATGAACACCCAATCGGCCTGCAACGCGCTCAGCGCGAAGACGAACACGCGGGTCAGCGCGGCGAAGCCGGCCACCTTCGCGCCGACCGACATGAAGCCGGTGATCGGCGTGGGCGCGCCCTCGTACACGTCCGGCGTCCACATGTGGAACGGCACGGCAGCAACCTTGAACCCCAACCCGACCAACAACAATCCCGATCCGATCAGCAGCAGCGGCGAGCGCGTCAGGCCGGCCGAGAGCACGGCCAGGTCGGTCGTGCCGGTCGCGCCGTATACCAGCGCGATGCCGAACAGCAGGAAACCCGAAGCAAATGCGCCGAGCAGGAAGTACTTCATCGCCGCTTCTTCCGATTGCAGGTTCGGCCAGGCCAGGCCGGCCAGCACGTACAACGGGATCGACAGAATCTCCAACCCGATGAAGACGATGATCAGGTTGTTGGCGCTCGACATCAACGTGATGCCGCACACGCTGAACATGAGCAGCGCGTAATACTCGCCGCGCCCGATGCCGCGATCGCGCACGTAATGCAGCGATTGCAGCACGGCCAGCCCGCCCGCCAGGATGCCGACCAGGCTGAAGAACAGCCCGTACGGATCGAGCACGACCATGCCGCCGAAGCCTATCCCGCGCTGATTCCAGATCAGGGCCGTCGCGCTGCCGGCGACGACAAACCCGATCAGCGCCAGCCAGCCGATGATGATCGTGCGCCTGACGACCAGCTCGATCAACATCAGCGCCATGGCCCACACGGCGAGGATCGTGGTAGGCAGGATGGACAAATAATCTAGTGTAGTGAGTTGCATAGGTTACCCGTGTTGTAGGAGGCATCTCCAGTTGTAGGAGGCATCTCCAGATGCCGACCTCCCAATGCCGACCTCCAGATGCCGACCTCCCAATGCCGACCTCCTAATGCCGACAATCGGCGACTGTCCCCTCCGCTACGCTCCGGGGATCTGCGAGAGTCGCCTCCTACACGTTAGTGTCCACCTGCGATCAGACCGCCGACGCGCGCCACGACCTCGCCGACCGACGCGGACATGGCGTTGAAGAACGGCGCCGGGAACAACCCGATGACGAAGATCAAGATCACCAGCGGCGCCATCACCCAAATTTCGCGCCGGTTCAGGTCGGTCAGTTTCCGGTTCTCCTCGCTGACTTCGCCCATGAACATGCGCTGGAACATCCACAAGATGTACACCGCCGCCAGGATGATGCCGACCGCCGCCAGCGCGGTGTACAGGCCGGGATTGCCGAACGCGGTCGAGGCGGTCGAGCCGAGCAGGATGGTGAACTCGCCGACAAAGCCGTTGAGGCCGGGCAATCCCATCGACGACAGCGCGACGATCAACGCGATCGTGCCGTAGATCGGCATGATCTTCCACAGCCCGCCGAACGCGCTGAGCTCGCGCGTGTGCTTGCGCTCGTACACGAAGCCGACGATCAAGAACAACGCGCCGGTGCTCAAACCGTGGTTAACCATTTGCAGGATCGCGCCCTGGATGCCCTGCGGCGTGAGCGAGAAGATGCCCAGCATCACAAAGCCCAGGTGCGACACCGAGGAGTACGCCACGAGTTTCTTGACGTCGCTCTGCGGATACGAGACGATCGCGCCGTAGATGATGCCGATCACGGCCAGCACGGCGATGACCGGCGCCGCCTGCCGGCTGGCCTCGGGAAACAACGTCAGGTTGAACCGCAGGAAGCCGTACGTGCCGAGCTTCAACAGCACGCCGGCCAGGATCACCGAACCGGCCGTCGGCGCTTCGACGTGCGCATCGGGCAGCCAGGAGTGCAGCGGCCATAACGGCACCTTGATCGCAAACGCGGCGGCGAAGCCGATGAACAGCAGCAGCTCGGTGATCGTGCCGACCCACGCGCCTTGCTTCGCGATCAACGCGACCAGGTCGAACGTGCCGCCGGCCGTGCCCAGCCACAAGATCGCCAGCAGCATCAGGATCGAGCCGGCCATCGTGTACAGGAAGAACTTGATCGCGGCGTACACGCGGCGCGGCCCGCCCCAGATGCCGACCAGGAAGTACATCGGCACCAGCGAGAACTCCCAGAACACGTAGAACAGGAACAGGTCGAGCGCGACGAACACGCCAACCATCGCCGTTTCCAGGAGCAGCATGAAGATCATATACTCGCGCAGCCGATCGTGGATCGCCGTCCACGAGGATAGGATGGCAATGGGCATCAGCAGCGTGGTCAGCAGCACCAACAAGATGCTGATGCCGTCCACCCCGACGTGATAATTGATGCCCCAAGCGGGAATCCACGGCTGGTTCTCCTGGAATTGGAAACCGGCCTTGTTGAAGTCGAACCCGCCGACCAGGAAGCCGAGCGAGAGGACGAAGGTGATCGCGGAGACGACCAGCGCCGCCCGCTTGATCTGCTCTTCCTGTTCCCGGCGCAACAGCAACAGGATCGGGATGCCGAGCAACGGGAAGAAGGTGACGAGAGTGGTTAAGGGAAAGCTGGTTAAGTCCATGGACTCATTCCTCGTACGCCCCACGCCATACGGAATAATATAGTGCGTATGGCGTAGGGCATATTGCGTTTCACTGCCCGAGCGCGCGCGACGCGAACCACACGACGATGACGACGACGCCCAGCAACACCACCAGCGCATAGTTGCGCACGTAGCCCGTCTGAATGCGGCGCAGCCCGCCCGCGCTGCGGCCGATCACCCGACCGATGCCGTCGAAGAAGCGATCGATGATGCCTTTGTCGATTGGAAAGCTGAGGATGCGCGCAAAGGCGTTGAACGTACCGGCGATGATCGTGTCGTGGAAGAAATCGTGCCAGAAACGCCCGTCGACCACGTAAGCCAAGAAGCGCGCCAACCATTTGAACGGGCGGATGAACAGGGCATCGTAAATCTCGTCGATCTTGTACCTGGCGTTCAGCGTGGCGAAGAACGGCCCGGTGGCGCGCAATGGATCGTCGGGGGCGCCGGCCGCACGCGCCTGGGGACGATACACCCGGTAGCCCAGGCCGATCGCCAGCAGCGCCAACGCCAGCGCCCCGCCAGCAACAAGGATGTTGAACTCGCCGTGCGCCTCGCCCTCCAGCCATTGCGCGAACCCGCTGATCCCCGGCGCATTGATCAGGCCGATGGTCACCGAGAAAAACGCCAGGATGATCAGCGGCACGGTCATCACGCGCGGGCTTTCCGAGGCGTGCGCGGCGGCCTCGCTCTTGGGGGGACCGAAGAACACCAGCAGCACTTGCCGTGTCATGTAGAACGCGGTGAACCCGGCGGCGATCAGCAACAGCCAGAACGCCAGCTGATTGAGGTGCGATGCTTCGAGCAGGATTTCATCTTTGCTCCAGAACCCGGCCAGCGGGAAGATGCCCGCCAGCGCCAGCGCACCGATGATGTACACGATCGAAGTCGTGCGCATCCGATTCCACAACCCGCCCATGTTGCGCATATCCTGCGGGTCGAATGGTTCTGCATGTGCAACATCCTTGTAGGAGGCATCTCCTGATGCCGACACATCTCCCGATGCCGACACTGAATGTCGGCGACTGGAGTCGCCTCCTACAGTGTCGCCTCCTACACTGTCGCCTCCTACACTGTCGCCTCCTACAACATTGCCTCCTGCATGGGTATGCACATGCTGATGCCCGTGCTCGACGCCGTGAATCACCGACCCCGCGCCCAGGAACAACAACGCCTTGAAGAAGGCGTGCGTGCCCAGGTGGAACACACCGGCAACCGTCGCCCCCATCCCGACCGCGCTGACCATGAAACCCAGCTGCGAGACGGTTGAGTAGGCCAGCACCTTCTTGATGTCGAACTGGCCGAGCGCGATCGTCCCGGCGAACAACGCCGTGACCGCGCCAACAATGGCGATGAGGCTCTGCACATCGGGGACGAGATGGAAGATCGGCTCCGAGCGCGCGATCAGGTATACGCCGGCAGTCACCATCGTCGCGGCGTGGATGAGGGCCGAGACCGGGGTCGGGCCGGCCATCGCGTCGGGCAGCCAGACATACAGCGGGATTTGCGCGCTCTTGCCGGTCACACCCAGGAACAGCAATAGCGTGATCGTCGTCGCCAGCAGGCCGCTGATCTCGCCATGCTCCGCTGCCTCGAACACGCCGCCATATTGCAGCGTGCCCACGCCGACGAACATCGCCAGCATCGCCAGCATCACACCGTAATCGCCCACCCGATTGGCGACCATCGCCTTGCGCGCGGCATCGCTATTGGCGTCCTTCTCGAACCAGAAACCGATCAGCAGGAACGAGCACAGCCCTACGCCTTCCCAGCCGAAGAACATCATCAGGTAATTGTCCGCCAGGACCAGCGTGAGCATGGCGGCCATGAACAGGTTGAGGTAGATGAAGAAGCGCTGGAAGCGCGCGTCGCCGTGCATGTAGCCGATGGCGTAGATGTGGATCAGCGTGCCGACGAACGTCACCACCATCAGCATCGCGCCGGATAGCGCATCGAGCTTCAACCCAAATTCGACCGTTGTGTTGCCGATCGAGAAGAACGTCCACAGCGGCGCTTCCTGACCCGCGACGCGCGCTTCCGGTTCTAAGCCGAGCAGCGCGAGCACCACGAACAGCGACAGGACGAACGACGCGCCCGCCGCCGTCGCCGCCACCAAGCCGATCTCGCGCTCACCCATCCGCCGGCCGAAGATCAGGTTGAGCAACAGACCGAGGATCGGGAAGACGATGATCAGCCCGGCTATCTGAAAAACGGGTTCCATGCTCACTCCGAACGTGACAGTAAGCAGTAACCAGTAACCAGTAAACCCTGTTCACTGACGACTGTTCACTGACGACTGTTCACTGATAACTGTTCACTGATAACTGTTCACCGACAACTATCCCCTCATCGCGCTGATATCATCGACGTTCGTCGATTGCTTCGTCCTGAAAATCGTCACGATCAACGCCAAACCGACCGCGACTTCCGCCGCCGCGACGACCATCACGAAGAACACCAACACCTGCCCATCCAAATGATTGAACCTTCGCGCAAAAGTGATGAAGGCCAGGTTGGTCGCGTTCAGCATCAACTCGACCGACATGAAGATGATCAGCGCGTTGCGCCGAACCAACACGCCGATCACGCCGAGCGTGAACAGCACCGCGCTCAGACCGATCAAATACGGGAAAAGCAGCGAGAAACTCTCGTTGCTCATTGCGCGCTCTCTCGCGGCCGGCGCGTCAGCACCACCGCGCCAACCATCGCGACTAACAACAGAATGGACACCACTTCAAACGGGAAGAGGTAAGTCGTAAAGAGCCGATCGCCGATCAAGCACGGCGTCCCCTGCGCCAGATCGGTCGCCTGGACTTGCGCCACATCGTCCGCGCACGCTTCAGGGATAACCGCGCCGAAATTCTGGAGTGAGGGCAGATCGACCATCCCGCGCGGCGCAACGCCGAACAGCAGCAACCCGACGATGACCAGTAAGATCACGCCGAGCGCGAGTGCAACGGGCACCTGCCAGCGTAACCCGCTCCGCGCGCCCACGCGTTCCGCGCCGAGCAGCATCACCACGAACAAGAACAGCACCATGATCGCGCCGGCGTACACCGCCACTTGCACCATCGCGATGAACGGCCCGCCCAGGCCCAGGAAGAAGATCGCCAGCACAGCCATCACCACCACCAGGAACAGCGCAGAGTGAATGGCGTTGCGCGTGACGATCATCGCAATCGCGCACACGATGGCGATGGCGGCCAATATAATAAAGAGAATGATGTCGGTAGGCAACCAGGACTCCTTTTACCCCTCCTGTCCGCTACGCGGACACCCTCCCCCCGCCATGCGGGGGAGGGAAGGGGTGGGGTCTACGGCTCGTTCACCAACCCTTCCGGCAGAATCGAACGACTGCGCTTTTCCGGGTCGGACACTGGCTGCGGCGTGCCCGGCTTGCCGGGCGCTGGCGGAACGATCAGCATGTCCTTGGTGTAAATCAAGCCTTTGCGATCGAACGAGCTCAGTTCGTAGGCATCGGTCAAGACGATGGCATCGGTCGGGCAGGCATCCTCGCAGTAGCCGCAGAAGATGCAGCGCAGCATGTTGATTTCGTACGTCTTGGCATAGCGCTCGCCCGGCGAGTAGCGTTCGGGATCGGTATTTTCGGCGGCTTCGACGTAGATCGCATCGGCGGGGCAGGCTGCCGCGCACAACGCGCACCCGATGCAGCGCTCCAGCCCATCGCTGTAGCGGCGCAGCTCGTGCCGGCCCCGAAAGCGCTGCCGCACCGGCCGTTTGATCTCCGGGTAACGGATCGTCACCGGCGGCGTGAAGAATTCTTTCAGCGTCGTCTTGAAGCCTTTAATTAATTCAAAAATCATGTCCCACCCTTGTGCGAATCGGCGTCTAGAGACGCCTCTTACAAATTCCGATTGTGCGAGGCGACTCCAGTCGCCGACTATCCTCTCAACAAAATCGCCAGCGCCGTCACCACCACATTCCCCAACGCCAACGGCAGCATCAACTTCCACCCGAATGCCATCAGCTTATCGTAGCGGAAGCGCGGCAGCGTCGCCCGCACCCACACCGCCACGACCAGCAGCACGATGATCTTCAGCAAGAAGTAGAGCGGGCCGAGCCACGGCACGTTATCCACGCTCAACCAGGGCAGCGCCTGCGAGACGAACAACGGGAACGGCTCGCGATAACCGCCGAAGAAGAACGTCACCAACAGGCCGCTCACCGCGATCAGCTTGATGTACTCGGCCATGTAAAACAGCGCGAACTTCATCCCGCTGTACTCGGTGTTGAACCCGGCCACCAGCTCCTGGTCGGCCTCCAGCAAATCGAACGGCGCGCGGTTCGTTTCGGCGAACGTCGCCAGCATGAAGATGATCGCGGCGAGCGGCTGTAGGAACACGAACCAAACGCTCTTCTGCGCATCGACAATCGCGTTCAAGTCCAGCGTTCCGGCCAGCAGCACCACGCTCACCACCGACAGGCCCAACGCCAGTTCGTACGATACCATCTGCGCCGACGCGCGGATGCCGCCCAGCAGCGCGTACTTGTTGTTGCTGCTCCAACCGGCGAGCGTGATGCCGTAAACGCTGATCGAGGTGACGGCCAGAATGTACAGCACGCCGACGTTGAGGTGCGGCGCCAGCGTCAGCGAAATCGGCAGGCCGAACAGATTGGCGTTCGTCGGGCCGAAGGGCACCACGGCGAACAAGACCAGCGCGGGCAGCACGGTGATGATCGGGGCCAGGATGAACACCACCCGATCCGCGCCGGCGGGGATCAACTCTTCCTTGAAAATCAGCTTGATGCCATCGGCCAGCGGCTGCAACCAGCCGCCGAGAATGCGGCCGCCGCCCGGCAGCGGGATGTAACCGGCGCGGTCCGGCCCGACGCGCGCCTGGAAACGCGCGACGACCTTGCGCTCCAATAGCGTCGTGTACGCGAAGCCGGTCAGGAGCATGAAGATCAGAATCGCGGTATGGACTACCCAGACCACCACCTGCGTGAGCGGATCCATCGCTTACGCTCCCTTGCGAATTTCGGCTGCGCCGGCGGGCAGCTGCGCCGGGGCCAGCGCCACACCCTGCGGCGCGCGACCGTCGACCTGCGCCTTCAGCGTCACGCTCTGCCCTTCGATCAAGACCTGCACCGAGTCACCATCGCTCACACCCAAACGGGCCGCATCATCGGTATGCAGTTCCACTATCGGATCGAGCAGGCGCGGCTGGAACACCTGAGATTGATCGATCAGCGTGCCGCGCTCGTACAGCCGACGGGCCGGAACCACGACCAGCCCAGCGGTGACGGGAAGCGGCGGCGCGTCGAGCCACGCCAGGCTGACCGGCTCGCCCAACTCGACACCCGATTTCAGCTGCACGCCGATCCCGCCGCGATTGTCGTAGGCGGTGCCGCCGAAATACAAGTCTTCATCGCCGACCGGCGGCCACTCGTCGCGGGTCTCCGCGAGTTGCGCATACGACAGTCCCGCGTAACGCGGCTGAGTGGCGGCGATCTCGGCGAAAATCTCCTCCGCCGTCTGATAGTCCCACTTCAAATCCATGCGCCAGGCGATGTCCTGCACGATCTCCCAATCGGCCTTGCCCTCGCCCAGCGCCGGCAATGCGCGATAAAACCGCTGCACGCGCCGGTCGCCGCTGGTGTACGTGCCGTCGCGCTCGGCAAACGACAGCGCGGGCAACACCACGTCGGCATCTTTGGCCGTCTCGGTCATGAATAATTCCTGCACGATGATGAACGGCCCTTCGTCCTCACTCTTGCGCTTAGACATCCGCCCATC
Organism: Anaerolineae bacterium; assembly: GCA_035292585.1. GTDB lineage: Bacteria > Chloroflexota > Anaerolineae > Fen-1058 > Fen-1058 > DASSFZ01. Next base: position 3,965 of record DATDPU010000044.1, on the reverse strand, counting down.
GCCGATCGGGTCGGTCCCGACGATGTAGATGACTTCCGGCCCCGGCCCTGCGCCGAAGTGCAAATTACCGATCAGATCGTGCGTGCCCTGCGTGTTGTTGTGCGGCCACAGCGGCAGCAGGCCGTTGTTCGGCTTGCCGACGTGCCCGGTCACGATCGCGATGTTCGCGCACGCCTGCGCCAAAGCCGACGCTTCGGGCAGCGGCTCGCCGCCGACCTGAATCGGGTTCAGCAGCGTTTGTCCGAACACGATCACCACATCGGTCGCTTCGGAGATGAGCCGCGCGGCCTCGCCGATCGCCTGCGCGGGCACGCCGCTGAGCTGTTCGACCTTCTCCGGCGTATACGCGCTCGCCTTCTGTTTCAGATCGGCCGCACCTTCGATGCCTTCACCGCGCCCCAGGCTGAACAAGGCGTTCAGCAGGCCAACGGCGACGATCGATTCTGCGCCGGGCTTGTAGCGCAAAGCGTGCCGGGTGTAGCGCTCCAGTTTCGTCGCGTAGCTGTTTGCCGCGATCAACTGCGCGCCGCGCTTGACCGCGCCGTGCAGGCGCAGGAACCACACCGGCGCTTCCTCTTCCACGTCACCGTTGATCACGACGATGACGCCGCCCTTGCCCAACTTGCCGAAGTCGCTGCCCGCCCCGAGGCCATAGCGTGTGGCGAGGTCGTGGGTCGCGATGTGCGGTCGGGCGTTGAGGCGCTGCGAACCCAGGCCCTCGACGAGTAATTTGCGGATCAAGTACACGTCTTCGTTCGCCAGCCGATCGCCGATGAGCGCGCCCACGTTCGATCCGGCTTCTTGCAACTTCGACGCGATCAGCGCCAGCGCCTCGTCCCAGCCGGCCACGAACATCTGGCCGTCCTTGCGGATCAACGGTTTGACCAGCCGTTCTTCGCTGCGCGCGTGATGATGCCCAAAGCGCCCCTTGTCGCAGATCCAGATCTCGTTGACGGCCTCATTCTGACGCGGCATGACCCGCTTGACCACCAGGTCGCCTCCGCTCAGCGCTTCCCGGCGGGTGTTGAGGGTCAGGTTGCAGCCCACCGGGCAGTGCGGGCAGATGGAAGCCGCGGCGTTCAGTTCCCAGGGGCGGGCGCCGAAGCGGAAATCCTCGGTGGTCAGCGCCCCCACCGGGCAAATGTCGGTGGTGTTGCCGGAGAAATACGAGTCGAAGCCCGGGTCGGAATAGGTGACGATCTCGAGCCGCCGGCCACGCTGGCTGAGGCCGATCACCGGATCGTCGGCGATCTCGGACTGGAAGCGGGTGCAGCGGGCACACTGGATGCAGCGCTCCCGGTCCAGCCAGATCAGGTCGCCCAGCGGGACGTGCTTGGCCAGGTGTTGTTTCTCGTCGAAGAGGAAGCGGCTCTCGCCCGGGCCGTGCGCCATGGTGAGGTTTTGCAGCGGGCACTCGCCGCCTTTGTCGCACACCGGGCAGTCCAGCGGATGGGAAGTCAGCAGATGTTCAAGGATCCAGCGCCGGCCCTCCAGCGCCTTGGGGCTCATGAAGCGCACCGCCCAGCCTTCCCCCACCGGGGTGGTGCAGGCGGTCTCCAGATTGGGGCCGAATTGAATGACCGGCTGTCCCTGCCCATCCAGAGTCGGCGCGCCGGTGGCGCGGTCGCGGGCCGGCCGCCCGATCTCCACCAGGCACATCCGGCACATGCCCACCGGCTTCAGCTTGGGGTGGTAGCAAAAGACCGGGATGTCCAGGCCGGCCTGCTTGGCGGCATCCACCAGCAGGGTGCCCGCCGGGACCTCCACCGGCACACCGTCGATGCTCAGATGCACCCGGTCGGCGCTCATCGTCCGTTCTTCACATGCGCTTCGAAGTCGGGTCGGAAGCGCTCGACGCCGGAGGCCGCCGCCAGGGCGGCGAATTCCCCCAGCGCACACAGGCATTTGCCGCGGATGCTGGTGCCGACCGCATGCAGCAGGTCGACGTCGTCCGGCCCGGCCTGGCCATTGACCAGCCGGTTGAAGAGATGCTTCATCCAGTAGGTGCCCTCCCGGCAGGGAGTGCACTTCCCGCAGGACTCGTGGGCAAAGAAACGGGCGATCTTGGCTTCTGCCCAGGCGACGTCCACCGTCTCATCCAGGATGATCATGGAGGCCGAGCCGAGCGCCGAGCCGAGCTCGGCCACCCGCTCGTAGTCCATGGAGGCGTCCAGGACCTCTTCGGTGGCGGCCAGAATCGGCGCCGAGGCTCCGGCCGGCAGGATGGCCTTGATGGCCTTGCCCTCCGGGATGCCGCCGCCGTGCTCGTAGATCAGTTCCCGAAAGCTCGCTCCCAGGGGCAGCTCGTAATTGCCCGGTCGAACCACCCGCCCGGACAGCGAGAACACCTTCGGCCCAGGGCTCTTCTCGGTGCCGATGGTGCGATACCACTCGGCACCCCGAGCCAGAATGGGCGGCAAGTTGGCCAGGGTCTCCACGTTGTTGACCACCGTGGGTTGGCCAAACAGGCCTTTCGCTGCGGGAAATGGCGGCCGCAGCCGCGGCTGGCCGAGATATCCCTCCAGCGACTCCAGCAGCGCGGTCTCCTCGCCGCAGATATAGGCTCCGGCCCCCAGATGGGTGTAGATCTCCAGGGAGTAGTCGGTCCCGAACAGATTCTCGCCCAGCAATCCGGCGGCCTTGAGTTCGGCGATCTTGCGGTCCAGTTCGGCGGTCAGATCCCAGAACTCCCCGCGGCAGTAGACGTAGGCCGCCCGGGCCTGGGCCGCGTAGCTGCAGATGGCCACGCCCTCCAGAAACTGGAAGGGGTTGCGCTCCATGATCTCGCGGTCCTTGAAGGTCCCCGGCTCCGACTCGTCGGCGTTGGCTACCACGTAACGGGGATAGACCTCCGGACTCAGGAAGCTCCACTTCACCCCGGTGGGAAACCCGGCGCCCCCCCGGCCGCGCAGGCCGGAGGCCTTGACGATGTCGATGACCTCCTGGGGGGACTTGCTGCGCATCATCGATTCGAAGGCCTGGAATCCCCCGTGCTCGCGGTAGGTCTTCAGTTCATCGATCCCGGAGACGTCCCGATGGCGCAACAGCAGGTGCTCAGCCATCGCCCGCTCCCGCCCGCAGCGCGGCGATGACCGCCTGAGCCGACTCCAGCGTCTGCTGCTCGTGGTAGCGGATGCCGTCCGGGCCCTGGACCTGGAACATGGGAGCCTTGTCGCAGGCCGCCAGGCACATGACCGCCTCGATGGTGACCGCGCCGTCGGGGCTGGTCTCCCCCAGGCGGATCCCCAGGTTCTGGCACAGGTCCTCGGCGAACCGCTCCGCCCCGCGCAGGGCGCAGGGAAGGTCCGTGCAAATCTGGACCCGGTGGCGGCCACCCGGTTGGTCGTGGAAGAGGGTGTAGAACCCGATCAGCGCCCCGACCTCGGTGGTGGTCAGTTGGAGCAGGTCTCCCACCTCGGCGATGGCCTCCTGGGTGATATGGCCATACTCGCGCTGGGCCAGGAACAGCAGGGGCATGACTGCCGAACGGCTGCGCCCCTCCGGGTACTTGGCCAGGATGGCTTCGATCTCGGCCGCGTATTTCTGCTTCAACACCACGGACGCAACGTTCAACGGTCGATATCTCCCAGGATCGGGTCCAGGCTGCTCAGGATGGCCACCACGTCCGCCACCAGGTGGCCTTTGGCCAGCATAGGCAGCGCCTGCACGTTGGCGAAGCTGGGCGTGCGGAAGTGGACCCGGTAGGGATTGGGGCCGCCGTCGCCCTCCAGGAAGCATCCCAGGATCCCGCGGGGCGATTCCACCGGCACGTATACGGAGCCCTTGGGGGCCGGGAAACCCTCGGTCCACAGCTTGAAGTGGTGGATCACCGCCTCCATGCTGTGCCCGAGTTCCGCCCGTGGCGGCGGGACGAACTTGCGGTTGTTGCTCCGGAACGGCCCGCCGGGCATCGAATCCAGCGCCTGCTGGACGATGCGCACCGACTGGCGCATCTCCTGCATGCG
>DATDPU010000043.1:0-14926 GCA_035292585.1 Anaerolineae bacterium | reverse complement strand
GAGGCGGGTGCCGAGGGCGGGGTTGAGGTGGAACTGGACCCAGCGGGGAGTGACGACGCCGCCGGCGACGCGGGCGGGGGCTTTGTGCTGCGCCAGCACCAGCTCGATTCGGTCGGCCTGCAACTCTAATAATTGTCGCATAGGACACCTCTATGCCTGCCACTGCGGCATATTGCCTGTCGAGTGACGGAGCGCACGACACTGCCTGGAACGGGGTCAGTTCACACGCCGAATGACGGCGACGACCTTGCCTTGCACTTCCACATTGTGGGGATGGGCGAAGATGGGCTGCATGTGTGGATTGGCCGGTTGCAGTCGAATGCGGGTCGGCTCGCGGTAAAAGTGCTTGAGCGTCGTCTCATCGCGATCGATTAAACGCACCGCAACCATTTCGCCATCCCGCGCGGACGATTGCCGCTTCATGATGACCAGGTCGCCATCGTTCACCATGGCATCGATCATCGAATCGCCGCGAACGCGCAAGGCGAAGAGTCCTTCTTGTTGCGGCACGATATCGCTGGTGAGCAATAACGCATCTTTGACCACGTCGATCGATTCGGCGAAAGAGGTCACCGGCATACCGGCGACGATCGAGCCGACCACCGGCACCGCGAAGGCTGCTTTAACATTGGCGCGCAGCCGGGTATCCCCGGTCTTCAAACGCAGCCCGCGCGGCGTCGAGCGCTCGCGCTCGATGTAGCCGGCGGCTTCGAGTGCAGCCAGGTGATGATTGACCAGCGATTTCGTCGAGAGGCCAAGCCCCTGGCGGATTTCTTCGTAAGTCGGCGGGTAACGATTGCCGGCGATAAACGTCTCGATGAAATCGAGCATAGCCTTCTGGCGCATAGTAGGCGTTTTCATACAACCGATCTCCCCGACCTGCAACAGGCCGAGCGGCCTGGGCCGCAACAACGATTAGAACACATGTTCTTGAAGATGGGGACAGTATAGAACAAGTGTACTATCGTTGTCAAGTCCCAATTTTCCTCAAACCTTCATCTTTATGGCGAGTTGAATGTGGAGAACCGGGCCAATCACTTCGGCACACGCGGTTAGGGATTGCTACCCGTTCGAGGTAGAATAGCGTACTTCACCTGCGAGGATTGCCTTGAGCCAAGTGAACATCGTAGAAACCACTTTTCCGGTGCGCTATGCCGAATCGGACCAGATGGGGATCGTGCATCACGCGAGTTACGTGGTGTGGATGGAAGAGGGCCGCTCGCAGTACATCCGCGCGCAAGGCTTCGGCTACGAGCAGATCGAGCGCGAGGGCGCGTTCTTGGCCGTAAGCGAGGTGACCGTGCGCTACCTGGCGCCGGCGCGTTATGGCGATAATGTCACCGTGCGGACCTGGGTTGAAGAGTTACGCAGCCGGGCGCTTACCTTCGGGTATGAGATCGTCAACGCCGAATCGCGGACACGCCTGGCGACCGGGCAGGTCAAGCTGATCTGGATCGATCGGGAAGGTCGGGTGATCAAAATGCCTGAGTCGGTTCGTTCGCGCTTGCAAAGTTGATTCGGTTCGTTCGCAGTTGACATTTAGCGCGGGCGTAGGCTATACTCCCCATAGCCCTCACCCAGTCAGGATTGCAAGGAGGATAGGCCATGGAGAAGTCGTGGATCAAATACTACGACCGAGGCGTCCCCGCGTCTTTGAAACCGTATCCTGAACATCCCTTGCACACGTTTTTGGAACAGACCGCCGCCAAGTACCCCAACAAAATCGCGATCCATTTCAAGCCGTCGCACCAGGGTTTTGCCAAGAGCGCGTTGACCTACGCTCAACTCAATGATTTGAGCGATCGTATGGCCGCAGCGTTGGCCGGTCTGGGTGTGAGGAAGGGTGACCGGGTAGCGCTCTTCATGCCCAATATCCCGCAGTTCGTCATCGCGTTTTATGGCATCCTCAAAGCCGGTGGGGTGGTCGTCGCCAGCAATCCGACTTACACCCAGCGCGAAGTGGAACATCAGCTCAACGACAGCGGGGCCGAGACCATCATCTGCATGAGCCGGTTTTATCCGATCGTCCAGAAGGCGCTCCCCAATACCAAACTCAAGAATGTGATCGTCGCCAATATCAAAGAGTACATGAGCGGGTTGCTGCGCTTCCTGTTCACGCTGGCGAAAGAGAAGAAGAGCGGCGACCGGGTCGAGCTGGCGCCGGGTCACTTATGGCTGAGTGAGCTGCTGGCGAAGTACACGGCCGCGCAACGACCCCGGCTCGACATCGGCCCGGACGACAAAGCCTTGTTCCAGTACTCGGGCGGGACGACCGGCGTGCCGAAGGCGGCGATCGCGCTGCATCGCAACCTCGTGGCGAATACGCTGCAGATCCGCACTTGGTTCACCAACGCCGGCGAAGGGCAGGAGACCTGTCTGACGGCTATCCCGCTGTTTCACGTCTACGGCATGATCGTGGGCATGTCGTTTCCCGTGCAATCGGGCGCGTCGATGGTGCTGGTTCCCAACGCGCGCGAGCTGGAGACGGTCGTCGACGCGATCGATACTTACAAGCCGACGATTTTCCCCGGCGTGCCGCGCCTATACAATGCGATCAACAACTATCCCGGTATCGCAAACCACGATCTGCGCTCGATCAAAGCGTGCATTTCCGGTTCGGCGCCATTGTTGCTCGAAATCAAAAACAAGTTCGAGGCGATCACCGGCGGCAAGCTGGTGGAAGGCTACGGCATGTCCGAAGCGCCGACGGCCACGCATTGCAACCCGTTGCTGAGCCTCAACAAGGAAGGCTCGATCGGTCTGCCTTTCCCCGACGTGGAGTGCAAGATCGTCAGCCTGGATGACGAAGTGACCGAACTCGGTGTCGGCGAGATCGGGGAGTTGTGCATTCGCGGGCCACAGGTGATGTACGGCTATCACCAAATGCCGCAAGAGACGCAGAATGCGCTACGCCAAGCCCCGAACGATCCGGGCGGCCCCTGGCTGCACACCGGCGACATTGCGCGCGTGGACGAGGACGGCTACTTCTACATCGTCGATCGCAAGAAGGAGCTGATCAAAGCGGGCGGCTATCAAGTGTGGCCGCGCGAGATCGAAGAAGTCATCGCCATGCACCCGGCGGTGCTGGAAGTAGGCGCGGCGGGCATTCCCGATCCGGCGCGCGGCACCGAAACCGTCAAGGCCTGGGTGGTGCTCAAGCCGGGCATGACGGTGACCGAGGCGGATGTCAAGCAGTTCCTCTCGGACAAGCTGGCGCCCTACAAACAGCCGCGCTCGATCGAGTTCCGCGATGAATTGCCCAAGACGCTGGTCGGCAAGGTGCTGCGCCGCGTGCTGGTGGAGGAAGAGAAGAGGAAGGCGCCGGCTTGATATGGGAGAGTCAACTCAACGTGAAAACAACCGCCGCCTTCTTCGATGTCGACGGCACGCTGTTCACCGGGCACGTGTGGCGTGGGATGCTGGAATACTTCACGACGAAACGCGGCCGGTGGCCGGTGCGCGCGTTCTGGTACGCGCACATGCCTTTGTATTTCTTGCGCAAATTGAAACTGATCAGCGAAGAGCGCTTTCGCGGGCCGTGGGCCGCCAACCTGGCCTGGCTGGCGCGCGGCTGGACAGCCGCGCAGCTGCAGGGATTGTACACCTGGGTGGCGCAGACGTATGTTACGCCCTTTCGACGCGAAGACACGCTCGCCAGGCTGGCCGAGCACAACGCGCAGGGTCACCTGACGGTGCTGGTCTCAACCGGGTTCAGTGGAATGATCGAGGCGATCAGCACAACGGTCGGGGCGCAGCTGGCGATCGGCGCCGACGTGCAGCTGAAAAATGGTCGCTGCACCGGCCGGGTGATCCGGCCATTGGTCATCGGCGCACAAAAAGGACACGAGACGCGCAAGCGCTTGGCGGCGCGCGGCCTCGACATCGATTACGCGGCATCGTTCGCCTACGCCGACAGCATCACCGATATGGGATTGTTCGAGCTGGTCGGCCACCCGTGTCCGGTCTACCCCGACGCAGAGCTTGCCGCCGTTGCCCGCCAACGCGGCTGGCCGATCTATGGCGAGCGGCGAGTGAAAGCCTGAAGCATGACCTGTAAGACCTACGCATACTATCGTGATAAATTGGGATTCAACTCGCTTGCCCATTGAAACAGAAACCCGGTTTCTCAAAGAAACCGGGTTTCTGAATGTTGCCTTGGTTACGCCGGAACGGGTACGGGCTGTTTGCCGCCGGGCGTCGGCGCTTCAGGGCTGGGTTTGCCCGGCGTGGCGGGCGCGGGCGGCGGGGTCGAGGGGCCTTTGTCGCGCGGCGGCTCCTGACCGTTCCACACCGCTTCAAACTCCGTCATGTCGAGCGTTTCGATTTCCATCAACCGTTGCGCCACGGCTTCCAGCTTGTCGCGATGCTGCTCCAGCGTCTTCAACGCCGTGTCGTGCGCTTCGGCGACCAGCCGGCGCACCTCGGCATCGATCTCCTGGGCGACGGCCTCGCTGTAATCGCGCTGCTCGCCGATTTCCTTGCCCAGGAAGACCAGTTCTTCCTTCTTGCCGTACACCAGCGGGCCAAGTTTCTCGCTCATGCCCCAGCGGGTGACCATCGAGCGGGCGATCTCTGTCACCTTCTCCAGATCGCTGCTCGCGCCGGTGGTCACTTCGCCGGAGAAGACAAACTCTTCGGCGGCGCGCCCACCCAAGATGCCGGCCATCATACTCTTCAACTTCGAGCGGTTCATGTGCATGCTGTCTTCTTCGGGCATGCTCCAGGTGATGCCGGCGGCAATGCCGCGCGGGATGATCGTCACCTTGCGTACCGGGTCGCTGAGCGGCAGCGCGCGCATGACGACGGCGTGCCCGGCCTCATGATAGGCGGTCAGTCGCTTCTCGTTGGGGAGGATGATGCGGCTCTTGCGCTCCGGCCCCAGGATCACGCGCTCGATCGCTTCCTCGAAATCGACCATCGTGATCGACTTCTTGTTGCGTCGGGCGGCCAGGATGGCGGCCTCGTTGACGGTGTTCTCAATATCCGCGCCGACGAAGCCCGGCGTCGACTTAGCCAGATGCTCCATGTTCACGTCTTCGTTCAACGGCTTGCCGCGCGCGTGGACACGGAAGATGCCCAGGCGACCTTGCAAGTCCGGCCGATCGAGGACGACGCGCCGGTCGAAACGGCCGGGGCGCATCAGCGCCGGGTCGAGGATATCCGGCCGGTTCGTCGCCGCGACCACGATCACATTCGTGTCGGTGTCAAAGCCGTCCATCTCAACCAGGATCTGGTTGAGCGTCTGCTCGCGTTCGTCGTGCGAGCCGCCCAGGCCCGCGCCGCGATGGCGGCCGACGGCATCGATCTCGTCGACGAACACGATGCAGGGGCTGTGGCGCTTGGCCTGGTCGAACAAGTCGCGCACCCGCGACGCGCCCACGCCGACGAACATTTCAACGAACTCGGAGCCGCTGATGCTGAAGAACGGCACGCCCGCTTCACCGGACACCGCCTTGGCGAGCAGCGTCTTGCCCGTGCCGGGCGATCCGACCAACAGCACGCCTTTGGGGATGCGCGCGCCGAGCGAGATGAATTTCTCGGGTTCTTTCAAGAATTCGACCACTTCGGCGAGCTCTTGCTTGGCTTCCTCCGCGCCGGCCACATCGTCAAACGTCACAGTGGGATGCTCGCTGCTGATCATGCGGGCGCGGCTTTTGCCGAACGAGAGCGCCTGGTTGTTGGAGCCTTGCGCCTGCCGGAACATGAAGTAGATCAGGCCGACGACAAATAACGCCGGGATCATGTACGATAGCAGGCTGAGCCAGGTGCCCCACTCGGGCGGGCGCTCGTTGGTGATGACAACGTGGCCGGGGTTATCCGCCTTGAACTTCTCCGGGTTCGCGCCGACGGCGATGAGCTGCTCGACGACCGAGCCGCCTTCCCCGGCGCGCGAGGTGACGACATCGCGGTTCGTCTTCGTGATCGTCAAGTCCAAATCAACCTGTGAGATCGACTGGACCTGCCCGGAATTGATCAACACGGCTAATTCGGTCAGCGAGATGTCTTCGGTACGCTGGCTGTTCCCCCGTAGAACCGACACCAAGATCGCCCCGATGGCAATAATGATAATCAAATACACGAAGTTATTTCGTGGTTTGGCTGTATTCACGTTTATCCTCCACTTTACGAAAGCACCACGGCAAAATTATACCCCACTTCGATTGAACGTGCTATCTGTCCCCTGCTGACTCAGGGCAATCACAGCTAATCGGTCAATGCCTGATTCACGGTAAGCAAGCGCGGTTGCTCTCGGCCCGCGTCTCGCGGGCTTCGAGCAACTTTTCAGACAGCCTCTTAGCTGAATTTAGATGCGATTGTCCTTCTACTATGATTTCCTTAAAAAACAGGGTTGAGTGTTTGCCACAGAGGGCTTGCCAACGCGCTGGAATCTGCAATTTTGCCAGATGGCTGCGAGGTGGGTCAATCCGGTTGGACGGTGATGGTTTTAATGAGGATACGCCCGTCCACTTCTTCGGATTTGCCCACGTCGGTGATGGGCAAGCGCGTATCGGGCCTCCCCACCGGGTAGAAACCGACGAACAGCTGATATTCGCCCGGCGGCGCATTGGCGGGAATACCCAGGAAATGTTGATCGCGGATGATAACATTGCGGCCCCAGGCCGTCGTGGGAGGTGAAGGCTCGGCGTCTGCCTGCGCGCGAATTACCTGGTCAGGGTCGACAAAGTGGATGAAGCGGATGTAAGGCCCGTCGGGCCGGCTGAGCGCGCGCCATAAGAAAGTGACGTCGATCGCATCGCCGGGGCGCAGTTGGTCGTCGGGCAGCAAGGCGCTGTCGAGTTGAATCAAATCGCCGAACTTGACCTCAAGCGTGAGCGTGATCCCGCCGCTGACCGTGAGCGTGAGCGGTTCGCCGGCAGCTAATTGGGAGGAGGGCTGCGGGGTCATTCCCAGGATTTTATGATACGGCTCCTGGCTATACTGTTCTTCGATGCGAACATCCCAACCGTCTTGCTTGATGCCTGCCTCGAGCTGCTCGTCTAAGATCAGGCCAATCACGTTGGGAACCGCCGAGACTTGAGGCCCGCTGCTGACAATAAGGGCGACGATCGAGTTGCGGAAGACCTGTTCTCCGGCAGCCGGGTCTTGCTCGATGATGTTACCGGCCTGAACGTCTTTGCTGGCGCGTTGCGTCTCGAACGGGCGCAGGCCGAGCTCGCGCAGCTGGTTCAGGGCTTGTTCGCGCGTCAGCCCGACGAGCGGAGGCACGCGTACCTGATCGTTGCCGAGCGGCGCGGTCGAGCTGGCTGCGGGCGTCTCGAAGGGCGTGGTCGACGTAGGGGCAGGGTTCGGACGGGCATAAGCCTGATAGACGAACAGCCACAGCGGGATCAGGCCGATGACGGCGATCGCGGCAACACCGCCCAGCAGCCACCCCAGCCAATCGAATTCTTCCGCTTGCTCCGCGTTTGGCGCTTCGGAGTGGAGCGGTGTGCGCGCGGTCGTCTGGCCGATGGGCAGTCGCGTCACGGGCTGCAGACCCGTGGCCTGATCCGCCGTGCTGCGATATTCGATCAGGATGGTGGCCAGCTGGTCGGCGTTCCGATAGCGTTGCGCCGGCTCCTTGCTCATCACTTTGCGAACGATCAGGTCGATTTGGGGCGGAACGGTGGGGTTGAGCGCTACCAGCGGCGGCGGCTCGTCGCGCATGTGAGCCAGCGCCAACTGGGTATGGGTCTCGCCCTCGAACGGCAGGCGACCCGCCAGCATCTCGTACAAGATCACGCCGACGGCGTACACATCGGTCGCAGGCGTGGGCGATTCGCCGGCGGCCTGCTCCGGCGCGATGTAGTGCGGGGTGCCCCAGACCGTGTCGGTGATGTGGCTGGAGGCTTGCGACAGCGCGCGCGCGATGCCGAAGTCGGTGACTTTCACCCGGCCATCGCCCAGGACCAGCACATTCTGCGGCTTGACGTCGCAGTGTACCAGATCGGCGCGGTGCGCCGCGCCCAACGCCGCGCAAATTTGGATGGCGATGTCGACGGCGCGCCGGATCGATAACGGGGCCTCGGCGCGAATGATGCTCTTCAGGTCTTGCCCGTCGACGTACTCCATCACGATGTAATGCCGGCCGGCATCATGCCCGACATCGTACACGGTGACGATGTTGGCGTGGTTGAGGTTGGCAGCCGCCTCGGCTTCACGCTGAAAGCGGGCCTGGAACGTGGGATCGGCTGCGAAAGACTCGCGCAAGACTTTGACCGCAACGACGCGGTTCAGCAGCATGTCCTGCGCTTTGTAAACCACAGCCATCCCACCTGCTGCCAGCTGCGACAACAGGCGATAGCGATTGTTGAGGACAGTCGATGATTCCATGAGCGCGCGCGGATGTGAGGATCGCGCGGTATTGTACCTCAAGTTGAAAAAGTAGGGGAGGGTGGGGGTGGAGTGTGGAAGTGCGGTCGTGTTGCGAATGAGTATCGGCGCTGATATAATCGCGCTCCATGCGTCGCGCCCTGATCATTTATCATCCGGCTTCTGGCGCGCGCCATGCTCAGGCTGCCTGGCCGCGCTGCGCGTGGCGCTGACCTATCGCCGGGCGCGGGCCGAAATCGAGATCGACGGCGCATGCACGACCGCACCCGCGGTCCTCATCGTCGTGAGCAACGTCGAGCTGTACGCTGGCTATTTTCATCTCGCGCTGGATGCACGGCTCGACGATGGGTGGTTAAACGTGAGCGCGTGCTGATCCCCGCCAGCGCTCCCCGGCATTTGTTCTCGACCTTATATTTAAGGAGGAAGCATGACGTTCCGCGCGCGATTAAAAGATTTGCTTGGCCTGAGCCTACCCTTGATCGGCCTGTTGGTCTTTATCCCGATTTCGATCGCGTTAGAGCTGGCCCACGCCGACCCGCTGCTGCGCTTTATCACCTCAGCCGTCGGCGTGGTCCCGCTGGCGGGTCTGATCGGCGAAGGAACGGAAGCGTTGGCCGCGCACACCGGCCCGCGCTTGGGCGGTTTGCTGAACGCGACGCTGGGGAATGCCGCCGAGCTGATTATCGCGCTGGCCGCATTGCGCGAAGGGTTGATCGATCTGGTGCTCGCGTCGATCACGGGATCGATCCTGGGCAATCTGCTGCTGGTTTTGGGAGCGGCGCTGCTCATCGGCGGGATCAAGAACGGGACCCAGAAGTTCGATCGGGCGAGCGCGGGGCTGGATGCAACGCTGCTGATCCTGTCGGTGATCGCGCTGGGCATTCCGTCGCTGTTCAACTTCGCGATCGAGCCGAACTTTGCGTCCGTGGAAGGCTTGAGCATCGGCGCGTCGATCGCCATGCTGATCATGTATGCGCTGGCGATCCTTCACTCGTTGACCGCGCGCACGCATGAAGGTGACCCGATCGCGCGCGAGGCGCACCCGGTTGCGCTATGGAGTCCCCGCCGCGCGTTGATCGCGTTGGTGATCGCCGTCGGCTTGATCGTAGTCTTGAGCGAAATCCTGGTCGGCGCGGTCGAGCCGGTGACGGCGACGCTGGGCTTGAGCGAGTTCTTCCTGGGCATTATCCTGGTCCCGATTGTCGGCAACGTGGCCGAACACCTGGTTGCCGTGCAGGTCGCGGTGAAAAACAAGATGGACCTGAGCTTGAGCATTGCCATCGGGTCGAGTTTGCAGATCGCGTTATTCGTCGCGCCGGTGTTAGTGTTCTTGAGTCTGCTGGTCGGTCATCCGCTTAAATTGGAGTTCAACAACTTCGAGCTGGCGGCGGTGGCGGCCGCCTCGATCATTGCCGCTTTCGTGTCGCTGGACGGCGAGAGCAACTGGCTGGAAGGGGCAATGCTGCTGGTGGTGTATGCGATCCTGGCGCTGGCTTTCTTCTTCCTGCCGATGGTCGCTGAGGCGGCATAGTTCGAGTTGGGGCGGCGGGAGTGCTTTCCCTGGCTGCTTGTCAGCCCAGGGCCGGCATGCTATAATCCGCGCCAGTTTGCCTGAGGAGATAACCGCTGTGCAAAATGCCGTGAGTATCGCCCAAATCATTCTGTCGGTGGTGTTGATCATCATGATCATGCTGGAAGTGCGTGGCTCGTCTATGGGCGGCTTTATGAGCGGCGGCGATAGCCCGGTCTATCGCACTCGGCGCGGCTTCGAGCGGACGCTGTTCAATCTGACGGTCCTGGTGGCCATCCTGTATTTCATCCTTTCGATTTGGAACGTCATCTTGACCGGCTAGCGCAGCGGGCTGGGCTGCCCGTTTCATAGCGCGCATAGGGTGAGGGTGTTGCGGCAGTCGATGCCCGGCGCCCTCGTTTTCTTGAGAAGGGGGCGTTGAGTGTTACGACAGGTACGCTGGCAGGTAATATTGATCGTCGCCGGCATTCTGGTGCTGGCCGGGCTGATGATCTATCTGGCGCAGTCGTTCACCACGCGCTTCGTGCCCGCGCCGGGCGGCGCCTATATCGAGGGCGTGGTGGGACAACCGCAGTTCCTCAACCCGCTCTTGTGCTCGTACAATGAACCCGATCGCGATATCTGCGCCCTGGTCTTCAATGGACTGGTCAAGTTCAATGCCCGTGGCGAGCCGCAAGCCGACCTGGCGCTGAATTGGTCGGTGTCCTCGGATGAAGCGAACTACGGCCTGATTTACACGTTCAACCTGCGCACGGATGTGACCTGGCAGGATGGTCAACCATTTACCGCCGACGACGTGATCTTCACCATCGGCTTGCTGAAAGACCCCGCCTTCCCCGGCCGGCCAGATATCGGGCTGTTGTGGCGCACCGTCGAAGCGGTCAAGGTCAACAACTATGCCGTTCAGATCACGCTGCAAGAACCCTATGCCCCGTTCCTCGATTACGCCTCGATCGGCATCCTCCCGGCGCACATTCTAAACGGCGTCTCGGCGGCTGCGCTGCTGGAGCATCCATTCAATCGCCAGCCCATCGGCACCGGCCCCTTCCGCGTCAAGGAGTTTACCAACGAACCCGGTAAGCCGCCCCACATTGTGCTGGAGACCAATTCGCGGTATCACGGTCGCCAGCCGTACATCAACGAGGTCGAGTTCAAGTATTATGCAACGGTCGCCGATGCCTTTGCTGCCTACCGGGTTGGCGAGGTGCAGGGCATCTCGCCAATCAAACCGGCCGATATTGATCTGGTGCGCGCCACGCCTTCCCTCGACTTGTTCACCGCACCGCTCTCCGGGCTTAGCCTGATTTTCCTCAACACGGACGATCCGAACTCGCCGTTTTTCCAGGAACAAGAAGTGCGGCGCGCGCTGCTGCTTGCGCTCGATCGGCAGCGTATCATCGATCAAGCGCTGAATGGTCAGGCGTGGATAGCCGACAGTCCGATCCCGCGCTCGTCCTGGGCCTACGATCCCAGTACGCCGCACGTGACGCAAGATTTGGCGCAGGCGCGACAACTCCTGGATCAAGCTGGGTGGGTCTCGACCGCGCCGGAGCCGGATACGAGCCTGGAGAGTGATGCTGACAACCGGGGCGCGGCGCGTCTGTTCACCGGGCGCGCCGATGCATTGCGGTTGAAGAATGGCGTGCCGTTGTCGTTCACCCTGCTCGTGTCGACCGACCAGGTCGAAGTGGCGCGCGCGATCGCCGAGCAGTGGCGCGGCGTCGGCGTCAACGCGCAAGTGCAATCCGTGCAAGTGGGTCTAGCCAGCAACTATTTGCAGGCGCGGCAATACCAGGCGGCCGTGGCGGACATCATTTTTGATTCGCCTGATCCCGATCCGTATCCCTTCTGGCATGAGACGCGCGCCTCGGCCGGCCAAAATTACAGCCAGTTCAAGGATCGGGATATGAGCGAGGTGTTGGAGACGGCGCGGCGCGTCATCGATCCCGGCACGCGGGCCGAGTTGTATCGCGAGTTCGTGCAGATGTTCAATGAGAAGGCGCCGTCGATCGTTCTGTATTATCCCGTCTATAGCTACGCCGTCAGCGAGCGCATCCGGGGCGTGCAACTGGGGCCGCTGTTGACGCCAGCGGATCGGTTGCAAACGCTGGTGGACTGGTTCGTGATCGAGCGGAGAGTCATCGTCAATAGCGGCCAATTTGCGCCGAAGCCTTGACGGATTGGATCGATTCGAGTAGAATAACGGTCGCTTTACAGGCCGAAGTGGCGGAATTGGCAGACGCGCTGCGTTCAGGGCGCAGTGAGGGTTCCCTCATCTGGGTTCAAGTCCCAGCTTCGGCACCTGATCTGCCGATCCCAGGCTTGCCTGGGATTCGCTGTTTATAGCCGGCACGACGGAGCGGTGATGGCTAACGGGTGGCATATCGCGCTCGTCTCAAAGAAGTTCTGGTTGGCCGTATTGGCGCTGATCGCGTTGCCGGTGCTGGGCGAGTTCAATGCGCGCTTGGCGGTGAGTCGGCAGTTGTTCGAGGAAGAGGCCCGCTTGAAACACGCGATCGAAATCGAGCAGGCCCGTTCAGCGTTCTTGCAGACCTACGAGCAGTATGTCCGATCGGATACCTATGTGGAGTGGTGGGCGCGAGTGAGCGCCCGCATGGTGAAGCAGGATGAAGTCGCGGTTGTGCCGCGCATGCCAGCCTCTTCAGTTAACCTGGTTGCGCCAGCGGTTAGGAGCGATCTCTCGCGGGATTACGCTGCCGAGTGGTGGGCGGCGTTTTTCGCGAGTGTACCTTGACGGCTGGCAGGGCGAATGGTATAATCCGCCACGCGGGATAGGGTAGTTGTCCCGCTTCTTTGTCGATAATGCCCAGTTGGGCAGCGTTGCGGGGTAGAGCAGTGGCAGCTCGTCGGGCTCATAACCCGGAGGTCGCAGGTTCGAATCCTGCCCCCGCTACTGGATGACACCGTAGCTCTTCGGGTTACGGTGTTTTGATTGGCCCGAAGGTCTCAGGTTCAGGGAACCCAACCCAAAGGAGGGTTTTCTCATGAACCGCAGCACTTCGGGCTTGTTGTTGTCCAAAGCCGTCAACGGCTTCCTCCAGTTCAAGGCCGCCGAAGGCCTCAGCCCCGCCACCCTCACCAGCTACGAAACACACCTCAAGCTGTGGCTGGAACACCTCGGAGACGTCCCCCTCGGCAAGATCACCGCACGTGAAGTGCAAGCGCATATCGCCTGGCTGCGCAGCGAGTATGAGCCGCGGCGCATCACCGGCAGCAAGCGGCCACTTTCCCCCAAGACCATTCGCAACGTGTATATCACACTGTCGGCATTCTTCACCTGGGCCGCGAAGGAACTGAACCTGCCCAGCCCGATGAAGTCGGTGCCCGCTCCGCGTTTCGAGGAGCCGCCCGTCGAGCCCTTTACCAAAGAGGAGGTTGAGGCGCTGCTGAAGGTGTGCGAACATATGAAGCAAGCCGATACCACCTATCGTCGTCGCTTCACGATGCGCCGGGCGACGGGCAAGCGTGACCAGGCCATCGTCTTGACGCTGCTCGACACGGGCCTGCGCGCGTCGGAACTGTGCGCACTGAAGATTGGCGATGCCGATCCGAAGACCGGCAAAGTCCAGGTCAAGCACGGCCGCGTGGGCGGCGCGAAGGGGGGCAAAGGCCGAACCGTTTTCCTCGGCAAGTCGGCACGGCGCGCTGTATGGCGCTATCTCGTCGAACGCGAGGATGGGGATGATCCGGAAGCGCCGCTGTTCACTGTGACGTACGGTCGCGCGATGAACAAGACGGCGCTGCGGTTCATGATTATGCGGCTGGGCGCGCGGGCCAACATCAAGAAGTGCCATCCCCACAGATTCCGTCACACCTTCGCAATTACCTACCTGCGTAGTGGCGGCGACCTGTTCACGCTCCAATCTCTGCTCGGTCACACGACGCTGGACATGGTGCGGCATTATGCCCGCATCGCCGAGATAGATGTAGAGCAGGCACACCGCCGCGCAAGCCCAGCGGACAACTGGAGACTGTAGAGCGCCCATTCGCTATTCTCACTTACGCGGCCAGTCGTTGGCCGATGAGGATCAGAGCTTCGGACATCTGCGACTGGGACAGCGAGTGGACGAAGGTGACCAGGTCACCGTCTGCTGGTATGACGGCGCGCGTCCGATCCGTCAGCCCGGCGATGCGTTGCTGGACTTCATCGTGTGCCAGGGGCGCGTAGATGCCGTCGGTCACGCGGATGTCTTCGTGCATCAGGTTCATGCTGACGGCTTTATAGTCGGCCATCGTCCGGGCACGCTGTAGGGCGTAGACGGCGTGCCCGTGACGGAACTTGTGCGGTGACTTGTGCGGCAGCTCCGCTGCGGCGAACAGCTTGCGCAGGCGCTTGGCGACCGCGCCCTTGCGATTCTTGCCAGCCGGCTCTGCGGATAGCGCCTGATCGCCCCAGTGGGTTATCGATGGCGCATACCACATTGCCGTTTCAGGCAAGCGACTACGCACGAATGCATCCCAAGCCTCGACGACGGCGTTGAGTTCCGGAATGTTCAGCAGATACGTCGTCGCCGACTTGCCGTTCTTCGTCTTGACGCCGAGCGCAGGCCACTGCTTAATCGTGCGGCTGGCGAGATCGACCGCGCCGATCGGTAGTGAGCCAAAGGCAGCGACCCGCATGCCTGACACGAATAGCATGGCGGCGGCGGCTTGATCACGCCTTGCCGCCAGGTCGTCGCTATCAACAGGCACTGCTGTCAGGCGCAATGCCTCGTCCAGGGTAACGAACACGTGCTCGTCCGGCGGTTCGACGCTGCGAGGTGGTCGCAATTCGTCGATCCAGGCATTCGGCAAGGCCCGGAACTCATGCGGGTGGTTGGCCTTCGCCCAGGTCAGAAAGCGCCGGGCGGTCTGGACGATTTTCTTCAGTAGAGTTTATGCACAATAAGGGTGAACATGGTACAACAGCCTAATCCGACCAAGGGAAGGGCTACTGACCATGTTCACCGAGCAAAGTTTGCGTGATTATCCGGTGTTAGTCAAGCTATTCATGGGCATCCCGGCTGAAGCATTCTGGGCGATCGTGCAACCGGTGGAAGC
>DATDPU010000042.1:0-10480 GCA_035292585.1 Anaerolineae bacterium | reverse complement strand
GATTTCAGTACGAACTTGTCAGGCTTGCGACCGCGCATGGCTCATCACTCCATTCTGGTACGGATCGATGGCCAACCCTAGCACAGGCGGCCGAACCCGGCAAGTTATTCCTTGCAGAATTTAGGCATCAGGTCACTAGGCCGTGCGGTGATCAAAACGACCAACGCAGCTACTCCGTAGCGCCTGTCCTAGCGCGGTTTCCAAGTTGATTTACGACCCCTCGCTCGCTCAACGCGGGTCTGTCCCACGGGGAGGCTACGCACTGACCCGCGTTCTGGTTAGGACGGCTGGGTCACACCTGTGCCGCGCTGTGCGCTTGCCCTCGTAGCGAAGCGGAGCGGGCAGCACAGTGCAGGCGGACCCGGCCGGAGCAGGACGACTATCGCAAACCAAACAGGAATTTGCTCTAAAACGGGCGACAGACCTCCAAGGTCTTCCCCTGGTCCGTTCAACTTCGCTCGAAGCCCGCGTCCTCGCGGGCGTTCCCAGCCATTCACACCCGACCGCGACGGGAGCACCCCCTCCGCTGCGCTACGGGGGCTATAGTGCACCCGCCGCAGGTGGGTGGGATGCGGTCGGGGAGCAGACTGCGTAAGGTGAGTGAGTAAGGGACGATTGGAAGCGTTCATGGGATTGGCCTTTTGGCAATCTCTCCGATACGTTATAATCGCCACATGCGCCCGTTGCGCCAGTTTCTCATCGATACCGAGCCGGCCTTGCTGCGCGTAATTGCTGCGCGTTGGGATATCCCGATCGACGGATCGGGTAACTTGCGCGAAATGGCCGGCGCGATTGCCGCCTGGTTGAGCGACCCCGCGCACGCGCGCGCGATCGTCGAGCGCCTGACGCTGCCCGAACGCGAAGCGCTGCGCACGTTGCTGTCCAAGCAAGGCGCGCTCGGCGCGTCGAGTTTTGCGCAACGTTTCGGCAGCATCCGTCCGATCGGTCCGGCGCGCCTGGAGCGCGATCAACCCTGGCGCACGCCGATCAGCCCGGCCGAAGGGTTGTGGTACCTCGGCCTGATCTATCGCAGCTTCGAGAACCGGCCCATCGGCATGCAAGACGTGATCGTCGCGCCGGCGGAGCTGCACCCGTTACACGCCCTGCTGGCCGCGCCCGAACTGCCCGCCGAGTCGCTGCCGCCGCTCGCCCCACCCGCTCTGCCACGCGCGGCCGGCGCGCGGTTGGCCGACGATCTGTGCACGCTGCTGGCGCACTTGCTCAATCCACGCGATCGAGCGTGGACCGTCCAGCTGCGCGATCCCGACCCCGATCGGCTGGCATTCCTCACTCATCTCGCACAGCGCGCCGGCCTGGTGCGGCCCGGTCAACGCAAACTCGATCCGGCGCCCGCGCTGGCGTGGCTCGGCGCGCCGACGCTCGATCAGATGCGCGGCCTATTCACCGCGTGGTTGAACGATCCCGATTGGGACGATCTGCAGCACGTGCCGACGTTGAAGCTTGAGGCAACCGGCGCGTGGCACACCGAACCGATCGCCGCGCGCCAGGCGCTGCTGCAGCAGCTGCGCGCCGCGCTGCCCGATACCTGGCACGCGCTCGATGCGTTGACGGCGCGGATCAAACAACATGCGCCCGACTTCGCTCGCCCCGAATTCGACACGTGGTATGTGCGCGACGCGCTGACAGGCGACTATCTGCGCGGCTTCGCGGCCTGGGACAAAATTGAAGGCGCGCTGATCCACTACATCCTCACCCGCCCGCTGTTCTGGCTGGGCATTGTCGATCTGGGTGAAGGCGCATTCAAGATCACCCGCTTGGGTGCGGTCGTGCTGGGGCTGGCCGCAGCGGCGCCTGATGGCGTCGAGTCCGCCGCCCGCTACACTGTCCACGCTGACGCCACCCTCAGCGTATCGGCCGCGCGGCGCTACGATCGCTTTCAACTGGCGCGTGTGGCCGATTTCGTCTCGGCGGGTGAGGTGTACACCTATCGGCTGACTCCCGCATCGCTTGCCCGCGCCCGCACGCAGCGCATCGAGGTGGCGCGCATTCTCGAATCGCTGCGGCGCGCGAGCCAATCCGAAGCGCCGCCTTCGGTCGTGAAGGCGGTGCAACGCTGGGAGAGCAAAGGGATCGAAGCCAGCGTCGAGCGCGTCGTGATCTTGCGTGTGAAAAGCCCGGCGGTCCTCAAGACGTTGCAATCAGCGCCGAAGACGCGCGGACTCATCGGCGAGGTGTTGGGGCCGAACGCGGCAAGGATCGAGGAGAAGAACCGGCAGAGGCTGGTCAGTACACTGGCTGAGCTGGGATTGCTGGCGGATGTGGAATTTGGTTAATGAGGTCGGCATTGGGTCGGCATTGGGAGATGCCTCCTACAACATTGGTGTGGGAGGCGACTCCAGTCGCCGACAACAGATGTGGAATTTGGTTAATAAGGCCGGCATTGGGTCGGCATTGGGTCGGCATCGGGTCGGCATCGGGAGATGCCTCCTACAACATTGGTGTGGGAGGCGACTCCAGTCGCCGACAACTCACGGGGTTTCAATGGCCAATGGCAAACGAGCTTCTCATAGTTCTGATCTCCGAAAAGGCCGCTGCTCAATTCCCGGTCAGACTTATTTCATCACCAAATGTGTGATGATGCCTGAAACTGATTTTCTTATCCGGCCAGATTGTGCCCAACTTGTTATCGAGAGCTTTCAATGGGCTGCTAAACAAACTTGGTGGGTCAACTTGGGTTTTGTGGTCATGCCCGATCATTACCATTTGATTGTGGGGTTGGGTAAAATCAAGACGCTATCGGACGCAATCAAATCGGTCAACAAGTTCACCGGGCGCTGCATCAATGACTTGATCGGAAATGAGGGGCGTTTCTGGCAAGAAGGATTCCATGATCACGCCATCCGCAATCGCAAGCAGTATAATGTCATCCTCGCCTACATTCACAACAACCCGGTGAAAGCCGGGCTTGTCGAAAGACCGGAATTGTGGCCTTACTCAACGGCAAACGAACGGTATGCGGGTGAGATAAACTGGGACTGGCTGGATGGTATGGCAATATATCCAGGAGATATCGAATAAATCGGCATCTGCAGGCGCCTCCTACAACAGCTATGTGGGAGGCACCTTCTACAACAGCTATGTGGGAGGCGACTCCAGTCGCCGACGATCAACACTATCAGAAAATATCTGCATGGCACAAATTGATCCCGATTCTCTTCATTCAGCCTTCCAGGAATCCTTTCACTCCGACCCGACGATCATCACCCGCGCGCCGGGGCGAGTGAACCTGATCGGCGAACACACCGACTACAACGACGGCTTCGTCCTGCCGGTCGCGATCGATCGAGCGGTGTGGATCGCAGCAGCGGCCTGCAACAGCCGCCTGGCGACGATCCACGCGCTCGACTTCGATCAGGCCGCGACCTTTCGCATCACCGAACTCGAACTGCGCACCCACAATGGGTGGATCGCCTATCCCACTTCGCGTCAGGCGACCGACCTACCCGAAACCGAGCCGGGTTGGGCGGCGTATCCCGCCGGCGTGGCGTGGTCGCTGCGCGAAGCGGGCTGCGCGTTGAGCGGTATCGATGCCGTTTTTGCGTCCAATGTCCCGATTGGCGCGGGGTTGAGTTCGTCGGCAGCGGTCGAAGTGGCTTTCGCGACGGCCTGGGAACATCTCGGCGGCTTCACCTTGCGCCAGCCCGACCTGGCGCGGCTGTGCCAGCGCGCGGAGAACGACTACGTCGGCGTACAGTGTGGGATCATGGATCAGACCATCAGCGCGCTGGGCCGCGCCGGCCACGCCTTATTGCTCGACTGTCGCGATTTATCCACACAACACATCCCGCTGCTGGCCGGTTACACTCTCGTCGTCGGCGATACGAAAGTCGGGCGGGCGCTCTCTTCGTCGGCCTACAACAAACGCCGGCAACAGTGCGAAGAAGCTATCCGCAGCTTGCGCGTTCACCATCCGGCGATCCGGGCGCTGCGCGATGTGACGCCGGAGTTCTTATCGAGATACGCGGACGAACTGCCTGAAGCGGTGCGGAAGCGTGCGCGGCACGTGGTCAGTGAAAATGCGCGCGTGTTGGAATCGGTTGAGGCGTTGCGGCGCGGCGATGTGGAGCGTTTCGGGCGGGCGATGATGGCCTCGCACCGCAGCCTGCGCGACGATTACGAAGTCAGCTGCCCCGAACTCGACGTGATGGTCGAGGCCGCGCTACACGTCGAGGGCGTCGTCGGGGCGCGGATGACGGGCGCCGGTTTCGGAGGCTGCACGGTGAGCCTGGTGCGCGACGACGCCGTCGAACGCTACTTGAACGAAGTGCCCGATCGATATCTAAGTGCAACCCGCATCACGCCGACAATTTATGTGTGCGTCGCCTCAAACGGCGCACAAGTCATCAGTGAACCGTGAACCGTGATCAGACAACCCACACGCTTCACTGCTTACTGTTTATCGTACTCATAAAACCCTCGTCCGGTCTTCCTGCCCAGCCAACCGGCGCGCACGTACTGCCGGAGGAGCGGCACGGGCCGGTAATGATCGTCGCCGGTTTCATCGTGCAGGCCACGCAGCACTGCCAGCACGATATCCAGCCCGATCAGATCGCCCCACTCCAACGGGCCGCGCGGATAGTTCGTGCCCAGGCGCATTGCTAAATCGATATCTTCCGCGCTCGCCACGCCTTCAGCCAGCGCCGTCGCCGCTTCGTTGATCAGCCCGCAGACGATACGCGGCAGCACCGACCCCACGCTGTCCTTCACCTGTGCGCTCGCCAGTCCGAGCGCTGTGAAAAACGCGCGCGCCCGATCGAGCGCGTCCATCTCGGTCCGCAAGCCGGCGGCGAGCTCGATCAGCCCGGCCTGGCCCACGGGCGGCAGCGCGGCAAAACCGACCACGCGCGCGGGGCGCCGGGTCCAGCTGCCGTTGAGCGTCGCCGTCGTCGAAAGGATCGACGTGAGAAACAGCGCACCGGGCGGCAAGGCTGCATCGAGCGCAGCGACGATCAGCCGCTTCGTATCGATCGATTCGGACATCACCTCAATGGCCGTGTCCGCGTGCTCGGCGTCGCGGCGCACCCGATCCAACCCATCGGCGCTCAACACCTCTTCGATCAAATAGATCGACGCCATACAGCCCGCAACGGTACACTGCCGGGCCAGCTCATCCACCACTGGCATTTCGCCAATCAACAGCACCCTTTTAATTGGTTGTATGCTGTTCAAAGGTATCCTCGCGAGCGCAATTCGGTCGAAACGGGTGACTATAATGAAAATATGTCCGCGAATCTTCACGAAAAGATTCGTGTTGATTCGCGAAGATTCGTGGATCGGAATTTTGATGAAAACTACCGATCAGAGCCGGAGTAGTCGTAAAAGCCGCGCCCAACCTTGCGGCCCAAGCGTCCCGCTTCGACCATCCGCTGTTGAATCGGGTGCGGGCGATAACGCGGGTCTTCAAAGAAGGCGTGATATACGCTTTGTGTCACGGCCAGGTTGACGTCGATCCCGATCAAATCCAGCAGCTCGAACGGCCCCATGCGAAACCCGCTCGCGCGCACGATGCGATCGATCGTAGCGACATCCGCCACGCCCTCGCCCAGCAGCCGCAACGCTTCAAGATAGAACGGCCGCGCCACGCGATTGACGATGAAACCCGGCGTGTCGCGCGCGACCACCGGCGTTTTGCCCCAGCGCCGCGCCAGATCGATCAGCGTCTGCACGGTGGACTCAGCGGTGCTGTCGCCGCGCACGACTTCGACCAGCGCCAGCAGCGGCGGCGGGTTGAAAAAGTGCAGGCCGGCGACTCTGGCGGGGCGTTGCGTCGCGCCGGCCAGCGCCGCAATCGACAACGACGATGTGTTCGAGGCGAGGATCGTTTCGGGTGGGCAAAGCGTATCGAGTTGGGCAAAGATATCCCGCTTGAGGTCGAGAGCTTCCGGCGCGGCTTCGATCACCAGGGTCGCCGCGCTCAACGTGTTCAGTCCGGCGGTCGGCGTGATCCGCATGAGCAGGGCCTGAGCCTCGGCCTGATCCATGCGTTTCTTTTCGACCAGGCGCGCGAGCGCAGCGCCAATCTTCTCCAAGCCGCGCTCGGCAAACTCGCGCTCTACGTCGCACAGAATGACCGGATGACCCTGCTGGGCAGCGACCTGCGCAATGCCGCTGCCCATCGTCCCCGCGCCGATGACGCCGATCGTTTCCATTCGTCAACCTCTTTCGAAGCGCCATTCTCAAGCAGCGTCCAGGCTTCTGGTTCAAAGTCTACCGCCTCAACTGCACCCCGTCAAACGGTTACCGGCGGCCTAAATAGTCAAGGGCAGCTCAGCGCTGCCCTTGACACTCCAACAGATGATCGCAGTCACCGCAACCGCCCGTGTTGCGCAGCTATCGGCGCGGCTAACAAGACTGCTATGAGCGGTTTAGTTCTCTAGCGGGTTTGCCGACAGGAAGCAACTTTAACAGGTCGCCCTGTTGGCGCTGTGACTTGCTGCACGCTCTGCGTGAGGAATTTGATCAGAAGCAGAATTATTCGCGGCGCGGCGGGCGAATGGGTTGCTTGGCCGGAGTGGGCCTGGCCAACATGAGGTTGAAAAAGTAACCGATCAGAAACGACAGCACGACGACGACAAAGACTTCCAACATGACCGCTCTCCTCGTGTGGAATCACTTGGCGCTACTATAACGCCGCCGCTGGCAGCCCGCAGTTGGTGCTTGGATGTGGTGTTGTTTGATTTGAGTTGTCTTGAGGCGATTTCAAGCCGCAAGCGAGAGCTTGGCACTGCTCCCCAGGCTTAGGGCGCGCAGTTTACCACAACAGTCAACGAGCGCAAACCCAGGGTATCCGTGCGTCCTCTGGGTCAGCCTTACCGGCAGATGTGATTCCAGAGCAGGAAGCCGGAGCGACGGAGATATATTCGACGGTGGGAATGGCCGGAAATGCCGGCGCGGACGCGGGCTTAGAGCGAACTTGAACGGCAGCTGCGTAGGGTGAGTTATCTGAGAATGAGGGGCAAGAAAACCCGCAGCAGCGCTTCGTCGAAGCCGATGTCAGAGTCGCCGCCCATGGGACGCGGCTGGCCTTCAAAGTCCGTGCTCACGCCAAAAGAGATCGTAGCGTCAATAGCGGGGCTGCCATCAGCCAGGTGATAGTCGTCAGCAGCCAGGTTGGCGAAGCGCGGGTCGGCGGTGAAGCTTTGGCCGCCCGAGTTAAACGGACCGATGAGGAGGGTGGGGATTGCGAAAAACAGGTTGTAGTTTTCCGTCGGCGTCGTGTTTCCAAAGTTCTTGATACCCTGGGCATGCTGGGTCAGGATATTGGCAAATAACGAGATAGTACCGCCATTGTTCTGTATGTGGATAGCCGCTCGGCTCGGCTGGGAAGTACCCACGATAGTGTTGTGAGTCACTGTCAGGCTGTTGCCCGACAGCAACCGCATAGCGGCGCCACCGTCCGTAAACGTTACGGTGTTGCGGGCAAACAGCGAGTTGACCACACTGCCCGACGCGGTAGAGTTGACTCCAAGCCCGCCAGCGGTGTTGGCTGTGTTCGTAAAAAAGACGCCGGCGTCCAGGTCGAACACGCCAGACACGAATAACCCGCCGCCGGAGCCTTGCGGGCCGGTGACATTGCCCCGGAAGCGATCGCCCGTGCTGGTGAGATCGTCTGTATCCGCCCCACCGCCCAGACGGTGGGCAAAGTTGCCGATGAAGGTGTTGCCGGTGGAGGTCATCACGCCGTCGGAAAACAGCCCGCCCCCGCTACCGGTGGCGCTGGCCTGTGACCCGGTGACCACCCCGTTACTTGTAAACAGCGACGAGGTCAGCGACAGGATATTACTGACGAACAGCCCGCCGCCGTTGCCATTCAGGGTCCGGTTCTGATCGAAGGTGGCGCCACGGACCGTCGCCGTGATAACGTCCAGGCCCCCGCCGCGGAAGAGCGCCAGGTTGCGGCTGAAAAGCGTGCCGGTAACGACCGTGGCGCCGCCGACGAGCGCGCCGCCGCCCTCGTCAGCGGTGTTGGCGACGAAGCTGCCGCCGCTGATGGTAGCCGCAGCATCGGTTCGCAGGCCGCCGCCTGACTCGCCGGAGGTGTTTGAAATGAAGGTGGAGTTGGTCAACGTGACGGCCAGGGTCGTGCGCAAGCCGCCGCCCGGATTGAAGGCCGTGTTGGAAATGAACTGAGTGCCGCTAATCGTGGCCGGACCAGCGGCTCGGACGCCGGCGCCGCTGCCGCCGGTGCTCGTGTTTTGGATCACCAGCGCGTTCGTCAGTGTCAATTGCCCGCCGGCGAACAGTCCACCGCCCGAGTCGAAGGATTGGCTGCCGGTGATGACGCTGCCGCTCAGCAGCAGGCCGCCGCCGGTAAACAGCGCGCCGCCGCTGCCTACGATACTGCGGTTGCGCTGATACATTCCGCCGCTGACTGTGGCCGCGCCGCCCACGAATACGCCGCCGCCATCGTCTTGGGCCTGGTTCTGGGCGAAGATGCTGTTGGTGATGGCGACAGTGCTCGTCAGGTAAGCGCCGCCGCCCTGCTGCACGCCGGCGACGTTGAAGCTAAAGTTCGATCCGGTGATCGTGGCGCTATTGGCGAACAGGCCTCCGCCCTTGTAATTCGCGCCGTTGTCGTTGAACGTGACGTTGATCAAGGTCAGGTGGGCCCCGCTGCCGGCCCCAAGCCCACCGCCAAATCCGTCGAAGGCGACGTTCTGCAAGAACTGAACGTTCGTGAGGGTCAGGTTGGAATTGGTAAACAGCCCGCCACCGCTGGCGTTGGTGGCGGAGACCGTATTACTCCGGATGATCAAGTCGTGCAGGCTCGGCTGCGCCGGCGCCAGCACCAGCACACCGCCGCCGTTGCCAGCGGGCAGGCTGGCGCCCTGGATGGTGAGGTTGGCGATTTGCGTGGAGCTCGTGATGGCGCCGCTGATGGTTAGTCCACGCTGACCGGGCGGCGCTTGGAGGAACGTGGTGGCCTGGCCAGCGCCGACGAGGCTGACAGCCTTCCCGATTACAACGCTCGTGACATAGGCGCCGGCCGCGAGGTTAATCTGGTCGCCCGGCGCCGAGCCGTCAATGCAAGCCTGGAGCGTGGTGTTGCAAGGGGCGGCGGCGCTGGGATAGGGGCGAACGGTGGCAGGGGCAGCTGGCCCGGCCGAGACCGTCACTGTCAGGGCTATCAGCATCAGACCAGCTGCAATCAATGCCAGGATAACCGGAATACCGCGCACATTCATCATCGCTACCTTCTACCGGCGCAGAAAAACTACGCAACCTCCGCTCACGGATAAAACAAATGCGACACCAGCGTGTCGCCCTTAGACCCACTGTTAGAAATTATATCCGTTTGCACCCGCCTGGCAAATGGCCGAGTAATCTCGTCTAAATGACGCTAAGTGCGCAAGCCTTCAGCTGCCCGAAAAGTTTGGTTTGCGTTTTTCAAGGAACGCATTCACTCCTTCGTCGTGATCGGCGCTCCGGCCAGCGATCGCTTGCAGATGCGCTTCATAATCCAACGCCTCGGCGAGCGTTGTCGTCAGCGCGTGCGACATGGCGCGTTTGGTCAGGCCGAGGCTCTTCGTCGGCGCTTGCGCCAGCTTCCGGGCCAGGTCGAGCGTGGCGGGCATGAGTTGATCAGCCGGCAACACTTTGTTGACCAATCCCAGCGCCAACGCGCTCTGCGCATCGAGCAGCGCGTTAGTGTAAGCCATTTCGAGCGCGCGTCCCAGCCCGATCAGACGCGGCAGGAAGAACGAGGCGCCTGAGTCCGGCGCGAGCGCGACGCCGATGAAGGCCATGCGGAATTTGGCGTTGTCCGAGGCGTATCGAAAATCGCAGGCCAGCGCCAGTCCCAATCCCGCCCCGGCTGCCGCGCCGTTGACCGCGGCGATGACCGGCTTCTCGATTGACGCGAGTTTGGCGAC
Organism: Anaerolineae bacterium; assembly: GCA_035292585.1. Classification (GTDB taxonomy): domain Bacteria; phylum Chloroflexota; class Anaerolineae; order Fen-1058; family Fen-1058; genus DASSFZ01. Next base: position 587 of record DATDPU010000042.1, on the reverse strand, counting down.
GATGGGATTGAAGGTGTGCTGCAAATGATCGCGGAACGAGATGCCTTCACCTCGATCGCGGATCGCGGCTAAGTCTTGTCCGGCGCAAAAACCCGCGCCCGCCCCGGTGAGCACCAGGCAGCGCGCCGCCGCAGCGCGCTCAGCCGCTTTGAGCGCGGCTTGCAGCTCCTCGGACATTTGATCGTTAAAGGCATTGCGGACATCCGGCCGGTTGAGCGTGATCAGCGCCACACCGTCAGCCAGTTCATACAGGAGCGTCGAGTAGGCCATGTCAACTCCCATCCCCCTTCCCTGGTTGGAACGCGTGGGCTTACTGACGAACAGCTAAGTACAACCAAGAAAGTCTTGCAGCATATAGATTGCTCACCGTCCGCGTCCTCGCGGACGGCCGGCGGGGATGCGGGCCAAGAGCGCTAAAATATCCTGCAGAACTTCCGTGAGATTACTTACTAGACAAGCTTCACAATTAACGCAATAGCGGTTAAGATGTCAGGCATGCTCATGTACTACGCTCGCTTAGTGCGATTTCCGAAAGTCTTTCGGTCAATGACCGGCCTGTCTGTGACCGAATTCGATCAACTCGTGGA
>DATDPU010000041.1:0-13124 GCA_035292585.1 Anaerolineae bacterium | reverse complement strand
GCCTGCTACCCAAAAAACCAGTGAGGCAACCCGTGAAACAGGCCAAGTTAAACACTCACTTATCAGAATGGGCGGCTAATTCCGGGCCCAATGCCAGCTTGGGCTGCTATTAGGCCTTTCTCTCCGACAAACTGCTAGCAGGATTGCTCTGCCACTTGCCAGTTTCATGACCCTGACCTCCAGCGCGTGTGTACTGTGCGGGTGTTGCCTGGTCGTGCCCAAGGGCTGGCGTCATCTCTGTATCGACCTCTGTGTCGCCGTGCGGCGCATCTTGATAGTGCCTTCTCTTACTGCAAGCCAAGCTACACTCCTTGGGGCGAAGTTCGCATAATCTGCCGGAGCTGCTGGATCGCCCGATGGCGGAGGTTGTACACCGCTTGGCGCGACCGACCTAGGTCACGTGCAATCCACTGGTCGCTGCGTCCCAGCAGGAAGGTGTCGGTCACAACTTGTCGCTGCGCCTGGCTGGGTAGCCGGGCAATCGCCTGCTTAATCTGCTCCTGTATGTCAACTCTCTCGAATAGCGCCTCGCTCTCCGGGTCAGCCAGCACGTCGTACAACGAGCGCCAGCTGTCGGCGGTGTGGTTGGTATCCAGATGATCGAGTGATTCCAGGGATGGGTTGCGATCGATCATGTCTGTCGAGCGGGTAAAACGCTTGAGGATTTCGTTTCTCAGAATCAACGTCGCCCAGGCATCGAACGCAACATCGTAGGGAAAGGCGGCATTGTAGATAGAGACACAGGTTTGTTGAGCAAAATCGACTGCCTCTGGTTTTGTTGCGAGGCCCGTCAATGACCAGCGCCGGAGCATCTTGTCCGCGCGCCAGCACAGGAGGCGTTGTAAGCGATCCCATTCGACGTTGTCGCCGCCGGCCAGCCGCTCGACGCGCTCGTGCTCATCCAGGTAGTAGTGGATGACTCGGTCGACATACTCCCCCAGCCAGTCCAGCGCGTCTGACATGTGCTTCCCATCACGGCCGAAGGCGCGTCGCATCCGTCCGGATCGCAAATTACGCCAGACGATCTGGGTCACCTGTGCAGCGAGTTGGACAATAGGCATTGGGAGCGATCTTGGCGACAACCGGGCAAACAGGCGCGCCTGTCGCTCGGACATTATGCATAACTCAACTTCGGAAACGAGGCTCGGCGACATGGGAAGCGAGGTCATGATGAATCACCCATCTGTTACAATGCTTGGGTAACCTCTTCAGTTTCTGGCCAGTTGGCCTGCGGATGAAAGAAGTCAAGGTGCGCCGCCATTAATCCGTAGAGCAACCTGGCGATTCAGTTGCCGTCTATGCTGGGCGCAATTTTCACAAACCCACTCTTGCTCTTATATCGGCAGTCATCTTACAATAGGGATATGCTACGGAATCCTTCGAATCTTACCTGTGATTAGGGTGAAAAACGCTGTTCAAGAGATGTTCATTTGTCGCAAGAAAGCTGGCTGTACTCGTCAGTCAACAGAGGCTTCAACATGACGCATTATCGCTGCTCATCGATCTGTCTCTTTGTTTTCCTGCTAACGGCCTGCGGTTCTCCGTCAGGTGTGCTTGCTACACAAGCCGTAACGGCCGAGTTGTCGCCCACAGCAACCGAATTGCCTGCTTCAACGCTGATGCCGACAACAACACCAGCGCCGACTACATCCCCGATATCGGAATCTATCAAGTTCAACGTCCTCATCTTGGGATGTAATACCGGAGTCGATGTAGCCCACGGTATGGGCGAAGTTACCAACATCTATGTGCAGATACAGAATGTGGGAACAGCCGAGGCCAACGATGTACAAGTGATCGCCAGCGCCACTGACGAAGACAGGCCGCATCCAGATAAGTTACACGCCGTTCCGCACCTGCCGCCCGGAAACGAAATTACTTTCAAGTTCACCGTGGACACGCAGTTCCGCAAGGACACGACGATTACAATAGACCTGAGCAGCGACGAGGGCGCTCAAGCATCGAGTTCGAGGACGGATTGCCGCCAGCTCGATCGGGGTGATCTTTCACTCATCGAGCTGGCAATCTTACAGGGTGTGCGAAGCATTGCGAAATAAGGAAAGGGCGCACGATTGGTTCATACATTTGACACGTTTTCATGCTCGGCGGCCCCTCTCCGGGCATGTGCTCTAAATTGTGCTCGGTCGGATGGGACATGACAGACGCGGGTAGGATCGTCGTCTTGTTGGGGCCTCGGGCGGCGGGCAAGACCGATGCCCTGCTTTCACTGTCGGGGCTTGTCGCATCACCCGCGATCGACGACAGGCTCAAGTCGATAGTCCAAGGCTCCCAATCCATCAGTTTGTGCTCCCATCAGCGGTTGCCGCATAGTCGCCTGACGGTGCGCGAAAATGCGCAGCTCATGGCTGCGCTCCATGGGAGTGTCGCGCGCACGCGCATCGAAGCGCTTCTGCGGTCGAGTGCTCTGGCCACAATCAGCAACCAGCCCGTTTACCTGCTGCCGCGCCAGCTAAGTCGAATGTTGAATGTAGTGTGTGCGCTGTTGCCGGATGCGGATGTGCTTCTGGTCGACGACGTGACGGGTGGCTTGAGTATGCCCGCTCAACGGCAGCTCTGCCAGTTCATCCTTGAGGAGCAGCGCCGCCAGCCTCGAACCCTACTCTTCGCCACTCGAGAGTTGTTCGTGGCGCAGGCGCTCGGCGGCGAAGTCTGGTTGTTCGATCATGGCGAAGTCGTTCAACAATGGCAGCCGGGGGAGTTGCCGACCGCCCTGTTTCAATTAGCAGCTTATCACATCGAGCTAATGACCCCGGCAGCGGCCCACCAGCTGAACAACAGGCTAGCAGCCCAACCGGACTTCGTACGAAGTGTTCAGCAGGTTGATGCTCGAACGGTTCGGGTCGTCATCGATCAGGCCTCAAGCCTGCTCTGTCTGGTGGAGATGGCCGGGCGCAGCCTCCTGAACTTCCACGCACTGCCTTTGGAGGCCGATGATCTCCTCACTCAGTGGCAGGCAGCTGGCAAAGAGTCAACACACTCAATTCCAGCGGCGGCGGTTTCTATAGGGGACCGGCAGACAGCAAGCGCGCCGCATGAGATTAAGTCTTTGCAGCAGCCGTGGCAGGCAATTAGGCAGCTCATGCTGGCCGAGTGGCGCACGCACTTTCGGCGCTTATGGGGCTTCGGCAATATTGTCTTGTCGGGTGTCGTCATTCTCTCCATGTTCCAATTGATCTTGCAAGAATTCAGCCTGGGGCGTTTGGTAACTTGGGCGCCCTTAGGATTGCTCGTGTCTTCGAACCTGGCGCTCGGCTTCGCCGCGGAGTCGGCGGTCTATCTAACACGGGTGGCAGACGTCGAGACCTTATTTGAACCGGCTCAAACCATCAGCGCGATGAGCCGCCTATCGCTGTTAGCGCTGTATGACCTGACGCCGATCGGGCGGGTGAGCGTATTACTGGGATTGGTTCTCGGGCAAGGTCTTGTTTTGCTCTGTCATGCGGTCATGCCACTGGTGTGTTGGATCATCGTCCTGACGGCTATCGAGCAGGGATGGGAATTGATCATTTCGAGCATCGTATTTTGGTCATTCACGGCTATCGATTCCCTGGCGCTCGCCGTATGGGTGAGCCAATTTGTCCATCGGCCGGGTTGGAGTCGGTGGCTTGGTTGGTTTCTCTGGCTGTCTGTCACGCTCACGATTGCTGTCGCTTCCTCGGAACATCCCATTACTTGGCTATGGCCCTATGCTGGTTTCACGGTAGCTTTTAGAAACTTGTTTACCCAGCCAATTCTGGTCTTCGCTCCTTTTGGAATGGCCTTGCTGGGCACTCTGGTCTTATGTGCTTTGGCGCTGCGGTCATTCCGCCGCCAGCGGGCGGTCCACGCGGCGCAGATGCGGGCGGCTGATGAATGACACACCTCTGCAAATCGTCCTCCGATTTCGGCAGCAGATAGCGCGTGCCATAGACTTCGAAACCTACCAGGTCGAGGTCCTCAGAGCACCGGGCCGTGGCTGGGGTGGCCCGCTTGTGCCGGGTGGGTTGAGTGATTCGCTGATTCAGGCCGTCCGCGACTTGTATCGCAGCTACCTCAAGCGACAGCGGGCTGCCGGGGGCTCAGCGGTGTCTGAAGGTTACATCGAACCCTTGCGTTCGGCCGGCAATCAATTGTTTCAGGCATTGCCTGAGACGATTCAAACGCGCCTGCGTCTGGCGCAGGCAATTGCCGGGCAAGTTGGCCGCAGTCTGGAGCTGGTGCTGGTGTTCGATCTCAGCGCGCAACCCTTAGCCGCTTTGCCATGGGAGTTGCTGCACGATCCCGATGATCGATATTTCTACGCGCTGCGAGGCGGTGTTGTGCGCCAGATGTCATCCCCGGCTGTTGCCTGGCTCGACCCGGTTGATCGCCCGCGCTCGATCCTGGGGTTATGGGCAGAGCCAGACGATGTCGCTTCGCTGGCTGTCCGAAAAAGGTACGCCCCGGCCCCGGGACGCAATGCTGGAATCACCTGGCTGGAAGGTTCGAATAGCCTGAACCGACTTGAGAAGGCGCTCGCGACGGGCAGCTTTGATGGGCTGCACATTGTCGCGCACGGGCGCGCAGGCGAGGGTTGGAGCGACCTGTCGTTAGCCTTTGCCGGCGCGGAGGGCCATGCGCAATGGCTGAACCCCGATCAACTGGCTACCTTCGTCGCCGGCTATCCGGCGCTGCGCTTTCTATACCTGGATGTATGCAGCAGCGGCGATACTCCCGGGAAGGAATTCGTCTCGGGCGGGCTGGCCCGGCAGCTGGTTGGAAACGGCGTATCGATCGTCGTCGCGATGCAGGATGAGATATCGCAGGATGCGGCCGGTTTGATGGCGCACGTCTTTTACCGCGAGTGGGCGCAGGGGGCCGCAGTCGGGCAGGCGGTGTCCGCGGCGCGGCGCGCTGTTCGGATTCAGCAAGACGATCCCGCTCATTGGAGCGTCCCGATACTGTACGTTCAGCAGCGAGCCGTTGGCGAGCACAGCCCCATGGTCGATGGCATACTCGATCGTGTCAGGGACTTCCTGAACCCTTCCACCCTCGCATTCCTGGCGCTGCTCTTGTGGGTTGGCCGGCTGTCGTTTGCGTTCGCTCAAATACCAAGCGACGCTTCGACAGAGTGGCCCGTTCTTGCGCCCCTCATCGCGGAAAGTATTCTGCTTTCTGGATTTGCGACGTTCGCCATGCGGCATGACCAAAAGCAAGTAGGGGAAAAGTATTCGTTATCAGGCCGGCAGTGGCTCGAAGTCTTAGTACACAAGCATGAAGCGGGCTTCATCTGGGGATGGATGATGTGGATTCTGATCTGGTTGGTATGGCTGGGTGTCAACTGGGCGGGGTTGGGAGGGCGCCTGGATGCCGGGCTGCGGCAGATGATCTGGGCCGTTGGCTTATTGGGATTAGCCGGTGCCAGCTACACGGGAGCGCGCCAAGCCATTCGGCAGAAATTGCTCTTTATGCGTATTGGCCGTTCGCCAGTCCGAATAGGCGATTGGTTTTTGCTCTTCGCAATGGCCTTTCTGCCGCTGGGGTTAGCGCTGCTTTTGAGCACCGTGTGGTCGTTTCTGGCTGCCACCACAGGTGGCTTCTATCTGGTTCTGAGCCTTCTGATCCTTATTGTCATCGCCACCGGTCGGATGTCGCGCGAGTCATAGCTCCTAGATCAGACCTGCACGCGAACCGTTAACTGTGACAGCGCCGCGATCGGCAGGGGTTCAAAGCGCGCGACACCTTGTTCGTCCGTCACCGCTGCCAGTTCCTGATCGCCGAAAGCGATCTGCACCGTTCGGCCGGCGGCAGTCGCTAACCCTAACCGGTCGACGCGCACCGCGAGCCAGCATTCCAACTCGGTCGAGCGTGTCGCTCGCGCCTCAATCGTGAGCGGCAGCGGCTGATCGGAGCGCCGGCTCAACAACGGCCACTCGGCGCCCGCCACCTGGCCACTCAGCATCGGGACCGCTGCCCGTGGCGCGGGACTCAGCTGTAACGATTGCCATGCGCCGGTCATCTCCGATTTGATCTCCATCGCACGTCCCCACAGCGATTGGGCGAACGTAACCAAATAGGCCGATAAATCCGGCAGGCGGTCGCGGATGGCTTCCCGAAGCGCCGTGACCACTTCGGGCGTGGTTGCTATCGTCTTTGTGGCCTTCCTAATGGCTGACTCAACCACTGCTTCAGTTTCTTCCCCTGGGACAGGCGACACGGTGAAGCGCGCCGGCAATGCGACAGCCACCGCCTGAATTAGGGAAGGCAGATTTGATACGTCGCCCACGCGGGAACGGGTCGCCTGTAACAGTTGTGCGACATAGACCTCGACTGGATCAGACTTCTGCGCCGCCTCGGCCATCTCGGAGACCGCTGCCGACATCATCTCCATGAGATCGGCGTACGCTTCGGCGCACGTCAGGCACGATTCGATATGGCGCATGTGGGCGGCATAGCGCCGATCGACGTCCTCCCCGGCAGCCTCCGCGCTGGCAATTTCCGCCAGCGTCTCGTCGTCAAGATGTGGGCCTATCGGCTCGTTCAAAGCCTGATACAGAGCGGTCAAGCCGCCTTTGCTCATGGCAAGTCCTCGTTCTGCAAAGCATCGGCCGTCAATGCGGCTAACGCTTCATACTCCTGCAAACAGTCCGGACACAGGTTCAGATGATACGCAATCTCCGCGTGTAGCTTCTCCACGGGTAGGCTCGCCAGTTCGTCGCTCATAGACATGGGCAACCGGTATTGGCATTGGGCACGAAGGAGGCCAGCGCCGCCCCAGAAGGCTCAAGCCGCCGAATATTCAAGGGCCATCCATCCCTTCGCTCGTCATGAGCGCTCGTCACGCGCCGTGTCGAGAATTTCCAACAATTCCTGGCGTTCGGCGGCCGGCAGGCTCTTAAGCGTGTGAACGATGCGCGCTTTCACCATACGTATTTCGTGCGGCCGCTTGCCCATTAGCTGTGCGATCGCCTTTGGCTCCAGCCCGTCCAGAAAATGCGCTTCGGCCACCTGCCGCTGCCGGTCGGTTGACAGATGTCGTTGAAAGAAGGTGCGCAGCTGCCGGCGCGTCTGTTCGTCGGCCACGCTGTCTTCCACGCCGCGCTCACCCTGCTCCTGGATCGGAATCTTCTCCTCCCAGGAGACGCCTTCGCCGTCTGCCTGGGATTCGACTAACTCCTCCAACGACAACACTTTGTCCCCTTCTCGCCGATGCTCGTCGATCCACGTAGTGCGCAAGGCTCGCAACGCAAACATCCAAAACGCTTGCGGTACTCGGAGTGGCGCCTGGCTCAGGCGACGCTGTACCCTTATAGCCGCGCTCTGAGCCAGGGCAGCTTGCTCGCTACCGTCAGGCGCGAATTTGCGGGCCCGCCGCTTGAGCCAGTCAAGAAGCTCCTCCCACGCCCGGTTTTGTCGATCGCGATCGGCGTCACGGCAGGCTTCATGCAGGATCACCGCATAGCGCTGCCAGGTTTGATCTTGCACCCATTTGACCGTCAGCTCAACCCGATCCGGGGTTCCGGCATCCTGCCAGATCTGCTCGGCGAGCGAGTTCGGGTCGACGAGCCGCCAGTCCTGGGCAGCCAGATAGCCTGTGACGATGTGGATGCAGTCGGCGCGGTCGATCGGCTCTCTATCGTCTGACACGAAGTATAGCACCTATTCAAGGATGTGAAGTCATGCTGCCCTGACGCTGCGATATGCCTGGACGTCTCCTTGCGTCTTCTGACGATGGACGCGGTGGCCACCGAGTTACATCACGCAAGGAGACGACGATGGATCGCAAGAAGTTGTACCGTTGGCTGCGGATCGGTCTGTTGGCCGCTGCATTGGGCTTGCCGATCATGCGCGTGGCCGCCGATGTGTCAGCCGCCTTGGATGAGGGCCTGAAGTCCTCGCAACAGTACGATCTTCACGATAAAGTTGCCGATCCCACAACGGGTGGCGGTTCCGGGGGCGGCGGCGGCGGGTAGCAGACACCCCAGCGATTGAATGCAGGGCAGGTGACCGGTCACCTGCCCACTTGATCCAGCTAGGGCGCACCCAGACATACAAAACTTCCCCACTGCGCGTAATCTTTCTTTTCTTCTATCTTGGCGCGTTGAGCCATTGCCAACGCACGCGCAACTTCTTCACCGGCCAGGAAATGTCGATAAAAGTTGGGCATGAGGCTGGCTGCAGCTTGATCGAGAACGGGCCAGAGGCTGCCGATGACGTGTTGAGCGCCGGCCGCTAGGCACGTCGTCGTCAGCCCAACGGCTTCATCGCCTTCAAAGAGCAGACTTTGATTGCCACTGCACGCCGAGAGGGTGACGAGATTCGGCAGTGGCGCTAACTCGCGAAATTGGGCAAGCCATACATCCTGGTCGTACAACGCCACCCCGCTGAGCCGGCCATTGACTCCATCGTAAAAAGCATGACTGGCGACGTGCAAAAATTGGAAATTCCGTAAGCCTGAGCCGCGGTTTAACGCCTGCAGGTTGGGCCATGTCGCTTCGGCATTGACCAGATATTGGCCGTTCCCCTCTAACAGATTTGACAGGGCCGCAATCTCTTGGGGAACTTGTGGCAAAGGTCGCAGTCGATTTCCGAAATCAGAGATGCCCAGCACCAAGCCGTTCTGGCGCGGCGGGAGTGGCGAACTGGAGCGAAGCCATAGTTGATAAAGGCTGTGAAGCGAAGGCGTTACGGCTGGAATACTAGCTTGGACTAAAGGATGATGATCCCGATCCAATAAGAGTGCGGCCCACGGCACGCGATGGAGCTGTCGATGCGGCGCGATGAGAAGGTAAGTATCGGGGGTAAGCTGCTGCCCGATCGACGGCGGCAACAACAATTGACCCAGCGTGACTAAATCCGCTTGCGTAGGGTGACGCCCGCTGCGCGGCGCATTCGCGCATGTGTCCAATACAAAACGCAGCGAACTGGTCAGCGGCTGTTGCCACATCAAGCAATCTGTGCTGGTCACCACCGCGTAGTTCACACGCGAGTCTGTCAGATAGTAATCAAGCGCGATCCAAGCCTGGCCCAACCGCTGAGCGGCCAGTGCGCGAAACTGCTCTAAATCGAAATTTTCCAGGAACGCGCTCGGATTCTGGCCGGATAACGCCTCTCGCTCCAGTCGTTCAAGCAACAGACTATACTGCTTGTTTTTTTGACGCAGCGGCGTGATGAGGGCTTTTTCGTCAGGGCTGCGTCGTCTCGCTGAATCGGAGTGTATGCGCAGCCGATCGTAGAGCTGGCGCATCTCAATTTCGAGTTGTCTGCGTTCAGAACCTGCAGCCGACTGAATCTGATTATCGAAGATCATAAGTTGCCGGACAGTGGTTTGCGCCTTGCTGGCCTCGATCGCCTGGGTGGCGCTTCGTGCATCGATTTGGGCGGCAAATATTACAGCTCGGTCGAGCGCCAGGGTCGGTCGTTGCAGATACCCTCCGGCAAGGGCAGGTTGCGAGAAGCCGCGCCGCAGTCGAGTCAGCGCCTCGAACATCTGGTGGTAGGATCGCATCGCTTGCTCTATATCATCAGCTGCTTCAGCCAATTGCGCCAAGCCGGCCCACGCCTGCCAATCCGTATCCGGTATCACGCCTTGACTTAAATCGAGTGCTTTTTGCCAGGCGGCCCGGGCTGCCGATTTATCGGACATCTGAAGATAGCAGTTGCCTAAGGTTGCCAGGCAAATTGCCTGTTCAAGGTTCATTCCCATCTCGATAAAGCGGTCGTAGGCGAGCTTCAAATGCATCAAAGCGTCTTCGGGTCGTCCAAGCGCACATAAGACTTCGCCCAGCAAACGCTGCGCGAAGGCAAATTGGGGTTGAGAGCCTTGCTCTTGCGCAGCGACTAAAGCCCGGTCGAGAAATGTGATCGCCTCTGCTCCTTGCCCCTCGTTAAGCAGCCAGCTGGCCCGAAAGTTATAAACGTTGGTCAGGAAGGCGAACTGTTTCTTCTGCTCGTAATATTGGGTCGCTTTCTCCAAATGAGAATGAACCATCTCAGGCCGGCTTAACTGCAGCCAGCCCCGCGCCAGCAGCATGGCGCATTCCGCCAGGCGATCTGGATACTGAAGGTCGTCGAACCGAACGTAAGCGCGCTCCAGATTCTGGAGCGCCTGCTGATAGTAGCCGAGTTGATTGCAGGCTTCGCCTTGGTACATTGCGGCGACAGCGGCCATAGCTAGGGAGCCGCTCTGGATATAGAGCGCTTCAGCTTGTCTGAAGTCGCTCAGACCAGACCTCTCATCTCCTAACAGGAGATGAAACTTGCCGCGGTTAATCAAATAGTCAGCGTATGGCCCATTCGCTGTGTAGCCAGCGTGGGCGGCAGCGGCCAGCTCTAAAACTTGATTCGCCTCAGTTAGGCGGCCCACGTTGCTATATATCTGAGCCAATCCGGTATAGCCCTGCGCCGACCACAGGGGCAGGTCCAACTCATTGAAGACATTGATAGCATACTCAAAGTGCGCTTCAGCCGACTTAAAGTCATCGTTCAGGTACTGTTTGCAGTAAGCGAGTTGATAGTGGGCCTTGGCAATGTCGATCGGCGCGTGGAGCGGTTCAAACGTCGTCAAAGCGCGATACAAGCAAGCGATGGCTTGATCGAACTTAGCCTGTTGGCGCAGGCCGCGCGCTCGAATAACGAGGCAGCGGGCGACATTTAACGGGTCGTTGCGGCCGATGAACTCTCGTTCACTGGCTGTGATGTTCTCGGCGGCGTGCACATGGCTGCCACTCAGAATCTGGGCATACGCTAAAGTCAATCGACAATGTGGCACAAGGTGATCGAAGTTTGCCTGCGTCAAGCCATCGAGCGCGCGTCCTAGCTCGGTTGCGGCCTCATTGAAATTGCCAATCCAGGGCAAGGCGTAGAGTTGCCAGTCGCAGGCGGCCATCCAGCCTTCTTCTCCGAGCGCATCGAAGCCGGCCCGTGCCCGGCGAAGCGCTGGCTGCGCGCGGTCAGGGCGGACCCAGTCGTTGGCAGCCCGCCCTAGATACCAGGCAGCTAAAACTTGGAGAAAATGATCGGATACATAAGTGGCTGCGGCATCGGTCACAGCCATTAAGGCCCAGGCATAACGCGGCCGCACCAGGCTGGCCGCTTGTGATTGATCGGCGAGCCAGTTCAATAGACCATGATTGAGCAGCGGAAGTTGAGCCGCAATCTCAACGAGGTCTGGCTCAATCGAAGCATCACGATAGAGATTTTCGGCGAGCACTAAGTAGGCAGTGGAGATTCCAGAATTATCCATCGCGCCTAAGATTATTAGGACTTACGCAGTTGGTGCGGCACAACCCTCTTCGCTGCGCTCGTGGGCAGGCCGCCGCCTCAGCTGCCGCAGTACAACTGCGGCAGCAACATGCAACTGCGTAAGTCCTGATTATGACGCAGGTTCCAGCGTGAGTTGGAGATCAGCCGTAACGTGTCGAGCGGACTCATCTAGTACGAGATAAAGCGGTAAGGGGGGGAAAGTTGCCCGGCCACGTCGAGTGATCATAACGGTTGCTTCGTATTGACCCCAAGTCAGGTGGGCGCGCAAGTCTGGGATTGGCACAATAGGTTCACTTGGGCTTAGGGTGAAACCAGCAGCCACTTGCATTTGCAGCGTGTCAGACGTATCGGTCATCCAGATCACTTCTAATACTACGCTCAACTGTGCCTGCGCAACTTCAACATCGCTCCTGAAGAGAGTGAACCAGGGATCTTCAAGATCATCCACTGCTCGATAGGCAAGTTGAGGAGTAGCGGCCGGGAAGAAGATGCTCTCGAGCTGGCCTATCGTCTGTTGCCAAATTATTCGCCACTTTGCAGGGAAAGTATATTCAATAGCGGGCTTAGGTGTAGCCGCTTTAAGAAAGTCAAACGCAGGTTGCGGTATATCGAGCGACGGCTTGGCTTCTTGCCGGCTTTCCTCCATCGCTTCCAAGGCATCTAAAAACGCTTGGCGTAGATCTTCATCCGCCATCACTTTATGAAAGAATGTTGGGTAGCGATCCGCAATGTCGATGCCCTTCAACGCATCACTCACGATCAAAGACAGCACAGCATCGTTCTCCTCTTCGGAGCGCGGCGCCAACGGCGATGGCTGATCCAGGTGAGTTAGCAATCGTTCAGCCGAATCAGGCCAGTCGCCAGTCTGGCTCAACTGTTCCCGTAGAACAGCCAGGACCTGCTGTAGCCCCTCAAGACGCCGATTATCTTCGCTACTCATCTTTATGCTCTTTCCCACTCCAAATCTTTCGCAGCTCGTTCAGCGTGTCAAAATGAAGCTTGTAAATCGCGCTCAGGCTTCGGTTCAGTATTTGGGCTATCTCACTGAGCGCATAGCCTTGAAAGTAGTACAGCATAATGAAGTGACGGCGTGCATCGGATGAGAGATGCTGCACGGCATCGAGCAGTTCGAGACGGAGCCTGTGCGGCTGTTCACGATCTGTCTGGGCGGGATCGGGTAGTCGGGCGATCTGTTCGTTATCAATCGAATCCAGATTCCTGTTTTCGCGCCGCCGATACTCGCGACAGACGTTGCGCACCAAAACGTAAGCCCAGGGTTCAAACTCGGTGTCGTAGGGGAAGTGGGCCGTCAATATCCGCCCGGCAGCCGCCGTGGCATATTCTCGTGCGAGCTGATCAAGATCGTCAGGATGAGCGCCCGCGCGCCTCAGAATACGAGAGGCCCAGGCCAGCAGGGTTTCAAAGAGCGACTCCCACACGTCCTGCTCTTTCGTCTTCTGGGCTTTGTCAATATAAGGGCCTAAACGCTCATAGCACTTAGCGACGCGCTCAACATACTCGTGAAGTTGTCCTCCGGCATGGCTGTTCAAATAATAGTGAATCCGACCTCGCCCCAGGTTGGCAATCAGGATCGAACGAAGACGTGTCGCGAAGTGTTCGCCCCGTTGTTCCGCAACACTCTTCAAACAATTTTCTAGTTCGTATTCAAGCTGATTAGAAGATGACACTAACAGCGATTATACCCTGGCCTGACTTTGACCGGAAGCGCATATAGACCCGGGGCGCATTTCACATTGGGGGCGAATCTGGGATAATGCGGAACAGCCCATTCTGCGAGGAGATAGACCCATGAGACGCCCCCGCGCCGAACTGAAAGCCGACTTGACAAAGTTGGCGGATGACGTGATCGACGAACTGCT
>DATDPU010000040.1:0-20720 GCA_035292585.1 Anaerolineae bacterium | reverse complement strand
CTTATCTTCGTCGGCTACGAAGGTGTAGGTGAAGGTCGTCGGCGTGCTGGTCAGATTGACGACCTGGTCGATGTAGTTGTGGAACGTATCGGGGTTCTGCACGACAACATGGATGGATACATTGGTGTCCGCTGAGGCATCGAACTTGAGCCGATATTCGGTGCCGTTGAGCACAGCGATATTATCCTGCCCAACGCCAGCATCATAGGGGTTAACCAGGCCGCCGGGCATGGTCACCTGTAGGTCGCCGCTGGAAGCGTCGGTCGTGACACCGTATGACCACCAGGCGGTCATGCCGGCGCTGAAATCTCCATTCACGATCAGATTGACGCCACCGGCGGCTAACGGGGCCGCGGATGAAGCAGAGGGCGCCACAGACAGGCTCGTGGCTGACAACGAGGCAAGCGGCGCGACGGCAACCAACAACGCTACCAAGATCGGTATTAGGGTAGATTTTGCTTTCATGTCTGTCGTTTTCCTTTCTTGCTTGGCGATGCTGAACCTTTGGTCTTGCGACAGCTGTGCTGGAGTTGCGACAGAGAACTGAATGAATGTATGGGTTCCTCCTTCGACACGTTGGATCGGTGTCCGCTATAGACAACGGGCAGAACAGACGGAGAAATTAAGGCGGCTCTTTCGGAGTCACCTCGTCAGCATAAGTTGATCGACAACGAGGGGAAATGCGCTTTAACTACCACGAAAGATTCTAGCACATGGCCGTCACATCGATCGTTGACAGAACTGAAATGGCGTCACAAATACTGTCACAGAACGAGGCTGTTTATCCTCAGAACTCAAAAGTGCTGCTTGGGCTGGGCTTGGCTTTCGAAAGCCCATACCAGCGCATGGTGATATGGTAATCAAAAAGAGCAGGACATTTCTGCCCTGCTCTTTCCTGACTGTTCAGACAGCTTTGCTCCCATACGACTGGACAGGTTCCAGAGATGGTTGCTGACTGTTACTGGAGAGCCGGGTTAGCGTTGTGGACGAGCTCGAGCGCCATCTCCGGGAACCAGGCGCCAGCAGCCGGGTCGACGATCCCGCGCTCGGGATCCTGAGGACCGGGCGTGCCGCGAGTGCACTGACCGTCCGACTCGCCTGGGATCTTGATCCACAAGTAGGCGTCAACCAGCGGGTTGCCCGTGTTCGCCGTCGGCCGTAGCCCGAGCCCGCGTCCTGGCGGGTTGCACCAATCCTGTGCGACCCCGTCATTCGGGTAGCTGGCCCCAAAGTTCCACGGGCCGACGCCATTGCGGCTCGTGTCGATCACGAAGTGCGTCAGTCCGGTGGTGTCGGCGTAGCGGATATTCTCCCCGGACGTGTTGAACGGCATGCGAGGGCCGGCGGGCGTGGTCACGACAGTCGTATCCGTATCGCTCCAGACGCCGTATCGGCTGAGCGCGTCTCCCGTCCACTCACCGATCGTCTGTGCGATCAGAGACGGCAGAGGGCCGCCGTTCCAGTACTGGTCGGGACACTCAGCGCCCGGATTGGCACTGAGCCGCGCGATGCACTTCGAGATCCAGGTTCCGTAATGTACCTGGTTCTCTGAGTACTGATAGTTCGACGCGTTCAGGAAGAAGCCGTGAGACCGCTCCACGCCAGCCAGCATGAGGCGCGTCGAGGCATCGTGGACGTTCTGCCAGGCGGAGTGCGTCGCGTCGAGGTACACAGACGTGTTCGGCTTCGCCTCGAGGGCGTCAACGGCGTAGTTCAGCTCTCGATACCGTTGCGCATCGGTCGAGGGGACCGGCACCGGGCAGTTGCTGGGCAGGAGCCCGAGACCATCCGGCTCGACGATCACGAACGCATTTCCGTTGCCGATGCCGCTGGCAATCGCGTCGATCCATGCCTTGTACTCGGCCTCGGTAGCGGCTCCGCCTGCCGACAGGTTCGAGCAGTCGCGGCCTGGGACGTTGTAAGCGACGAATACGGGCACGGCGTGTTGCAGACGAGCGAGGAGCATCGTCTGCTGCACGCTCTTGCGAGTCTGGTTCGGCGTGCCATCGTCAATCCAGACCGCTTGAGGGGTCGCGATCATCTTCGCGATGAGCTTGGCATCCGCCGTGTTATGGCTCAAGATGAGACGAGCGATCTGTCGAATTGCATCGGGGTTTGGTGGGGGGACGTAGAACCGGGTGTTATTAGTGGAGCTCCCGCTGTGATCGGTCCGCGACTTTGCCGACGCAAGCACCGGTCCCGACAGAATTAGCGCTGCCAGAACGGCGCTGACAAGGAGGAAGCGGATCAGCTTTCTTGGGTTGCTCATTTTCTTCACCTTTCGTCTCTTGTAGGCATCACGGAATGTGTCGACCGGTTGAGACAACTACGCTGAGAATTTAGACTCGAATCGTAGCGAGTGGGTCGATATTCAAGACTCCTTTCCAGACGAAGTGCGGTGGACTTGTGGCAACATGGAGCGCAGCGGAGAGTTGCCCATAGGGTCCACAGCCGCGACGACGTAAGTTGATCGACAACGAGGGGAGTGCGCTTTAACTACACTGAGGATTTTAGCATAGGGCTGTCACATCGATCGTTGACAGAATTGAACTATCGTCACAAAAGCTGTCACAGGGCAAGATCGTTCATCATCGGCAATTCACAGTGCAGCTTGTCTCCTTGATCTTGGCGTGTGGGTTGAGGGACAACGCTACCCACGCCGCCGGCCGGTATAAACGGAATTGCACAACCAGGGCAAGGATGCGGAGAGAAGTGAAGCGACACCTGCTCTACATATTTTAAGCAGTTTCCAATCTCTGTGTCTGGTAGGCCAATTCAATTGCCTGCTCCAGAGACATTTGACAGCCGGCTTGCCAAGCAGCGGCAAACTTCACCGAATCCGCTTGAGCGCGAATGCGGGCCACCGCTTCCAAATGACCGGCCAGGTCGGCCGGCGGCACCGGAGAGTCAATCGCCTCGCGCAGCGCCTGGGCAGCTCCCCACAAGCGTCCCGCCCCTTCCACATCTCCTTCCGAACCGGCCGCCCAGCCCAATCCCTCCAAGGCGTAGGCGATTCCACGCTTGTCGCCTAGCTGGCGAAAAATGCTTAGAGCTTGCGTTTGCAAAGAGCGCGCGCGTTGACCAGCTCCTTGCGCGCAGGCGAGAAGTCCCAGGTTCAGCAAGGCGTGCGCCACATTTCCTCTTATTCCCAGCTCGTCAAACACGGTCAAACTCTCTTGATACAGTACGGCGGCCCGGGCGTAATCCCCGCACAGGCGGGCGACGTGCCCCAAGTTCAGCAACGTCGAAGCCACGCCTTGTTTGACCCCCAACATCCGGTGCAGCGTCAGGCTCTCCTCATGCAGCACCCTGGCCTGCTCCAGCTCTCCCTGCTTCAGCACCACCAGCCCCAGGTAATTCAACGACCACGCGACGCCTTCTTGGCTTTCCATCTCCCGATGCAATGCCAAGCCCTCCTCCTGGAGGAGGCGCGCGGAGTGATAGTCTCCCTGCGCCTCGACAATTAACCCCAAATTATTGAGCGACCAGGCCGTGCTACGCTTATCGCCCAATTCTCGATACAAGCGGACACTTTCTTCCAGGAACGCTTTTGCCTGTCGCTGATCCCCTTGAGCTAAAACCAGCGCACCCACTTCGCGGAACGCTTTGGCCCGAATGGCCGCCGGCAGTGCCCGGCCTTTAGTCAAGGCGGCCTCGAGCCAGGTCCGGCCTTCGGTGAGATGCCCGCGCATTTCCCAGAATTGCCCAAGACCGCTGGCAAGCCGTAGAGCAATTTCTGTCTCGCCTGAAAGCTCCAAGCCCCACCAGAGCGCTGCCCGCAGGTTGTCGTGCTCCAGTTCCAACCGTTCCAGCCAGGTTTTTTGCTGGGGACCAGTTAACTCGATCTGGGCGGTCTCAATCAATCCCAGGTAGTAGGCGGCGTGCCGCCGTCGCGAAACTTCCGCTTCGCCGCTTGCGTCTAAGCGCTCCAGTGCGTACTCGCGGATGGTTTCCAGCATGACGAAACGCAGCTCGCTGCCTGCCCCTTCCCAGCGCTGAAGCATGCTCTTGTCCAGCAGGGCGGCCAGCCCGCGTAACACATTGGGATCCATTTGCTGCGGCGCGGTACCCGTGGCTCCGGCGACCGCCTCAGCCGCTTCCAGGGTGAAACTGCCGACGAACACTGCCAACCGAGCAAACAAAGTGCGCTCCTCGGGGGTGAGAAGGTCGTAGCTCCAATCCAACGTGCCGCGCAAAGTGCGATGACGCGCATGCGCATCGCGCACCACGTTAGTTAGAAACTCCAAGCGGCTGGATAGCCGGGCTACCATG
Source organism: Anaerolineae bacterium (assembly GCA_035292585.1). GTDB lineage: Bacteria > Chloroflexota > Anaerolineae > Fen-1058 > Fen-1058 > DASSFZ01. The sequence goes on along the minus strand of DATDPU010000040.1, from coordinate 16,448 downwards.
GTCTGTGGGGAAAGCAGCTTGACCTGGGCTGCGGCGAGCTCGATCGCCAAAGGCAGGCCATCCAAGCGAGCACATAGCTCGGCGACCGCCGGCGCATTCTCGCTCGTCAACGCAAACTCGGCTTTGATCGCACGCGCCCGTTCAACGAAGAGAGCGATGGCCGGCGAGCGAGCCAGGGCATCGGGCGGAGGCAAATGGCGCAGGTCGGGGAGCGCCAGCGGCGGAACTGAAAACTCATTTTCCCCGTAGACATGCAGCGTAGTCCGGCTGGTGACCAGCGCCTTGAGCCGGGGCGCCATCAGCAATTCGGCAATGAAGGGTGCTGCGCCCAGCACTTGCTCGAAATTGTCGAGCAAGAGGAGCATTTCTTTGTCTGCAAGGTGTGCTCGGATGCTGTGCGCCAAGGGTTGACCGGCAACTTCTTTTATGCCCAGCGCCTGGGCAATAGTGGAAGCCACTCTGCTCGGATCGCGGATGGGAGCCAGGGATACGATCACCGCGCCGTGTTGAAACCAACTCTGCAGCTCCGTGACAATTTCATACGCCAATCGAGTCTTACCGGTCCCACCCGGTCCGGTGAGCGTGAGCAAGCGAACTTCGGGGCGACTCAGCAATTGACGGATGGCGGCAACCTCGACTTCGCGCCCAACGAACGGGGTTAGTAATGGCGGAAGAAGTCCAGATGGGACAGGCTGGGAAACCGCGCCGGACAGGGCGACCGAGGTTCGCTTATATGCTGGCTCTGGTTCCCAGGTGACGAAAGAATAGCCCAGGCCCGGTTCGGTCACCAGGAAACGCGGGTTACTGGGGTCTTGTTCGAGCTTGCTGCGGAGACGCCCGATATACGTGCGCAGGTTTGAGCTGGCTTCATTGTATGTGTCGCCCCACACGTGTTGGTGCAGCATGCGATGGGTCAAGATTCGGTCGGCGTTTTGCACCAGCGCTTCCAGCAACGCCCACTCCGTCCGGCTGAGCGCCACCTCTTGCCCGTCGCGGCGCACCTGCTGGCTCTGAAGGTTGATCTCAAGATTCCCGAGCCGAAAGGCCCCTGGCGCTGGAGGGTGGTGGCGCCAGGTGTTGCGGCGCAGCAACGCCCGCACGTAAGCCATCAGCAGGCTCCCGTTCAAGGGGACAGCTAAACAGGCATCGGCGCCCAGCTCTAACGCGGTGATCAGATCATCGTCATTATGCAGTGACGATAGAACCAGCAAGGGAACGATTGAGTGCCGGCGGATGCGACGACAGACCTCGAACCCGTCCAGGCCGGAAAGCGCCAAATTCAGCAACACCAGATCGGGTTGCTCTTGCTGAAAACAGGCGAGACCTTCCAGGCCGTTGGCGGCCGAGCGCACCTCGAAGCCCCATTCGCTTAACGCATGGCAAATGAACTCCCGTAGCTTGGAGTCGCCTTCCATGACCAATAAACGTTGACGCCGCGCCATATGCCAATATCCTCAGTTCTCTATTGTAGCGTGATTCGGGATGTCGGCATTCTGACAACCCGTCTAACTGTTGTCCAGCTGCCCAAGGGACGGCGGGCGATGCTTGCAGGCTTGCCTGAATAGAAGATATCACAGCTCGGACTTTAAATGCAGCCACCTGCCTTGTTTGCGGGAGATTAGTCTCGGACCTGCCCTCAGGTAGAATACCCTTGGAGGTTTAAGCGGACAAAAAAAGCGCAAAATAAGGCTTTCAATCTAAACTCCAAATTACAAAAGGGGGACTTGGGGTTATACTTAGGGCTGAGATGACTGCTCCCGACTATATATCGTTACCCGATTCCGAACTCATCATGGCTGCCCTTGATCGGAAAGATTCCCAAGCCTGGGAGGCCCTCATTCTCCGCTACCAGCGCCTTATTTACAGCATTCCGTTGCGCTATGGCCTATCTGAAAATGATGCTGCGGATATTTTCCAAACAGTCTGCCTGCTCCTGCTCGAGAATCTGGCCTACTTGCGTAACCGTGAACGCCTGGGTGTCTGGTTCGTTATCACCACGCGCCGCGAGTGTTGGCGGTTGGGCCGCCAACGCCAGCGTGGCGTCATCAGCCAGGACCTCGCCCAATTCGAGAATCAGCTCACCGATGGTCTGGCCCTGGAACAGGGCCTTTTGGACCTGGAGCGGCAGGTTCTCCTGCGCTCTGCGATGGAGCGCCTGGACGCCCGCTGTCAGCGCCTGCTCAAACTTCTGTTCTACACCGAGCCTAGACCATCTTACAGCGAGATCGTCAGAATCTTAGCTTTACCGGAAGGTAGCATCGGGCCAACCCGCGCCCGGTGCCTGGAAAAACTGTCTAAGGTCTTGGAAGATATGGGGGTTTTTGATTGACGAATTCGCATGTATTTTTTCGGCCCATTTGCCTCTCTTTTATAAGACATACATACACGGGAATGCCGATATCATGATCCATTTAACTTTTACCACGCTTCTAAACCTCTTAGGAAACCTCCCACCCTCAGATGCCAGGGCTGCTGCGGAAGCACACCTTGCCAGTCCGTGCCCGCAGTGCCAGGCCGATCTGGCGCGCGTACGAATGCTGCTGGACTTGTTGTCCAGGGAGGATAACACGGTCGCCCCGCCGGAACACGTCGTCCGGCGCGTGATTGCCACGTTTCGAGCGCAGATTTCATCCTCGTCGCTCCGGCGCATCGTAGCCAGCCTGCTCTTCGACAATTTCCGTCAGGCGCCCCTCGCCGCCGTGCGCGGTGTGGCTCGGTCCAGGCAGTTGCTGTTTTCAACTGAAGGGCTGGACATCGATGTGCAGATCACGTCTGAGTCAGGCAGCGCGACGCTCATCGGTCAGGCTTTGGACCGCGACCGCGCCAGCGTTGAGCCGCGTCCGTTTGTCCGCCTCTACCATTCTGGCGGTGAAGTCCTTGATGCTTCGGAGGCGGATGCGCATGGACAGTTTGCCTTTCACGCTGTGCCGCCGGGAGTGTATAATTTAGGAGTCGAATTGGGCGCCACCGAGATTGTGCTTGAAGACTTAGAGCTGGCGAATGACTAGTGACGAGTTTATTGTAGTTCTCAGCGCTGCCTCAGATGCTCAGGCGCGGCAGGCCTTGCTGGCCGCTCACCCTGAGCATTTTTGTCTCGACACGGTGCGCGCGCTCAAGTCCCGCGCCGATTGGGCGGAGCGCGACGACGCGCGCCAGGCGCTGATGATCGGGCGCATCGCTGAGGAGCTTGCTGAATCTCTGGACAGCGATGAAGCGCGCGGATATGCGCTCTGGGCGCAAGCCAATGCGCACGATTTTCTGGCTGAGTACGAAGACGCTGTGAAAAAATATGAGCAAGCGGCGCAACTGCTTCTAGCAAGTGGTCAAGCCTTGGAGGCAGCCCGCACCCGCATTGGACAGTTCCACGCGCGCATGTATCTTGGTCAGTATGAGGCCGCGCAGGCATTGAGTGAATTAGCTCGGCCGGTTTTTGTTGCTCAGGGCGATGTGCGCTCACAGGCCACAATCGATATGAACCTGGGCATTATGTACGTGCAACTGGGTCAGCACTCTCAGGCACTGGATTACTTCCAGCGCGCTCATCTGGCCTATCAGGCATTGGACGATTCATTACACGCCGCCTTCGCTCAGGTCAACCAGGCAAACGTACTGGTACTGCTGGATGACTTCCTCGGCGCTGAACAACTGTTTGCACAGGCCCGGCCTGTGTTCGAAGTGGCCGACCTGCGTTCCACAGTCGCCATGGTCGATCACGATATTGCCTTCCTCCAGTATGCACATGGAGACTATGCAGAAGCCTTTCGCACCTTCGAGCGCGCTCGAACGGCCTTCGACGCGCTGGGCATGTCAGAAAGGACCGCCTATATCGATGTGCAGGAAAGCGAAGTCTATCTCGATTTGAATCTCCCGGAGGAGGCGCTGCGCCTCGCAGAACGGGCTGAGCACACGTTTCGCGAGGTGAAAAACCACACGGAGATTGCTCTTGCCCAGGTCGACCGAGCATTAGCCCTGGCACGCCTTGGACACCCTGAGCAAGCATTGACCCTCCTCAACCACGCGTTGGATTTGTTCACTTCTGAAGGTAATGAGGTCTGGGCCACCCACGTAGATCTGCACCGAGCCGAAGTGTTGAGTCGCATGGGTGAGCGTGACCAGGCGCTCGCCTTCGCTATGCACATTACGGAGGCATACCGGCGCCTGGGTCTGAAGACTAAGCACGCGTATGCCTCGTTGCTTGCCGCCGATTTGTTTATTGAGGAAGGCCGCTGGGAAGATGCCCAGAGCTGGTTGCAGACGACGCGCGATACGCTGAATGGATTTGCCACCGCCTGGCTGACACACCGGATCGAGGCCGGTTATGGTCGGGTCAATGAAGGTATGGGCAACGTGCCTAAAGCGCTACAGCATTATCGGCGCGCTGCCGAAACGACGGAGCAGATGGCTGTTACGCTGCCTGCGGAAGAACAGCGTACCGCGTTTATCGCTGATAAACTCGCGCCGTATGAGGGCTTGGTCGCGCTGACCGCGCCGGAATATGCCGATGAAGCGTTTGGCTGGGCCGAACGCGCCAAGTCGCGGGCGCTGGTCGATCTGCTCGCTGCCGGTGTCCACCCTCGACTCCGGATGAAAGACAAAGTGGATGCAATCCGGGCCGAGCGACTGCGCACACTCCGCGAGGAACTCAATTGGTTCTACACGCGCCTGACACGCGGCGCTGCGCCGGGCGAAACCGGGCCTCCCGCCGCTGGGCCAGAGGTGTGGGAAAAAATCCAGGTGCGCGAGCGGGAGGTGACCGCACTCTGGCGTGACTTGCAGGCCAAGCACGCAGAGCATTTGTCGCTGCAGCGGGTCACGCCGCTAACGGTCGAGGAAGTCCAGGCCGGCTTGACTGAGGGAACGGCACTCGTGGAGTATTTCATCGCACGGGGTCAAGTCGTGGCCTTCGTTCTGTCACGCAAGGCGATCACCGCTCATCCGAGCGTGACTTCGCTGGCGGCGCTGCGCCCCCTATTGGAGGGCCTCTTTTTTCAACTGTCCAAGGGGCAGTATGGCTCGCCGTATTTCCAGCGCCATCGAACTGCATTATTAGCTGGAATACGAGACGTGCTTGCGCAGTTGTACCAGGCGTTGCTTGCGCCTCTCTGGCCGGAGCTGGCCGACGTTGAAGCGCTCATCATTGTGCCACATGGGCCACTGCATCGCTTACCGTTCCACGCCCTGGAGGTGAACGGGCAGCCTTTGATCGAAACGCATGCGGTGTCGTATGCGCCGAGCGCGGCCGTGCTGAAGTTCTGTTGGGACAAGCCTGCATCGTCAACTGCCCCGCCCTTGTTGGTTGGTGCGCCCGATGACGGTATAGCACGCGTGGCCGAAGAAGTGCAAACCTTGACTCAACTCTTTCCGCACGCAACGTGTTTGCTGGGCGGCGACGCGACTTTTGACAGGGTTTGCCAACTGGCGTCGAGTTGTGGATTGTTGCACTTTGCGGCGCACGGCTTATTCCGCCCTGAAGCGCCGCTGCTTTCCGGTATTCGCCTGACCGATCGCTGGCTGGCTGCGCAAGATGTGTACGACCTGGAGCTAAACGCATCCTTGGTCACACTCAGCGCCTGTGAAAGCGGCCTGGGTCATGTCGCCGGCGGCGACGATCTGGTTGGTCTGGTGCGCGGGTTCCTCTATGCCGGCGCGGCCTCGATCCTCGTCAGCTTGTGGATGGTTGATGACGAGGCTATTGCGCGTTTGATGACGGAGTTCTATAAGGTGCTGTTGTCCGGAGAAACTAAGGCCCGCGCGCTTCGTCAAGCACAGCGCGCTTTCTGGAGAGAGTACGAGCACCCTTACTTTTGGGCGCCGTTGGAACTGATTGGCCGGGAGCGCTAGCAGCGGCGAGGCATCGATAAGACGCGCCTGGTCCTCTGTGGTTTAAGAATCAGCAACACTTGCGCGAGGAGGCGGCAATGCGAACTCGATCAACCCTTCAACGAATGCTCTCAACTCTCGGATTGATTGTCGTCCTGGTTGCCGGCGTGCCTAGCCCCACGCAGGCCAGTTCAGCTGATCTGCCTCCTGATGAGGTCGTCGTCAGACTCAAGCCCGGTGTGAGCATCAATACGATTACCAATCGCTATAACGCGAGCGTGCTCAGCACTTTGGCCGAGAACAATGTCTTTTTCCTGAGGCTCAACAACGGCCAGACCGCTGACGCGTTGTTGCCTACGTTGAATGCCGATCTCGATCTCTATTACGCCGAACCCAATTACTATGCTGATCCGCTATCAAGTGGCGGACAAATGTACATTGGGGGACACGACATCAACCTACACGGCGGCGCAGGCACCGATACCTGGGCCTGGAACCAGATCGGGCTTCCCGCCGCGCAAACGATCTCGACCGGCCAGGGCCTGATTGTGGCAGTGTTGGACACGGGGTTGGCTCCGGACCATCCGCTTCTGAATAGTTCACTGATCGCCGGGTACAATTTCGTGGGCATGAATACGGACATTTATGACCGGGGCAACGGGCTGGATGACGATGGCGATGGGCCTATCGATGAGAGCACGGGGCATGGCACGCACATCTCAGGCATTATCGTGACGATTGCTTCGGGGGTGCAGATCATGCCCATCCGCGTGCTGAACTCTGACGGGGTCGGCACCTACTGGGAACTCGCCGCCGGCATACACTACGCCGTCGATCACGGCGCCAAAGTCATCAATATGAGCCTCAGCGCCCCCCGGTTGCCAGCTTCTCTTGAGGATGCGCTGAACTACGCCGCTTCTCACGGAGTCGTGATCGTCGCTGCAGCTGGAACGGGCGCCGGCCCAAATTATCCGGCGGCGTTCTCGAATCCATCGGCAGTGATCGGCGTTGGAGCGACAGATCGGAATGACGCCATTGCATCGTTCTCCGGTGGACAGGTCTCGGACACGGAGCTCTATGCGCCCGGCGTGGACATCTTGAGCAGCTATCCCTACAACGGCTACACTTACGGAAGCGGCACGTCCATGGCGGCCGCCATCGCCTCGGCCGAAGCCGCGATGCTGTTCGCGCGTTATCCCGATTGGACGGCATTGCAGGTCAGCCAACGTATCACTTCACGCACCGACCCCGTTCCCAACGCGAGTGTGGGCCGAGTCGATCTGGTCGATGCGCTGTCGACCGGTCTCGAGGTTCGTTATCAGACCGGCGATTACGGCGCGCCCGCAGACGCACATCTGAAACCCTGGCTGCAAATCATTAACCATACCGCGACAACGATCCCTTTCAGCGAGCTCAAGCTCCGTTACTGGTACACGATTGACGGCAATAAACCGCAATCGTTTCGGTGCGACTATGCCTTCGTTGGTAAATCCAACGTGACCGGCGCCTTTGTGCAACTCACCAGCCCTCGGGCTGGAGCAGACTATTATCTCGAGGTCGGCTTCACGCCGGGCGCAGGTAACCTTGCTCCCGGTGGACAGAGCGGCGATATTGTGTTGCGCGTCAATAAGACCGATTGGAGCAGCTATACTGAGTTGAATGACTTCTCGTACGATCCGAGGACTTCTTACGCGCGTTGGGACCACGTTACGCTCTATCGCAATGGCGCACTGATCTGGGGTATCGAACCCGCTGTGAGCGGTCAAACGCCCACCCCAACAGCGCCCGCTCCAACTGCTACACCTACGTCCGTTCCACCGACACCTACTAGAACTTCAACTCCTGCCCAAACGGCGGCGCCAACGGCCACGCCCACTAAGACGGCAACGCCGAATGGAAGCATAAGCTACGCCTTCAACTCCGGCGGTGGCGCGGCGGGCGCGTTTGCAGCCGATGGTTACGTCAGCGGCGGTAGTACCTCCTCAACGGGAGCCGCCATCAACACCAGTGGTGTGACGAACCCCGCGCCGCAAGCCGTTTATCAATCCGAGCGTTTCAGCACTAACAGTTTTACTTACAACCTCCCGAACTTGACGCCCGGCGCGCTGTACATGGTTCGCCTGCATTTCGCCGAGATTTCCTTCAACGCGGCGAATCAGCGCAAGTTCAACGTATCGATCAACGGCACGCAGGTCTTGACCAACTTCGACGTCTTCGCCGCCGCCGGCGCAAAGAACAAAGCCGTCGTGCGCCAGTTCAACATCCCCGCTAACAGCAGCGGGCAGATCATCGTTTCCCTCACCAAGGGCGCTGTCAACAACCCCAAGCTCAGTGGTATCGAGGTCGCGCGCACGCCCTGATCCGAAGTGGAAGCCCGCCAGCGCCAGCGGCGTGATTGAAGTTCATTTGCGATAAGGTTCACGCATTGAGTGGAATCCCAATCTGGCGCTAGAGTGTATCGACGATCATGAACGGGGACTCGAAGATGAGTCCCCGTTCTGTTTTCTGTTGTTGCAGATTGCCCTTAGCTGCGTGGTGCGATTGTATTTTATTTAGGGAGTCGATCTCTAATATGGCAGTGACCATCAAATATTCCTTAAGCTTAGGCGAACGTCTGGCTTTGCTATAGCGCCCCACCGAGCCAGAGTGTCAGCTTGTCCCGATCTCTCGGGATGATTTTTTCTGTATGCTTGGGAGCGCTCCCAATGATGTTAAAGAGCGTTGCCCCAGTAGGGCCTTCTGCCGTAAACCACAGTGATCCACGAATCCACACACACATACCTCTGCACCCCGCTGGCGCATCCTGGAGCCTATGGCTCCGGCGCACACACGTTTCCTGGCTCAACCGACTGCTTCACGTTGAGCTGCAGCGGTTCCCTGATTTGGGCAGCCTGCAGCCAGGCTCAACTTGATCAACCCAAGTGGGGGCGTGGAAATCATCCGCGCCCCCATTTTATACACTGGCCGATTTGGCAGACACTCGACGCTTCTGGAGCAGTGTTTTCTAGATCGCCAGCATTCCCTGCGAAAGGAGAGAACCATGTTGACTAAGAACGAATCCCGGCGGCGCTTCTCGGTTGTGCATGCGCTGATGATCCTCGTCGTTGCGGCCTTGCTTTTCTCGGCTCTGCCCTGGGCCATACCCTCGGCGCAGGCGCAGACCAGTTTCAACTACAGCGATGCGCTCACCAAGTCGGTCTACTTCTTCTACTTCAACTACTCCGGCCAATTGCCCTCCGGCTATCCGGTCACCTGGCGCGGGAACTCCGCTCTCAGCGATGACCCACCCGGCGGCTACTACGATGCGGGAGACCACGTAAAGTTTGGTCTTCCGCTGGCTTTTACCGTTGCTGAACTCTCGTGGGCGGCTTATGAGTACTGGCCCAATCATCAGGCCACCGGCACGCTCGCCCAACAGATCAGGCGGGGCGCCGATTACATCGTGGCCGCCGACAACACCAGCGGCGAATTCGTCTATCAAGTGGGTGACCCTGGCCCCGACCACGCCTACTGGGGCCCGCCCGAACAGATGACCATGGCTCGCCCTTCGTATCGCTGCCGCAACTGCTCCGCCGTTCTCGGCGAGAGCGCTGCCGCCCTGGCGCTGGCCCACATCACCGGCGTCGGCAATTACCTGGCCAAGGCCCAGGAGCTATACACCCGCGCCGAGACGGCGCTGAGTGACGCCGAGTACACCGCCGCCAACGGCTTCTATACTTCGTTCAGTGGCTTCTATGATGAGCTGGTCTGGGCCGGTGTCTGGCTCTACATCGCCACCGGCAACCAGACCTACCTGACCAAAGCCGAGACTTACTTCGGCAACTTCAACGCGGACTTCAAATGGACGCACAGCTGGGACGATGTCCGCTACGGCGCAATCCTGAAGCTGGCCCAGATTACCGGCAAGCAGGTCTACATCGATTGGATAGAACGCCAGCTCGATTGGTGGAGCCGGCGCGCGCCCGCTCCCGACGGGACGAACATCACCTACACCCCGGCCGGCCTGCCCTGGCTGGACGTGTGGGGTTCGTTGCGCTATGCCAACGCCGAAGCGTTCCTCGCCTTCTTGTGGGCGGATGCCACGGTGGGCGCGCCGGCCAAGAAGAGCGCCTATGAAACCTTTGCGCGAAACGTGGTGAACTACACGCTGGGCAATAACCCGCGTGGCAGCTACGTGATCGGCTTCGGGAGCAACTGGCCTACGCACCCGCACCATCGCGCAGCGTCCCCCAATCGGGAAGGCCCGGCTCAATTCGAGCTCACCGGCGCGCTCGTCGGCGGGCCGGATCAGAGCGACAACTTCAGGGACGAGACGCAATACTTCCAGGCCACCGAGGTCGCGCTGGATTACAATGCTGCGCTGGTCGCTAGCCTCTCGGCTCTCGCCGCAGGCGGCACTCCACCCGATTACGTCCGTCCCACCCCTGTCCCAACTCCAACCCTCTTCCCGGTTGGAAATGGAACCGGCCTGACCGGCCAATACTATGATAATCAAGACTTCACCACTCTCAGACTGACGCGCACGGATGCGACCGTGAACTTCAACTGGGCTGGCGGCTCGCCCGACCCATCTATCGCGGCCGACACCTATTCGGTGCGCTGGGCCGGCCAGTTACAACCACGGGTCACCGGACAGCATACCTTCTATCTGAACTCGGACGATGGCTCTCGCCTCATAATCAACGGAACTCAAGTCGTTAACAACTGGTCTGACCACGCCGCGACCGAAGTGAGTGGGACGATCAACCTCACGGCCGGGCAACGGTATGACATTACGGTGGAGTTCTACGAAAGCGCGGGGGATGCCAGTGTCGTATTCTCCTGGGCCACCATCAGCCAGCCCAAGCAGGTTGTCCCACAAAGCCAGCTGTATCCGGCCGCTGGCCCAACCCCCACACCTGGGCCAAGTAACACGCCGACCCCGACCCAGCCTGGCCCAACCAATACCCCCACTCCGACGCAGCCGAGCGGATCGAATAACACCGGCTGGGTCAGCCCCAGCAATCAGGCGGCGCAGACGGGCGGCGATGGCAACGGTTTCCAGACCTCGCCCACCTCAGCCTTCGCCGATGGCGGGACATCGATCGCCACCGACACCAACAGCGGTACCAACACCAACACTAGTTGCGCCAACACCGGCAAGGACCGCCACGCCTACTTCAACTACCCGCTGTCCATCCCCGGCGGTTCGACCATCACCGGCATCGAAGTGCGGCTGGATGCGCGGGTCGATAGCGCGACGGGCACGCGGCAGATGTGCGTGGAGGTGTCGTGGAACAACGGCACGACCTGGACGGCGGTGAAGACCAGCGCCGCGTTGAGCACGACCGAAGCGAGTTACATCCTGGGCAGCGCGACGGACACCTGGGGTCGGACGTGGAGCGCGAGTGAGTTGACGAGCGCCAACTTCCGGGTGCGGATCACCAACGTGTCCAACAGTACTTCGCGCGACTTCTTCCTGGACTGGGCGCCGGTGCGCGTCACCTACACCGGCGGCGGCGGCGTCACCAATACACCCACGCCCACGCTGCCTGGCCCGACCAACACCCCCACCGCGACGCCCACGCCGACCTCTGGCGGCGGCGGCTCGACCTGCAGCCCGGTCAACGCCACCATCGCGGCGCCGTTCACCCAAGACGGATCGGGCACGTTCTGCTGGCAGTCCAGCAATCTCGGCGCTTTCGTCAACTCCTGGAATCTGGCCGAGTTGACCATCAACGGGGTCAACTTCACCAATCAATTCGTATCGGCCAGTTCGTATCCGCCACAAATCAATGGTTTCTGGTACGTGCGGTACGTGGGGAATTTCCCCTGGAGCCACTTCGAAGTCCGGTAGTGGAATGGCCGCGACATGCCGAGCGGGCAAGCGGTAGTGGTTCGGAACCGGGGTTCTAGCGCCAACAGGCCGGACTTTGCGAGCGGCGCGCTCGTTTGGGACAGCACGCCGTAGTCGAAATAGATTGGTTCAATCCAGTGGGGACGTGGAGCAATGCACGTCCCCACTCAACCCTGAGCATCTTAGCTCAGCTGATTCGTGCAGGGTGGTTCATCACCGTCAGCGGCTTCATCAAGGAGTGATGCAGACAAGCGCCATTCGAGAAGACCACGCTGAAGCAGATACCGCGCTGTCTCATACGGGGATGAGACACAAGACGAAAGCCGGTAAGGAGAAGATGGGTCATGCCTAACCTTTTGTAAGCCAATTTGATCCGCATTGTTTCCCAACTTTTCTGAAGAATGAATGGAGGCGCTCATGTTACACCACCAAACAAAACCTCGCAGTATCGAACGTCGATGGATGATGGCGGCAGCACTTGTAGCGATTACAGCTATTCTGCTGTCTTCCTTGGGCATCCCAATGAGCCTGGTCTCTGCCCAGGTCGCGCAGCCTGTGTGGCGGGTTGATGCGCAGGGCAATATCACCAAGGATGGCGTCATCTTCCGTGTTCAAGGCGGATCCTGGTTCGGGCTCCAGGGGCGGTACGAACCCGCCAGTGACTCAGTCAACCCCAGGGGAGCCCCGATGGAGCAGTACATCGGCAACGTCTTCTGGGCGCCGAGCAGCCGCACTATCACGCAGGATTTGAACGAGATGAAGGCCCTGGGCATCAACGTCATAAGGCTGCCGCTTTCACACCAGACCCTCGATCCCAACGACCCGCAGGGCCGGGCCCCGAACCTGAAGAACAATCCGTCCGTTGTCATCGCCAACTCGCGCCTGGCGCTCGAGACGATCGTCCAGGCCGCGAACACGGCCGGCATCTACATCCTCTTCGACATCCACTCCTGCTCCAACTACGTGGACTGGAGAAAGGGCCGTTTGGATGCGCGTCCGCCGTACGTTGACGCCACCCGCGACAACTACGACTTCAAGCGCGAGGACTCCTCCTGCGCGGCGACCAACAACCCGCCCGGCGTCACCCGGATCCAGGCCTACAACGAGACCCTATGGCTCCAGGACCTGCAGACGCTGGCCGGTATGTCGTCATCGCTCGGCGTCAGCAACATCATCGGCATCGACATCTTCAACGAGCCCTGGGACTACACCTGGCAGGAGTGGAAGACGCTCTCGGAGCACGCCTACACGGCGATCAACGCGGTGAACCCCAACATCCTGATCTTCGTCCAGGGCATCTCGGCCACCGCTGGCAACCAGGATGGCAGCCCAACCACCATCACCCAGTCGCCGCACGGCTCTTCTCCCATCGACCCGAACTGGGGCGAGAACCTGTTCGAAGCCGGCGCCAATCCGCCAGCCATCCCGCGGGACCGGCTGGTGTTCTCGCCGCACGCCTACGGCCCGTCGGTGTTCGTGGGCAAGCAGTTCATGGACCCGGCCCAGCCGGCGTGTGCGGGGCTGGAAGGTGATGCTGCCGGCGACGCGCAGTGCAACATCGTGATCAACCCGACGCTGCTCCGGCAGGGCTGGGAAGAGCACTTCGGTTACCTGAAGGATCTGGGGTATGCAGTCGTCATCGGCGAGTTCGGCGGTAACTGGGATTGGCCGCACGGCGCGGCCAGCCTGCGCGACCAGAACCGCTTTGGCTACCTCCCTACCGACACGGTCGATGCCCAGTGGCAGAACGCTTTTGTGGACTACCTGATCTCGAAGGGCATCCGGGATACGATCTACTGGTCAATCAACCCGGAATCCGGCGATACCGGTGGTATTTACTCAACCCCCTACCGCGCGGGCACGAACGAGTCTGCCTGGGGGACGTGGGGCGCCTTCGACTCGAGGAAGGTCGCCCTGCTGCAGCGGCTCTGGGGGCCGACGCAGCCGACTCCCACACCGACGCCGACGGGTGTGACCTCCACACCGACGCCGACGCAACCGAGCGGATCGAACAACACTGGCTGGGTCAGCCCCAGCAATCAGGCGGCGCAGACCGGCGGCGATGGCAACGGCTTCCAGACCTCGCCCACCTCAGCCTTCGCCGATGGCGGGACGTCCATCGCGACTGACACCAACTCCGGCACCAGCACCAGCACCTCGTGCACCAGCACTGCCAAAGACCGCCACGCCTACTTCAACTACCCGCTGTCCATCCCCGGCGGCTCGACCATCACCGGCATCGAAGTCCGCCTCGACGCGCGCGTGGATAGCGCCAGCGGCACGCGGCAGATGTGCGTCGCGGTCTCCTGGAACAACGGCGCGACCTGGACGGCGCTGAAGACCAGCGCCGCGCTGGGCACGGCGGAAGCCACCTACATCCTGGGCAGCGCCTCCGACACCTGGGGGCGGGCCTGGACGACCGGCGAGTTGACGAGCGCCAACTTCCGGGTGCGGATCACCAACGTGTCCAACAGCACCTCGCGCGACTTCTTCCTGGACTGGGCGCCGGTGCGCGTCACCTACACCGGCGGCGGTGGCGTGACCAACACGCCGACGCCGACTCCGACGATCGGGCCTTCACCCACGCCGACGCCGACGCCGACCTCTGGCGGCGGCTCGACCTGCAGCCCGGTCAACGCCACCATCGCGGCGCCTTTCACCCAAGACGGCGCCGGCACCTTCTGCTGGCAGTCCAGCAATCTCGGCGCTTTCGTCAACTCCTGGAACCTGGCCGAGTTGACGATCAACGGCGTCAACTTCACCAATCAATACGTCCCAGTCGGTTCGTATCCGCCGCAAATCAATGGTTTCTGGTACGTGCGGTACGTGGGGAATTTCCCCTGGAGTCACGTCGAGGTTAGGTAGTGGAATGGCCGCGACATGCAGAGCGGGCAAGCGGTAGTGGTTCGGAACCGGGGTTCTAACGCCAACATGCCGGCCTTTGCGAGCGGCGCGCTCGTTTGGGGGAGCACGCCGTAGTCGAAATAGATTGGTTCAACCCAGTGGGGATGTGCAGCGCTGCACGTCCCCACTCAACCCTGAGCATCTTAGCTCAGCTGATTCGTGCAGGGGGGTTCATTACCGTCAGCGGCTTCATCAAGGAGTGAGGGAGACCAACGCTATTCGAGGAGACCGGGCTGAAGCAGATGCCGCGCTGTCTCATCCCGGGATGAGACACAAGACGAAAAGGAGAAAAACAGCATGTTACAGAAATTGAAAGTCCAACCGCGCCTGTTGATACTGGCTGTCTTAGTGGTGGCGCTGCTGGCTTCCAGCCTGGCGCTGCAGACGCAAGTGGCGCAGGCGATCAATACGCCCTGGCTGACGGTTTCGGGGCGGTTCATCCGCGACCCGCAGGGCAACAACGTCGAACTGCGCGGGGTCTCGCTGGTGGACACCGCGGTGGCAAACACGCGCACCCGCACCGCGATTCAGCAGACCAACATGGCCACCGACGAAGCGAATGGCTGGTACGCGCGCGTGGTGCGCTTCCCGGTCTACCCCAACGCCATCGACGGCACGCCGGGCTGGCTGGCGAACCCGGACACCTATTTCAACAATCACCTCAACCCGGCGATCCAGAACTGTGTGGCGCGGCAAATCTACTGCATCATCGACTGGCACTACATCGCCGACTACAACAACAGCACGATTGACACGACCACGCGCGCCTTCTGGAATTATGTGGCCCCGCGCTACGCCAATACGCCGAATGTCATCTACGAGTTGTACAACGAGCCGATCAACCCGGACAACTGGAGCACGTGGAAGACGACGGCGCAGCCGTGGGTGAACCTGATTCGCTCCTTGGCGCCCAACAACCTGATCCTGATCGGCGGGCCGCGCTGGTCGCAGAACCTGACCAGCGCCGCCAGCGACCCGTTCGTGGGCAGCAACCTGGTGTATGTGGCGCACATCTATCCGCAGCATGGCGGGCAGAGTGTGTGGGATTCGTGGTTTGGGAATGCGGCCAACTCGGTGCCGTTCTTCATCACCGAGTGGGGCTGGCAGCAGGGCGGCAACGTGCCGACCAGCGGGACGCAGTCGGGGTATGGTGTCCCGTTCTCGAACTACATGGAGAGCAAGGGATTGAGTTGGACGGCGTGGGTGCATGACCCGTTCTGGCAGCCGGTGATGTTCGACCAGAGTTGGAATCTGCTGGGCGGGGAGAACTTCATGGGAGTGTTTACGCGCGACTTGCTGTTCGCGCACCGCAACGAGGGCTTGCCCGGTGGAGGCGGCGGGACGAACACGCCGACGCCGACGGGCGTGACCGCGACGCCAACGCCGACGACACCGCCTGGTGGGAACAACACCGGCTGGGTGAGTCCCAGCAATCAGGCGAGCCAGACCGGCGGGGATGGCAACGGTTTCCAGACCTCGCCCACCTCAGCCTTCGCCGATGGCGGGACATCGATCGCCACCGACACCAACAGCGGCACCAACACCAACACCAGTTGCAGCAACACCGGCAAGGACCGCCACGCCTACTTCGCCTATCCGCTGTCGATTCCCGGCGGTTCGACCGTCACCGGCATCGAAGTGCGGCTGGATGCGCGGGTCGATAGCGCGACGGGCACGCGGCAGATGTGCGTGGAGGTGTCGTGGAACAACGGCGCGACCTGGACGGCGGTGAAGACCAGCGCCGCGCTGAGCACGACCGAAGCGAGTTACATCCTGGGCAGCGCGAGCGACACCTGGGGTCGGACGTGGAGCGCGAGTGAGTTGACCAGCGCCAACTTCCGGGTGCGGATCACCAACGTGTCCAACAGCACTTCGCGCGACTTCTTCC
>DATDPU010000039.1:0-85056 GCA_035292585.1 Anaerolineae bacterium | reverse complement strand
CCAAACCCGACTTCGATGCGGCGGCCGCGCTGCAGTTGATCCGCTACTACCAGAAGCGTAATCATGTGGCCTACCTCTCACATCGCAAAACGAGGTTGGAGCAGCTTACTGCTTCTGGCAACTTTGCGCTGTAATAATAGTTAGCCGCGTCCTAATTCCAATTTGAACGGGTTGAAATCAGTGTCCACATCGTAGTAGTCTTCATGCTCGGCTCGTTTGAGGAAGTTCACGATCCGGTAGGTGGCCGGCGTCATTATCACTTCGATGCAGACCTTGAATATGTAATTGGCTACAATGAGACTGAGCGCAATCTCCCACACAAAGCCTGTTGCGCCCAACAGGGTGGCCATGAGCACGAAGATAGCCGAGTCGATCCATTCGCCGATTAGCGTGCTGCTAATCGTGCGCGCCCACAGGTAGCGTCCCTGCATTGCAACCTTCATCTTGGCGAGAACGATCGAGTTAGAGAACTCGCCCGCGAAGTACGCGGCCAAGCTGGCGATGATGATCGCCCCGCTCGATAAGCTACCCAGTACGGCAGTGTAGGCGGCCTCACCCACATTCGTCTGCCAGTTCGCCTCGCCGGGCAGCCGGCTCACCAACCACAGGACGCCGCTCATCAACGCCGCCGCGCCGAAACCGACCCAGATCACGCGCCGCGAGCGGCGATAGCCGTACACCTCGGTCAGTACGTCGCCGAAGATGTACGAGATCGGAAACAACAGCGTGCCGGCGTCGAACGACAGGCGTAGCCCCAACACCGACACACCCCAATCGACGATCTTCGCCGACGAGGCGATATTGCTGACGAGCAACACGGTGACGAAGAGGGCCAGGATGAGGTCATAATAACGATATTGTTTCATGTTTAACTTGAAACTGAACACATGATCATGTGATCACGTGATCACGTGTCTGGTTAGCCCACAACCGGCAGAACGCGCACAGGCCGGGCGCGCTGGTCGGCTGGCCGCATCGCTCGCAGGGGTGCAGATCGATGGTCTCGCGCGATCGGGCAAACAGCCCATTCTCCTTCGCGCGTAGAAAGTCGAGATAGAAGTTGAGTTTAGCGCCGGGGCGCTCCTGTTCCATCCGGTTGAGCAGCTCCTTGTAGGAGAGACTGCTCGCGCCGACCGAGTAGGGACATTCGTCGTACACGTAGTCGATCCCGCGCACCAGCGCGTAAGCCGCCATCTCGCGCTCGTAGAACCGGCACAACGGCTTGACCTTGCGCGCGAAGCCAGGTCGATCGGCCGCTAACACCGGCGCTTGCCGCGCCAGAAACTCGACCTCCCAGTGCAGCGTGTTGCCCCACAGCACGGCCGCCTCATCGTCGAGATTGTGGCCGGTCGCCAGCACGGCGTAGCCGAGCTCATAGGCGCTGCGATTCAGCTCGTGCCGCTTGATCAGCCCGCACGCCGAACAGGGCTTGGCGCGCCCGCGATGGCTGCGCTGCGCCACTTGCGGAATCGATTCGCCATACGTCGCCTTCACATCGAGCACGTGGAGTTTCGCCTCCGGCCAGAAGTCGCGCACGAACTTCTCGGCGCACGCGCGCGACTGATCCGAATAGCCCAGCCCGCCGTCGATGCCCAAACCCAGATAGAGGCCATCGGCCTGATAACCGAGCGATAACACGATATCCCACAACGCCAGGCTGTCCTTGCCGCCCGATACCGCAACCAGCACCTTCTCGCCCGGCTCGAACATGCGGTACTTCTCGATAAAACGCTGCGTCGTCGCCCGCACCCACTCGATGAAGTGCGGCTCGCACAGCGCCAGCTTGTGCTGGCGCATATTGATCACGGCCAACCCGCCGCATTTACGACAATGCATGCCTTGCATCGTCTTACCCGCCGGAGATCACGGCCACCAGCTTGATCTCGGCCTCTTCGCCGAGCAGCGTGCCGTCATTCACGAGTTTGCCGTTGCGAACCGCCAAAACGGTTTCGGGGTTAAGCCCGACTTTGAGGATCACATCGCGGACCGTGATGTTACCGGGCAGCTCCCAGTGCTTGTCGCGGTAAGTCACCTGTATCATCGCCCACCTCTCACCTGCAAGTCTACCACGCGACCCCTAAAGCGCCAACCCTTTCGCCGAATAAGCCCAGCAGAAGATGAAACCCTCGCCGCTCATGTATCGAACACGTGCACCGTAGCACAGGGCCTTGTGCCCGTTGTACGCCCACAAGGGGCTACGCTACCGTCGATGCACTTGTTCTGAACATGAGCCATCCTCGTCAGGTGAAAAAAAGCGAGGGTAGTCAGCGCTACCCTCGTTGCGTTTCGCCCCACTCAACAGCAGCCTTCCTTAGTCACCTCAAAATCAACGGCAGGTATACGGGGTAGTTACGCGACACCGCCCACAACTCCTCGCCGTGACTGCCGTCGTCCGCAGCAAAGAAGAGCCTATCGCCCACCGGGAATAGATGGGTGGGAGAGGAACTGAACATACCGGGCCGGATATCAGCCACCTGGACTGTGCCGGTTGCCGTGCCATCGCTCACCCACAACTCAACTCCGGTACTCAGGTCGAATGCTGTGAAGAAGAGCTGGCCGTTCAAACCGGTCAGCCGGTCCGGGCTAGAGCTGCCTTCGGTGTAGATATCTTTCACCATGACCGTCCCGGAAAACGTACCATCGCTCTTCCACAGCTCGTAATCGAATGTACCCCCGTGAGCATTCAGGAACAAGGTGTCGCCAACGGCAGTCATGGCAAACGCACCGACGTTCGTAATTTCGACTGTGCCCGTGGGTGTGCCATCGGTCTTCCAGAGACCCGCATTCGTCTCAATGAAGTACAGCGTATCATCCATAGGGATCAACCAGGCCGCGTTTGAAGAGTCTATCAGCTTCTGCGTGTTGGTAGGCGTGCCATCGGTCTTCCAGACAGCCCCCGTTCCCGATTCTCCAATGGCAGTGAAAAAGAGCCGGCCGTTCATTCCGATGAGCCAGTTGGGGTAAGATGGGTCGGGGCCTGGTCTGATATCGCTGACAATGCTCGTGCCGGTTAGCGTACCATCGCTTTTCCAGAGTTCCATCCCCGTGCTGCCGTCATCCGCGATAAAGAATAACGTCCCACTCACCGACGTCGGGTAGACCGGGTTAGAAGGATTGGGGCCGGGAGCAATGTCTTTGACCATGACCGTGCCGCCCGGCGTGCCGTCGCTCTTCCACAACTCGACGCCGTGCACGCCGTCGTCGGCCCTAAAGAAAAGCGTGCTGCTCACGTCGAGCGTGTATCCCACCATGGAACTCCCCGCGCCCGTGTAGATATCCCGAACCATGATCGTGCCCGTCGGCGTGCCATCGCTTTTCCACAGCTCATGCCCGTGGCTGCCGTCGGAGGCGCCGAAGAAAAGCGTCTCATTCACGACCTGCAAGAATATCGGCGAGGAAGAGTCGATTGGGTTAATGTCCTTGAACAGAACCGTCCCCGACAGCGTGCCATCGCTCTTCCACAACTCCTGACCATTGACGCCAAAAGCGCTGAAGAAGAGCGCGCCGTTCAGGTTGGCGAACCAAGTCGGGGCCGAACCAAACGAGCTTGGAGCGATATCTTTGACCAGATAAGCGCGAGGGGCCACTGTCTGAGAAGCCCCTAACTCGGAGGCTTGAAGGGCAGGCGGTCCCAGGCTGAACATTAAGGCGGCGCTCAAGCCGACACCCAGCGTCACAGCGACGCTTAACGATAGGCGTGTCCGATTCATCACACTCTCCTGAAGGTGGCCCACCCGCTTGTCTGTCAGCTCCGACCCTCTCCTATCCCAGCGCGCGAGCGCCGGCTTGGCTACTCAAGGTTAGGCGGCTTCGACGATCCTGCGCACCTCACTTGCCTCTGCGGATTTCGCTATCTTCAGCGCCGCCGCAAACCGTGGCGGCAGCTGCGCCGCGCCGAAAACGCAAGCCACGTACACGGGCGACGTTTCCGGGCCGCCGACGACGATCGGGCTGACCTCAACGTCCACCTCGCGCGCGAAGACCTGATCTTCCTTGCCGCGCGCATTGACGCCGAACACTTCCGAGCGCGGCATGTCGTAGGCCATGCGCCGCAGCCAGTCGAAGACCGCCTCGCCCGCAAGCGACCCGCCGGCCTCGTCGATAATCGAGTGCGGCACGAATAGGAACGGCCGATCGTACAGCGCCACACCCAGGCGCAGGGTCAGCCCGCCTTGCTCGATCAACTGTGCGCCATCCGCCTGCAACTGCCGGATCAGCGCGCGATAGTCCGGCCCGACGATCAACACGCCCTTCTGCAATGCGTTGATCGTATAGGCGACGATCGCGCCTTCGAGTTGGTAGGTGAGGATCGTTGATTGACGCATGGTACGACTTGAATGAAGCGTGAAACGTGATTACGTGAGTTTCCGTACACATCACGTTTCACGAATCACGTCTCAGGCATACGGTTTCGGCGCAGCCGCCCGCACCTCGTGCGCCACCTGGCTCTCGTATTGCGCGAAGTTCTTGACGAACAGCGCCGCCAGTTCACGCGCTTTTTGGTCATACGCTTCCGGGTCGGCCCAGGTGTTGCGCGGATTCAGCACTCGGTCCGGCACGCCGGGACATTCTATCGGAATGTGCAGCCCAAAGATCGGATCGACTTCGGTGCGCGCCTTATCCAAAACCCCGTTCAGCGCCGCATGCACCATGGCCCGCGTGTAAGCGATTTTCATGCGTGCTCCGACGCCATACGGCCCGCCGCTCCAGCCGGTATTCACCAGCCAGACTTGCGCGCCGCGCTGCGCCAGTTTCTCGCCCAGCAGGCGCGCGTAGACCGTCGGCTGGCGCGGCAGGAACGGCGCGGCAAAACAGGTGCTAAAAGTCGCTTGAGGCTCGGTGACGCCGCGCTCGGTGCCGGCAACCTTGGCCGTGTAGCCCGACAGAAAATGGTACATCGCCTGCTCAGGTGTGAGCTTCGAGACGGGCGGCAGCACGCCAAACGCATCGGCGGTGAGGAATACCACGTTCTTCGGATGGCCGCCCACACCGGGGATCACGGCCTTGTCGACGAAGGTGAGCGGGTAAGCGGCGCGCGTATTCTCGGTGATCGATTGATCGTCAAGGTTGAGGGTGCGCGTCTCAGGATCGACGACGACGTTTTCTAACACCGTGCCGAAGCGCCGGGTCGTCGCATAAATCTCCGGTTCGGCCTCCGGCGACAGGCGAATGACTTTGGCGTAGCAACCGCCCTCGAAGTTGAAGATACCGCGATCCGACCAGCCGTGCTCATCGTCGCCGATCAAATCGCGATCGGGATCGGCCGACAGCGTGGTCTTGCCGGTTCCCGACAGTCCGAAAAACAGCGCCGTATCGCCGTGCTGATCCACGTTGGCCGAGCAGTGCATCGGGAAAACGCGCTCGGCGCGCATCGGCAACAGGTAATTGAGCGCGGAGAAGATCGACTTTTTCATCTCGCCCGCATAGTTCGTCCCGCCGATCAAGATCAGCTGGCGCGCGAAGTTGAGCGCGATAAAGGTTTCGCTCTTCGTCCCATCGAGCGCCGGATCGGCCTTGCAGCCGGGCGCGTGCATAATCGTGAAATCGGGCAGGAAATCGACCAGCTCCGCCGGGTCGGGCCGGATAAACAAGTTGTGGGCGAACAGGTTGTGCCAGGCGTTCTCGTTCACCACGCGCACGTTGAGCCGATACGCCGGGTCGGCGCCGGCGCACACATCCCGGACGAACAGCGCGTCACGCTGGCTCAGGTAGGCGCTGAGCTTCTGATACAAGCGCTCGAACTGCTCCGGGCTGAGCGCCTGGTTATGCTTGCCCCACCAGATATCGTTCTCACTCGACGGTTCGCGCACGGTAAACTTATCGCCCGGCGAGCGGCCAGTATGCGGCGTCGTGATCGCGTTGAGCGGTCCATCGCGCGTGACGATGCCTTCCGCCCGACACACGGCGTGCTCGACGAGCTGCGCCGGCGCGAGATTCCAATACACCGTGCCCGATGGGTTCAGCCCGGTCAGATTGAGCCTGTTCTTACTCTGAATCATCCGCTGCCTTCTCTCAGGTTCGCGTTGAGATTCGAACTCAAAACCCTCCGTAAAGGTTACCCCAGCCGCTCCACAGTGAAGCCGCTTTCAGCGATTAGAGCTGGAGCGCCGACATCGTTCCCCGAATCATATCCACCGATTTTTGAAGCATGGCCTTCTCATTCTCGTCGAGCTTCACTTCGAGGATTTGCTCCACACCCGTGCGGCCCAGTTTGACCGGCACGCCGAAGGCGATATCGTTCAAGCCGTACTCGCCTTCCAGCACCACCGAGCAAGGCAAGATCAGCTTCTCGTCCTTGAGGATCGCCTCGACCATGCGCGCGGCCGCCGCGCCGGGCGCGTAATAGGCGCTGGTGCCCAATAGATTGACGATCTCGCCGCCGCCGGTGCGCGTCCGATCGACAATCGCCTGCACCCGCTCGGCCGGCAACAGCTCGCCGATCGGCACGCCGGCCACCGTCGTGTAGCGCACCAGCGGCACCATCTCGTCGCCGTGGCCGCCCATCACCGAGGCTTGCACGTTCGCCACGGCGACCTTCAGCTCCAGCGCGATGAAGGCGGCCATGCGCGCCGAATCGAGCTGACCCGCCTGCCCGAACACACGCGCGCGCGGCCAACCGCTCAGCCGGTGCGCCAGGTAGACCATCGTATCGAGCGGGTTGGTCACGACGACGACGATCGCCTGGGGCGAACCCTCGACGATCTTCGCCATCACCGCGGTGATGATGTCTTGATTCTTGCTGACCAGGTCTTCGCGGCTCATGCCCGGCTTACGCGGAAAACCGGCGGTGATCACGACGACGTCCGAGTTTTCGGTCGCAGCGTAATCGGTCGCGCCAGCGAGGCGCGTATTGAAGCCATAGATTGGGCCGGCCTGCTGCAGGTCGAGCGCCTTACCCTGCGGCATCGTGCCCGTTTGCGGAATATCCACGAGCACCACGTCGCCCAGTTCGCGCTCGGCCAGCCACAACGCGCACGACGCGCCGACGTTGCCCGCGCCCACCACGCTGATTTTACTGCGCATGTTCTCTCCCCTGTTGGCTTGTCAAGCGATCAATAAAACGTGAAGCGTAACCGGTCTTACGCTTCACGTTTTACGCTTTACGCTAGGGCACACTCGGCTCTGGCGCACCTGCCTTTTCCGATTCCAACACCCGCTTGAACGCCGTGATCGCGACCTCCACCATCGTATCGTCGGGCTGGCGCGTGGTCAACGACTGCAAAGCCAGGTTCGGCACGATGATGGCGCGGATGAGGGGATGATTGAGGTGGCGCGCCGAAAATCGAATATACTCGTAGGCGACCATCGCCACGAGCGGGATCAGCACGATGCGCGACAGCAGCGAGACGAGCAGCGGCAGGTTGAGCGTGTTGAGCGGGGCGAAGAAGAAAATCGAGAGCACCACGACGGTGAGCAGGAACGCCGTGCCGCAACGCGGGTGCGACAACGGGAAGCGTTGCACGCTCTCGACCGTCAACTCCGCGCCTGCTTCGTACGCATTGATCGTCTTGTGTTCCGCGCCGTGATAACCGAACACGCGCCTGATATCGTTCATCTTGCCGATGAGCCAGATGTAGCCGACGAACAAGGCCAGCCGGACGGCGCCTTCGATCAGCGCCGAGACCAGCGGCGTGATTCTATTCTCGAACAACGCCGTCACGCCTTTGGGCAGCAGGATGAACAACCCCAGCCCGAATGCCAGCGAGATCAGGATGGTGCCCCAGGCGACCGGCCCGCTGAACTTCACATCCTCTTCGCCGAGCGCCACATCGGCCGAGTACATCAGGCTGCGCATCCCCAGGCCCAGCGCATCCCACAGCAGGGTCAGCCCGCGCAGGAACGGGATGCGCATCATGCGCGTGCCATACAGCTTCTGGTTGAGCGGTTGGGTATGCAAAACGATTTCGTGTTGAGGGTTGCGCACGGCCACGGCCATCGTCTTCGAGCCGCGCATCATCACGCCTTCGATGACGGCCTGGCCGCCATAGTTGAACTTGGGAGCAACAGTGGGTGTATTCATGCGGACATTCTACTTAGCGCGGGAAGTTGTGTCAAGCAGCGCGAGTTGAGAGTTAAGGTTAGAGTTCGGAGTTAGAGTTTGGGCAGAGTGTAGGAGGCGACTCTCGCAGCTCCCCGCGCCTGGCGACCCCCCAACCTTCCGGTGGAAGGTTGGATAGGGGCGAGCGCAGCGCCGGGGACAGTCGCCGACTCTCCCAAAGTAAGGTTATCGCAACGATTGTGTGGCAGAGTGCGTCTTGAATTGGAGAACTGGTCGTAACGACTCACTCGCCCCGCAGCGGAGCGCAGTGGGGTCGGTCGTTTGTGCGCTGTTTAAGGAGGAAATATGACACTGCGATTGTGCGCTCTGGCGATCCTGGCGCTGGCGTTGAGCGCGTGCGGTACCCCGGCGGCGACACCGGCTCCTGCCGCACAGCCAACCTCCGCGCCGGCAGTCGGCGTGCCAACTTCGCCGCCCGAACCGACCGGCCAGGCCATCAGTCCACCCTCGTCGGGCGGTGGGGTCATCGCCCCGACGCAACCCGCTTCCACCCCCACCGCCGTGCGAGTTACCTCTGGCCGGGCCGCACCGAGCTGGCAGCGGATCGACGCGGCCAGCCCGCCCCCGGCTCGCTTCGATCACACATTCACCCTCGACACAGCCAACAACACACTCGTCGTGTTCGGCGGGCGGGCTGGATCGAAGGTGCTGAACGATACGTGGGTCTTCGATCTCAAGTCGAGCGTCTGGCGCGAAGTGAAAGCGTCGCCCGCGCCCGAGGCGCGTTTCGGGCACGCCGCCGCCTTCGATGCGCAGTCGAAGCGCGTGTTGATCTTCGCCGGGCAGGGCGGCGGCGGCTTCTTCAACGCTGTATGGGCCTTCGATGCGGCGCAAGAGACCTGGCAAAAACTCGAAACACAGGGGACGGCGCCGGCGGCGCGGTATGGCACGTCGGCGGTGGTCGATTCGAAGGCGAACCAACTGATCATCTCACACGGCTTCGCCAGCGGCCGCTTCGACGATACCTTCGCGCTCGATCTGGCGACGAGCCGCTGGTCGCAGATTCAGCCGATCGACGGGACGCCGCTCAAGCGCTGCCTGCACGAGTCCGTGTACGATGCGAAATCGAATCGGATGGTCTTGTTTGGCGGTTGTTCGTCGGGGTTCGGACCGTGTCCGCAGGGCGATTTGTGGTCGTTGGACGCGGCGGGCAAGGATTGGAATGAAATCAGCCCCAAGCGTATCAAGCCTGCGCCGCGCTCGAACCCGGCGCTCGTCGGCGACAACGCCGGGCGATTCATCTTGTTCGGCGGCAATACCAGCGCCGGCCCCAGCGCCGACGTATGGGCGCTGGCGATCGCAGCGGGTGAGTGGAGCGAGGTGACGCCGGCGGTGACCGGCCCTGCTGCACGCTACAGCCACGATGCTGCGTGGAACCCGGCGACGAATCAGATGATCGTCTTTGGCGGCAGGAGCAAGAGCGGCGCGCTCAACGATCTGTGGGTGTTTACACCGTGACGAAGAGAAACCAGGTTTCTTGAAGAAACCGGGTTTCTCTTTCACGGCACATCCTCCGGCCCTTGATCAACGTGCCGTGTGTAGAAATCGATCAGCGCCTGCTGGTCGAACTGTGCTAACGGCAGCTGCACGTTCCACGCCACCGCCATCAGCGGCGCGTCCATCCGATGATACGGCGCGATTACGATCTTGTTATTGCCCCACTTGGATTCGGGGAATAAGTCCAGCATATCGCCGAGCGACCTGACCAGATCGGGACACGGCTGATCGCACTTGTACAGGATCACGATCGCGCCGTGCTCCAGGTTATGCAACCAATATTCCTCGGCCACGTCCTCGCCTTCGTATAAACCATACTGGAGCACCACGCCGTAATGGCTGCCGGAGGCTGGCGGATAATGCTGATACTCAACCTCTTCGCCTTCGGACACGTGATTGCGGCCTTCGTCGGGAACAACCGTCTCGCCCGAAGCGGCGGCCGGAGCGGGCTGCGTCGGTTGCGCGCCGGTCGCCTCCGTCGCAACCGATCCGGTCGATCCGGCTTCCACCGAACCCGCTTGAGGCGGCGCCGTGGCGACAACCACCGGATCAGCCGTCGGCCCGCACGCGACAAACAGAGCCGCCAGCAGAATTAGAGCACTCCAGCGCTTATCGATCCTCATCCCTCATCCCTCATCCATCTTCACGGCTCCAGTTCCACCAGCCACAAATTCCGATCCACGCTGTTGACGTAGACCACGTAGCGTCCATCGGGCGAGACGCGCCAATCCCCATTCGCGATCTCGAGCGGCGCAGTCGAGGCGCGCGTCACTTCGCGCGCTTGCCCGGTTGCCGTATCGTATTCCCAGATCACAAACGGCACGTCGGGCGACTCGCGAACCGGAATGTACAGCAGGCGCGCATCATCGCGCCACTGGTAGCCGCCCCAAAAATCCAGCTGGCGCGCATCCGATCCATCGGTGCGTTGAACCCAGATGCTGTTCCGCTCCGGGTCTTCGTTGAAGGAGATGAAGTAGGCCAGCCAGGTTCCATCGCGCGAGACAGTCACGCCGCCGATGCGCTCGGCCGTCACCAGATCGACGGCGATGTTGTTGTTCAGATCGAGCGCCGTCAGCGTCCGATCGCGCACCTCGAGCGAGGGCCGGCCGTTGAACAGGATGCGGTGATCGTCGAGCCAGCCCTGCAACCCACCGCCAAACACGGTGACGAGCCGCACCGCGTCTTCGCCGGTGAAGCGCGCCAGGTAGATATCGGTGCGGCGCTGATCGAAAGGCCCTTCCTCGTCTTCGATCTCCCAGGCGATGCGCCGCCCGTCCGGCGAGAAGCTGACCGCCTGACCCTGGTTGGGGATAATCCAGCGCTCGCCGTTGTCGAGTTGTTCGACAACCGTCTCGCGCCCATCGGGATAGGCCACCAGGCTCAGGTCGCGCGCATAAATGCCGATGACGTCCAAGACACGGAAGGGTTCGGCTAACGGCTCATCGAGGTTGACGGCGTAAATGCCGGTGAGCGCGTCGGGCGCAGGCTTATCGAGAAACCACACCTGCTCCGAGTCGGGCGACCAGCCCGGCTGCACGCAGCAGCCACCCGTCGTCAACTGCCTGAGCGGCGGGATAGGCGTCGGGGACGGCGTGGGCGTATCAGTTGGAAGGATGACTTGCGGCGCGGCCTCAACCGGCACTACCGTCGGCGTGGCAACCACGGTCACGATCGCTTCGACCTGGCGCGTTCCGCAGCCCGCACTCAGCGCCGCGATGAAAAGGAGCAAGAGGGTGTGGCTCACAGGCAGGAGGCTGCTTTTTGCACGCAGATAAACACAGAATCCACGGATAAAAGACTCCAATCCGTGTTTGTCCGTGTTCGTCCGTGTCCCACACTCTTTTTGACTCATCGGCGGAACCAATCGGGCGGCCAGGGATTCGTAAAGTTGTTCAACAGCAGGCCGCCGAACGCGGTATCGGGTTGGTCGTCCAGCTGTTGCCACTGGCGCGGATTATCCAGGTCGCGCTCAAAGCCCCGGCTGAACGCGCCGATCAGCGCGAGCGAATCCCAATCCGCCTCGATGACATCGATCGGATTGTAGGCAATGGCATAGTTGGTGCTGCGAATTTCGAGGTGCAGGTGCGGGGCCGAGTGGCACGTCGCGAACGAGTCGCCGCTCAAGCCCACCACGTCGCCTTGCACTACACGCTGCCCTACCTGTAGCGCGGGGCGCTCGAACAAGTGGCCGTACAGCGCCACGTAACCGGCGTCGAGCAGCAACAGTAGATTGTGCGGGCGCGAGCCGTGCTCGGGCGCATCGACCTTGGCGACCGTGCCATCACCGATGGCGACGACCGGCGTGCCGCACGGCATGGCAAAGTCCAGCCCGAAGTGCAGCCCTTGCCCGGCGCGATAGGTCGTGTCGCGCTGAAAGAATGCGCCGACGGTGTTGCCGTAGGTCTGGCCGAAGTACCACGCATCAGGGCCGGGTGGTCCGGCCACCGGCAGAATGAACGGCTTGGGGGTCGGTATCGGGGTCGCTTCTTGGGCAGTCGCCTGTCCACGCAGCGCGCTCAACAGATACAGCGCTAGCAGGGCGCTCGTCAAAGCGGCGGCCCATTTCGTTCGGTAGAATCGCATCAGCCTGCCTCCCGGAACTGCCGCAGAGCATACTGCCGAGCGCACAGGTTGTCAAACATATCCCTGATATGCCAGCACTGTCCGCGTCCTCGTCCGCTTCGCGCGGCCCGCGAGACGCGGGCCTGGAGCAATCGCGCATAATGACGGCGAATCAGGCCTTGACATGTTACAGGCGATTGCCCTATGTCCCGACCAGGAGAATTTGCTTTTCGATCGATGTTCAATATACAATCAGGCGGGGAGGCTGCCATGATCATCTCGCGCCAACGCTTAGAGCAAATCGAAAACGAGACGCTTGCGCCGTATGGGATGCGCAGTCGCAACTCGCGGGGGCGGCTCTACGCTGAAGAAGAACATCCTTACCGCACCGCCTATCAGCGCGATCGCGACCGCATCCTCCATACTACGGCCTTTCGCCGCCTGGAATATAAAACACAAGTCTTCGTCGTCACCGAGGGCGATTACTACCGCACGCGGCTGACGCACACGCTGGAGGTGGCGCAAATCGGGCGGACGCTGGCGCGGGCGCTGGGCGCAAATGAAGACTTGACCGAGGCGATCTGCCTGGTGCATGACATCGGCCATCCGCCGTTTGGCCACTCCGGCGAGCGGACGCTCGGCCAGGTAATGGCCGGGCACGACGGGTTCGACCATAATCGGCAAGCCTTGCGCATCGTCGAAGAGTTGGAACGACGCTACCCGGAGTGGCCCGGCCTCAATCTCACCTACGAAGTGCGCGAGGGCATCGTCAAACACGAAACGGAGTACGACGTGGCTTCGGCGGAGAAGTTCGAACCCAATCAGCGCGGCCTGCTCGAAGCGCAGATCGCCAATGCGGCCGACGAGATCGCGTACAACGCGCATGACCTGGACGATGGGCTGCGCGCCGCGCTGTTCACCCCGCGCGATCTGGATGGCCTGGAACTGTGGGAAACCGTGAAGGAGAGCGTCGGGTGGGACGGCCAGGACTTCGACGAATTGTGGCGGCACCGGCTGATCCGCCGCTTAATCGGTCTGGAAGTGACCGACGTCGTCACGACCACGTCGCGGCGCTTGCAGGCAGCCGAGGTGAAATCCGTCGAAGACCTGCGCCAACTCGACCACAACGTGATCGGCTTTAGCGAAGAAATGCGCGCCCGCAATCGGACGCACAAAGATTTTATGTATCGGACGATGTACCAGCACCATCGCGTCCTGCGGATGCAGATGAAGGCCGAGCGGCTGCTGCAACAGCTGTTTGAAGCCTACGTGAGCGAACCGCGCCAGATGCCCGAGTCGCCGCAGACGCGCATCGATCAGATCGGGTTGCATCGGGCCGTGTGCGATTATATTGCCGGCATGACCGATCGTTTTGCGCTGGACGAGCACCAAAAGCTGTTCAATCCGGCCGTGCGAGTTTAGACCGGTGACGGTGGACGCAGGATGGATGAGTCGGATGGATCGCCGCGTCGCCCCGCGATGACGCCTCACCTGCCAGTCGATGCGCAGGTGTCCTACCTGCTCGTCTTCCCAACCGACGCGACGCAGCTGCCCCAGCCGCCTGAGCGCATCGAACGCTTGAAAGATCCCCCCTACTTCGAAGCCGTCGATGTCGATATTCGCACGATCGCGCATCACGTCGTGGACGTGGGCGGTAGCGCGGTGGCGCTCCGTCACCAGATTTACGACGGCTTGATCGAAGTCGCCGAAGGCACTTTTACGCTGCCGGATGCGCTGAGTCTCGACGCGCTTCAGGTAAAGGCACAGGTTCAGGCCGCGTTACGGGCGCGGCTGACGGCCCGATCGCCGGGCGGCGACAGCCAGCTGGAAGAATACACCGTCCTCTTGGTCAAGCCGATCGATTGCCCGCCCGACGAATTCATCGATCAGCACGGGCAGGCGTTAGCCCGCTTCATCCGTTCGCAGCGCGAGGTGTTCGGCCCGCACGAGATGGAGGACATTCTGACGTCTCGCGTGCGCTACTCCGATCAGGAGCTCACCCTCGTCGATTGGGAAGGCGCGGTGGTGATCGCGCCGAGCGGTGATTTCCAATCCGATATCGAGCTGCTCAAGATCGGCAACTACCAACTGTTGCGTTACCGGCTGCTCGATCAGGCCATCGAGCGCAACCTCAAAGTGGTGAGCCAGCACCTGGCCGAGGGCCGGCGGCCTCCGCTCATCCCCAATCGCTCGAAGCGCGTGCTGCAAGAAGCGCTCGAGCAGCGTTTGGCGCTGATGCTCGACTTCGAGAAGACCGACCAAAGCCTGCTGCTGATCGGCGACTGGTATACGGCGAAACTATATCAGCTGATCTATGACGAGTTTTACCTGGACGAATGGAAGGCGGTAATCAAGAATAAGCTGGAGAGCCTGGAATCGATCACGCAGATCATACAGGACAATTTCACCTTTTCCTGGTCGCGCTTCCTGGAATTGATGCAAATCGCGGGCTGGCTGCTCTTGCTCATCGGCTACTTCGTCCTCTTCTTCCTCGACCTGCGCGCTTACCAGTAACCGGTTTCCAAAGAAAAAGCCTGGCTTCTTTAAGAAACCAGGCTTTTATCTTTCGCTTGCTTGCCGCCTTAACCCGCCTGCATCGCTTCGGCCGGCTGCGTCACGCCGCCGTCGCCGGTCGTCCAGGCGGCCATCACCACATGCAGCCGCTGGAAGAAGCTCTTCTCCGGCAACTGCCCGGCGCCGTACTCCAGCTCGACCACCTTGGCGCGCACCCGCAAAGACGCCGTCTCGAGCGTGATCACCGCGTTGGGCTGCGCCGACACGGCGTCACCCTTCGCGGCCAGCTTCGCTTTCAGCGTGAGATCGCGATAGGCGTGCTCGCTCATCAGCACCGCCGTCACCGTGCGAATATCATTCTTGTCAAACAACCATACCTCGAACGCGGTGACCTTGCTCGGATCGCCGACGCCGATCGTCTCGCTGATGCCCATGCCGCACTCGCCCAGGAACATGCCGCCCGGCGTCTCGATCGCATTGGACATATCGAACCGATCATCGCCCAACACGTAGGTCATATCGAATTGCCTGAGCGGCGGCTCGATCTCGCCCGGCCAGGCAGTTGGCTCGCTGGTACGGCTGGCCTGCGCCCTGGCCGCCGTGCGCGGGGCACCCGGCGCTGCCCCGGTCGCCGGTACGCCGGCTCTCCGCCGCACCACTTGATAGGCGAAGAAAACGACGGCCGCGCCGACAAGCAACAGACCTAACAGCAACACGATATCCCGCAAGCCCAACCCTGAAGCCGCGCCGGGTGTTGCGCCCGCGCCGCCTTGCTGTGTCTGCAAGAAGGTGACGGCGTCGATCAGCCTGCGATAATCGACGTTACCTGCCGGCGTGGCTAACGCAGTGAGTCTGGCGACGACCTCGGCGTAAGACCAGCGTTCACCGATCCCCAGCGCTTGCAGCTCCTGCGCCGTCACGGCGCCGCTGTTGTAGGCGATCGCCAACAAGCGCAGGTGATAATCGCGATAAGCGTCCTGTAGATCGACCGGCGCGGCGTCCGTCCATTCGACTGGCGCGATCACCCAGCCAAAGAGCAGCCAGCCCACGAGCAAGCCCACCAGGAACACGATCAATACGATCATGATTTCCCGGCGCAGCGCTTTGATCATAGGAATGGACGCTCTGATCTGGGTGCCCAAGCCGTAGCGTGCCATGCTGCCCCCTTCCGCTGAATTTGCGAGTTAGATGATCGATCGCTTGTGAGAGCGACTCAGGACTTCGACCCCAGCCTCACGGACAACGACCAAATCTTCGAGGCGAACGCCGCCCCACCCTGCTAAGTATACACCCGGCTCAACGGTTAGCGTAGCGCCAGCCGGCAACCGCTCCGTGGCAGCCAACCGGCTGGCGCGTGGGGCCTCGTGAATCGCCAGGCCCACGCCATGTCCCAAGCCGTGTCCAAAATGCTCGCCGTAGCCGGCGGCGACGATCACGGTGCGCGCCGTCGCATCGGCTTCGGCGCCGGTCATGCCGGCGTGAATGCCTTCGAGCGCGGCCTGTTGCGCCCGATACACCACCTCGAAGACCTCGGCATATTTCGCATCGGCGTGACCCAGGCTGACGGTGCGCGTCATGTCAGAACGATAGCCGTCGGTCATCGCCCCGAAATCGATCACGATCGGCTCGCCCGGTTGAAGCGCGCGCGGGCCGGCCCGATGATGCACCATCGCCCCATTCGGGCCGGACGCGACAATCGTTTCAAATGCGAGCGCCTCCGCGCCATGTGTGCGCAGATAGACTTCGAGCTGCCAGGCGACTTCCGCTTCCGTGAGACCCGGCTTGAGGAGGCCGCATACGAAATCGAAGCCGGCATCGGTCAGCGCCACCGCTTTGCGGATCAGCGCGAGCTCGGCTTCTTCCTTTACAGCGCGCAGCGGCTCGACCATGTTCTTCGCCGGCAGCCATTCCACGGCATTCGCCGCCTGCCAGATGATGAACTGATCGACGGTGACGGCGGCGCTCTCGAACCAGACCCGCTTCGGCTGCCCAACCTGCTCCAGCAGCTCGGCAGGACTCTCTTCCAGCCGCGACTTTAGCCGCACCAATTGATAATCGGGCGCCTGTCGCTCGGCCTGTTCCCAATAGCGCGAATCCGTGGCGAGGAAGGCGTGTTCCGGTGTGATGAACAGCGCGCCGGCATCGCCCGTAAAGCCGGACAGATAGTAACGGTTCTCGGCCTGCGTTACCAACAGCGCCGTGATGCCCGGCGCCTCAAACCGTTCGCGCAGCCGCGCTAAGCGTGCTGGATAAGCATCCATACGCGCACACTCCTCTGCGTGTCTCTACCCGGCGACAGGCTCCACCTCGGGCAATTCGCTCAACGCATACTCGTTCTCGCACTTAATGCACTTGACCTGCTCTTTGTTCTTGACGGTCAACAGTCCGCCGCAGTTTGGGCACGGCTGCGGCAGCGGCCGATTCCAGGTGGAGAATTCGCATTCCGGCCAGTTCGAGCAGCCATAGAATATCCGGCCGCGTTTCGTGCGCTTCTCGACCAAATCGCCGCCATCCAGCGGGCATTTCACTCCGATCTTGATCAGGAACGGGCGCGTGTAGCGGCAGGTCGGGAAGTCGCTGCACCCGATGAACTTGCCGAAGCGCCCCCAACGCGCGATCAACGGCTTGCCGCACGTCGGGCAGGGTTCGCCGATCTCCTCGTTGACCTCGACCTTCTCGATCGAGTTCGAGGCGTGCTCGACATCTTTTTCAAACGGAACGTAGAACTCGCGCAACACATCGACCCAGTTCTTATCCCCTTCCGCGATCTCGTCCAGCTCTTCTTCCATGCGCGCCGTGAAACCCACGTCGATCACATCCGAGAAATACTCGACCAGCAGGTCGCTGACGATGAGGCCGACCTCGGTTGGGAACAGGCGTTTGTCGCGCTTCTCCACGTAACCGCGCGCCTGGATCGTGCCAATGGTTGGGGCGTAGGTGCTGGGTCGCCCGATGCCGTTTTCCTCCAACGTTTTAACGAGCGAAGCCTCGGTATAGCGCGGCGGCGGCTCGGTGAAGTGCTGCCCGGGCAACAGGTTCAACAGATCGAGCAGCTCGTTGACCTCCAGCTCCGGGATGCGCGCGCCTTCGTCTTCTTCCGCCACGGCATCTTCGTCGCGGGCTTCTTCGTAGACGGCCAAATAGCCGGCGAACTTCAGCGTGGAACCGGTCGCGCGGAACATGTACGGGAAGCGTTCCGCCGCGCCGTTCACACCCTTATCGTCCAACCCGCCGATGACTGTTGCCAAAGCCTGCGCCTCACCGGCGGCGATGTCGACCGAGACCGTATCGTAGATCGCCGCGTTCATCTGCGAGGCGACAAAGCGCTTCCAGATCAGGTCGTACAGCTTGAACTGCGGCCCGTCGAGGAACGCCTTGATCGAATCGGGCGTGCGCCACGCCGACGTCGGCCGGATCGCTTCGTGCGCTTCCTGCGCGTTCTTGCTCCGCGTCTTGTGCTGCGGCGGCGTCTCCGGCACATACTCCGCGCCGTACCGCTCGCGGATCAGCGCGCGCGCTTCCGCTTGCGCCTCGGCCGCCACGCTCGTCGAGTCGGTGCGCATGTAGGTGATCAAGCCGGTCGAGCCTTCAGCGCCCAACGCAATGCCTTCGTACAGCTGCTGCGCCAGCGCCATCGTGCGTTTGGCCGTATAACCCAGGCGACGGCTGGCCTCTTGCTGAAGCGTGCTGGTGGTGAAGGGCGGGCTGGGGCGGCGGCGACGTTCGCCTTTCTTGACCGAGGCCACCACGTAATCCGCTGTGCGCAACTCGTCGACGATGGCCTGCGTATCGGACTCGTTCTTGAGATCGACGTCCTGGCCTTCGAGCTTGATCAGTTTTGCCAGGAACGACTGGCGTTTCTTGGGGACGTGCGCCTGCGGCGGGAGGTGCTTGGCCAGCTCGGCGTGGATCGACCAATACTCGATCGGGACGAAGGCTTGAATCTCGCGCTCGCGTTCGACGATCAGCCGCAGCGCCACGCTCTGCACCCGACCCGCGCTCAACCGGCTGCGCACCTTCTCCCACAACAGCGGGCTAAGCTTGTAGCCCACCAGTCGATCGAGGATACGCCGCGCCTGCTGCGCGTTGACCAGCTCCATGTTGATCGGGCGCGGATGTTCGAAGGCTTCTTTCACCGCATGATCGGTAATCTCGTGGAACACTACCCGCCGGACCCGCGCCTGATCGAAGTCGGTCGATTCCATCAGATGCCAGGCGATCGCCTCGCCTTCGCGATCGGGGTCGGTGGCCAGGTAGACTTCTTCGGCGCGCTCGCCCAGCGCCGCCAGCTCCTTGACGACCGGCTTCTTTTCATTCGGCACGCGATACTTTGGCGTGAAGTCGTTGTCCACGTCGACCGACAGCTGCGAGCGCAACAGGTCGCGCACATGTCCGACCGAAGCCTTGACCGTGTAGCCACGCCCTAGAAACCGACCCACCGTTTTGGCCTTAGCCGGCGATTCGACGACCACCAGCTTACCTTTGCGCTCGACCGGCGCGCCGCCCCGTCTGCCGTTGCGGCTCGCTCGAGGCCGCGCCGTAGGCTCTGGACGAGGCATGCCCTCGTGCGCCGGCGTCAGTCCCATCCGAAACAACGTCGTGCCGCAGACGGGGCAAACGCCCTTCGTCGCCGGTGTACTAGCTGCGGTAAACACCGGTTGTGGATCTTGGACTTCTCTCTTCGTTTTGCACTTAACGCAGTAAGCTTCCATGTTTCCTTATAAGGCGTATGAACCTCTTACTTGTCTACCTGCTACCTGTTTACCTGGATACCTGTAGACAAGTAGCAGGTAAACAGGTATCAGGTAGCAGGTACGCAGGCATGCGGCCCACATCCTGTTCTCCAGTCATAGATAGTTGCGGCGTCCAGCCTGCTTCAGCCGCTCGACCAACTGCCGGACATCCTCGGCGCGATCTTTGGGACACACCAGTAAAACATCCTCTGTATCCACCACGATGATGTCCTTTAGTCCGATTGTCGCCACCAGCCGTCCCCGCCCGTGCACCAGCACTTGCTGGCTATCGGCGGTCAAGTGTTCGGCGTGAACCGTGACGTTGCCGTTCGCGTCGCCGGGCAAGATATCGAGCAGCGAGGCCCACGACCCTACATCGCTCCAGCCGATATCGATCGGGATCACCGCCACGCCGCGCGCTTTTTCCATCACCCCATAATCGACGGTCTGGCTGGCTACGCGCGGCCAGACCCGCGCCAAGGTTTCGACTTCGGCGGGTGCGCCAAGCGCACGATCGATCTCGTCCAGCTGCGCCGTGAATTCCGGCATGGTGCGCGCCAGCTCCGAAAGAAACCGGTCGACGCGCCAGATAAACATACCGCTGTTCCACGAGTGTCGCCCGTCGGCCAGGAAGCGTTCGGCCACGTCGGGGCTGGGCTTCTCACGAAACGCCACGACGGCGTACGCCAACAGATCATCAGCGCTCTCCACCGATTCGCCGCGCTCGATGTAACCGTAGCCGGTCGCCGGGTAATCGGGTGTCACGCCGAGCGTCACCAAATAGCCCCGCTGCGCCACTTTGCCGGCAGTGGTCAGGGCTTTTCGGAAACCGGCTTCATCGGCCACGTAGTGATCGGCGGTGAGCACGGTCATGACCGCTTCGGGGTTGCGTCGCCGTAAATGAATTGCCCCGAGTGCGATCGCCGGCGCGGTGCCCCGCCCCAGCGGCTCGACAATGAAGTTTTCCGGCGGGAGGCCCGATTCCTGCGCGCGCAGCAAATTGATTTGATTGCGCCCCGCCACGACGAAAATGCGCTCGGGCGTGAACAACGGCGCAAGCCGCTCCACGGCGATCTGGAACATCGTGCGTTCGCCGATCAGCGGCAGCACCTGCTTTGGGCGATCCTCACGCGAGAGCGGCCACAGGCGCGTCCCTGTCCCGCCGGCCATGATGAGCGCGTAAAAGTGTTCGGTCATACGAACAGTCCCGAATGTTGGGGCCGGTCTCCCGACCGCGCCCCTTCTGTCATCCATACCGCCCACGGGCCATGTAGGCGGAGACCTTCGGTCAGCAGCTCGGCGAGGGCGGAGACCTTCGCCGAGCTGCCATCAATCCACCACGTATTCCGCCCGGCCCTCGCGCGCCAGCACATAGTTCATGCCGCCCGTCTGGCGCACCAGGCCTTTGAGTTCCATCATCGCCAGCACGCTGCTCACCTGCGGCACCGGCATATTCGCGCGCTGCACAATCTCGTCGATGTGCATCGGGTCGTGCGAGATCAGGTTGAGCATCGCCACTTCCAGCGGATCCTCGCTTAGGACCGCTTGCGCCTCGGCCTGTCGAGCCACCAGGCGCAGGTTCAGCGCCTCCAGCACGTCCTCGGCGGAACGCACTAACGTCGCACCTTCTTGAATCAGGCGATTCGTGCCGGCGCTCGATCGGCTGAAAATGTTGCCGGGCACGGCGAACACATCGCGACCTTGCTCCAACGCCCGATCGGCGGTGATCAACGCCCCGCTGTGGTCGCCAGCCTCCACGACAATGACCGCCAGGGATACGCCGCTGATGATGCGGTTTCGGGCGGGGAAATTACCCGCCTCCGGCGGTGCGCCGATCGGTGACTCGGTTAGCAGCGCGCCTTGTTTGGCGATCTCTGCCGCCAAACGCGCATGCTCGGCTGGATACACTTGGTCGATACCGCAGGCGAGCACGCCGATCGTTCGCCCGCCGGCCTTCAGCGCGGCCCAGTGCGCCGAGGCATCGATACCGCGCGCCAGGCCGCTGACAATCGTCACGCCGCTGCGAGCCAGATCACTCGCCAATACCTCGGCGGCCTGGCGGCCATAGACGGTCGCGCGCCGCGTGCCGACAATCGCCACGGCCCACTGCCGGTCGGCGGCGGTCAGCTCACCCTTAACGTAGAGCACAGGCGGTGCGTCAGGGATCGAGCGCAACAGCGGCAGGTAGTCCGGGTCGTCCCAGGTCAGGACACGCGCACTGCATGCCGTCACCCGCTTGAGTTCGGCATCCAGATCGAGTGCGCCCCGGGTCAGGCGCAGGCTGTCGATCGCGCGTCGATCCAGACCGGCTGCCTTCCATTCCGCCTCGCCGGCCTGCCAGGCTGCTTGCAGACTGCCAAAATGATCGAGCAGAGCGCGAAGCTTTGCAGCGCCCACACCCGGCGTTCGATTGAAGGCGATCCAGTAGCGTAAATCGACCATGCGTTCCCCGCTCGCGCGGGCTGACTATACAATGAAACGGTGAAATATGTCAAGCATCCGCGAGAAACCGGGTTTCTGTGTTACTCCAGCAGACCAGGCGGCGGCGCTACAACCATCCGCCCGGCGTCGAGGTCGATCTGTTTCACGATCTCGATCCGGGCTGGCAGCAACACCTCGCCGCGCGGCCCTTGCGCCACATACACATCGTTCGCGCCGGTCTCGATGATCTCGGTGATCCGACCCAGTTCCTCGCCCTCGAGCGTGACGACGGACAGGCCGATAATCTGGTAGTGATAGTACTGGTTGGGCTGGAGGGGCGCGGCCACAACGAAGGCGATCCGAAGGATTTGGTCGCGCAGTTCCTCGGCCTGTTCGGGTGTATCGGAACCTTGCAACTTGACGACCAGGCTGCGGCCTTGCACGCGCATGCTCTGCACATCGCGCGGGCGGGTCTCATCACCCACGTACACCGGCCGGCCGGCGGCCAGGGCCTCTGCGTTTGAAGACAGCAGCTCGACTTTCACTTCGCCGCGGACGCCCCAGGGGCGCAGCACGCGGCCTACTTCTAAAAACTCAGGCTCAGGTCGCTGTACGGCCCCTGAGCCTTGGGAGTTCGCCATTCCTCACCACACCTGTGCGACTAGAGAATATCGAGTTGAACGCGCTTGCCTTCCTTGGCTGCCGCCACTCGCAGCAGCGAGCGGATCGAGTTTGCCACCCGGCCGTTCTTGCCAATCATGCGCCCCATATCATCCGGCGCAACGCGCAGTTCCAAGATGACCGTGTTGCCGCTGCGGTTTTCTTTCACCGCGATTTGCGACGGATCATCGACCAGTGACCGGGCGATGTACTCCAGCAGCTCTTTCATTCAGCAGTCTCCCGCCAAAGAGCATATAACCACAGCTGCCACGGATTACACGGATTT
This sequence comes from Anaerolineae bacterium, assembly GCA_035292585.1. Classification (GTDB taxonomy): domain Bacteria; phylum Chloroflexota; class Anaerolineae; order Fen-1058; family Fen-1058; genus DASSFZ01. The sequence goes on along the minus strand of DATDPU010000039.1, from coordinate 62,324 downwards.
CAAAATCAATACCTCCATCCGTGACACACTTGCACCGCGCTTGCGCTGCGCGCAAGTGCAGGTGTCGGTGTTATCCGTGGTCAAACGTTTGATCAGTTACGACGGCGGCGCAGCCTCGGCCTCGGCCTTCTTTTTGCTGGGAACGCTGCCGCTTTGGCGCGTCTGCGGGCTGATCGCGCGCGCAGTCTTGTTGGCTTCCTCGGCCTCGGCGAGCAACGTGTCTACCGCCTCGCCCTGGCGCAGCCGCTCAAAACGATTCATGGTGCCGCGTTTGGTGAATAGCTGCAGCACACTCTCGGTGGGCTGCGCGCCGACCTTCAGCCAGTACAAGGCCCGGCTCTCGTCGACGATCACCGTCTCCGGCGTCGTGCGCGGGTTGTACTGGCCGATGATTTCGATGAAGCGGCCATCGCGCGGCGCTTCGACATCGGCCACGACGATGCGATAGACCGGTTCCTTCTTCGCGCCCACACGGCGCAGTCTGATTCGAACCACGTGGTGACTCCTGTTGGTTAGTTGGTTAGTCGGCGGGTCGGTTATCGTCCGCCGAACATCTTCAGCAGGCCCTTGCCCCGCCCGCTGTTCAGTTGCTTCAGCATGCGCTGCATCTCGCGGAACTGCCGGACCAACTGGTTGATATCCTGCACGGTCGTCCCGCTGCCGCGCGCAATGCGGCGCTTGCGTGAACCGTTGAGCAGGTCGGGGTCGCGCCGCTCGGCAATCGTCATCGAGTGAATGATCGCCTCGGTCTTCTTCAGCTGCACTTCGGCCTCGACCGGGTCCACCTGCGCCTTCAGCTGGCCCATCCCCGGCAGCATATCGAGGATTTGCGACAGCGGTCCCAGCTTCTTCACCTGCTGCATCTGGGCCAGGAAGTCCTCAAAGTCGAACTGGGCCGACATGAATTTCTCGGCCGCTTTCTCGGCTTCCCCCTGATCGAATGTGGTCTGCGCCTTTTCGATCAGCGTCAGCATGTCGCCCATGCCGAGGATGCGCGTTGCCATGCGATCGGGGTGGAACGGCTCCAGCGCATCGACCTTCTCGCCGATGCCCAGAAATTTGATCGGCACCCCGGTCACCGCGCGAATGCTAATCGCCGCGCCGCCGCGCGCATCGCCGTCGGCCTTGGTCAGCGTCAAGCCGGTCAACCCGACGCGCTTGTGAAACTCCTCGGCCGTGCGCACCGCATCCTGGCCGGTCATCGCATCGGCGACGAGCATCACCTCGCGCGGCTGGGTCGCGCGCTTGATCGTCTCGATCTCAGCCATCATCTGCTCGTCGATCGCCAGCCGCCCGGCCGTATCGAGGATGACGATATCGTAAGTGTCCTGCCGGGCCAGCCGCAGGCCGTTCTCGCAAATCTTGACCGGCGCGGCTTGGGCGCCTTCGCTGTGCACCGGGATATTCAACTGCCGGCCTAACGTTTCGAGTTGGGTCACGGCGGCGGGCCGATAGGTATCGGCGGCGACGAGCAGCGGCCGGTGACCGCTGCCGCTGAGCTTGAGCGCGAGCTTGGCCGCCGTCGTCGTCTTGCCGGAACCTTGCAGGCCGACGAGCATGATCACGTGCGGGGCGGAGCCGGTCAGGTCGAGCGGGGCGGCCTGCCCCAGCGTGGTCAACAGCTCGGCGTGAACGATTTTAACGACCTGTTGCCCCGGCGAGAGTGCGCGATGCACCTCTTCGCCGACGGCCTTCGCGCGCACGCGGGCGAGAAAATCTTTCACGACCTTGAAATGAACGTCGGCCTCAAGCAGCGCCAGGCGGACCTCGCGCAGCGCCTCGTCGACGTCGGCTTCAGTCAGCACGCCTTTGCGCGAGAGCTTTTTGAAGATGGTATTGAGTTTCTCGGTCAGGCTCTCGAACATGGGACTTAACCAAACCTGCCAGGTCATGAAGACCTGGCAGGTCTCTGCGGACGGGGATTGTAGCCGATTGCGTGGGATTCGTCAAGAAGCGCGCTGAAATATGAAGGCCGACCGAGCTCGACACGCTGTAAGCGTCGCTGATGGCCGGACTCGATCACCGGCAAGTCTACTCTACTAAAAGATACAACACCGGCGCGAGACCCCTCCGAACGCGACGCGGTCGGCGGACTTGGGCGAGCCATCGTCTGGCGGCGCGGCTTAGCCCGCTGACGCAAAGACTTCGCCTACCCAATGACGAAGTCCTCAACATCTTCCAGGACGGAGATTGTGACGATTACGTCCAATGGAGAATCCCAATCGACATGAAGATGGAACTCAACTCCGCCCGAGTCGGGTTCGGGATCGTGTGGGCCAATATTGGTCACATAGACATTCGCCTCACCGAGATGCGGTCTACCGACGGTGGGGCCGAAGATTCCGCCTGCGAAAGACCACTGCGCCGCCGTGATCACGACTGCAGAATTCTTGTTAATGGGGGGCCAGTTGAAGTTACGGCGTACTCTTCCTTGTACGCCACGATAGAGAACACGGATCGAGCGGGCCATGTTGCTATCCTCCCATGGGATTACAGCATGTTGGCCGGGAGAACGTAGGTTAAGCGCAGCGTCCACGACTGGCCGGCCCAACTTGCGATTGCGGGTATGGTTTACTTATTTCAATGGCTCGCACAATATCACGCTACGAGCCGCGCGCCTCTGTATCGTAGAGGATACGCCGGCCTTGGCCGTGATATAGGTTCTCGCCCTGCCATGCATTGCCCCGGACAGGCTCACGCCTTCTACGCAGGGTTGCGGCTCTTTGAGGAACCGTTGTGTTATTCGGAACCATCGTAGTTATAGTCAGGCGCGCTTATATATGCCTCGTACGCGTCTGGCTCCACTCCAACGTCCACAAAGGACTAAACTACGAAGCACTTCGGCTGAAATTAGCGCCAATGGTTATTAGATTTGAAGATACATGCCCAACCTCACGACACCACCTGCAGAGCAATCTTGCCCCGTGTATGCCGGCCCTCGATCAAAGTGTGCGCTTTGCGGATGTCTGCAAGCGGGAGAATCAGAGAGACCATCGGCTTGATCCGTCCACTCTCCACCAGCCCGGCCACCTCCGTCAAGGTCGGTCCAATCGGCGGCGCCGAGGCAATCATCTGCTGGCGGACACCGTGGGTCGCCGCCATTTCTTCCGAAGGCGCTTGAACGGTGGAGAGCAGGATGCCGCCAGGTTTGAGCACGCCCCACGAGCGTTGCTGTGTATCGCCGCCGACGGTGTCCAGCACCACGTCCACGTCACGCGCAACCGTTTCAAACGGCGTCGTGGCGTAATCGATCGCTTGATCCACGTTGAGTTCTCGCAGGAAATCCAGATTGATCGAGGCCGTTCCGATCACTCTAGCCCCGCGCAACTGGGCGAGTTGGACGGCCACGTGACCGACCCCGCCCGCCGCGCCGTGGATCAGAACGGTCTGGCCTGGCGCCAGCTGGGCCGCCTCAAAGAGCGCTTGCCACGCCGTGAGAATCGCGTGCGGCAGAGCCGCGGCGTGAAGATGGTCGAGGGATTGCGGTTTGGCTGCGACATCCGACGCCGGAACCACCACATATTCGGCGTATGCGCCATCGCATGTCACACCGGCCCGCGTATACACGTTGTCGCCCGGCGCAAAGTTCGTAACTCCCGCTCCGACCTCTTCGATGACCCCCGACACATCGGTGCCCAGAATCAACGGCAGGCTATAGTTAAAGTAGGCCGACAGATAACCCGCCCGCGCCGCACAGTCGAAGGGGTTGACGGTGGTGGCATACACGCGGATGAGCACTTCGCCCGCGCCCGGACTTGGACGTAGGGCATCTTCATAAGTGAGGACATCAGTAGCGCCGTACGCATGGATACGCACTGCTTTCATGGTTGTCATTTGGATCTCCTAGTTTGGTGTTCAACCTGCGAAGCCCTGCGCGATCAGCAATGCAGCCCGCAGCGCGCCAATCACCTTCAACACCAGCCTCCTCATCGACAGGCCCGGTCGGTCAACCCCCGCCGCCTTGAGCTGCCAACCGACTTCCGCCTCTCGCATCAGGTCTTGACGGTGCGCTGCGTAGAGCTGCTGGTAGCTGAAATCGTTATTCATCTTGCCCTCCTTGAAAGTGCCTGCGCCGAATCCGAGGCCCATTGCTCGCGCTGCCGGTACGCGCTGAGCAATGGGTTACGCTCGTGCGGCTCAAGCGCCACTGCGCTTGAGGTCTGGCGCGCGCCGGGTGTCCACAATTCCGGTCCCCGGTCGAGGTTCTTGGGGAGCGCAGCTTTGCCGGCGTGTTGCTCGCCCTGCCGCCACTCGATCAACGCCCGATCGACGCGCGGCGAGCGACCACCGAGTTGCTTGAGCCGCAGGTAGCGATCGATCGCAGCCGCGCTGTACGGAGCCAAACTATTGGCGCCCCCGGCTTGTTTTTCGCCTTGCCGCCACGCGGCCAGGGCATCCCCAATTGTGCTCGCGGCTTGACTGGCGGAATGCTCACCCAGCCGCCACGCGGCCAGGGCTTCAGCGGCGCTGGTCGTTACCTTCGTTGAACGGGCGGCAGCTGCGATACCGACCGCTACAATGAATGCCATCAGCACCAGCGCGGCGACGGATCTAAACATACGGTTGCGGTTCATGTTGACCTCCTCACTGGCCATCGTTTTGGATTCAAACTTGCCAGCCGTTGATCCGGCTGGCATCAAGGCTGAAAGTTCGCTGTTCAAGTGTGCGATAGCGCTATCCTCCCACGTTACGGATGTCTCATACTTTCCGACTTCGTGCTATACTTTCGCGCAGTCAGCCACGCCCTTATTCCAACTCACTTGCATCATCGCGCGCCTGAAGCGGGTCGGCATTGGCCCGATCGAACGGCGGGCATGTCTGCGCCGTGATGAAGGCGAACAACGCCGCCAGGTTCGGAAAGCCTTGCCGCTGTCCGGTAATCGGGCTTTCGAGCGATGCCTGCCAGTTTGGCTGACCTCTGCGCTTCACCTGCCAGAGGCGGATCAGGTACGATAGGTAACTGGGTTGGTCTTCGGGCATTGTAGTTCTGGCCTGCTTACGCTTGACTTGCGTGCAGTATCCGCTCTTGCCGTTTCCAAAACGTTTCCACCGCCCATGTCGCACCTGTCGCTTCACCTGCTAGGTCCCTATCAAGTTACGCTCGACGGCCAACCGGTCACCGAGTTCCGCTCGGACAAGGTGCGGGCTTTGTTAGCCTACCTGGCGCTGGAAGCCGATCGCCCGCATCGCCGGGAGGCGCTCGCCGGGCTGCTGTGGCCCGAGGTGCCCGATCAAACGGCGCGCAATAACCTGCGCCTGGCGCTTCACCGCCTGCGCCAGGCTATCGGCGACGGCGACGCCGATCCACCCGTGCTGAACCTCACCCCCGAAACCATCCAGTTCAATTCCGCTTCAAATGCGTGGCTAGACGTGTCGGTGTTCACCGGGCGGCTGGCTGCCGGCGACGCGCACGGCCACCGCCGGCTCGAAACCTGCCGCACCTGCATCGAGCAGTTGCGCGAAGCGGCCGACCTGTATCGGGGAGACTTTCTGCAGGGGTTCTTCCTGGAAGAAAGCGTCGCGTTCTCGGAATGGGCTGTCGTCCGCCGCGAGGGGTTGCATCGCCGCGCGCTGGAGGCGCTGTATCACCTGGCCGAGTATCACCGTCAACACGGCGAGCAGGAGCGCGCGCTATTCTATGCGCGCCGCCAATTGGAACTGGAGCCGTGGCGCGAGGAGGCGCACCGGCAGGTGATGCGCAGCCTGGCGCGTAGCGGGCAGCACAGCGCAGCGCTGGCGCAATACGAGGCGTGCCGCCAGGTTCTCCTCGAGGAGTTAGGCGTCAAGCCATCCGAGGAGACACGCGCCCTGTACGAGCGGATTCAAGCGGCGCGAGAAACACCGCGCCACACGCGCGGCCTGCCGCCTCCACCCACACCCTTCGTCGGCCGAGAGGACGAACTGGCCGAGATCGCCGGACGACTCGCCGATTCCGACTGCCGGCTGTTGACGCTCGTCGGGCTGGGCGGCATAGGCAAGACGCGGCTGGCGCTGCGAGTTGCGGAACGCGAGGAGAGCGATTTCCTGAACGGAGTCTATTTCGTCCCGCTGGCGTCTTTGGACACACCGAGTTCACTCGTCACAGCGGTCGCCAGCGCACTCGGTTTCACGTTTTCCGAAAAGGGGGATTCGAACACCCAGCTGCTCGACTATCTGCGCGGAAAAGAAATGCTCTTGATATTGGATGGCTTCGAGCATATTCCGAGAGGCGCAAGTTGGGTGGCCCAGGTATTGAAGAGCGCGCCCGCCGTTAAAGTTCTGATAACCTCGCGGGCGCGCTTGAACCTGCCAGGGGAGTGGGTGTTTGAACTGGAAGGGTTGAGCGTACCCGATGATCCTCGGCGCGGCGACGTGGACCGATACGGCGCGGTGCAATTGTTCCTTCAGGTCGCGCGACAGATCAAACGCTCGGTCGCGGTGACGCCGTCAGATGAAGCGGCCATCGTGCGCGTCTGCAACCTGGTTGCGGGGATTCCGCTGGCGATCGAGTTGGCCGCCGCCTGGATGCGCGTGTTGTCGCCCGGCGAAATTGCAGCTGAAATCGAACGGGGACTCGACTTCCTTAGCGAGTCGCCGGCTGGCGCGTTCGGCCTACAGCGCAGCATGCGAGCCGTGTTCGAACAATCGTGGCGCTTGCTCTCCGGCGCCGAACAGGAAGCCTTTCGACGCCTGTCCGTCTTTCGCAGCGGGTTTACCCGTGAGGCGGCCGAACAGGTTGCCGGGGTATCGTTGCCCACCCTGGCAAGTCTGGTCGATCACTCGCTGGTGCGCCGCGAGCAGCCTGATCGCTACGCCATCCACGAATTGCTGCGGCAGTACACCGCAGAGAAGTTGAGCGAACAATCGGCAGACGCCGAGCAACTGCTCGACCGGCACAGCCGGCATTATGCCGCGCTGGTACAGGCCCAGGAGAAGCACCTGCGGAGCGGAGAGCAATTGCTCGCGCTCAAGGTCATTGACTCAGATATTGGAAATGTGCGTGCGGCGTGGCGTCGGCTGGCGACGACAGCCGACGTTGCCGCGATCGAGCAATGCATGACCGGACTGTACGCCTTCTACGATCTGCGGGGCTGGGTCAAAGAAGGGGAAGAGGCTTTCCGAGTTGCGGTCGAGCAACTGGCAGCCAGAGAGTTGCCGGCGCAGGCAACCCGGATTCTCGCGCAGTTGATGGCGCGGCAGGCCGGCTTCTGCATTCGCCAGCTGGCTTATGACCAGGCCCAACGTCTGCTGGACGATAGCCTTCCCGTTCTGCGCGGCCTGGACGCTCGCGCCGACCTCGCCTTCGCCCTGGGCCGGTTGAGCGCTCTCGATGTACAGCGCGGCGCCTACGAGAGCGCCGCACAGACTCTGCATGAAAGCCTGGCGCTTTATCAAGCCTTGAACGATAAGCAGAGCGTAGCGGCCACGCTGAACGGCATTGGCGCGGCGATCCAGGGTCTCGGTCAGTATCGGGCCGCCAAAGATCGTTATCAGGCGAGTCTTAATCTCTCGCGCGAAATCGGCGACAAGTGGGGCATCGCCTCCGCGTTTTACCGGTTAGGACACGCCGCCTACGACTTAGGTGAGTACCCTGAAGCGTTACAATGCCATGAGGCGAGCCTATCCATCCGCAGACGGCTGGACGATCGCTGGGGGGTCGCTGAGTCGCTCAATCACCTGGGCATCATTCTGGATGTGACCGGGCGCTACGCTGAAGCGGCAAGCGACTATGAAGAAAGCCTGGCTATCCGGCGCGAGCTCGGCGACAGGCGCGGCATTGCTTCCTCGCTCAACAACCTGGGGCAGAACGCCTTCTTGTGTGAAGCCTACGCGGACGCTCAACAGCGCTACGGCGAAAGTCTGGAGATTTACCGCGAGATCGAAGACCAACGAGGCATTGCCATCAGCTTGACCTGTTTGGGTGAGGTCGCACTGGCGCGAGGCGCGTACGACGCAGCCAGGCAATACCATCAGGACAGCTTGCTGATCTTCCGAGAAATCGGCCACGCCGCGGGTATGTCGTTTGCGCTGACCTTCTTAGGCGATGTGAGCACGGCGCAAGCAGCGTATGCGGAAGCCCGGGCTTATTACTCGGAAGCGCTTGAGATTGCATTAAGAACGCAAGCCGCGCCACGGGCGCTTGACACATTGGTAGGCGCCGCGAGTCTTCTCATGCAAACGGGAAGGCGGGAAAAAGCGATAGAGCTATTGTCGCTCGTGCTGGCCCACCCCGCCGGCGAGAAACTCACTCAGAAAAAAGCTCAACAGCTCGTTGGGACGCTGATACCCGGCCTGCACGCCGCGAACCTGGCAACCTCAGGAGCAAGCAAGCAGGCGTTTGACTGGGAAGTGACCGTCAAGAATCTGTTGGAAGAATGGCGAGAGGCAACGCCCGGTCTGGCTGTCTAACCACCCCGGTCGTGCATCCCCGGTTTAATGTCGGACGCGAGACTTGACGATGCGCTGCCTCCGCGATCATGTGGCCCCAATTTCTCGATAGCGGCCACCGCCTGCTGAAGACGCGACTGGTCCTCTCCGCCTCGGTCGTGCGGGTCCGGCTTGGGTATCACCTCTGTAGCCGCTTGCTTCAGCTGCTCGACTAACGCTTCAAATCGAGCGATTGAAACCACGATCAGGCGATCTCCCCCCTGGCGCGTCACAATGACGGAGTCCTCCTGATCGGCTCGCTGAAACAATTCGTCGATATTGGCGCTGACCTCGCGCGCACGCATTCTCACTTTCATTTCGGGCGACATGGCGTCGATCCTCCTTTGATTGATGGGTTCTCCGGATGGCGACCGTACTATAGCACTCGTCGGGGCTGCGGGTCAAGCATTACCCACTCCGCCAAATGCTTGACCCTAACACTCCCTCCCGCTATAATCCCCCGCGTGAATCTCAACCCTGAAGAAAAAGCGCTCTTCCCGCGCATCTACGAAGTTGTCAAGCAGGCGCCGTGGGGCAAAGTGACGACCTACGGCGACGTAGCGAAGATCGTCGGCGCGGGCTGCGACGCACGCTTGGTCGGCTACGCCATGGCGGGCGTCGACGACCCGGAGGCGCCCTGGCAGCGGGTGATCAACGCCCAGGGCAAAATCAGCCCACGCGCCGGTCGCGGCGCGGAAATCCAGCGCAAGCGGCTCGAAGCGGAAGGCGTCAAGTTTGACGAGCGCGGTCGCATCGATCTTGCCCAATTTGGTTGGCGCGGCCCCGATCCCGAATGGGCAGCCCAGCACGGTTACCACACGCTCAAGCCGAAAGCAGAAAAACCCGACCCGCCCGGTCAGCTCGATCTGTTCGATTAATTTCCTTCATTCTGCATTCTACATTCCTCATTCTCAGTACATCACGAAATCCGTAGTTTAGCCCCTTGTGGGCGGCAAAAACGGGCACAAGGCCCTAGGCTACGGGACGTTTCGTGAACTACTGATTCTGCATTCACCTTATGCCCATCCAAGAACTCGTCGGAAACCTGCACATGCACACGCCGTTCTCGGACGGCGAGTGGTATCACGCCCAAATCGCCGGGGCGGCCGAAGCGGCCGGCCTCGACTTTATTGTCACCACCGACCACAATGTGTGGGTCAAAGGGCCGGAAGGCTACCACGGCAACGTGCTGGTGTTGATCGGCGAGGAAGTGCACGACAATCGCCGCCAGCCGCAGGCCAATCACTGCCTGATCTACGGCGCGGACGCCGAGCTGTGCCTGCATGCCGAGTCGCCGCAAGGCTTGATCGACGCCGCGCGCGAGCGCAACGCCTTGACCTTCCTGGCGCATCCCATCGATTACCCACTCCGCTTCATCGGCGAAGAGGGCCTGCCCTGGGTCGATTGGGAGATCGAAGGATACACCGGCATCGAGTTGTGGAACTACATGTCGGAGTTCAAGTCGCGCCTGCCCAATCGCCTGCTGGCGATTGGGTACGCCTTCAATCCCAAGGGCGCGATTCGCGGCCCGTTCCGGCAGACGCTGGCGCTGTGGGACAGCCTGCTCGTCAAAGGGCGGCGCGTCGCCGCGATCGGCGGGGCCGATGCGCACGGCGCGACCTACACGCTCGGCCCGATCACACGCACGGTGTTCCCGTATCAATATCTCTTCCGTTGCGTCAATGTCCATCTGCTCGTCGATCGTCCGCTGACCCGCGCCGTGAGCGCTGACAAGCAATCGATCTATCGCGCGCTGGCGCAAGGGCGGTGTTGGATCGGCTACGATCTGCTGGGCAGCACGCGCGGCTTTCGCTTCACTGCGCGCAGTATGTCCAACTCGGCCGGCATCGGCGAAGAGATGAAGCGCGCCGGGGCTGCCACGTTAGAAGTCGAGACGCCTGCATCCGCGCGCATCCGCCTGATCCGATCGGGCATAGGCGTCGTCGCCAGCCGCAGCGGGCGGACGCTCAAGTACACTACCGCCGAAGCCGGCGCTTATCGGGTCGAAGTCATGCGCGGCGGGCGAGGCTGGATATACTCCAATCCGATCTACGTGCGCTGATGGGCGAATTGCATATCGCATATTGTTTATCGCCGCCGCGCCTCAACCAACCATCCATCCAACTATCCAACCACCAAACTCCCATGCGTCTCTTCCTCGCTTTGCTCCTGATCATCACGCTCGCCGCCTGCGGTCCGGCGCGCAACACTCGCCCGACGAATACCCCGCTGCCCTTGCCGTCGCCCAGCCCATTCATCGTGCGCCCGCGCGCCACGCCCTCCGATATCCCCACAGCACGCCCGACCAGTTCACCGACCCTCAGGTCAGCTACAACGCCCAGTCCAATTCCTACTGTAGGAGGCGACTCCAGTCGCCGACCCGACTCCAGTCGCCGACCTGACTCCAGTCGCCGACCTGACTCTAGTCACCCGCCCCTCTCACACGCCGATGCGCCCGTCGTGATCAAGGCCGCGCTACGCGCTGCGGGAATCGACTCGAACGTGTACTGGTTCAAGTCGGGTGACGAAGGCCAGTTGATGATTCAGTACGCCAGCCCGATCGCCAATCGGCCGGGCTATGCCGACATGCTGCACACTGTCAAGACAATCGCCGCCGCGCACTTCCTCGACATCGACCAGCCTTTCTATGTGTTGTACATCGCCGCGACCGACTTGACTGGCACGAGCGATACGGTGTTGCGCTTGCGCCGCGACACGGTCGCGCGCTGGGCGCAAGGCGAGATCGGCGACGCCGACTTCTACAACAACGGCTTCGAGCCGGCGCGCATCGTCCTCACCTGCGCGGAAACCGAGTGTACCGGCGTCCAGCCGACCCCCTATCCGACTTTCCCGCCCTTCCCTTTCCCGTTCCCTTTCCCGACGCCGACGCCGTAGGGTGATGCGTGCAGCGTGAAACGTGATATGATTCGTTATCACGTTTCACGCTTTACTGTCAGGAGAGAATCATGTCTCAAAAGTTCGATCTCGTCTCCGATCTCAAACCGACCGGCGACCAGCCCGAAGCGATTAGCAAACTGGTCGAAGGCATCAAGCAGGGCCACAAGTACCAGACGCTGCTCGGCGCGACCGGCACCGGCAAGACCTTCGCGGTCGCGCATATCATCCAGCAGGTGCAGAAACCGACGCTGGTGATGGCGCACAACAAGACGCTGGCCGCGCAGCTGTACTCGGAGTTCAAGGACTTCTTCCCCAAGAACGCCGTCGAGTATTTTGTCTCCTACTACGATTACTATCAGCCGGAAGCCTACATCGCCCGGACCGACACCTACATCGAAAAGGATACGTCGATCAACGAGGAGATCGATCGCTTGCGGCTGTCGGCCACCACCGCGCTGATGTCGCGCCGCGACGTGATCATCGTCGCCTCGGTGTCCTGCATCTACGGCATCGGCAACCCGGAAGATTGGGGCAAGGTCGTCGTGAACATCCAGACTGGCGAGACGCGCCGGCGCGACCTGTTGCTGCGCCACCTGGTCGACATCCAGTACGAGCGCAACGACATCAACTTCGCGCGCGGCAAGTTCCGCGTGCGCGGCGATACGCTGGAAGTCCAGCCGGCCTACGCCGAGACGGCCTATCGCATCGAGTTCTGGGGAGACAACGTCGAGCGCATCACCGAGATCGATCCGCTGACCGGGGAAGTGCTGAAGGAAGCATCGTCTATTTCAATCTACCCGGCCAAGCAGTTCATCACCGTCGAAGACAAGCTCCAGCGCGCGATCCAGTTGATCGAAGCGGAGCTGGCCGAGCGCTTGGCTTGGCTCAAGCGCAACGAGCTGCTGCTCGAAGCGCAACGACTCGAACAGCGCACCAAGTACGATCTGGAAATGTTGCGCGAGGTCGGCTATTGCTCCGGTATCGAGAACTACTCGCGCCATCTCGACGGGCGCACGGTCGGCGAGCCGCCCTGGACGCTGGTGGATTACTTCCCCGACGACTATTTGCTGGTGATGGACGAAAGTCACAACAGCGTGCCGCAGGTGCGCGGCATGTACTTCGGCGATCGCAGCCGCAAGGAAGAATTGGTGAAGTACGGCTTCCGCCTGCCCAGCGCCCTGGACAATCGACCGCTCACCTTCGACGAGTTCGAGGCGCGCATGGGGCAAACGATCTTCACCTCGGCGACGCCCGCCGAATACGAGCTCAAGCACAGCCAGCAGGTCGTCCAACAGATCATCCGCCCGACCGGCCTGATCGATCCGGAGATCGTCGTCAAGCCGGTGAAAGGCCAGGTCGACGACTTGATCGGGCAGATTCAGCAGCGCATCGGGCGCGGCGAGCGCGTCCTGGTCACCACGCTGACCAAGCGTATGGCCGAAGACCTAGCGGATTACCTGAAGGAACTCGGCATCAAGGTTCACTATTTGCACTCCGAGATTCAGACGATCGAGCGCACCGAGATTTTGCGCGATCTGCGCCTGGGCCACTACGATGTCGTCGTCGGCATCAACCTGCTGCGCGAGGGGCTTGATCTGCCTGAAGTCTCGCTCGTCGCTATCCTCGACGCGGATAAGGAAGGCTTCCTGCGCAGCGGCACCTCGCTGATCCAGACGATGGGCCGCGCCGCGCGGCACATCAACGGCACGGTGATCATGTATGCCGAGCGCATCACCGACTCGATGCAACGGGCGATCGACGAGACGAGTCGCCGTCGCGAAATTCAGACGCGCTACAACCAGGAACACGGCATCGTGCCGGCGAGCATCGTCAAGGCCGTGCGCGACCTGACCGACTCGATCCGTGTGGCGGCGGAGGAGAAGGGCGAGTATCGCGTCAGCCAGACCATGCCCAAGGATGAGCTGGCGCGGCTGATTCGAGAGTTGGAGAAGCAGATGAAGGCGGCGGCGAAGGAGCTGGAGTTCGAGAAGGCGGCGCTGCTGCGCGATCAGATCGCCGAGCTGCGGCAGCAGATGGAAGAGACGGACACCAAGAAGAAACCGGCGTGGCAGCGCTTGCGCGATTTGCCGTCTGAGACGGAAGTGGAAGATGAGCTGATAGGCCGGAATTGAGAAGCATGGAAGCCCCCAATCGGGGGCTTACTTTTTAACACCCATTGCCATGCGACGAAATCTCTTGTAAACTGAAGCCGCGATGCACAAATTCATACTCGCCGCAGAGGTGAAGCCATGCGCCTCGTCACCCCCAACGAGATCGAGCGCGTCGCCTGGGAAGGCTACCTGCAGCCGCTCGGCCAAACCTACAGAACCGCCGCGCCTCTCCCCAAGGTGACGCTCGGCGAGCCGGAATGGTGGCCGGCGGCCGATGCGCTGGAAAGCCAGCTCGGCAAGAAGTGGACGCCCCCCGCCGCCGATCGCAACTACACGCTCGTGCGCCTGGCCTGCACACTGCATCCGCCCAACGATAAGTCCGTGCAATACGCCGAGGCAACTTTCACCGCCTACCTGCGCCCGCGGCAGGGCGGGGGCAGCGTCATCGCGCACGAGCTCCACCCGTAGCGGGTGAGGGCCGAAGACAAAGGCAAGTTCACCCTCGCGCTCAAGCCCGATCTGAAAATCGTCGAGGCCGTCAAAGTCAGCCTGGGTGAAGCCGGCGTCGAAATCGAGCATCACAACGTATTCCCCGTCATCCAGTGTTACGGCCTGGGCGAGAGCAACCCCTACTGGCAGTTTGCCCGCCACGCCAGCTTCCCCTTGATCGGCTGCCAGAGCGTCTACGCCGTGTTGGCCGCGCCGCGCGAAGTCGGCGGCGTGCGCCTCAGCCTCGAACTCGTCGCCTCGCTCGACACGCGCTTGGGCCCCTTCCGCGTCGGGCTGCCCGATGCCGCTCACGCTCACCTCAGCAGAATAATCGCGTGAGTTACCCTATCTACTGCGCTCCAATCTACTTGCATCACTCCTGGAGAATCTTCGGTGGTGCTTACTCGTCGGTCGATTTAGTGGTAGGTGTGGGGGTTGCGGTTGGCAACGGGGGCAGAGTCAAGCTCGCGCTGGGCGTTGGGGTTGGGAGCAGCGTGGCGTTAGCCGTACTAGCTGGAGTTGGCGTAGAGCTTGACTCAACAGTAGGTGAAGGCGAAAGTGTCGCATGTTGGCGCGGCGTTGGCGTCGGCGACAGAGTCGGAGTCGGTGTACTTGTCTCGCGCGCGTCGAAGGCAGCGCAAACCGGGATGACGCTATTCGGATTTGATGCTGGATATGCGTTGTGGAAGGCGATAGCCAATGTAGCAGGTTGCGCGACAAGCAGACGCTGCTCGACAACCTCAACTAACCGGTCCTGAGCGTCTGGCAAGTCGCCGATCGGATTCGTCGTTGCGATGACAGAGCCTAGATCATCCTTGAGAATCAGGTACCAACTCTCTGCCGGTTGGTGCTGTTGTGGTTGCTGGGCATGCGCGTCGTATGACACAAGTGTTACCTCGTATACTCCCGTCGGGATAGCAGCGAGAACCGGTCCGACCTGCGCCTGAGCTGCAGTCTTATCGGAGCGAATCATGCTTCCATCGAAGAGGATGAGGTATCTGCCTGGTGCAGGTTCCACGGGACAGGCAATTGGCGACGGCTGCGGCGTGGGAGTGGGCGAAAAGGTCGGTGTAATCGTCCATATCGGTGTGGGCGTGATGGTTGCCGTTGGCGTTTCGCTCGGTTCAAACGTCGGCGCTACAGTCGAAGTCGGCGCTGGACTCAAGGTCGGGGTGGGCGTGTCAGTCGTCGGCAGTGGTGTTGTGGTCGCCGGGTCGCAGTAAAGTGTTCTGGCAATACTTATATAGATTTCCAGGAGACCTTCCGATGTAGGAGCATGATAATAGCCCGATTCTGTAGACGCGATCGCGCGCATCAGCTCGTGATCCACGTCCTCGCCCAGGCCGATGGTTATGATTCGCGTCCCGGCTTGCTTGGCCGCCTGAGCAGCCACCGACACATCCCCTGTGGTGGGTCGGCCGTCCGAGAGCAAAATGATCACCGGCAGTGCCGATGAATTGTGCCGGCTGCTGACCAACTCATCTTGAGCCTGAATGATACCAGCGCCTATGTTGGTATCGCGGTCAACCGCTGATAGTGCATCGATAGCCTGCTTAACCTGGTCACCTTGGTTCGTCAGCCGAGTCTCAAGACGCGCCTGGGCTGCGAAGGTAAGGAGCCCTACCTGATCTACGGACAGGTGCATCGCATCGATGAACGACTTGGCGGCCTGCTTGGCATCGGCCAGAGGCTGTCCCGCCATCGAGCCGGAACGATCTAGCACCAGAATGACATCGACGGGACGCTGAGAAGGAATACAGACATTAGTTGGAGTCGGCGTATATGTGTTCTCCGGCGTGGGTGTGTTGGTCGGCGTCGAAGTCGCAGTGCCTCTCGGCGTCGGCGAAGGTTGCAATGTCGTTGCCGGAAGAGACATGACATGAACAGTGATGATGCGTGTAATCATTACTCCGTCCAGGCCGACCACTTCCAAGCGGTAATCCCAGGTGATGGGCGGACATTCATCTTGGATGAAGGACGTACTCACCGGTTTTCCATTTAGGTATACTTCGCGAGCATTCTCAATCTGCCCGATCAGTAAAGTACATTGGCCGGCGTAGATCGGGTTGGGCTCGACCCAAAACTTGATGCGAGGCGGTTGTACGGTCGGCGTCTCCACTTTCTGTGTGGGTGTAGGTAGGCTCGGTGACAATTCTGTTGGCTCTCGAGTTGGACCGGGGGCGACCTCCGTCGGTGGCGGTACGACGGGCGGCGTCGGCGAAAGCGGCAATGCAGGCGAACTTGGTGGTTCAGGAGTTGCCGGTTCCGTTGGCATCTCAGTCGGCTCAGTATCGGGCGCTAGCGTGGGCGATTCCTCAGTGGGCCATCTGGGCACCTGGGTAGCTGGCGCTGTGGGCGCTCCAGCACCAGGCGTTTCCGGGGGCGTCCTTACAGCTAACTCAGTGAGTAAAAGTGCCTGGGCGGTTGAGAAAACGAGTACACCCGCGAGGAGCGACCGCTTGAGCCTTGGTTTCCTCGATTGCGCCTGGACCTGGCGCAAGTAATCGTCTGCCAGGAGTTGTATACAGAAACTCGCGATACCAGAAAGAATCACGATGGATTCAGCCAACACAAAGTGGCTGAACCAGTCGCTGCTTCCAAGTTGAGCGGGCAGCAGCAACCGGAGGAGGAAGAGGAAGGTTAGAAGTATAAAAATGAATCTAGCCCAGAACGAACTTGCCAAATTCTGAACGAACGTCCGGGGAGACGACCGCGGCCGCTCGGAATTACGCGTGCGATTTGAAGGCAGCCTGGCGAGAGGCGCTGAGAACTGGGCCACGGGCAGCGTCTCCTTAGAGACGTCCGCGGATACTACCCCGTCGGGATCCTTAGCAACTGACTCTTCTGTGGGTGGCCCCTGAACAGGCTCTTCACTCACTGGCGGTCTCCTCCTATTTACTTCCGCCATTACTCGTGACACACCCGCTGATTCACTCGCCAGCTTTAGCTGATTCGTCTCCGATCTCGCGGCTTGCGAGATATTTCGTTAGCCGATGGAGCTGCTCCACTGACAAGCCCGTCATCTGGGCAACTTGACGGATATTGAGATCCTTGTTGCCAGTGCCGTCCGGCAATTCTGCCCCCCTCACTCGGCCGACATAATAAACAGACTAAGGTCAGCTAACTACTCCGTAATTGTATCAGGAATCAAAAATACTGGCTGACGGCTCGCCGCCTTATTGATGATAAACTGTGGTTAACAGAGTAGAGTGGTTATTCGACTTCCCGGTCTATGACAAGCACTTCATAGGGAAGCCCGCGCCGGAGCGCACCGATGTGGACACCTCGAGGATTCAGATGCTTGCGATTCAACTTGCCAAGATAGGCTAATGCCTGCCGCTTGCGGTCTTTGGCACGTGGAAAGAGTAGTACGAAATCATTGATGCAGATGTTTCTAAAACCCTTCTTCCGCGCAATTTCCAGCATCTTCTCGTACTTCGTTGGGTGTGTTGCTCGCTTGTGTTTACGCAGCTTCGTGATCGTTTCATCAAAAACCTGATTTAACCATGCGTCAAATGGCGCTGGTTGTCCAAGCTTCTTTACACCGACGGTGGTCGGAGACTCACCAGCAACATACGCCACACCATGTAAAATTGCCATGACCAAATTGTAAAGCAGCTCATTCGATTTCAGAGCTGAAGAGATAATCTCGCTCGTCGAGCTCAGAACAGCCAACTCGCCATTGCGTCCCTTAGGCACCTCCTGCTGAAGAATGTACTCAATAGACGCAGCGACCAACCTGGACACGATCTCCAATGTCTTTAGGTCATCGGCACGAAAGACGCCCGGTTGCCTATTAACCGCTTCGATCACTCCAACGACTTGATCGTCGAATTTGAGCGGAGCAGCAATTATCGCCTGGGTACGGTAACCACTGACTGCTTCAACACCTTGATAAACCCGCTTCCGAGCGGACCGGCCGCTTTCCAAAACTGGCTGCCCGGTCTGTAGCACTTCGCTGGCGACACCTTCAGAAGCTGGAATAGTCTGGCCTTGCAGCTTGTCCGCGCTCGGCCCACTGACTACGGCAAACTCAAGCTGGTCGTGGTTCTTAGCCAGTAAGAGCGATGCACCCTCCGCATTAAGCAGTGGGGCATCGCTTTCAGTGCTCAATAGTTTTTCCTGACGGTGACTTGCCGGTACCTGTTGCTTAATTCTTCGTTTAGTCAAGTAATCTCCACTCTCCTTCCTTACCTTAGCCCGGTGCACATCTGCTGGCAATGTACCGGTACATGTAGTAATATAGCGATACGCGTAAAACGAGATACAAACTGGGCATATCTGCTGAGTCTCAAGAATCGTCTGTATATAGGCTGCCCGGTACTTCCCATTGCATTACCACCAAGACAGGACATAACCAAGTACGCAAGGCACTTAGTCCATTCAAGGGACTTCTTCGCGTTCGTTTATCGGGGCGCGTGGGTATATACCAGCAATCATAATACAACTTTTTCCTTTCCATAGTTGGTCGATCCCTTGCTCCCGTCAGCAATCGGACAGAATTTCACCGCAACGTGCGCAGAGAACTCACAAACTAACTCGGAAATCCTCTGCGCCCTCCCGCACTTGCCCGCCTGTCCCTGCACCCCCTGCCTCCGGCGAGGGCAGGCCGGAGGAGGCAGAGGCCATCGCCCGCATCCGGCAGCAGTGGGGGCCGGTGATCCAGGCGGTCGTCGCCGCCTGCGGCGGGAACACGCCGGCCGCCGCCCGGCTGGAGCTGTTCCTCGCGGACCTGGCGCAGCAAGCGGACTGGCGCAGCCTGGTCGCCGTCCTGCGCCGCATCCTCTTCCTCGCGCTCGTCGCGCAGGCCTGCCGGCCGGACGCACCCGCCGGCCTGGGCGAGCAGCTCTACGCCGTCACGCGCGGCATGATGACCGATCCGAACGCGCCGGGTGAATTCCGGGCGCTGGGCCGCGCGCTCAACGCGATCCTGTCCGGCGCGCGCGCGGTCGACCTGTCGGCGCTGCCGCCGGAACCGGCGGACAAAATTCGCGGGCTGCTGGAGAGCTTGCGTTGAACCAACAGGTCTGCTGACACAGCTACGCACGAACCTCGCCCTGCGCAGCCTGCCACTCGCGTTCCAGAATGCCGTACAACAGGGTGTCCCACCAGCGGCCCGTCATCCACTCCGTCTCGCGCAAGCGCCCCTCGCACTGCAGGCCGATTCGCTCCAGCACCCGCACCGATGCGGTATTCTCCGCGATACATTGCGCCGAAATGCGGTGCAGTTTCAACTCCTCGAAGCCGAAGCGCACGATGGCGCGCGCGGCTTCGGTCGCGTAGCCGTGGCCCCACTCGCGCGGGTCGAGCTCGTACCCGATATTCGCCTCCCAGGCATCGAGCGCCGCTCTGCGAATACCGCAGTTGCCGATGAGGCGCTTGTCCGCTTTCAAAATGAGCGCCAGTTGAAACTTGGTGCGCGGACGGGCGTGTTGTTGATCAATGAATGCCTGCACGAACCGGCGCACCTCTTCGGGCGTGCGATGGCTCAACGGGTAGTAGCGGAGATAGCGCGGATCGGATTGATACGCCAGCACGGCCGGCCAATCGCTCTCGGCGAACTCGCGCAGGAGTAGCCGCTCGGTCTCGAGCTTCATCACTGCTTCCTATCTTCGCGGCAGCACTTCGCGCAGCCGTCCGGCCTCCACCGGCGGGCCGATGAGGCCCTGCTCGTACATCTCGTCGATCAGGCGCGCGGCCTTCGGATAGCCGATGCGCAGCTTGCGCTGGAGCAGCGAGGCGCTCGCCCCACCCTCGCGCCGCACCAGATCGATCGCCGTCTGCAACAGCTGCGCCTCATCAGCTTCATCGACTACGCCCGCGCCGCCGCCGGTCTTGCCCGAGCCGACCTTCAGCAGCTGCGACATGCTCGCGTCCCACGGCGCAGGCTCCGGTCCAACTGCCTGATACTGCTCGCTCCAGAAGGTCACCAGGCTCTCGATCTCGCGATCGGACACGTAGCAACCCTGCACCCGCACCGGCCGGCCCGATTCGGGCGACTGGAACAGCATGTCGCCGCGACCGAGTAAGGTCTCGGCCCCCACCGTATCAAGGATCACGCGCGAGTCCACGCCCGACGCCACGGCGAAGGCGATGCGCGCCGGGAAATTCGCTTTGATCAGGCCGGTCACCACATCGGTCGAGGGGCGCTGCGTCGCGACGACCAGATGGATACCGGTGGCGCGCGCCATCTGCGCCAACCGGCAGATCGTCTTCTCCACTTCAACCGGCGAGCTCAACATCAGGTCGGCCAACTCATCAATCATCACGACGATCACTTGCAGCTTAGGCTGGTTTTGTTTGAGCATGCGCAGGTTGTAGTCTTTCAGGTTGCGCACACCCAGCTCGGCGAACAACTTGTAGCGCCGATCCATTTCGTGCGTCACCCAACGCAGCACACCCACGATGCGCTCCGTATCCGTTTCGACCTTGCCGTAAATGTGCGGCAGACCGTTGAAGCGCACCAGCTCGACCATCTTCGGATCGATCAGCACCAGGCGCAGATCGGCGGGCGTGTTGGAAAAGGTCAGGCACACGGTCAACGCCGAGATCAGCACGCTCTTGCCCGACCCGGTCGTGCCGGCGATCAACAGGTGCGGCATCGCCGTCAGATCGGTCACGATCGGCTGGCCGGACACGTTGCGTCCCAACGCGATGCGCAGCGGCAACTTTTCGCGCGCGAAGGCCGGGCTGTCCATCACGCCGCGCAACGAGACCAGCGCGATCTTTTCGTTGGGCACTTCGATGCCGATGTACGACTTGCCCGGCACCGGCGCTTCAATCCGCAACGAGGGCGCGGCCAGCGCCAGCGCCAGATCGTTCGCCAGCGATGTAATTTGCCCCACGCGCACCTTCTGCCGGCGCGGCTCGCCGTCCAAACCGGGTCGCTCGATGTAGCCCGGTTCCAGCGCAAACTGAGTAACAGCCGGTCCGCGCAGGGTATCGACGATATGCCCTGCTAACCCAAAGTGCCGCAACGTCTCTTCGATGATGTGCGCCTGCTGCGCGGTCTCCTGTTCGGCAATGCCTTCCATCGAGTGGTCTTGGAGGAGATCGAGCGCAGGCAACTCCGCCTGAATATCGGCGATCTTCTTCTGCGGCAGCGGCAATTCGATCTGCTCCGGTTTTGGAGCCGGCGCTGCGCCAATGATGCGCGGCGCGGGGAGCGGTGCGTGTGTCGTCGGGCGTTCGGGTTCGGGTCGAGGTTTGGCTGAGACCGTCGGGAGTGATTTGAGTGAAGGCGGCGCCGTCGCAGACCTCGCCGGAGGCGACGCCGTCGGCTGGGTCGGCGGTTCGGCAATTGGCGCAGCGGGCGCCGTCAGCCGTTCACGCATCCAACTGAACAGCGCGCCCCAATCGATCGGTAAGCCCAACGTCAACCCGACGAGCACGATCGCGCCGAAGAATAGCGCGGTCAGGGCCGGCCCGATCGATTCGACCAGCAACACGGACAGGCCCCAACCGATCAGGCCGCCGCCCGTGCCCTGCTCGATCAAGGCCCACGGCTCGCCCCACCAGGCCGCCGCGTGCAGCGCCGCGAGCAGCGCGAAGAAGGCCGCCTCCAGACCGATCAGCCTGAGCCGCTGAATCTGGAGCGGCGCCCCCTGCGCGCGGCGCATCATGACGACGCCGGCAAGCCCGATCGCCACGGCCGCCACGTACGCGCCCACGCCGAAAATTCGGACGAGCAGCGCGCTCCACCCATCGATCAGCGCGCCGGTCGTCACCTGCAGCAACGCCAGCAGCGAGACGGCCGCCAGCGCGATCAACAAAACGCCGGCAATTTCCTGCCGGCGCGCGCCAAACGTAAATCGCAATTGTCGCCGGCGCGGCTCGGGCTTGCGCCGTGTCCCTTTGCTCGGCTTAGCCTGTTCCCGCGCCCCGCCTGACTTACGGCTCATGCGCTCCTCGGCTTAAACCCCCAGCGCCCCACCTTCGCCGTTCACCTGTCGCAAGGACAACCCCAACCGCCGGTGCGCGCCGTCGATGTTGAGCACGCGCACGCGCACGCTCTGGCCTTCGCACACGACGTTGCGCGGATGCAGGAAATTGCCCTCGGCCAGCTCCGAAACGTGGATCAACCCTTCCAGGCCGTCTTCCAGGCGAGTGAACGCGCCGAAGGCGACGACGCTGGTGACCACGCCGCTGACGATTTGGCCCACGTTATAGCGTTCGCCGACCGTCAGCCACGGGTCGGGGCTTAAACGCTTGATGCTCAACGCCACCCGGTTCTGGCTGCGGTCGACGCTCATCAGCAGCACGCGCATGCGCTGCCCGATTTTCAGCAGGTCGCCCGGATGATTGACCCGCCCCCACGAAATCTCGCTGATGTGCAACAACCCTTCCAGCCCGCCGAGATCGACGAACACGCCGAACGAGCACACGTTGGTCACGGCGCCTTCGCGCACCTGACCTTCCGCCAGCTCGGTCAGCAGCGCTTCGCGCCGGTTGTGCTCGGTGCACGCCAATCGTTCGGACACGACGAAACGGCTCTGGCCGCGATCGAGCTCGATCACTTTCGCCGGGAAACACTGCCCGACCCGTTGGGCCAACTCGATGCGGCGCGCCTCTTCGCTCAAATGCTGCGACAGGCTGCACAGGTGCGAAGCCGGCATGAAGCCGCGCAACCCATTCCATTCGATCAGCAGCCCGCCACGGTTGCTGCCGATCGACTGCACCTGGATCACGTCGCTGGCATCCGAAGCGCGTTGGGCGGCTTGCCACAACAACTCCATCTCATCGCGGCGCGGGGGCGCTTCAGCAAGTGGGCGGCGACCGTCGCCGGTTCGTTCGGGGATAAACGCTTCAACATCATTCAGCAACGACTGCCAATACGATTCATCCAAGGATAAGTCGGGGGACATTTCGCTTGCCATTTCTGCAACCTCTTCTCGCATCTTAAAGAACTGACCAGGGAGATGATCGGAGTAGACTTGTCACCCACCCGCTTCACGGTCACCGCTCCACCCTGTACCGATGCACCTTGAATAACGCTGGTAATTATAGAATCGCCGGCGCAAATGTCAAACGGAAAGCGAATCGCCGGCCCCCGGTTTATCACCCTGGAGGGTGACGCGTTGTTCCATCTGCGCCAGGACCCGGGCCACGGCCTCGACCGCCACGCGTTGTTTGCGGTAGAGATCGCTCTCGCTCATCGCCAGCTTGCGCGCGATATCGCGCACGCGTTCGCCCTGCAAAAAGCGCAGTTCCAGAATGTTGTACAGCACCCACTCGGCCGCGGTCAGGCTGCGCGGGCCGTCGGGGCGCAACTGCTCGATGGCATCGCCCAACACGGCGCGCAGCGCCTTGGAGGTGTTGCCGTTGTGCGCGTTCGTGGCCCGGTCGACGACCGCCATGCGCAACAGCGGGCTGGTCGTCAACTTCGGCCCACCCCAAAAGTGACTGAGCGCATCTTTCACATTCGCGATGAATTCCGGATCGGCCCCGAGCGTTTCTTCCAGCGCAGGCTGCGGCGGCGAATCGACGTAGCGCGGCGCGCCCCGCTGGCGTTGGATCACGTCGATCTCGGGCAGGATTTGTTCGACGGCGGCAAACACCTCCTCCTGTAAACGCCGATCGTCGAGCGCCACCACGGCCTGCCGGATCAGCCGGTTGATCTGAGCCAGCTCGTCGTCGCCCAGTTCGGGTAACGCGCTGCCGGCCGTTATCGCCAGCGCGCCGATCAAATCGCCATTCCCGCGCGCATACAGCGGCCAACATTCAAAACCATCCGCACGATAAGGCCCGGCCGTCAACCCGGTCGCCGGCGCGCCGGCGCGCAACTCGCTCAACAGGTTCTCCGCCGGGGGCAACGCCCCGATCACCGCCAGCATCTCCCAGCGATCGTCTCGATCCCGCGAGGCGATAAACGCCGACTGCGCGCGCAACAGATCACACACGGAAGTGAGCACATTCTCCAGGAACTGTTGCAGGTCGGTCGTGGTCAGCAACCGCTCCCCGATCTGCTCGATGTATTCCAGCTCGTTGCGATCCTGGCGAAACACCAACAAGTCGATCAGCGGCTGCAACGAGCCGCGCAGCACGGCGAAGACCACCACCGTGATCACGACCGCGCCGATCATGAGCGTCTCGTTTGGCAAGTTGAGCAGCGTTTCTAGCCGGGTGAAGATCAGAATAGCGGTCACCACAGCGCCGGCTGTGACCGGGCCGCGCAACAGGAAGCGCACGAGCCGCCGCTTGACCACCCGATCGGGTGCGAGCACGCCAAAGTAGGCGACGCTATACGCCATGACCACCAGCATGACTCCGATGGTCGCATTGCCGGCGATCAACACCAACCAGAGGAGCGGCCCGATCTCACCGCCCATCTGCCCCGCGATCAACAAATACGGGAACACGCCCAATGACGGCACGGTGGAGGATAACAGCAAGTAAGTCATGCGCCGCTGCGAGGTCGGTGTGAGGCAGCGCTGGCGCGCGATCACGATGTTGCGAAATCCGAAACCGACGGCCGCCGCAAAATAGGCGACAAAGGTGGGGAAGACCCAGGGGTAGGCGGCGCCGGGCGCGAGCCGCGGCGCGATCAGCGAGGTGCTACCGCCCGATTGCACCAACCGGTCGGTGAAGAGCGCGGCCACGGCAAAGACCACGGCGTAGGCGTAACCCAGGTACACGCCGCGCCGCCGGCGCAGCGAGACGGCGTTCGTCGTCCGCAGCACCTCGTCGGCAAAGTGCAGGTAGGCCGCCGGCGCCAGCGCAATCCCGATCCATTGAAAGCGCAGCCAGCCTTCGGCCGCATCGATCGAGGTGACGCGCGGCAGCACCGTATCGCCGGTGAACACGATCATCGTCCCGGCCAGGATGAAGGCGAAGGCCCGCGCCACCGGCGACGACCAGTTGTAACGCACCACGTACAGCAGCAGTGAGAAGGCCGTCACCGCGATGCCGGTGGCCAGCAGCGTATTGATGAGAATGAAGATCGAAATCAGATTCACGCCAAACGACCGTGGAGCGCGTCGAGGTCGGACAGGAGCGCTACAGTGCTTGAAGCGCTAACGCACAGCCCGCGAGAAAAAGAGCGCGATGTCTTGATTGAAATAATGCCGATCGTTAAAGCCGCAAAAACTGAAACCGAGTTTATTCAGCAGCGAAATCGCCGGATGATTCTTCGTCTGCACTTCGATCACCACCTGCTTGAGACTCCGTTCCCGCGCCCAGCGCAACGCCGCGCCGATCAAGGCCGAACCGACTCCTTGACGCCGCTCCGGCCGGCTGACCACCATATCCCCGATCTGCGCCACGCGCTGCGCCGGGAGCGCGCTGAGTGAGATAAAGCCGTGCCGCGTGCGCTGGCGTTCGGCGACCAGGATCACGTCGCGTAAGCGCCAGTCGGCCAGCAGCGCCTCGGCGTCGCGGGGATACGCCACGCGCATCGAGCGCGGCAGACGCACGTGATGGAAGGCCACGCTGATCGCGCCATTGGCCAGGCGCGAATCCATTTGCCAGACGTAATCCGTGGTGTAAGATGCATCGAACTCCAGACACACTTGCAGGTCACCCATCAGGGCCGGGCGAATCGTCAGATCGGACATTGATTTGATTCTACCATCCCGATCGGGTATTCGCAACTTAAGCAACGGAGAGAAAACGAATAAACGGATACACACTGCGATCATTCGTTTACACTTGCACCGCGCTGGCGCGCCAGGCGCGCGCAGGTGTTCGTTGTTTATCCGTGGCTATGGAGGCGCAGGCGTCGGCGGGAGAAATTGCACGGCGATCGAGCAGTGCGGCGCTTCGTTGCCCACGTTATCGACGACGACCAGACTGAAGCGATACGCGCCTGGGGCGGCTAGCAGCGCGGCCGGGTCGAATGTGCCGAGATAACTATCGCTAACCGGCGCTCGGACCACATCGCCGGCCGTGCGGTCTTGGTATTGTGTCCAGGGGCCGTTCAACACGAATTTATAAAAGCCAAAGTTGGGGATGTTGGCCGTGCCGAAGATCTGGAATGGCCCGGAAAACGCATCGCCGTCGTGGGGCGCGGTGATTTGCACATTCGGGTCGGGGCAGGCTGCCGGGGGCGCAGGCGGGGTCGTCGGTTCCGGCGTCACCGCCGGGAGCGTATCGACCGGGGTGACCGACGTATCGAGCGATGGCTCGGGGGTGGGCGTGGTTTCCAGCGTCGGAGTCGGAAACGGGGTGTTCGTCGGGGTCAGGGTAATCAGCGGGCCTGGCGGTGTAGGCGTCGGCGCTTCGGCGATCGGCAGCGCGGGCGCTACAAATCGGGTCAGCACAAAAACAACTGCGCCTAACCCCAGGCAGGCCAGGACACTGAGGAGCCCGCGCCCGATGCGGGCCGAGGCTTCCTCGCGTTCAAGCAAAAACAATGTATTCTTGCGCTCATGCCAGGCCAGCCAGATCGCACGGATCGACCAGATTACACCGATCAGGCAAGCGGCGTACAGCGCAACCGCGAATTGCTCGATGACGCGGATGAAGGGGGCCATTCATCCCTACGTCTTCAGTTCGCGCAGCACACCGCAAATGAGGCGCGTCAATTTGGGCACGAGGGCGCGGCCCGCCGCCAACACCTCGGTGTGCGTCGTCGTCTGCGCCACGCCCTCCGGCGGCAGGACGTTGCTGATACCCGACAGGCCCAGTACCTGCAACCCGCCGTGCCGCGCGACGATCACCTCCGGCACCGTGGACATGCCCACGGCGTCCGCACCAATCAGGCGCAGAAAGCGCGTATCGGCCGGCGACTCGAAGCTGGGACCGGCCAGGCAAATGTATACCCCTTCCCGCAGCTCGATCCCGGCCGCAAGCGCCACGCGCTGCGCGCTGGCTCGCAGATCGGGATCGTAGGGCTGTGACATATCGGGGAAGCGCGACCCAAAAGCTTCCTCATTCGGCCCGCGCAGGGGATTCTGGCCGGCCATGCCGATGAGATTGATGTGATCACGAATCAGCATCACCTCACCGGCCTTGAATGAGAGGTTCAAGCCGCCGGCGGCGTTCGTGATGATCAACGTGCGGATGTCGAGGAACTGCATCACGCGCACGGGGAAGGTCACCTGCCCCATCGAGTAGCCTTCGTAATAGTGGCTGCGCCCCTGCATCACCAACACGTCAACGCCTTCCAACTGGCCGATCACCAGCCGCCCGGCATGACCCTCGACGGACGAACGCGGCCAGTGGGGCAGATCGGTATACGCGATCATCTCCGGCGCTTCGACCGCCTCGGCCAGCCCGCCCAGCCCCGAACCGAGCACCAGCCCCACGCGGGGCTGGCGGCTGCTGCGAGCGCGGATAGCTGCGCTTGCTTCGTCCACT
The DNA here is from genome assembly GCA_035292585.1 of Anaerolineae bacterium. Taxonomy (GTDB): domain Bacteria; phylum Chloroflexota; class Anaerolineae; order Fen-1058; family Fen-1058; genus DASSFZ01. The sequence continues at coordinate 35,124 of DATDPU010000039.1, read as the reverse complement.
TGTCGACGGGTGATGAATTCGCTCATGTCACAGCTGGGAGAGCAGTTGGGCCTTTTTCTCGTTGAACTCGGCGTCGCTGAGCAGGCCGCGCCGGCGCAGTTCGTCCAGGTCGGCAATCAGCTTCGGCACATCCCGATCGGAAGAGGTATCCGGCGTGCGCTCGCCGTACTCGCCGCCCAGCTGCGCTTTTTGATCGAGCATGGCGGTCTTGAACGAGATCGGGTCGCGCAGTCGGTTCAGTTTGTTGACGCCGATATCGCTGCCGGTGACGATTTCCAGATCGCCGTAGCCCAGGATGCGCCCGAAAAACGACTGCACCAGCACCACGTCGTTGACTTTTTCGAGCGACGAGTCCGTGGTGCGCTTGTTGATGATGCCTTCGGTCTGGATCACGCGGCGGGTGGTGACGATGTATTCTTCGGCCCACCATTGCAGCACGTTCCAGACGAAACGGACGGCGGCAAACAACACGATCAGCAGCGTCACGAGCGTCAAACCGTCGGCAATTATCTGCGGCAAGCTGATCAGCGCATTCCCCACGACTATGCGTAGCACCATCGCTACGATAATAATGAAGCCGTTGACGAGCGCCGACGCAATCAGCGCTATCCAGTGTTGCCGGCTGCGCACGATAATCGCTTCATCTTTGCTCAACAGCTGTTCGACGTAACCCATGAGCCTCCTTATCGAATCCTCAGCTCGACTTCCACACGCCCAGGCCGCCTTCCTCCAAAACAGTGGGGGAGTCTTATGCGCGTAGGGAAAAGAGCGAGGTCAGGTCTCGCTCGACTCGTTATCACGGTTGGAGGTGAGCTGCGAGTAAATCTGCGTGGTCGAGACGCTGGCGTGGCCGAGGAAATGCTGGACTTCGCCCAGGCTGGCCTTGTGACTTTCCAGCATGTGCGCGGCGAACGAATGCCGCAGCGTGTGCGGCGTCACCTCGAACGGGATAGCGATCTGCTCGGCGTACTCTTTGATGATCAGCCACATCCCCTGCCGGGTCAGCTTCTGACCGCGATGGTTCAGAAAGAGGGCGGAGGAGTCGGCCGCATTCTTGATCAGGCCCGGCCGGCCGCGCTCCAGGTACGCTTGCAGCGCCAGGGCCGCGCGTTCGTGCATCGGGATGATGCGCTCTTTGTCGCTGCGATCATTGCGCACGCGCACATCATGTGTCACCAGGTTGACGTCGTCGAGGTTCAGCGAGACCAGCTCGGACACGCGCATGCCGGTGGCATACAGCAGCTCGAGCAGCGCCCGATCGCGCAGCGCCTTGGGCAGGTTCGATTGGCCCGGCGCAGTCAGCAAGCGTTCCACGTCGGCGCTCGACAGCGTGCGCGGCAGGCGTTTCTTCACCTTGGGCGCGTCCAGGTCGCGCGCCGGATCGGAGTCGATCAGGCCCGATTTGAGCAGATAACGAAAGAACGACTTGAGCGCGGCAATCTTGCGGGCGATCGTCGAGGTGGCGATATGTTTCTCATGCCCGGTCGAGTCGCGGAACTTCGTGCTCTTCAGCCGCTCGAAGTAATCGACCACCAGGGAGGGCGAGACGTTAGCCCAGCGGCCGTCATCGATCGCGCCGAGCGGCAGCATCTGATCGAGGAACTGGTTCAGATCATTGCGATAGGCCGCAATCGTATTGCGCGAATAGCGCTTTTCTTGGGCCAGCGCCGACAGGTAGGCTTCCAGAGTGCTTTCGAGCTGCCGGCGCGCTTCCTCGGTCTGCATGGCTCTACTCCCGGATTGATCACGCGCGGAAAGCTACGCGCTAATTATATGCCCACTTTTCATAATAGCAATAGTCTACACCAGTGTATCTAAAAAGCAAACGCCCGACCAGCGCTTAAGAGACCTCAGCGCTATCGGGCAAGAGTTTACAAAAGTGGAAGCGACACTGGATATGCTGCCTGCCCGCTTCAAAAGCGCCGTGCAGACCGGCCATCTGGCCCAAGACTCGCCGGAAGCCGCCCAGATGTGAGGCGAGCTGCGGTCACGCTACACAGGTCACGAATGGGTATTTGAGAAGTTCGCTGAGGGGCAGGGCAGATAGGAGCGTTACCATTGCGGCTTGTTCATCTGAGCGATTTCAATGTAGTTGCCGCCGGGGTCTCGCACGTAGAAACGTGTCCATCCGACAAAAGGGCGGTCGTCGGGAATGATCTCCACGCCAGCCTTGCGCATGGCTTTCTCCGCAAGGGCCAGGTCCGCGACCATATAGCAGACGTGGCGGAGACTGCCGAGGTTCTCTTCGGGGTGTCGCATCAATGACAGGTGCAGCTGGTTGGCGCCATACCGATACCAGGCGCCCCCGTTCTTGCGGTAGGCTTCCGGCTTAGGGATCTCTTCAAGGCCGAGAATCTCGCCGTAGAAATGTTTGGCTTCTTGTTCAGCTTCTCGCGGTACAAAGATCTGAATGTGATGAACCTGCGTGATACCAATTCCCATCTCGCCTCACTTTCGGTTTTGTGGCTCTTCAGGTTACGCCAGCCGGCGAACCGTCGAACCGGTTCGTGCAGATCAGGTCTGCATTCGTCTGCGGTTGCCCGCGCCATTGGCAAGCACAGCCGCCAGCTCGTTCGGGTGATCGATGAAGAACTCGTCGCCCACCAGTTCCCCCGGCGCTGATTCTACGTAGCCGAATCCATAGCGCGCCACGCAGATACGCGCACCGGCGTTTCGCGCGGTATGCAGGTCGATAGGCGAATCGCCGACCAACAGCGTCTGGTACGGCGCCGGCTTGGGTGGATAAGGTCCATCCACGCCGCCGATCGGGGTGAAGAACCTCACCAGACCCAACCATGCTTCCGATCAGCGCCTCGTCCAACGTGCGTCCGCCCAACTCATCGATAAGCGCGTTGGTCGACTCGGCCAGATCGCGCCGGGTGTCTACCCGCGTGCCGTCGAGGTCGAAGACAATGAGACGGAACCGGGCAGCAGGCGCTTCAGTCAACGCGGGACTCGCCGTTGTGCTGGACGTATTCGATCCGCGATACCAGTTCCTGCCACTCGTCCGTCGCTTCGCTGTCGGCCGTGATCACTCTGCGGTCGCCGCCCACGATGTCGCTGGCCTGTTTCGCCCGACCCAGCTCGCCGACCCACGACCAGAACTCGATGTCGTAATCCGGCTTCATCGCTTGCGCTTCCGCCAGCCTGCTTGCGACCTTCACCGCCCGATCTACGTCCTCGCGCCGCAGGGCCTCGAACAGCAACATGCGAAAATGCTCGTCCACTTCGCCCAGACCGGAGTTGGCGTGCATACGGTCCATCCGGGCCAGCAGGCGGCTGCACTGCCCGAACGGCTCGCGGGCCGCGTCGTCGCGGACTTGCAGCGCTTCCAGGATGGCCTCGGGCCTGAGCGCGCCCATCAGCTTGGTCTCCGGGTCGATGTAGTGCAGGCTGGTGCCCACGCCCACGCCGTCGATCGCGGCGTAGGTCGCTTCGCGCATGTGGCGGGCGACGCAACCGGCCGAGACGTAACACTCTAACCCGGCCTGATGCGCCAGATGGGCCAGCTCCACCCATTGCGCCAGCGAGAGCTGTTCCATGATCGGGATGCTCGGCACCTCGTTGGACGAGCCATCCCAGGCCACCTTGTCGAAGCCGCCATCCCGGGCGAGTTTTATCCCCAGCCGTGCGATCTCCATCCGGTCGGTGAAGTTGACCGGACCGCCGTTCTTGGCAACCGTCTCCGGTCGGTCGTCCACGATCGGGAAATTGATGCGGAAGGCGGCCGAGAGAAACTGGCGGTTGCGGTCGCGCAGCACGTTGCCGACCACGGCGCGCATAAAGGCGATTGCTTCGGTAGCGGTCATGCGCTCGATCGAAATCTTGCAGTCGGCGATCCCATTGCGATACATGGCCGTGCAGGCGCTGGCCGTCATGTGCACCGACTTGAGCATATCACGCTTGACATTGCGGCTTTCGAACACCGGCCGCCCGATGAAGGCGGTCACCGGCGCGTGCGAGCCGACGTGCAGTCTCACCTTGGCGGCGTTGACGGCGGCCGGCAACCGATAAGGCTCGACCAGCTCCGTATCGAATTCCTCGTCGCGGTCGATATGCTCGACATGCACCACCAAGCCTCGCAGCAGCCGTCCGTCACGGCTGGTGACCTTGATGTGCCCGTCGCCCGGATCGGCCAACGAGAGGCACGTTTGGAATTCACGAAAGCCGGACACCCCGATCGATTGATAAGCCGAGGGAACGGCCGTGCCCTGGCGCAGCATGTCGTAAGCCAGCGCGATGGCGACGCCCTCGTCGTTGGTCGCCGGCCGCTGGGCCGCGCGCAGATCTTCCAGCAGCGCGGAGACCGAGGCCATGAAGCGGAGGTGATTGATGTCGCGCTCCAGCCCAGCGCCCAACGACGGATGGCGCTCGACGCGGCTCGTGTTCACGGACATGTAAATGTGGCGAGAGTCGGCCGTGATATGAAACATGTCGGCCGCGTGGTGGGCCTGATCGGGTAGGGCAGCGTCTTCTAGCGCCAGCAGTTGCTCGTAGGCGTCCAGTAGACGATAGGCGCTGCCGGAGCTTTCGAGGAGCTCCAGGATTGGAACGGCTGAGTAGAGGAACCGGGCCAGTTGCGGATACGCGGCGGCTACCGTCTCCCACTGCCTGTGCGCCTCGACCTTGAGCTCCTGCGTGGTCCAATACCGCTCTAGGGGTGTGGGCGTCCGCTTCACGAAATTGGTGGCGCGCTGGTCCTCCCTGGCCGCCATGTCCTTGATCAGATCGACCATTCGACCCAGCGCCAACCGGCGGAACTCAGACATTGGGATGCGAATCTGTCTCACTGTAGATGTGCTGGTGTTGGAGGTCGCGCTTGTTGCCATCCGTTCTTGTCCTTCCTGGGAGCTCGTTACGATTTTCGGATCGCTGAATCTATGCTTTGCGTGGCGAGCAGCCTGGTTGCGGCGATAGCAAACTATAGCACAATATTGCCAGATATCCCTGGGCGACTCATACTATCGCAGGGCAATCGCATCGAATATGTCAATACCCGATCGGCCCCGAAAATGGGCCACTGCTCTCGGCCCGCGTCCGCGCGGGCCGTCCGCGGGGACGCGGACGGTGAGCCATCACGCCTATATTTGCGCTGTGCAAGAATTTAGATGCGATTGCCCTACACACTATCGTTCGTCATAGTGCTGACCTTGCTTTAGTTAGAGAACGCCAAGAGTTTACAGAATCAGCATCGCATCGCCAAACGAAAAAAAACGATAGCGCTCGGCGCTGGCCGCCCGATACACATCCAGCACCTTTTCCCGGCCGGCAAACGCGGCGACCAGCGCCAGCAGCGTCGAGCGCGGCAGGTGGAAATTCGTGATCAGCGCATCGACGCTGCTAAACTGGAAACCGGGCGTGATGAACAGGCCGGTATCGCCCTCGAACGCCGCGAGGCGACCCGCGCCGGCGCGGACAGCCGTTTCCAGCGTGCGCACCGCCGTGGTCCCGACCGCGATCACACGTCCCCCGCCGCGTCTACCCTGCTCGATCTGCGCGGCGGCTGCGGCGCTCACCCGGCAGTACTCGGTGTGAATCTGATGCCGCTCGACCTCCTCCTCGTCGATCGGCCGAAAAGTATCCAGCCCAACCCGCAGTTCGACGAAAGCCATCACGACACCTTGTTCTCGCAGCGACTGCATCAAGGCGGGCGTGAAGTGAAGGCCGGCCGTGGGCGCGGCCGCCGAGCCGGGCGTCCGAGCATACACGGTTTGATAGCGTTCGGGATCGCGTAACGGCGCGTGGATATAAGGGGGCAACGGCGCCTCGCCCAACGCATCCAGCTGGTCATCGATCGGGCGATCGAAGCGCAGCACCCGCCCGCCGCGATCGAGTTCCGCCGTCACTTCGGCTGTGACCTCGACCGGACTGCGTTCGTCGAAGGGTATGATTCGCAGCCGCGTTCCGCTGCGCACACCCGATCCGCCAACCAACCCTTCCCACGTCGTCGCGTCCAGCCGCCTGAGCAGCAACACCTCGACGCGCCCACCCGTTGGAATCTTCACCGCCCGCAGCCGCGCCGGCAGCACGCGCGTCTCGTTGAACACCAGCACATCGCCTCGGCGCAGATAATCGCCGATATCGCGGAATCGGCGATGCTCCAGCGCGCCGGTTGCACGGTCGAGCACCAGCAATCGAGCCGCATCACGCGGCTCGATGGGGGTCTGAGCGATCAACTCTTCGGGGAGAGTGTAGTCGAGGTCGGATGTTTTCATCGGGCGTCTGGAGTGCAGGCGCACCGGCCCCCGTAGCGACACTTGCGCCGCGCTGCGCGCTTGCCCCAGCCGCCGTCAGGTGGATTGAGTCCACAGGCGTCGGGGCAGCGCAGTGCAGGTGAGCGGAGTGGGGTCAGCCTGCGGAAGCTGAAGACATAGCGGCCCGAAGGCCAGACTCCAGTGATTGGCCAAGGTTCAGTTACTTCTTCAGCAAACGCAACGCAATGTTCAACAATACCGTCAAAATCAGGCTGAACAAGAGCATCGTTCCCAACGGAACGAAACAACCGAAGTTCCCGTTCTGCATGCGAATGTCGCCGGGTAGATTGCCGAGGAACGGAATTCGCCCCAGTAACCACAGCAGCCCACCAACCGCTGCAATCACCAACCCGATAATCAGCATCCACTTGCCGAGATCGTTCAGGCCCATCGGTGCTCATCGCTAAGCGCGTATCGCTGATAGCCAATCGTCTACTGCACCCATTATACCCAATCACGCGTCACGCGCACCTGCACGGCAGGTGTCACGCTTCGCGCCTCACCCGATATCCTTCACGCACCTGAACCCGATGTCGTCCGACCAGCCGTCCCGGCTGGCCTTGCGGCGGATCGTCGTCGTCGCGCGATCACCGGCCGACTTGAATGAGCCGCCTCGAATCACGTACTCCGCGCCCGCATCCGGCCCGGTGGGATTCGCCGCTGGCGACAAGGCATAATAGTCGCCGCCATAGCGATCGTAAGCCCACTCCCACACATTGCCGATCATGTCGAACGCGCCGAACGGGCTGGCATTGGCCAGTTGACCCACGGCCATTGGCTGACCGACGCCATGCGCCTGAGTATTCGTCCGCTCAGCCGCAAAACTGCCGCCCCACGCGTAGATGTTCTCCGTGTAACCCTTGGCGGCCAATTCCCACTCGGCCTCGGTCGGCAGGCGCTTGCCATACCAACGGCAGTAGATATCGGCGTCATTCCACGACACGCGGTTGACCGGAAAGCCCTGTCGATCGGACGTGTTCGCCGTGCGCCAGGTTGTCGCATCGCCTTTCTTCTCGGCATCGGTTGTCCAACCGCTGCCGCCCACAAAGCGCGCGTATTGAGCCACCGTCACTTCGTAAGCATCGATATAGAAAGAATTGACCGTCACCCAATGCGGCGGCGTTTCGTCCGCGTCAAATGACCCGCCCGTGGCGCCCATCTTGAAAGTGCCCCCTGGAACGGCGACCATTCCCGACGGCGCTGCCGGCAGTGTTAGCGCCGTAGGTTCCGGGGGAGGCGGCGTATCGGTCGCCAGCGGCGCCGGTGTGCCATTGCCCCGCGTCGGCACCGCACCGCCCGTCGAAGCAACCGGAAGCGTAGGCGAGGCGCCAGGGATGGGCGTCTCGGCCGGCTGACCCGTTTCGCCCGAACCGCCAACGCCATTCAGCACCAGGGCCGTCGATAGCAACAGCAGCAAAATAATCAGACCGATCGCGAGAAAGTCACGCCGCTGTATCGGCCATTCGCGCACCGACTCGATCGCCGAGCGCACCCGCGCGCCGATTACCTCGATTCGCGTCTGCGGGCTGGAAGCGGGGGCAGCTTTCTTCGCCCTGGTGGATCGAGGTTTTCTGGCAGGGGCGCGCGACCGCGCGGCTGTCGCTTTCGCTGACTTGCCCGTCGCAACGGGTGGCTGCGCTGCCGATCGCTCGGCGAATCGAGCGCGCACACTCGCGTAGCCGCGTTGCAACCGCGCCGCGATCAGTGTTGCGACGTGGCGCAACCATTCGACAAAGCGCTGCAACCCGAGGCGTATTCCGCGCCCGACTCGCCTGAGTTGCACGTCGGTCCAGACGCCTGTATCCCGCGCGCGTGCGGCGATGACGGTCTGTTTTTCGCCCAGCCAATCGCGCGCCTGGCTCAATCGTGAAGACTGAGGTATGGCAATTCCGCGTGCTGCCGGCGCAACCGATCGGGTGACATTGGTCGCAGGCAGCGCCGGAAGGTCGGTCGCGAACACAAACTGATCGCCCCGGCCCACGGCGCGGGCCAGGTCTGCAACCATCGCTTCCGCCGTTTGGTAACGCTTACCGGGGTTCTTTTCCAGCGAGCGCAGGATCACTTGCTCGACGGCCAGGGGAAGTTTTGGATTGATTTCGCGGGGTGGGCGCGGCGGCTCGGTAATATGTTTGACGACGACGGCCATGCCGCTATCTGCCTCGAACGGCACCCGCCCGGTGAGCATCTCATGCAGCGTGCAGCCCAGCGAATAGAGATCGGCCCGGCCATCGACGGGCAAGCCCTGGGCCTGTTCGGGCGACATGTAGTCGGGTGTGCCCATGCCAATGCCGCTCTTGGTCAGCTTGCGATCGCCGGCCCGAATCTTGGCCAATCCGTAATCGGTGAGCAGCGCCCAGTTGCCTTCGCCCAGCAGGATGTTTCCCGGCTTCACATCGCGATGGATCACGCCTTGCCGGTGCGCATAGCCGAGCGCCAGCCCCACCTGCGTGAAGATTTCCAGCGCCATACGCAGATCGAGCGGGGCGCCCATCAAGTCTTTGAGCGTGCCCGTATCGACATACTTCATCACGATGTACACGACATCGCCGACCTGATCGAAGTCGTAAACGGAGAGGATGTTGGGGTGATCCAGCTGCGCCACGGCGCGCGCTTCCTGCTTGAAGCGCTCCAGGAAGCCTTCCTCATCGATGAAGTGAGGCGAGAGGACCTTCACCGCGACGTAGCGTTCCAGTTTTTCCTGGTAGGCCTTGTAAACCGTCGAAGTGGCGCCTTTACTGATCCGCTCCAGGATCAGATACTGCCCCAGACGTTGTCCGGTGAGGTCGGCCATGTGGCGTCCTAGAGAAGACTGGCCTGTTCGGGTCTTTCAGGATACGGTAAATCGAGATGCTCGTAGGCGCGGCGCGTGGCCGCCCGGCCGCGAGGTGTCCGATCGAGGAATCCCAACTGTAGTAGATAGGGTTCGACCACATCCATAATCGTATCGGCTTCTTCGCTAATCGATGCGGCGATCGTCTCCAGCCCGACCGGGCCACCGCCGAACTTCTCGATGATGGCGCGCAGCACGCGGCGATCCAATTCATCCAACCCCAGCGGATCGATGTCGAGCAGCGCCAAGGCGTCCGCCGCCAACGCGCCGGTGACCACGCCATCGCCGCGCACCTGCGCGTAATCGCGCACGCGGCGCAGCAGCCGCAACCCGACGCGCGGTGTGCCGCGACTGCGCTGGGCGATCTCGGCGATGCCGGCGTCATCCGACTCGAGACCGAGCACGTTGGCGGCGCGGCGGATGATCAGCTCCATCACCGGTTGTTCGTAAAAGTCCAGCCGGTACACCGCGCCGAAACGCGCGCGCAACGGGGCGGTCATCAAGGCCAGTCGCGTCGTCGCGCCGACGACGGTGAAGTGCGGCAGCTTCAGCCGGATGTTGCGCGCGGACGGGCCTTTGCCGAGAATGATGTCCACCGCGAAATCTTCCATCGCCGGGTACAGCACCTCTTCGATGACGCGGCCCAGGCGGTGGATCTCGTCGATAAACAACACATCGCCGGCTTTGAGATTGGTCAGGACCGCCACCAGATCGCCGGCGCGCTCGATGGCCGGGCCGGCGGTGATCCGCACATTCACGCCCATTTCGCTGGCGATGATGTGCGATAGCGTCGTCTTGCCCAGGCCCGGCGGGCCGTAGAACAGGACATGGTCGAGCGCTTCGCCGCGCGCCTTGGCCGCTTCGATCAAGATCGCCAGGTTTTGTTTGAGGCGATCTTGTCCGGGGAAATCCGCCAGCCGGTTCGGGCGCAGCGCGCGATCGAGCGCCGCTTCTTCTTCACGTTGGTTGGGGGATACGGTTCGGTCAAGCATTTCCGAGAATGATTATACCCTATGCAGTGCGACAAGCAACACCCTGTCTGTCCGTTCCCGCCGTTGGTATCCTATCACGCCCATCGATCCAGCAGGCTTGCAGGCTTATTACAAATCCATTTCGATAGAGAGACCTCGCAGGTCTTCGTTCGCTTTGCGCTGCTTCTAACGCTGCGCGGCCGCGCAGTCGTTTCAAACTGGCGCTAAACATGTTTTGACAACCCTACCCGTCAACATTACAATGCCTGCCAACCCACCCTGGAGGGATTCCGTATGCCCCAACTCCACGTCAGCACACATCCGCTGGTGCGCCATAAGCTGGCGCTGTTGCGCGATATGCGCACCGAGCCGAAGAAGTTCCGCGAATTGATCCGGGAGATCGCGATCTTGCTCACCTACGAGGCGACCGCCGATCTCGCCCTGGCCGAGAGCAGCGTCACCACGCCGATGGGTCAGGCGGTCGGTCATGAACTGCAAGAGAAGATCGGGCTGGTGCCGGTGTTGCGCGCCGGCCTCGGCATGGTAGAAGGCGTGTGGGAGATGATGCCCGCCGCCGAGGTCTGGCACATCGGACTCTTCCGCGACGAGCGCACGCTGAAACCGATCGAGTATTACCGCAAGCTGCCGATCAGCCCGACCGTCGACGTGTGCCTGATCCTCGATCCGATGCTGGCGACCGGCGGCTCGGCGGCCGCCACGGCCGCAATCCTGAAGGATTGGGGGGCCAAGCGCATCAAGTACGTCGGCATCATCGCCGCCCCCGAGGGCATCCAGCACTTTTCTGCACAACACCCCGACGTGCCAATCCACGTCGGCGCGCTCGATGAGCGGCTCAACGATATCGGCTTCATCGTTCCCGGTTTAGGTGACGCGGGCGATCGGCAGTTTGGCACAGGTTAATGCGGAAGGCTGAACGCGGAACGCTGAATGTTGAATTCTGCATTCTCAATTCTTCATTCTCAATTCCGCATTCTCAATTCTTCATTCTCAATTCCGCATTCATCCTTCATCGTCCAATTCGATGACACCCTTCCTCCTCACCTTCCTCATCGCCTTCGTCCTGGCCCTGGTGCTCACGCCCCTCGCCCGTCCGCTGGGGCTGCGGCTGGGAATGGTCGATCGACCAGGCGGCCGTCGCCAACACGGGGGAATCGTATCGCGGCTCGGCGCCTTGCCGCTGTTCGTCGCCTTCAGCGTGGCGGCGCTCGCCTCGCGCGCGCTGGGTGTGCCCAGCCTCGATCCGCAGGAGCCGATCCGGGTAGCCGGCTTGTTGATCGGCGGAGCGTTCGTATGCGTGTACGGCTTGATCGACGATCGCTTCGACCTGAAGCCTGGCTGGCAGTTTGTCGCGCAGCTCGCCGCCGCGCTCATCGCCATCGCCGCGCTCATCATCATCGAGCGCTTCAACAGCCCCTTATCCAACCAGCCGGCGAACCAACCCGTGATCCTTCAGCCGTGGCAATATATCCCCCTCACCCTCTTCTGGATGATGGGTATGATGAACACGGTCAACTGGCTCGACGGATTGGATGGGCTGGCGATCGGCGTCGCAGCGATTTTCAGCGCGATCGTGTTCGTCGCGATGATTCGCGTCACACCCGATCAGCCGCAACCGCAGCTGAGTATCGCGCTGTTGCCGCTGGCGCTGCTCGGCGCGACGCTCGGTTTTCTGCCGTTCAACACTTACCCGGCGCGCGTGTTCCTGGGATCGGGCGCGCTGTTCCTGGGTTATGTGTTGGCAAGCCTGGGCATCATCGGGGGCGCAAAGGTCGCCACAGTGTTGTTGATCCTGGCCGTGCCGATCCTCGACGTGGCCTGGCTGATCATCAGCCGCCTGCGCCGGGGACAATCGCCCACACGCGGCGGACGCGATCATCTGCACTTCCGCCTGCTCGATCTGGGGCTATCGCAGCGGACGATCGTGAGCCTGTATTACGCCGTGTGCGCGCTCTTCGGGACGCTCTCGCTGGTGATCGAGGGGCGGCTGATCAAGCTGATCACGATGGGGTTGTTGGGGAGTGTGATTCTGGCGCTGCTGGCGCTGCTGTCGAGAAAAGCAGTGAACAATGGAGAGTAAACAGTGGACAATAGGCAGTGAACAGTGTTCACTGCTCACCGCTCACTGCTTACTTTTTCCTGCGTTTCGGCGGTTCTTCGCTCGGCGCGGAATAGTACACGCGCTGCCCGCGAATCGATTCGGCCCCGCGTTCAGCCAGGTAGATCAGGAACATCACCGGCAGATCGACCGCCAACGTAATCGCAAAAGCGGCCGTGAGCCAGGCGATAGCGCCGTTCACCGGGCCGGTCAGCGCCTGCACCAGCGCGCCCTGGTCGGCGACCAGCGCCAACACGAACACGCCCACGATAAACAGAATCACCGGCGGCCAGGTCTCGCGGTCACTGGCGCTGGGCAGCATGGCGTTGCTGAGGGCGAAGATCAGGTATAGCCACAGCCAGGCATCGGGCGCTTGAAACAGCCGTCCCAGCGCATTGGCGATCGCCGGGCCTTCACCGGTAACCAGCACGCTGCTGAGATCGTTCAGATTGAAGACGTGTTGCCCGATTAACAGCACCGCCCCGCAGCCGAACAGCAGCGGCGCGGCGCCGATCAAGCTGGCGCGTACCACATCCACTTGCTCAACCATTACCGAGCCGAGCGCCACGTGGCCGTCGGCATCACGGCGCGGCAGCACGCTGAACCCGGCCGTGCGCACACGCAAGAGGAACGCCATGAGCGTGTGGCTCAACTCGTGCAGCATGACGCCGGGAAACAGCGGCAGCGCATATAGCACCAGCGCCACTTCGGGGTTGCCGGTCAACAAGTAGGCGATTCCGTGCATGTGCCGGTGAATCCAGCGCACCACGTTCACCAGCAGCACGAGCGAGAGGATGAACCACAGCAGCGAGTCCATATTTAAGAGCGGGTAAACCAGTAGCAGGGAAACAGGTAGATTGGTAGATGGTTACACAGATTACTTGTCTACCTGCTACCTATCTACCTGTCTACCTTTTCACTTCTTCGCCTTCGCCGTCCCCTTCACGATCTCCGCAAAGTCATTCGCCTTCAGCGAGGCGCCGCCCACCAGCCCGCCGTCCAGGTCAGGCATCGACATGAACTCGGCGATATTGGCCGGAGTGACGCTGCCGCCGTACTGCACCCGGATGACCTGCGCCACTTCTTCGCCGTACATCTCGGCCAGTGGTCCGCGAATCGAGAGGGCGACGACGCTGTTCGCCCCGGCCCCGGTCGCCGCCTTGCCCGTGCCGATGGCCCACACCGGCTCATAAGCGATCACGAGGCCGCGCGCCTGCTCGGCGGCGATCCCGGCCAACCCCCGGCGCACCTGTGTGCTCACCACCTCGGCCGTCTGGCCGGCCTCGTTCTGCTGCAAATTCTCGCCGACGGCCATGATCGGGATGAGATTGTGCGCCAGCGCCGCTTTGACTTTGCGATTGACCGACTCGTCGGCTTCGCCAAAGTACTGCCGCCGCTCGCTGTGTCCGATGATCACGTAATCGCACACGCCTTTCAGCATCAGCGGCGACACTTCACCCGTGAATGCGCCTTTCGCCTCCCAGTGCATGTTTTGCGCCCCGACTTTGATCTTCGTCCCGCGCAGCGCATCGGCCACCGCCGTCAGCGCGACAAACGCCGGGCACACGACGATCTCCACATCCTCGATCTCCAACACCAGCCGCCGCAGCTCGCGAACGAGATCGAGCGCCTCGTCCACCGTTTTGTTCATCTTCCAGTTACCGGCCAGAATCGGCACGCGCATCGACAAACCTCCAGGTAGGATGATCGCAGCCATCGCCGGGGATTATACATCAGGCGGAGAAAGTTGAGCCAGACGCTGGAAGCAAGCCACGCCAATCGTCGAACGACGCCAGCCAGTATTTAAGGAGAATTTCGGAGCGCGAGCGGCAGGTGCAGTTGCATTCGGGCCGCCAGGATACCGAGCGCGGCAGCGTTGTTCTGATCGGTCCATTCAACGCCCGGATACCGGGCCTCAGCCCGGAGACGGTAATCGCCCGGCGCAGGCAGCGCGATGGCTTGCGCGATAGCGGCGGCGGCATCGGGCGCGAGCGGCGGCAGCGACACACTCGAAGTCAGGAGTAGCGCGCCTTCGGCAGCGATCAATTCGAACTGCACCAGGCCCGTCGCGGCGGTGAAGTTCCCAACATTCCGAATCGTCGCGGTGAGCGTCGCCGTGGTCGGATCAGACCATACGAATGTCGGCGGGAGATCGCTCGACAGCGAGACCAGCGCCAGGTCCGCCGCCCACCCGATTGGATAAGACAACGCTTGAGCGGTGCGGCGCGCCTGGCTGATCGTCTGTCCAGGATCGATTTCAAACGCGACCGTATACAGCGCGCCGGGTTCGAGCACCCACGCCTGGCCGAGCTGCGGCTGGGCGCCCGCATAACGGTCGAGTACCTGGGCCAGCGTCAGTGCGCGACTGGCAAGCAACGCCCCTGTCGCGAAATCGTACTGCGCGAACTGAACCGGCACGGCAGCGATCGGCGCGTTGCCGCGATTGTCCACCTGAACCGTCAAGGCAACGCTGATCAGTCCGGCATGCCCGGCCGGGATCGAAGGCGTGATCAAGGGCACAGGGTACAAATCGGCGGCGGGTATGAAGTGCGCGGCCGCAAGTTCGGCAAACGCAACCCCGGCCGGCGTGAACGAGCCAGCCGGGTTTAGCAAGTCGCCGCCATACTGCGGATCGTACAGCGAATACCAGGCCCACAACTGCACCAGCCGATTCCCATCGGCCGGATAACCCACCTCAGGATCGGCCGCGTTTAGAAAAGCCGTGATGCTGCCACGCAGGTAGTCACGCGAGACTTCCGGCGTGAAGGTCAGGCCGTCGAGCGTGTAGCTGCCATCGTCGGGGATCAGCTGGCCGAACTCGGTGATGATGAGCGGCTTGTCGCGCTCGCCGTGTTCGGCCAGCCACTGCCGCATCGCGCGCAAGTTCTGCACGATGAGATCGACGTCGACGGTCTGCGCCCACGTGGTCGTCCAACCGGTGTCGCTGCTCGCGCCCGGCGGCACGCCCGCGCCCGCTCGCCCGGCGTGCTCCGGCAGCGCGTAAAGATGAATATTCCACAGCGCCGTCGGCAACGACTCGCCGTACAGCGCTACATAGCGGTTCAGCACTTTGTCGAGGTATTCCAATCGGAGCGGCGACGGCTGCACAATCCCGGCAATGGCGACGCGCGCCGTGGGATCATGGGTCTGGATGAAGGTGTAGAACTCGTGGTACAGCTCGGCGTACAGCTCGGGCATGATCGGGGCGCAGTTGTAGATCGAGTCAGGCTCGTTGCCGATCAACCACAGCGCGCCAGGGTTGGCGCGCAGGTTATCGATCAGCGCCGTCCCGGTCAACGAGGCTGTGACCTGCCCTCGCTCCGTCGCGGGGATTTTATCGACCCCACACCCGTTCGTGTTGACGCTGAAGGCGATCAGACGCGCATATTCCATCCCGCCCGGATGCGGCGGATCAGGATTCGCGCTCCAGTCGGTGTACCAGCCAGCCCGGAGCGTCGCACTGTAGAGCGCGATCGAGCCGCCCACCCCCAGCCGATCGCTATCGGCGGGATACGGCGGAAAGAAGAAGTCGCCGCTGCCGTACGACACGTAGGCCGGGCTGCCGGCGGCGCGGCGCGTTTCACCCAGCGCGGACATGAGCACGATGATCGCACTCAAGGCCAGAACTGCGGCCAGCCCAACTCGCCCGACTTGCCTATTCATACGCGAATGTATTCACCCGATCTCTCCCCTCTCCGGCCATGACAAGGTTTAGAAAGTTCAATTTGCACCGCCGAGACGCTGAGAGCGCAGAGAATTCAATTTAAGGAACTCACCTTACGCAGCCGCCGATCAACTTCGCTCGAAGCCCGCGTCCTCGCGGGCGTTTCCAGCCGTTCACCCGACCGCGCGGACGCGGTCGGGGAGCAAACTGCGTAAGGTGGAGTTAAGGAACTCCGCGCCCTCCGCGCCTCTCCGGTGAATCCCACTCCTCGTTGACCACCTTAACCTGATAAGGAGAGTTACCTGGCGATGATCGGCAGATAGATCGTAGTCGTGGCAGGCGTACTCCCACCCCCACTCAAACTCAGCGCTTGTTCATGCCGGCCAGTCTGGTTGTGATGATGCAGCAACAGAATGCCCTGCGATCCCGCCGCCGTGAACGCAGGCATATCGATCGCCACCGGGATAGTTGAACCGTCCAGGTCGGGCCAGAGCGGCACGCCGCTGATGCCGCCGGTGAAGTCTAGCCCCGGATCGGCGGTGTTGTAAGTGAGCGCGCCTGTGCTATCCACCACGACATCCTCGGCATCGCGGCTGAAGGTCTGCACGTGGTAATCGAACGCCGCGCTTCCTTCGCTCAAGCCCAGATCGAGCGCGTAAACCGGCAGCACCATCACGTTGGTGTTGAATGGAACCGTGTCGAGCACGTTGGCGGCCACGCCGTTCAGATAGTCCTGGATCACCAAGTCGCCCGTGTCGAGATCGAGGAGCGCGCTGACGAACACATCGTTGGTCGAGCCGCCCAGCGCCGCGCCCACGTTCCAGTTGAACAGGACGAAGTCGTCTGTGCCATCCCGATTCGTGTCGAGGTAGATATCGAACTCGACTTCGTGCGGCGTCGACCAGTTGCGTTGTGTCGCGACTCCGAAGAAGATGATCGATTCGCCGAAGGCGCCCGCCGCTTCGAAATCGGTGGTCACGCCGACATATTTCAAGTCGGCGTGGTTGACGACTCCGGTGCTGGTCACCTCGTCGGTGCTGCTCAACTGCAACTCCAACGCGGTCGCGAGCGAAGTCTCCTGCGGCGGCGGGAACAGCGTGCTGCCGACGGGGTTGATGTCCTGCCCGGTGAGCGAGATCACCTGTGTTTCCGTGATCTCCAGCGTGCCGGTGATCGTCTGGGTCAAGAACGCGCCGGTCATGAGCGACGCCGGGCGCGGCGCGGCATACACCGGCAGGCGCAGCGCCTGCCCGCCGCCCGCCGGCTCGAACGTGACGTAGCCCGCTTCTTCGCTGAGCCAGTGGCGCTGCCCGGCCGCAGATACCGCTGCGTCGCGCGTGTGCGTCATGTCGTCCGCAGTCGCCGTCATGGTCACGACGAGGCTCGCGACGCCGGACGCGGGCACATTGATCGAAGGCCCCGACAGGCTATACGCCACGCCGGGCACGTCCACCACTCCGCTATAAGCCACGCTGTAGTCGACCGCCGAGCTGCCCCGGTTCACCAGTTGAATCTGTCGGGTAGCCGTGGTCGAGGTTACGACTTCCGGCGCGCCGAAAGAGACGCTGACCTGGCCCGGCCCGCCGGCGTTGTAGGCGACGACCGGCGATGAGACCGCATTAGCCAGGTCGATACGACCAGCCCCGACCCGACCCGGCCCGACGAGCGGCGACGTGATCACGGCGCTCGCCCGGATATCGTGGAGCGCGGTGTTCATCGCCAGCGCTTTCAGTTCCTCGACTGTCCACGCCGGATTCACCTCGCGCAGCAGCGCCATCGCGCCGGCGACGTGGGGCGCGGCCATCGACGTGCCGCTGAGGTTGCGCGCCTGATCGCCGCTGCCCACGTCGGCCGATAGGATCGTATCGCCCGGCGCGGTGAGGTCCGGCTTCAGCGCCGAGCCGTCGCGCCGTGGGCCGCGCGACGAGAACGACGAGATCGTATCGATCAGCGCGCTATCGTTCTCCACGAACGCATAACGGTATTCGTCGGTCAGCGTCAGCGAGATCGGGTCGGTCGCCAGCGTCGTCTTGAACAGCGCGCCTGCCCACTGGTAGACCATTTGAGCCGGGATCGTGATGGTCTCGGTGATGGTCGAATCGTCGCCCAGCGTGATGGGGTCGGCCGGCGTGTTGTTGGCGATCACCACGCCGATCGCGCCGGCGATCTGCGCGTTCAGCACCTTCGTCTTGAAACTACACGTGCCGCGATCGATCAACGCGATGTTGCCGCTGATCACATGCGTGTTGGTGATGTTGAACGTGGCGCAACCCAGATTCTGGCCGCCGTCGCTGGGGAAAGCCAGTGCGCCGGTAATCGGCCCGGTCACGCTCAAGTCGGGGCCGAACTCGGCGTAAGTAGCGCTGTACACGCCGGTGATGGAAATCGGCGAGTTGACGCGCAGACCGCTGAAGTACTCGCGGGCATCCAGCGACGAGGCCACGCTGATCGTGCGGCTCGACGTGCCGGGGCTGCCGGTGAAATAGTAGACGTCGCCGTTGTTGCCCGCCGAGGCAACCACGATCACGCCGGCGAGCACGGCGTTGTCGCTCGCTACGGCCGTCGGGTCATACGCCGTGCCCAGGGGCGAACCGAGCGACATGTTGATCACGTCGAGACGATCCGAGAAATCGCCATCGCTATTGGGATCAACCGCCCACTCGATCGCCAGGTCGACGACGTCGGTCGCGCCGTTGCAGCCGAAGACGCGCAGCGCATACAGTTCCGCTTCGGGTGCGACGCCCGGCCCGATCCGGAAATCGTCGAAGTTTAGCCCAGGGTTGTACGGGCCGGTGTAGGTGCCGCCGTCTGCGTTCACACCGTACCCGGCCGCCGTGCCAGAGACGTGCGTGCCGTGACCCGCCGAGTCGCCGCCGGTGAGGCAGTCGCTTGGATCGGGATCGGGGTTCGGGATGGGTTGATAGGTCGGGTCGTCCGGGTCGGCGTTGTAGCTGTCGCCCACGAAATCATGCCCGCCCACCACTTTGGCGCCGGGAAAACCGGGCACATCGCCGATGACGGTCGTATCGTTTTCCAGGTACAGCGTGCCGGTGAGGCCGCCCGTTCCGCCAAAGTCGGCGTGCAGGTAGTCGATGCCGCTATCGATGACGCCGATCGAGATGCCCTGACCGGTCGCGCCTGTGCCGCTGGGATCCCATACCTGCGGCGCGCCGATCAGCGGGACGCTCGACGTGTGATCGATGTGCTTGGGCACGAGCGGGTGAATCGCCTTGACGCCGGGCAGCTGCGCGATGTCGGCCAGCCGGCTCGCGTCGACCAGCACGGCGACGCCGTTGTAGACGCGCTGGGTGCGGTAGAGAATCGTCGCGTCCAGCTGGGCGAGCGCGGCGAGGAGCGCCTGCTGCGCCTGCTCGATGCGATTCAGCTGCTGGCGCGTCGCGTCCGTCACCTGCGCCTGCGACAGGCCCCCGGCCTGGACCGCGGCGAAGACCAGCGTCGCCGGATCGTCCTGCAACTCGATCACGACTTTCACACGATCCCCAGAGGCTGAAAGCGGCCCACCGCGTGCGCCGGCTGAGAAGGCAACCGGTTCGCCTTCGAAGACGGGCCGTTCGGAGCCTTGCGAACTCCGGTCGATCGGCTCCTGCGGGCGTGGCGCGGCGCTGGCCGGCAGGCTGGTCAGTGAAACAAGCAACGCGAACAAGATGACACAACGGCTCAGGATGTACATGTGCTTCCTGTCAGACATGATCTCACTCCTAGGACTCGTATGACGTTCGGTCGTTATTCGATTGTCGGTATTCAGTTGTTGTACGGCACAACACGATGCTGTCGGGGAACTTCAGAGTGTGGCAGGTGCACGGCGACGAATGTGGTCTTGCGGAGAAGGAGCAGCCCCCGGTGATCCCGTTGCGCGATTGCCATTGTGGCACATGCGGCAAAACAGGTCAACCTACGAATGTCTTGGTACCCAGGCTGCGCTGCTCGCCTGCTGGAAAAAGCATTAAATTCCGGCGCATTTTGAGCGATGTGTTTTGGCGTTCCGCCTGCGTCCAAAATATGTATCCATTTCTATATCTGGCTGTATCGACTTGATTGTCCTGCCGGGTTGCGGTTGACGACGGCGCAGGGCCGGGCCAGCATCCATCCCCTACTCCAGCTCGTTCATCAATTCCTGCATGCGCGCGACGTGCGTCGCCGCCCAATAGACCCGCTCGCACTGCGGACAGCGCCGAAACTCAGCTTGCGTTTGAAAGACGTACGGCGGCACGCGCCCGGCAACGACCGATCGATCGATGGCTTCCAGCCGCGCATTGCACACGGCGCAGCGCGTGAGGCTGCCGTCCGGCGGCGAGCCGAGCGCCGTCTGCACCTGCCGCAGCTGCAGCTTAAGCTCTTGCGACTCGATCCACAGCGCGCGCACGCCGCGCTGCCGCGAGAGCGCCCGGTCACGCGTGAGCAGCACTCGATCTTCGGCCTGCGCCCTCCGCAGCAACGTCACATCGTCGGCGGAATTGCTGTAGAGCGTATCGTATCCCAGCAAGCGCAGCCATTTCGCCAATCGACCCAACATCACGTCGGCGATCAGGCCAGGCGGGCGCTTTTGATCTTCGCTTGCGACTCTGGTATTATCCACACCCAGGCTCATAACCACCGATGGCTTTGTCTCTCGTCATTCGTCAATGCAAAAGCGCAGTTTATGCCGGCGAGTAGTATATCGGTGAAATCCGTGACATCCGTGGTTTCAAACCCGCTTACATGAACACATCACTCTTGCCCTTTGCCTACCTGCTGCCATTAGGCTTGTTGCTCACCGCGCTCGGCAGCACTCCGCGCGATCGGCTGCGCGAATCCTTGCTGGCCGCGCTCGTGATCACCGTCGCCTCTGTCGTCGCCTACATCGGCTTCGGTTTTGCGCTCCAGTTCGGCGGCATCGGCTTAAGCCCGACCGCGCCGGCGGGGCTGGTCGGCCTCGATAAAGTCTGGTCCCCCTTCCCTGCCAGCGCCGGGCGCTGGTCGTTCGCGGGTCTGGAAGGTTTCTTCGGCGAGGCCGACGGCGTGCGGAGCGGCCTGGCGCTGGTCGAAACGCTGCTGTTGCACCGCCTGCCCATGGCGATCGCCGCCGGGCTGATCCCCGTCATCGCGTTGGGCGATCGCGTCCAACGTGTGGCGCTGATCGCCGCCGGGATCGTCTCGACCGCGATCGTATTCCCGATCGTCGGCGCGTGGGTTTGGGGCGGCGGCTGGCTGGGGCTGCTGGGTCTCAATCTCAATCTTGGTCACGGCGCGATCGATGCCGCCGGTTCAGGCGTGGTCTTCTTTGCGTCCGCCTGCGTCGCCTTCGTCGCGCTGCGGTTGTTTCGACACGCCGAGGACGCGGCGCGCCCGGTCCCGACCCTCCCGATGACGCACCAACCGCTGTTGACGCTGCTCGGCGCGGTCTTGTTCGGCGCGGGCTGGTCGGCCTGGATCGTCGGCGACCCGCTGCTCATCACGCGCACCGATGCGAGCTTGACGAGTGTCGCGGCCACGGGATTGATCAGCGCCAGCACGGCCCTGATCGTGGTCAGCGCGTACATCTGGCTGGTTACCGGACGGCTCCAGCTGTTGATGGCGGTTCGGGGCTGGCTGGCGGGCTGGATCGCCGCTGGCGCAGCGGCGTGGTTCATCCCCTTGAGCAGCGCCAGCGTCATCGGCGCGATCGCCGGCAGCCTGTTCATCCTGGGACGATACACGGCTGAGGCCAGGTGGAGATTGAATGATCGGGCGGATGTGCTTGCGCTATCGGGAGCCGCCGGTGCGTGGGGGTTGATCGCGCTCGGCGTGTTGGCCGATGGCGCGTTCGGGTCGGGGTGGAACGGCGTCGATGTAGCGCAGGGTGTGCGCGGCGTCCTGGCTTCCGATCCGGGGCAGCTCACCGCGCAGCTAGCGGCGCTGGCGGCGATCGGCGCGCTGGCGGTGTGTGTCGCTGCGCTGTTGTTGTTTCCGTTCGCGCTCCTCACGCGACGCGCCCCCGCCGTTTTGCCTATTCCCCTGGAAACACAGCCGGCGCTCGACACGCCTGCCGCCACGCCCCCGCACTCTCAAACTTCTTAGGAGCGCGTCTCGGCGACATCGGCCAGCAACTCGCGTACTTCCGCGTCGCTGACCTGCTCGAAGTGATCGTAGAAGCCGCCGACAGAAGCGAAGAAACTCGGCGCCTCGACATACACCACGCGATCGGCAAGCGCGCCCAGGCGCTCCAGCGCCTCGCCGGCGATGACCGGCGCGGCCGCCACTAAGGTGTGCGCCCCCTGCTCGCGCAAAGCGCGCAACGTGACGGTCAGCGTCGAACCGGTGGCGACGCCGTCGTCGACGATGACCGCGGTCCGGTCATGCACTTCGAGCGGCGGGCGGCGACCTCGATACAGCGGCCCGCGCCGCTCGATCTCACGTCGCTCTTGCCGGGTGACGCGCTCGATGTAATCGGCAGGCACGCGCAGCTGCGCGATCAAAAAATCGTCGAGGACGCGCGCGCCGTTTTCAGCCAACGCGCCAATCGCCAGCTCGGCATTGTCCGGCGCGCCGAGCTTGCGCGAGAGCGCGACATCGAAGGGCGCGCCCAGCGCCAACGCGACTTCGTAACCCACCACGACCCCGCCGCGCGGGATACCGAGCACGATCACATCCACGTCGTCGCGCAGATCAATCAGCTGCGCGGCCAGTTGCCGCCCGGCCTCAACCCGATCCGCGAATCGCATTTAACCTTCACCACTATCCAGTGACCAGTTATCAGTGAGCGCTATTCACTGTTCACTCTTCACTGACTATCGCGCTAATGGAATCCGGGCCAGGACCGTGTACACCGAGCCGCCCGGCGCCAGATCGCTTTGGAACAGCAAGATTTCGTCCGCGTGTACATGCCCCAGCAGACCCACCTTCGTCGATTTTACCAGTTCGCCCAGCCGGTGCAGGTCAATCGGTTTCACATCGCGCGCCGTGCGGCCGAGCGTGAGATGCGGCTGAAAGGCGCGCGGCTCCGTCGGGTAACCCAGCGGCGCCGTCGCCGATTCAATCGCGCGTTGCAGCGCGTGCAGCGCGCCCGTCGGCTCGTCCACGCCCACCCAGATCACGCGCGGCTTCTGCGCATCGGGAAAACAGCCGACGCTCATCACCTCGAAGGGAAATACGCGCAGGCCGCTCACGGCGCGTTTGAGCGCCAGCGTGATCGAATCCAGTTGCGCGGTCGGAACCTGGCCCAGAAACTTGAGCGTCAGGTGAACGTTATCGGGCTTCACCCAACGCACGCTGCCGGGCGGCGCGTGATGGCTCAACCGGGCCTGAACCTCGCCCAACGCATCCCGGGTGACTCGGGGCAACTCGATGGCGATAAAAGCGCGGATGGCATTCATGGCACGAATGGAGATCGGCCGGTTCCGCTCCTGACTCAACCGGACACTGCGCGAGTCCCGCTCAGGTGATCGAGCAACAGCGCATCGAAGTCGTCGCCGCGCTCGTCGATCAACAGGTGGCTGGCGTCGGGCCACACCACCAGCCGCGCGCCTGGAATGAGCTGCGCCGCCAGCCGGCCCTGCGCCGGCCACACCGCCATATCGCGCCCGCCCACCAACACCAGCGTGGGCGCGCGAATGCCGGTTAAATGGTTTTCCAGATTTGAGGTGACGACGGTCCGCAAGCTGCCCACCGCCGCGTTCACCGTCGTCGCGCGCAAGTCTTGATGATTGCGCCGGCGTATCGGATCGCGGAATAGACCGGGCACGGCGACCAGCGGCTTATCGCCCAGCGCCGAGAAGAACGCTTGCTTGCGCATCCAGCGAAATAACCGCCGTGCGACTGGCGAAGTGAGCAGCAGATGCAGCGAAAAACTCAGCTCGCCGTTGACGACGGGCGCCACCACCACCAGCGCGCGAACATCCCGTTGCGCAGCCAGACTCAACGCGATCGTGCCGCCCATCGAGTGGCCGACCACCGCCGGGCGCACCAGCTCCATTCGATCGCAGAACTCGGCCAGTACCTGGGTGAATCGTTCCAGCGTGTACCAGCCGTCAACCGGCTTGTCCGACTCGCCAAACCCGATCAAATCGACCGCCCAAGCCTGATAACCGGCCTGCGCCAGCCGGCTCATGCTGCGCGCCCACATCCGCCAGGAGGACGCCCAACCATGAACCAACAGCACGGCCGGGCCTTCACCCACAGACTGATAGTTGAGCTGAAGACGATCGATTGACAGGTGCGGCATAGAATCGTTTGCTATTATAGCATAGGCAAATTGGAAAGTGCACGCCCGATCCAACCGGCAAGGGCAAGCGCATCTAAATCTTCGCCCAACGCAAATACAGGCATAATGGCTCCTCGTCCGCTTCGCGCGGCCCGCGAGACGCGGGCCTGGTACTTCGACAACTTGAAGTTGCATAGTTCCTGCCGCAGTCGCAGTGCGAAGCCGCCCCGTGGGCCTGCGGCGGACGGCAGTGCCAGCCGCCGCCTTTCATTGCCAGCTATAAGGACGGGCGGCGGCCTGCCCACGAGCGCAGCGAAGAGGGTTGTGCCGTCCCAACCCCGCAGCTTCGCGCGGCCCGCGAGACGCGGGCCTAGAGCAACCGCGCCTGATTATCGTGAATCAGGCATTGACATATTCGCTGCGATTGCTCTGTATCCCCTTACGAGTATTGAACCATTCCGTCAACTCCAGTGTATACTACGCAGCGCCAAATCGACAAGGAGATGTGTATGAACACGGTTCAGGCTGTCGGCCAGAAACTGGTCGACAACATCGAGAAGGTCATCATCGGCAAACACGATACGGTGGTGCTGACCGCCGTCGGGTTACTGTGCCAGGGGCACTTGTTGATCGAAGACGTGCCCGGCGTGGGCAAGACCATGCTGGCGAAAGCGATCGCCAAATCGATCGGCTGCATCTTCCGGCGCATCCAGTTCACCCCCGACATGCTGCCCAGCGATGTGACCGGCGTCCGCATCTTCGATCAACGCACGCGCGAGTTCGTGTTCCAGCCCGGCCCGCTCATGGCGCAGATCGTCCTGGCCGACGAGATCAATCGCGCCACGCCCAAAACGCAATCGGCGCTGTTGGAAGCGATGGAGGAACGGCAGGTGACCGTCGATGGCGAAACGCACCGGCTCGGCCCGCCCTTTATGGTCGTCGCCACCCAGAACCCGATCGAATACGAAGGCACGTTCCCGCTGCCCGAAGCGCAGCGCGATCGTTTCCTGCTGCGCATCCACATCGGTTACCCCGACGCTAAAAATGAGATCGCCATCCTGGACGATCAACGCCGGCAACACCCGCTGGAGACCCTCGACCAGGTGGTGGATGTGGATGAGCTGCTCGCCGCACAAGCCGACGTGCGCGAAGTCTACGTCGATGATTTGATTAAGGGTTATATCGTCGAGCTGGTCGGCCAGACGCGCCGGCACGACGACATTTACCTGGGCGCCAGCCCGCGTGGCTCGCTGACGCTGTATCGGGGCGCGCAGGCGCGCGCGGCGCTAGACGGTCGCGACTACGTCATTCCCGACGACGTGAAATACCTGGCGCCCTTCGCTCTCGCTCACCGGATGATCGTCAGTCCGTCGGCGCGCATCAAAGACGTCACCGCCGAGGGGCTGCTGCGCGAAATGCTCAACAGCGTGCCGGTGCCGGGCGGCATGGTGAAGGCAGTCCGATAGTTCGGTGATAGGTAAATTGGTAGATGGTAACGGAGTGGTCAATCATTCCTTTACCACTTACCAATCCACCAATCTGCCAATTACCAATCCACCAACCTCCTAACATACATGACTCGTCTACGCGCTGTTATCCTCCTCAGCATCGGCATGTTGATCGCCGGCCTGGCGACCGGCCGGACGATGTTCTATAACGTCTTCTTCCTGCTCGTGGCGGTGATTCTGCTGTCGTACTTGTGGGCGTGGTCGGGCGTCAACTGGCTGCGCCTCACGCGCCAGACGCGCTCGCGCCGCGCGCAGGTCGGCCGGCCGATCGAGGAAGCGTTCCGCCTGCGGAATACCGGGCCACTCCTTAAACTGTGGCTGGAAGTGCTCGACGGTTCCGATCTGCCCGGCCACCGGGCCAGCCACGTCGCCAACAACATCCCGCCCAACACGGAATATGCCTGGTCGGTGCGCACCTATTGTCTGGAGCGCGGACGTTATCGGCTCGGCCCGATCACCCTTGTCAGCAGCGATCCGTTTGGCCTGTTCACGATCCGCCGCCCGCTCAGCCACACGACGAATGTGGTCGTGTATCCGGCGACGTTCACGCTGCGCTCGTTCCCCATGCCGCTAGGCACGCTCCCCGGCGGCGATGCGCTGCGCCGCCGCACGCATCAGATCACGGCGAACGCGGCCGGCATCCGCGAGTATTACCCCGGCGATAGCTTCAATCGCATCCACTGGCCCTCGACCGCGCGCAAGAACCGGCTGCTCGTCAAAGAGTTCGAGCTCGACCCGATGTCGGATGTATGGATCTTCTTGGATATGCAGGCTTACATTCACTTCGGCGAGCGGCATCTCGATCCCAGCCAGATCGTCGAGCAGGCTGGCGGGCGGCGTCCGCCCAAGTTCGATTTGCCGGCCAGCACCGAGGAGTACTGCGTATCGGTCGCCGCTTCCGTCGCCCAGTATTTCCTGCGCACCGATCAAGCCTTGGGTCTGGTCGCCGCCGGGCAACGTTGGGAGATCGTGCAACCCGATCGCGGCGAGCGGCAGATGATGAAGATTCTGGAGACGCTCTCGGTATTGCGCGCCGAAGGCAGCATGCCGCTGCACGAGCTGCTGTACCGCGAGACGACCGGGTTGGCGCGCGGCTCGACCGTGATCATCATCACCTCGTCGGTGAACCCGCGTTGGGCCCGCACCGCGCGCCACCTGGCCAGCAGCGGGCTGCGCGTGGTAGCGATCCTGATCGACCCCGGCAGCTTTGGCGGCGATCCGGGCGCGCCGTATGTCATCGCCGAGTTGGAGCTCGCGGGCATCGCGCCGCTCCTCATCAAGCGCGGCGCGAACTGGGTCGAGTTGTTCGAGCGCGCGCAGCTGCGGCCGATCCGGTGGATGGAATAACTGATTACTGTTTACCGATTACGGTGGACTGTTTACCGACTTACCGAACAGTGAACAGTCCACAGTCAACAGTGATCAGTGTGCGCAGACAACCGCGCGATCCACCGCATCAGCCGCGCCTCGATACGCGCTTGGTACCTCCCAATCAGCAGCGCCAGCACGCTCACGCCCACGACCAGGCCGGCCAGCAGCTCCGGCGACAACCTCACCACATTCTCGCCGATCAACACCGAGACCACGCCGGACGGCAGGCGCACAATCGAGGCCATGATCAGCATCGGCACGATCGGCAGCCGGCTCAGTCCGATCGCGTAGCAGGCCAGATCGTCGGGAACGAAGGGGAAGAGAAAGACGAGGAAAAAGAACAGCGGGCCGCGCCGATCTGCGAATCGATCGAAGCGCGCCAGCGCCGCTTCACCGAACAGCCGCAGCAGGCAGGGGCGACCCAGGCGACGGCCCAGCCACATCGCGGCCCCGGCGCCCAGCGTCGCGCCGACGAAGCCGTACAGCAAACCGGCCCACGCCCCGAATAAGTAGCCGCCCGCCACGCCGATGAACTGCCCCGGGATCGGCGCGAGCACCACTTGAATGAAGCTGAGCAGGATGAAGAACAGCGGCGCCCACGCGCCGAAACTGCTCAACCAGTTCAGCACCCGATCGCGATCGAGCAGCACATCGACCCGCGCCTCGATCCAGGGCCAGGCCGCCACACTGGCCGCCGCGCCGATTATGAGCAGAACGATCGCCCCGATCCAAATCGACCGGTTCATGCTTGCGCGGTCTCAACGCCGACAGTTTCACTTACGGCTGGCTCGGCCGCGCTCCAGGCGGCCGGCAAGCGCAGCGCAGCCAGCAGCCCCAGCCCTGCACCCACCGCCGCGCACGCGAAGAGGACAGGATACGAAGTGAATCGCAAAATGACGCCGCCGATCGTCGGCGCGACGACGACCAGCCCGCCAATCGTGTTCGCCAGCCCGGTGTAGGTGGCCCGCTCGCCGGGCGGCGCAATCGCCATCGTGTAGTCCAGGTAACCTAGCATATACGACGCATCCAGCGCGCCGCTCAACCCGTACAGCAGTACATAGCCCACTGCCGCCGGTCCCGGCTGGTTGTGTCCGAGCAGATGCAGCAGCAGCGCGAGCAGCGGCACGCTCGCCGCCAAAATCGTGCCGACGCGGATCACCGAGGCCGCCCCCTTGCGACCGCTCAAGCCGCCCAGCGCGATACTCGCCAGCACGCCGCCGACGGTCTGCGCGGCGAGGAACAGGCCGATGATCGAATCGGCCAGGCCGAGTTCTTTGGTCGCGTGAACGACGTATTGCGGCCCCGCCAACTCGAACAACCCCACCAGTAAACGCGCAATCGTCATCTGCCGAAAGCGTGGATCGGTGCGCAGCACGTGCAAGGTGTGCGCCAGGAAGCTCAATTGGCCGGCCAGCGGTTTAGAGTTATCCTCGATCGGTTCGCGCAGGAAGAGCAACGCGAAGAACGAGAGGCCCAAAGACAGGGCGGCGAACCCGTAGAGCGTTATGAAGGAATCGGGATATTTCAGCCCGCCGGCAATGGCCGCCGTGACGACGAGCGAGGCGCCGAAGCGCAGCACGTTGGCCAGCGCCTGCCCCAATCCAAAGATGCGCCCCCGCACCGTCGTGGGGAGCACCTTGCTCACCACGTCGAACCAGGCGACGGCGGCCACGGCGTCGAGGCCGCGAAACAGCGCGATCAGGATCACCACCCCGGCAAACGCGGTGAATGGATCGAGTGCGCGTCCCGCCGCGAGCATCACCACCAGCAGACCGAACGCGAGGCGCGAGAGAAGCGCCCCGCCAATCAAGACGGGCTTCTTGCGCGGCCGGCGCGACATCCAGCGACCGGCGGCCATTTGCGGCAGCAGCCACATGCCCGTCCACAGCGTTCCGACCAGGCCGACCAGCGCCTCGTTTTGCGTGAGCGTGAAGGCCAACAGCGGCAGCAGCGTGTTATAACCCATGAAGCCGAGCGCGGTACCGAACCCGGCGAAGTCAAGGAGGATGGCTACGGCATTGCGACGAAGATGTGTGGTCATGAGAGTGTCTTGGTAAGTAAAATTCGTTCGACTATAGCAGCGCTGCTGAACACGGTCAAGCGTTGACGGACAGGCTGCATCGAGCTACTTGGAATGCGCTCTAAAAACAGCTGTCATCCTGACAACATCAGTTATAATTGACTCTGCCGCCCATCTTCCACGGGAGAATGGCCCATGCCCGACCTGCGCACGCACATCGCCGAAGTGACCGTATATCCCGATCGCGCCCGCATCACGCGACGCGGCGCCGTCGCGTTGGAGCCAGGGCTGCATCCCTTGAGCATCGCCGAGTTGCCGCTCGCGCTCGATACCGCCTCGATCCGCGCCGGGGGCAAATTTACGCCCGGCGCACCGGGCGGTATCGCGCGCCTGCTCGGCGTCGACGCGCGGAAGACTTTCTATGCCGATACGCCCACGGCGCGGATCAAAGAACTGGAAGACCAGCTCCAGGCCGTGGAAGATGCGGACAAGCTGCTGGCCGACCAGGCCGAAGCGTTCGCCGTGCAGGAACTTTACGCTCGCACGGTAGCAGAAAAAGCCGGCGAGCATCTGGCGCGCGGGGTGGCGTTCGCGCGCACGGATATCGGGCAGGGCAGCGCGCTGATGAACTTCGTCGCGCAAGAGCTCGCGCGCACGCAAGAGGGCATTCGCCAGGTCAACCTTCAACGCCGCGCGCTGGCCAAGCAGCTGGAGAAGCTGCGCAACGATCTCGAAGCGCTGCGAGGCAGCCGGGGACGTGAACGTTACACGGCGACGATCGAGGTCGAGGCGACGACGGCCGGCGAGTTGACCGTCGACCTAGTCTACGTCGTCGCCAACGCCGGCTGGCAGCCGCTCTACGATGTACGCCTGAGCGACGGCGCGCTTGAGCTGACCTACCTGGGGCAGATCACGCAGCGAACCGGCGAAGACTGGGAAAACGTGACGCTGCTGTTATCGACGGCGCGACCGGCGCTGGCCTCGGTGCGGCCCGAGCTCAAGCCGTGGTACGTCAACGTCTTTCAGCCGGAACCCCCCCGACCGCTGCCGCAAGCTGCGCCCCGCGCCCGGCTGGCGGCCGCCGTCGCACCGACGATGTTGAGAGAGGCCGAGATGGCCGCGCCCGCGCCTGAACCCGTCGAGATGGAAGCCGTGACCGCCAGCGTGGAAAGCGCCGGCGCGTCGGTCACCTTTCGATTGCCGCAGACGGCCGGCATTCCGGCAGACGGCGAGCCGCACAAAGTCACCGTCGCTACGGCGCGGCTTGACGCGCAGTTCGACTACGTCAGCGTGCCGAAGCTGGCCGAGTTTGCCTATCGCCGCGCCAAAGTGACCAACGCCGCCGATCGGGTGCTGCTGCCGGGCAAAGCGGCGTTGTTCGTCGAAGGCGATTTTATCGGCAATACCCCGCTCAAGCTGATCGCGCCGGGCGAGGAATTTGAACTGTATCTGGGCGTGGACGATCGGGTGTACGTCAAGCGCGAGCTGAAAGCGCGCGAGGTGGACAAGAAACTGTTGCAGGACAAACGCAAGCTGCATTACGGTTACGAAATCGAACTGCGCAACTTGCGCCCGGACCAGATCGCCCTGGAGCTGCACGACCAGCTGCCGGTGTCGCGCCACGAATCGATCAAGATCAAACTGGAATCGGCCGATCCCAAACCGGCCGGGCACAGCGAAATGAACGAGCTCACCTGGCGGGTGACGCTGGCGCCGGGCGCTAAACAGTTCGTGCGCTTCGACTTCAGCGTGGAGCACCCGCGTGACATCCAGGTGACCGGCCTGCCATAAAGATTGGGGACGCGGACAAACACTGATTAACACAGATTTCTATTTCTCACAGGACTTACGCAGTTGCATGTTGCTGCCGCAGTTCAGCCGCCGCCCTACATGCCCTTCATAAAGAAGGGCGGCGGCCTGCCCACGAGCGTAGCGAAGAGGGTTGTGCGGCAGATGAGGCGGCGGCAGTGCAACTGCCGCGCCAACTGCGATTTCTATTTCTCAGTGTTTATCCGCGTAATCCGCGTCCAAGAATCTCATGAACCGACGCTATCTGTACCTTACCGTCTTCGTCAGCGGCTTGGTCACGCTCGCGGTGGAGCTGTCCGCCTCCCGACTGATCGAGCCGTACTTCGGGACCAGCAACCTGATCTGGGCCGTGCTCATCGGCCTGATCTTGTTGTACTTGAGCGCGGGCTACACGCTCGGCGGGCGTTGGGCCGATCGCGCGCCGCGCCCCGACGTGCTGTATCGCATCATCGCCTGGGCCGCGTTCTTGATCGGCCTCGTCCCTTTCGTCGCCCATCCGATCCTCTCGCTCGCCTCGATCGGCTTTGCCGACTTCAACGCCGCGCTGTTGATCGGCTCATTCGTCGCCGCACTGGTCTTGTTCAGCGCACCGATCACGTTGTTAGGCTGCGTCTCGCCGTTTGCGATCCGGCTGGCAGTAGATGATGTCGCTCGCGCGGGCAACGTATCGGGCCGGGTATACGCCATCTCGACCCTGGGCAGCTTCTTCGGCACATTCTTGCCGGTGCTCGTGCTGATCCCAACCATTGGCACGCGCAACACCTTCGTAGCGCTGTCGCTGGTGTTGCTGTCGATCGGGCTGATCGGTCTGCGGCGGCGCGCACTGCGCTACGCGTGGATGCCGGCGGCGATCATCGGGCTGGCCGTCTTCGTCCGGCCCGATATCAAGTCCACGCCCGGCGCCCTCTTCCAAACCGAATCAGCGTACAACTACATTCAAGTCGTGCAGCGCGGCGAGACGACTTTCCTGCTGCTCAACGAGGGACAAGGCGTGCACTCGGTTTACAATCCGACGCGCCTCGACACCGGCGGCACCTGGGATTTCTTCACACTCGCGCCGTATTTCAACTTGCCGCCGACCGCCGATCGATTGCAGCGCGTGGCGATCATCGGGCTGGCCGCCGGGACGATCGCGCGGCAGTACACGGCCGCTTTCGGCCCGATCCCGATCGATGGCATCGAGATCGATCCGCGCATCGTGCAGGCCGGCCGCGACTATTTCGATATGAATCTGGCGAACCTGAACGTGTTGATCGCCGATGGGCGCTATGCGCTCAAGCGCTCACCCTATCGCTACGACGTGATCGGCATCGACGCTTACCGCCTACCCTACATCCCCTGGCATCTGACGACGGTCGAGTTCTTCCAGCAAGTGCGCGAGCGTCTCACCGATG
The DNA here is from genome assembly GCA_035292585.1 of Anaerolineae bacterium. GTDB lineage: Bacteria > Chloroflexota > Anaerolineae > Fen-1058 > Fen-1058 > DASSFZ01. Next base: position 3,008 of record DATDPU010000039.1, on the reverse strand, counting down.
CAGGCGTCGTCGCCATCAATGCCGGCCATGCCGGCGATGATGATCGTCTGGTCGATGCGCTGGCGGCGACGCTAGGACAAGTCTTCGCCTCCGTGCATCGCGCCGACGTGCCGAACACCTTCAACACGATCGTTTACGCCACCGTGCAGCCGACCGCGCCGGATAACCTGCGGGCCAACCTCGATGCGATGACGCATCCGCTGGTGCGCAACGCGGCGGAACGCGCGCTGCTCAGCCTGCGCGAGGCGTCGCCTGGCGAAGTTATCTTCACCGACGATCGCGCGCCGGTCGAGCAGCTAACGAATTCGATAGTGGTAAATTACCTGTTGGGAATCGCACGAGGAGAAATCACGTTGCCGTAATCACCAATCACTGTTCACTGTTCACTGTTCACTGTTCACTGTTCACTGTTCACTCATCAAAGGGGCTTATGCGTCAAGTGCTTATCACATTACTTTCGATCGCGATTGCGATTTTCGTCCCCGCCATTCTCGTCGTCAACGCGATCCGCGTATTGGCGAACGACTGGTACATCCACTTCGAGTACGCCCGGCCCGACTTCCCGCCCGATGCTTACGGGTTGAATCAGGAGCAGCGAACCGAGCTCGCCCTCACCGGGCTGCACTCCGTGCTGCCGCAGTACGGCGAAGGGATCGAGCTGCTGCGCCAGGCGCGCCTGCCCGATGGGAGCGAGGCTTTCAACGCGCGCGAGCTGGGGCACATGGCAGACGTGCGCGTCTTGATCGGGCAGATTTACCCGCTGCACCTGTTTACGCTGGTCGCCCTCATCGCGCTGGCGATCGTGCTAGGCCGCGCGGAGGAGACGCGCGCGATCATCCCGCGCGCGCTGCAATGGGGGTCGCTGCTCACGCTCGTCATCGCCGCCGGACTGATCGCGTACATCCTGATCAACTTCGACACCTTCTTCGTCCAGTTTCACCGCATCTTCTTCGAGGGCGAGACCTGGCTGTTTCAGTTCACCGATACGCTGATCCGGCTGTATCCCGTCAAATTCTGGAGCGATATCGCGATCTTGATCGGCGCGGCGACGGTCGTACAGGCGTTGGTGCTGCTGGCCGGAACGTGGTGGTGGCTGAGGATGGTGCGCTAAGAACCGATCGGAAAACGTATGCGGCTGCCGTCCGCAGCTTCAAATGGATGGGAGCTGAGCCCCTCGTGGGCGGGCATCGGGCGCGAGGCCCTATGCTACGGCGCACGTGTGCAATACAGGAGCGATGCCTTTTTATTCGTGTTCGTTCGTGTAGATTCGTGGATAATCTACGCCCCGAACTTCTGCAAGCGTTTCGCGTGCGCCAGCGCCAGCGGCATCAAATCCGTCGCGGGGAAGATGCCCAGCGCCCCCTTCAGGCATTCAGTTTCGCCAAACGCCTGACCCGGATCGCGCCGGGTTGCGCCGGGCGCCCACACCAGCGTCGGCACCGGATGCCAGGAGTGCGTCTTCAACACACTCGGCGTGGCATGGTCGCCGGTCACCATCAGCACGGCGGGCTTCAGATCGAGCAGCGCCGGCAGCGCCGCATCGACCGACTCGATCACTTTGGCCTTGGCCTCGAAGTCGCCATCCTCGCCCCGGCTGTCCGTCGGCTTGACGTGGACGAAGAAGAAATCGTACGTGTCCCAGAACGATTTCACGGCGGCGAACTCATCGGCCGGCGTCTCGCCGTCGAACTCGATCACGTCCATCCCGACCAACCGTGACACCCCCTTGTACATCGGGTACACGGCGACGCAGGCCGAACGCAAGCCGTATACATCGGGAAAACGGGGCAGCCCCGGATCGGAGGCAATGCCCCGCAACGTGAGCATGTTCGCCGGATGCTCATTCTTCAGAACCTCACGCGCCTTCGCGATCCACTGGTTAAACAAATCGGCCGTAGGTTGCGCTTCGGGCACAACTGCGCGAGCAGGCAGCGGCGGGGCTTTGCGCTGCGGATCGGTATCCTCGACGCGCGGATCAAGTCCCGGCCCGCGCAGAATCAAGCAGAAGCGATAATCCTTCACCGGCTCGACAAACACCTCGACGCCGGGGAGCGCGATCGGCCGGAGCTTGTTGCATAACTCCACACACTTTGCCGTGGGGATGCGCCCCGCGCGGCGATCGATGATATTGCCGGCCTCATCGACGGTGCAGAAGTTGCCGCGCGCCGCCACATCGTCGGGCTGCAAGTCGAAGCCGATGCCGAGCGATTCGAGCACGCCGCGCCCAATCTGGTGTTCGACGGCATCGTAACCGAAGAGCGCCAGGTGAGCCGGGCCTGAGCCGGGTGTGATGCCGGCCCGCACCGGGACAATCAGGCCCAGGCTGCCCTCGGTTGCCAAGCGATCGAGGTTGGGCGTCTTCGCGAATTCGAGTTCCGTCGGCCCGTTCGGTTCGCGCGGGATACCGCCCAGCCCATCCATGACGAGCAGGACGATCTTGGTTTGGTTCGGCGCGATCAAATCCTTGAGCAGTTCAAAGTCAGCCATCGTGGCTCCTTGTGGAGAGTGCAAAATTCATGAAAGATTATAGCACTCCTACCCTGTTTCATAGCATCGGATGGGGCAAGCCGCAGTTCTCTGCATAGTCCGCCCCGTCGCAATTGGCCCCGCTAGTTCTCCCCGCAGTTGTACGGCGGGGAGTGGACGGCAGTCCAACTGCCGCCCGAACTTCGGATTCCTCGCCGCAAAGGGCGCGGCTCGGAATGACAAACCATTGCTACAATTACGCCCACATGTACTAGTTCCCTACCACAGGGAAAATGACGGGTAGCTTAGCCCCTGCTTGCGCCCCCGTGTGGGGTTGTGGGCGCCTTCGGCGGGCACGAGGCCCTACGCTACGCCCATCAAAATCACTGTGGCCGAGCACTAGTGCTTCAACAATCTGAAGTTGCGTAGTTCCCGCCGCATGACCGCCGCCCTCATTTGCAGTTTAGGAGGGCGGGCGGCGGCCAGCACTGCGGCGGACGGCAGTGCCAGCCGCCGCCTTTCATTGTCAGCTATAAGGACGG
>DATDPU010000038.1:0-52633 GCA_035292585.1 Anaerolineae bacterium | reverse complement strand
AACTGCGGCTGCAACATGCAGATCTCAGCGCGCAGGAATTTATAGAAAACTCAGCGTCCTCGCAGTTGGCGCGGCAGTTGCACTGCCGCCGCCTCATCTGCCGCAGTACAACTGCGGCTGCAACATGCAGATCTCACCGCGCAGGAATTTATAGAAAACTCAGCGTCCTCGGCGTCTCGGCGGTGAAACAACCTGGCGTGGTTTCGTAACGCGGTTACTGGACGCAGCCCCTGAAGCGAAACGGAGCGGTTATTTGTGGTCCAGCTCCGAGATCGCATATCGATACTTGCCCGAGTCGTACACGCCGATTTTTTCCGGGAACTCGAACTCGACCTGGACATCGTCGCCCAACGCGATCTTGACGGTGCGCTCGATCTTCGCTAACCCGGTGTGATCGAGCTCGCCGTCTTTGACGATGCGGGCCACCACGCGATCCAGGGATTTTTGCACGAGTTGGAACTGATCCACGCCCCGCATCCCAAACAGCGGGCTGGCGAAGCCGCCCCACACCGCGCGCCCATCCTTCGTCTTGAACATGTCGATGCGCCGACCCTGCACCAGGTTCATCAGCGGCAACGCGCGCCCGCATGCGCATGAATCGATCCGGCTCCAGGCAGCCACATCGCCCACGTTGTAGCGAATGAACGGCATGCCATAGTTGTTGAGGTTGGTCACGATGACGTCGCCTGGTTCGCCCGCCGGGGCCGGTTCGCCGCCCTGCAGGATCTCGATGTACACGTTTTCGATGCTGGCGTGCAGGCCGGTATGCCCTTCGCATTCGCAGCTCAGGCAGGCCAGCTCGCGGGTGGCGTACCGGTTGAACATTCTTCCGCCGAAGACCTCTTCGATGAACGCGCGCTGCGCGGGATACAGCACTTCAGCGGAGGAAAACATGGCGTCGAATTGGATATCGGCGTAGCCCTGCGCGTGGACAAACTCGGCAAACCGATGCAGACTGGAAGGATAACAGAAGATGATGCGGGGACGGCGACGCCTCACTTCGGCGGCGAACGCGCTCATGCTCTCTTCCGAGAGCACGTAGGCGTTAGTGACAAAGCGATTGAGCGCCCAGTCCATCAGCCGCGTGCGGAACGCCTGAGAGGATTTGACTTCGAAGTTGGCCCCCCAAATGTAGGCGTGGACTTTTCCGATCTGCCAGCCGGCCCAACCCAGGTGACGATGCAGGTCGGCGGTGACGTGATCCCGAAAGTTGCTGTCTTGCATAAAGACCAGCGGCTGGCCCGTCGAACCGCCGGTAGTCAGCGTGCTCAACTGCGCCCGGCGGCGCGGCGCGGTCGTCCGCAACTCCTCAAAGTTTTGGCGGATAATCGGCTTGGTCAAAATCGGGATTTTGCGCATGCACGACAAGTCATGCAAGACTTCCGCCGGGTGGAACCCCACTTGATCGAACACGCGGCGATAGTAAGGAACATTTTCGTAGGCATACGCCAGCAGCCGGTAGAGCTTGTCACGCTGCAACTTCAAGAGCTCTTCGCGGCTCAGCCACTGCGTCCGGTTCAGCTCGGCCAGGCGCTTCAAGAACTGGCGGCCGGTTGCCGCTTCATACAGTCGGATTGCCTGTCGGCGCACGAATGTGTTCATCGCACTCCTCCTTCACCAGCGCGTGAGCGCTTTGGCTCAACTTTGCAGACGACCCCAGTCCTGAAGTTTTTTGACCAGTTCAGGAAAAGGATCGGCGACGAAAAATCTCAAGCCGGTTTCGTGAAAAGCCAGACCGTTCAACAAGCTTTTTCCTCGCAGCCGCCGCAAGCATTCTTTGATCGCCGTAGTCGAGTAAGTGAACCGGCTGTGTTGATATTCGGGCGTCGAACCGGGCAAGCCCAGCGCGGTCAGGCAGGCCCGATATGGGAAGTTGACGCCGGCGACCAGCGAGCCGAGCAGGCTGCCCCAGTACCGCGCGTTCATCTCGATGATCTTCGCCCGACCATCGCGGTTATCCAACCGGAAATCGATGTGGGCCACCCCGCTCCAACGCAAGGCCGCTAGCAACTTGTGCCCGATCTCCAGGACATCCGCTTGAGGGATGAACTCCATCGCCGTGAGCGGGCCGAAGCGATGCGCGGCGCTGATGAGGCCGCGTTGAATCGTGTAAGCCAATACCTCCCCTGCGCGGCACAGCACGCTCAACCCCACGTCCGAGCCGGGCACGAATGTCTGGACAAGGTAGTTATCCTTGAAGCGTTGTTCGTCTTGATCCGCCAGGAAAGCCCGCAGCTCGGACGGCATTTCAAAACGTCGAATGCCCTGCCCATCGGTCAAGGCCGCAGGCTTGAGCAGCACCGGGTACTCCAGCTCCGATAACCGGCGGTCAAACTCTGCATCCAGCGTTACCGCGAGCGCTTCAGGAACAGGCAGGCTGTGCTGGCTGGCGAACTGGTTGAGCTGCCACTTGTTCCGGGCAATGTTTAACGCTTCCAACGTGGGAATCGGCGGCAGCGCGGCCAGGCCGGACAGCGCGTCGCGTTTCGCCGCCGCAAATAACACGCCTTCCTCGGATACCGGTAGAATCACATCGATGTGCTCGCGGTGGGTCATGTCGCTCAAGGCCGCCACGCGCGCTGCGTAGTCCGTTCCGATCGGCCTGAACTCATACGCGCAGTGGCGCGACAAACGCACCGGCGTCCAGCGTTTGTTGGACAGGACGTGCAAGCGCACGCGCCCGGAATTGGCCAGGCTGCGCGCCACCCATAGCACGTGCTCGTTCTCGCCATCGGGAATCAACACCGATATTTCGTCCATATCCATCGTCCTCGATGCGCTACCGCTTTTCCGGATCCTCTGAAAGACCGTTGGAAAACTAAGCACTCCTGTCCGGCTGCGTCCATTCGCTTCCCAGTGTGGATGGCCCCCAGCGCGCGTCTCGTCGAAGATGCCTGTTGTTCCCTCAACGCGACTGGCATTCGCTCTGGAAACCGATTCACGGCCATTCTCCAGCAGTATTTCGCGTAACTGGTTGGCGATGAAACGTGCCCGCGCTTCGGTTAGGTTGGCGTGAATCGGGAGGTTGACCACCTCTAGCGCGGCCTGTTCCGCTCGCGGGAACCCGGCGCGCAGGTAAGGCCGATACCTGGCGAAATTCGGAACGGCATAGTCAAACGTGCGGCCGGTCTGGATGCCCCGTTCATACATCCGCTGGCTAACGCGCAAGTCATCGCGATGTCGAATGCGGGCCGAATAGTACGAGTAGTCCGCGCCTTCAACCAGCGGGGCCGGGACGAAGCCGTGCAGATAGTTCAGCTCCCGCCGATACAGGTCGGCAAGCATGCGCCGCCTGGCGACGAGCGCATCGGCTTTGCGCAGCAGCGCCAGCCCCAGGCGCGCTTGAAAATCGGCGTAAGCCGTGGTCGAGCTGTCCGACATCGCGGTTGCGGAACGCTCGAAGCTGCCATCGGCTAATCCGAGGCGCAGCGCCAGGCCGTAGCCCGCATCGCTTTGCGAGAGGCAAGTCACCATCAAACGCGCCCAGCGTTTAGCCCATTCCTTCGGCGGTACGCGCTTCATCTGCGCCGCGCGATACTGCCGCAGCTGCTCGTACAGATTTGGGTCGTTCGTCACGCATACGCCGCCCCGGATCGTGAACACCGGCTTGCCCGGCCCGAAACTGAACAGGCCCACATCGCCGCACAACCGGGCGGAGCTGGACAGGCGCAGCGCCGAGTCCTCGACGATCAAGATGCGATCGCTGTCCACGACCTGCCGGAGAGCGCGCACGTCCATCGGATAGCCGAACATGTGCGTGGCGACGACGACTCGGGTCCGGGAGGTGATCGCCTTCTTCAGGGCCGCCAGGTCCATGTTGAAGTCGGCCAGATCGATGTCGACGAAAACGGGAATGTTGTCCGTGCGAAGAATCACGTCCGCCATGATGTCGCAGGTGTAAGCCGGCAGGATGATCTCCGCCTGCTTCAGGTTCAGCGTTTTCAACAGCGCGTAAAAGGCCGCGTGCGCGAAGCCGAACGCCAGGCCGAAACGCGCGCCGGCCAGCGCGGCGACAGCCGCTTCAAACTGGCGGCGATCGGCGCGCCAGTCGAGTAGGGCGAGCAGCTCGCGAACGCCGAGGTACGGGCGCGATTTGGGAATCATGATCGATGCTCTAGGTCGGCGCTCCCCGCCAACGGGATACTCAGCTCTCGGCCCGATGCCCCAGCCGAACCTCCAACCAGATCGCGAACGCTGCGAACTACCAGGCTGCGCAGGCCGGGCGTCGCATAGCGCTTGATCCACTCCGCCCGATCCTGCGCCGTCACGTTGCGCCCATCGTCCACCAGGATCAACCCATCCAGGTTTCCCGCCTGGTCGACGACGACGAAGGGGTTGTCCTTCAAAAAGCGTGCGACGGCAGGCGTATCGCGGTTGATTCTGATCCAGATGGAGCGATGCAGGTTGGCCGGGATAAAGACGCGCCCGCCCCACTTGCGCTTGTACTGAAACTGGCCGAGGTTCAGGTACGGGCCGGTCCCTAGAAAATTGATCGCGCGATAGCCGTGTTGATGCGCCCACTCGATACGCAGGCAGTTCAGCGCATCGACCGCGCGTTCTCGCAGCAGTTGTGGATCGCCGCCGAGCACACCCACTACCACAAAATGTAGCGCGCCTCGCTCCGGATAACAGATGCCCCCGCAGACGCGCCGTCCATCGCGCCGGGCGAAGAACAACAGACCGTGCCGGAAATATTGATACGCTTCCCCCCGCGGCGTCGGCGCGGAGAGCGCGCCGTGACGGTTCGCCATGGTCGGCAGGTACATCTCGTCGTAAAACATCTGAAAGTCCCGAGCGTTATGGCTGATTTCACAGGTATAGCCGTGCGTCTGCGCCAGCCGAAATTCGTAACGGGCGCTCTGCCGCATTCGTCGCAGCACGTCCTGCCAGTCACCTTGCAAATCGAGCACGTGGCGCACATACTCCGGCGCGACAATGGCGCCGTCCCACGGCAACCGCTGAATCCAACGCCGGGCCGCCGCGACGATCACCAGATCGCTCCGGGTGAACTCGGCCAGCGCGTCAGGCCGCCAGTACGGAATCCGGCCGACCGGCTGCACAGATGGCTGCTCTGCGAAAAGAAGTTGTTGCAGAACGGGCCGCGCAAACTCCAGCCCGATATAGGTCACGAACAGCGGGCCGGCCTGCCCCGGCCCCTGCAACTGATACACGGGCACATAGGGCTTCAGCGCGGCGCGGGCCAGTTCTTTCATCGCATGCAGGCGCGGGAGGAGCGCGCGCTGCGCGACGGGCGGCGCTTTGATCTGCGCCTTGATCCAGATAGCGTGAACGAGTTCGGCTACGGCGCTCATCGCTGCATCACTCCGTCACTTGAATCAAGCGTGAAGTCGCCGGCGCGGCTCGGCCGGCGCGGGTGTTTTCTTCGAACAGGTCGCTCAACGAGCGAATCAGCACGCCGCTTAGACCGGGTGTGGCATATTGTTTGCGCCACACGGCCTCGGTCTCCGGCGCGATCGGGCGGGGATCGGAGGTGACGATCAGACCTTGCAGCTGTCCCTGTTCATCGCTGAGGATGAGCGGGTTGTCCTCCAAGAACTTTTGTATGGCTGGCGTATCGCGCCGCAGTCCGATCCAGATTTGCTTGTAGGCTTTACCGGAGCAGGTTACTACGCCGCCCCACTTGCGCTTATATTGAAAAACGCCGTTGCCCAGGCGGGGCACGCATTCCCCGAAGACGACTGCCGGGTAGCCATGCTGGTTCGCCCACCGGACGACCGCATAGTAACACGCGGCCAAAGCGCCTTCGTGCATGAGTTGCTCGTCGGCGTTCAACATGCCCATCAAGCGAAACCTGACCTGGTTCCCTTGCAGGTAGGCCAGCCCGCCAGCTACGCGCCGGCCATCTTGCTTGATCAAATGCAGCTGTGCGCCATGTCGGAAGTATTGGTACGCTTCTCGAAAAGACATCGGCGCGGCTAAACTGCCTTTGCGCATTTCTACCGTGGGCACGTACATGGCGTAGTAGAACAGCTCGAAATCTTCCGCACGTTGCGACAGCTCGAACGTATACCCATATTTGCGCATCAAACGGAACTCGTGCTGGCGCACGCTTTTATGGATCCGATCCTTTACGACTTCCCAGGCCCCGCTCACGTCCAGCGTCATAGTCACCAGAAAGGGCAGCACCAGCGCGTTGCGGCGCGGCAACCTGCGGATCAGGCGTTGACCGCCGGCGACGATCGCCAGGTCCGCCTCCGCAGCATCGGCCCAGCTAGCCAGCTGTCTCGGCGTAACCCGATCGATTTCCCGAACGATCGGCTCTGCGCTGAACAGGGCAGTCGCCAGTGTAGGCTGGTGCTCAAGTCCCACGTAATCGACGATCAACGGCTCGCCTTGATACTGGCCGTACAGCCGGTGAACCGCCAGGCGCGGACGCAGCGGCCAGGCGTCTCTGGCCTGGTACACATACGGGAAGAGTCGATCTTGCACCCAGGCCGGAGCGTGGAGCTGCGCGGCGACCCATAGCTGTTGACCGATTTCCAACAAGCGTCCCCTCCGTTCACCCACGCGCGCCGTAGAGCCGTCGAGTTCTTCCGGCCGCCAGAGTCTCAATCAAATCGACGTACTCGGCGCTGATCTGCGTCCAGTTGTAGCGTGTATTGAACGCCTGGGCATTGCGCGCCAGCGCCGCCCGGCGCTCCGGGTTGTGATGCAGCTTGACCAGCGCGCCGGCCAACTCGTCGACATGTTCCGGCGTGAAGTACTCGACCATCGTGTCATCAAAATAGGTTGCGATCACCGGCGTGCGCGCCGCGATGACCGGGATGCCCAGCGCGACGTACTCCAGCAACTTGGTGGGCAGAATGCCGTCGGTGAAGACATCGCGGCGATAGGGCACGATAGCGGCATCGGCGATGCGGATCAGGTTCGGCAGCTCGTCCACCGAAACAAACTGGTTGCTGAACTGCACTCGATCGCCCAGGCGTAATTGCGCGGCCAGCTTGACCAGCACTTCGTTGTAGCTGCCATTCCCGTGAATCGTCACATGTAGACCCGGCAACTGATCGCGCAGGCGATCGACCGCCCGCAGAATCAAGTCCAGGCCGTAGCGATAGGTCTGCGATCCATGATAGAAGAGGTGAAATCGACCGTTCCGGCTGCCCGGCGGCCGGGCCGGATCGCGCCGGAACACTTTGTCGTCGGCGACGTTCATGACCACGCTTACTTTGTGAGCCGGCATCCCGCGCTCGATAAGCGCTTGCCGCCACAGCTCGGTGACGGTGATCACCTGATCGGCAAACCGGCAGGCCAGGCGCTCCTGCCATGCCACCAGGCGCACCAGCGTATGCGTCATGGGTCGTCCGGCGCGGCTGGCGATGAACTCCGGCATGAGATCGTGGAGATCGAGAATGACAGGAACGCCTTGCAGCTTCGGCAGCCAGGCGCAGAACACCAGGAAATCCGGTAGATTATGAACCTGAACCGCGCGGTAGCGCCGGCGCCGGTGCAGGCGCATCAGTTGCAGCATCGCCAGCGCGAAGAAGTGCAGATAATTGAGGAGTTGCACGTACAGCCGATTGCTTTTGCGCAGCGTAACCGGCACTCGATAAATTTGCACGCCCCGCTGCTCTTCCTCGGCTGCTTCGTCAGCGCCGCGCAGGCAAATCACATCCACCTGGTAGCCGCGATCGATCAAGGCTTCCGCCTCGCGTTGAACGCGCGTCTCGGCCAGCGGGTAATAAGCGTGAACGATCATACAGTGCGCCCTGGGCGTAGCGGTCAATGTGTTTTCCATGATCGCCTCAGTTGCCCTGGGGTTGCGTCCGTACCGTTGGGCGCGCCGGCGGCCAGACGAGCTTGCGATAAACCGAGTAACCCCATTGACTCAATCTGAGCAAGCCGGGCGTGTGTTTGCAGATGTTGCGCCCGTAGCAGACCAGCTCGCCGCCGAACTTGGCCTTGAAGTCACGCACGCCGTAGGTCTCGCCCGGTTTACCCGCGCCTCCGAAGTCGTAGACGCGATAGCCGTGGCTCGCCCCCCATTCCAGGATGTGCCAGATCAGCAGCTCGTTCGGCAGGCATTCGCTGTAGGCGCGATCGCAGCCGCCGTACCAGCCGTAAATCGTATCTTTGTAGGGCAGCTCCACCGAGCAGGCAACCGCGATCCCCGCGATCTCTGCCAGCAGGAATACGGCCATACCCTTCGGATACAGCACCTCGAATGCGGCTTCGAACAGCGAGGGATCAGCCAGCGGCACATGCGCGCTCTCGTAAGTCTTTTGCAGCGTCGTGTGCCAATGCGCCAAGTCAGCCCGATCACTGACCTCGCGGACGCGCACGCGCCCATCCCGAAGTCCCTTGCGGATCTTTTTGCGCGTCCTCGGCCCGATGCTTTGCAGCACCGCCGCGAGCGGCCGGTTCAGATCGATCAGGTAGTTCAGGTGCTCTTCATACGCGTACCCGGCGCCGGTCAGAATCGGTTGCAGCTCGCTCACGTCACGCAGGTTGCGCAGTTCGGTGAAGAGCGATTCGCGCTGGGCGTGTTCAGCATACGCTTCCAGCAACTGTCGCAACGCCGCCCGCCCCTCCGGCGCATCGTGACACAGCGCACCCCCATACACGACCGAGCGCGTCGTCAAACGCCGTAATACGCTGTTCATCAGGGTCACCTGCACCGGCGTCATAAGCGCCGCGATCTCAGCCCGATCGTTGAGCGCGGCCCACACTTCGGGCCGGTGCTTTCGGGTTTTCGCGAACACCTGATGCATTTCAGGCGTGTGAAAGATATTCCCCCGTGGATGGTGGTCGACAAACGCTTTCCAGCCATCCTCGTCCAAACGCCGAACAATCTGCATGTACATCCGTACCTCCCTACTATTACAACGCAAAGTTGCCGCATTCTGGCCCACATCTGGTGCTCTCGCGTTGCCGGACACGCCAGATATGGTGGCAATTAGCCCGACTTTGCGCTGTAATACTACTTACCCCTAAAGGACCTAGCCGTACTACGACAGTCATCACGCGAAAAAGATGTCAGCGACTAACCCCGCTCCGCTGCGCTCCGGGGGCAGGTGAGTCGCTACTCCGGCTGGCAGCCGGCGCTGGAGCAGCGGAGAGCGCCGCGCCAAGCGACGTTAGCTGCTCAGCGTTCATGCGGCCTAGCACAAACAGCATGAAGCCGCTCGAACCGGCCGCGCGCGCCAACTCGACCTCTTCCACTAGCTGTTCCGGCGGCTTAGGTGCCTTCGCGCTCTTCGTCAGCGCGATCAGGCCCAACGTGACTCGCCCATACCGCTGAATCTCCGGTTGCCATACCTCAATCACCGCGTGCAACTGCGCAACATTGTCGACGTAGGCCCTGGGGATCAGCAGGTCGATGTAGCCGCCGTCCATCCAGGCTCGCCAATCCTGCAAGACGCGCTCCGTGGCTTCAGTCTGATCGGACGTGACGGTCACGGAGACTTCGACCTGCGGATACTCCGCTTTCACCCGGCGATAAACGCCTTCGACCAGCGCGTTGATGCCCTGCTGTCGAAAAGCTTTCCACTGGGCATCGAGCGCGCGGTACGTTTCCACATCGGTCGGGCGTTGGCTGGTCGGGACCAGAGGATGCGCGCCGTTCGCCGTCATCAGCAGATCGGCCTTAAACGGTTCGCCGCGCGCCTGCAGGCCGATCACCGCTTCAAGCGCCGGTTGCTGGATCGAACGGGCGATGCCGTTGATGACGATCAACCCGCCCCCGCGTTGAACAAAATCCGCCAACTGCGCCACGGCCTCATCCGGGATGACGGGAACGTTCGGGATCACCAGCGCCGCGGTCGAGGGCAGAAAATCGATGTCCGTCTCGTTGACGATGAGCGGCGGCCAATCGAGATCGTTCAGCCAGGCCCGGCCCTGCTCGAAATTCTCCTCCCCGCTGCGCTCGCTGAAAGTATCGGCCTGCAACAGGTAAACCTGCCCGCCTTCGTTCAGCAAACGGCGCAGGCTGCGCTGCATGATCTCAGCCCCGATTCCGACCTTGCGCTCAGTCGCATCCCAATTCAACAAGACGGTTTCGCCCTGCCCATACGTGTTCAGCGTGATGGCCGGCACGCCGTTCGAGAAGGTCGCCAGCACCTGGGCCGTGGTGGGCCGGACGAGCGGCCGCCCGCTAAATGGGCCGTAAGCCGGCAGGCTGGTGTATTTGAGCTCGTCCAGATCGACGCCGGAGGCTGCGCTGAACGCTTCGGCGCTGTAGGTATCAAAGCCCCACTCCGGGCCGGGGTAGCGCGTATAGTCGAAGTGCAGCCCATCGACGTGATACTGCGCGACGGTCTCCCACATCAGGTCGCTTAAAAACTGGCGGACGTCCGGCCGGGTGAAGTTGAGCCACGCCGAGCGCTTGCCGTCCGGCCCGACGATGGCCCACTCGGGCTGCCGGTCGATGAGAGGCGAAGCGCCTCGGAAGCTCACCGGCCCATTCACGAACCAGGCGTGGATGGCGATGTTGCGCCGATGCGCCTCGTCAACCAAATAGGCGAGCGGATTGAAGCCACGTTCTACCCGGGGGTATAACGGCGCTAAGTCCGTTTCAAATAAAGCGTGGCCGTTGGTGAAGACGTTGACGAGGAGTGTATTGAGGTGCGCGGCCTCTGCCTGCCGGAGCGTCTCGTCGACTTTCGCGCGCGTCCAGATCGAGCTGTCGTCTACCCAGGCGCCGCGCAGCTCGGCCGGCCGAAGCGGGACGGGCAGGTGGGGCGATGGCGTACTGCGCGCCTGGGGCGTGCCGCTTGCCGCCGGCAAGGTTGGCAGCGCGCGCGCCTCGGGAGCGGCGGTTGGGTCGAGAGGGCGTGTTGGCGCGCAGCCGTTAAGGCCAATTAACGTTATCAGAATCAGGCCGGTAAGTAAGTGGCTGCTAATTCTCATCCCCACTACCTAACCCACTCGTCAGCAATTCCACGGTACATCTGACTAGTGGAGGCCGTCAGGGACGATATTGATAGCCTGAATTTGACGAGTTTTCCGGCTCGGCCGAGTTTATTGGGAAATTGATTTGGATGGGCGTAGTGTAGGGCCTCGCGCCCGGCTTTGGTTGAAGAGAGGAGCAACTGCGAAGAAAAACATAAAACAGCCCAACCGCGCGGGCCGCGCGAGGGCAACACTTGAGGGTCGGCGTGAGGCTACCAGCAAATCCCGTGATAACGTGGGCCGAGGCCATCGACCTCGCGGGCAATGCGCACCAAATCGATCATCACGTGCCGATCGTGCAGCCGGCTCAGGACGGCCGTGAACTCTGGCGCACGATTCCCGATCACGATGATGTCGCTGTCGGCGAGAACGGCGTCGATCGTGTCGGCCATGAGGGTGGCGATGTGCGGAATCTCTTTCTCGATGTAGGCGCGGTTGGCCCCCTGCAAATTGGCCAGCGAGACGTTGCGATCGTACACCTTGACCTGATAGCCCTTGCCGATCACGTACTCGATCAGCTCGACCATCGGGCTTTCGCGCAGGTCGTCGGTGCCGGCCTTGAAGCTGAACCCCAGCACCCCGATCCGTTTGGAGTCGACCTGCTTGATCATTTGATAGGCGACGTCGATCTGCCGGCGATTGCTGGGCAAGATCGCTTCGAGGACAGGCAGCTGCGCGTCGAAGCGCCGGCCGTGGTAGAGCAGCGCGCGCACGTCTTTAGGCAGGCACGAGCCGCCAAACGCGAAGCCGGGCTTCAAATAGTAAGGGGACAGGTTCAGCTTGGTATCGTGACAGAAGATTTCCATCACCTGGTGGCTGTCGATGCCTTGCTGCTTGCAGATATTGCCAATCTCGTTGGCGAAGGTCACCTTCAACGCATGGAAGGCATTGTTGGCGTACTTGATCATCTCGGCCACTTTGAACGGCACGACCCACACGGGCGCGTTCAACACCGAATAGATCTCCGCGACGACGGCCGTCGCCCGCTCGTCGTCGCCGCCGATCACGGTATAGGGCGGGTCGTAGAAGTCCTTGATCGAGCTGCCCTCGCGCAGGAATTCGGGATTGAAGCACACGCCGAAGTCGCGGCCCGCCTGTTTGCCGGAAGCTTGCTCCAGGGTCGGGATGACCACCTCTTCGACGCTGCCGGGCAGCAGCGTGCTGCGCGCCACGACGACGTGATAGCCGGGCTTGTGGGCCAGCGCCGCGCCGATCTCTTCGCAGACGCGCCGCACGTAGTCGAGGTTCAGGCTGCCGTTGGCGCTGCTCGGCGTGCCGACGCAGATGAAGGTCACGTCGCTCTCGCGAACCGCCTGAGCCGTATCCGTCGTCGCGCGAATACGGCCGGTGTTCACGCCCTTTTTCAGCAGCTCGTCCAGCCCCGCTTCGATGATCGGGCTGCGCCCTGCGCTAATCATCTCGACTTTGGTCGGATTCACGTCGGCGCCGATGATGGCGTAGCCGTTGTCGGCCAGGCACGCCACCGAGACCGAACCAACATAGCCCAATCCCAGAATGCTGATCGTCGTCATGGAACGTTCCTTTTTGAGTTTGAATTTTGCACGATTCTCAGAAACCAGGTTTCTTCAACAAACCTGGTTTCTTTAGGGATTATATTACCAGATCAGCTCTCCAAGAAGCGCAGGCCGTAATCCCAACGCGGCAGCGCCGGGTAGGTAGTGGCCGCGACGGGGCTATAGAAATCGAGCAGGTGGTGATAGGCCGGTGTCCCGAAACCGTCGACCACATTCCACGCCAGCGCTTGACTGCCAGCGTAGAGGAAACCGGACTGCGCGATCGCCGTGAGTGTGTGGTCGCTCCAACGCAAGTACGGGCAACGGAAGCCATGACCTGCCACAGAGTACTCTTCAAACAACTTGCTGCACCCTTTCCATTATCGACTCCATTTTCTCCCTCCACTCGCTTCCCTGCATAAACTGTAAGTCTCTGATTTCCCTCTGATACTGACGATAACTCTCTCTCAGCTTCAACACGCCCGCGCGAACGCCGGCGCCGGTATTCGGCACGTGCACCGTGCCTTTGCAGAAGTACTCGCGCAGCACCGGCCAGTCCGAAGTGATGATCGGCTTGCCCAGCGAGAGCGCTTCACACGCGCCGCGCTGCATCGTGTGGTTGCGGGTCGTCAAGCACATGACGGCGTGGACACTGTTTAGCAAGCCATAGTATTGGTCGTCCGGCAAGAAACCGGTAAAGCGAACATTGGCGGGCGCTTTCGCTATGAGCTGGGCGTGTTTCCCGTTCGACTTGCCGGTAACATACAGGTGAACCTCGGCCAGATCGGCCACGGCCGCGAGAGCTTCCGCCAATGGCTCGTCCGGAGAAAAAACGTTGACGAGCGCGATGTTGAACGCGCCGTCCAGCGGATAATCTCGCTCGACGTGAAGCCGCAACGGCACATCGCGCACGATCAATGCCCGCCCGCCCAAGCTCTCAACCCGCTGTTTCAGATGATCGTTCGTCACGATCGTCGTGAGTGCGCGCCGGGCCAGCCAGCTTTTCAACCAGCGCGGCGGGAGCGTCCACCACGGGCCGGCGAAGGCGGCGCTGTGCGCGTCGACGATGTAGTGAGCTCGCAGCAGCAGGCAGTATAGGCAGGCGCACAGCACGGCAAACAAGGGCGGGCTTTGAACGAACACGACCTGTGGTCGCCGGCGAAATAGCAGGAGCAGCGTTCGAGCCGCTTGCAGAACGTATTTGAGCGGGGCGAACCATGCGCCGCGCGGCAGCCGCACGTGAACGAAGCAGCTTTCGATCCCTAGCTGCTGTGCCATCACGCGGCTGCGCGGCCCCTGGCCGGGTGTGCCCCAGACCAGGAACAGCGCGCGCAGCCCAAGTTTGGAAAAGGGGCTTTCAGAGTGATTCATTGGTGAATCTACAGAGAAACTCCAACCGAGCGCAGCGCCATTTCTACCGTGATCATTCGACCCAGCGTCGGTTCTTCCCTGAAGTCGTCTGCCTGGGCGCGGGCCAGGAACGCCTGCAAGGCATTCGAGTCATACAGGCCGGCCGAGTGCATTTTGGCCGGCGCCAGCAACGATTGCGCTTCGAGCTGCCGCAATGTCTCCCTGCGCCACCGCGCTACCGGATAAGCTTTTCCGGCCGGGCCGGAGTCGCGCTTATTCCATAAGCTCTTCCGAGTGAGCCGGTAACTCGCGCCCCAGGCCAGTTTCTCAGCTACACTGAGCCAGTAAGGAACGAATCGGTGCAGGTTGGTCAGGCGCATGGGTAAGGCTGGCCCGCCGTCCGCTGTTTCGGCATTCGCCAGCGCCGGGGCGATGCGTTCCAGAATGAGCCTGAACAATCGATCGAAGACACGCCAGCGAGGATGGATCGAGATCACGCAGGTCACGCCTTCTTTGAAGTCAAGCGGGGAAACGGCTCGCTGCAATCCCAGCGCGGCCGAAATGTGCGCGCCCGCCCAGGCATGCTCCAACCACTCGCCCATCAGGTCGAGTTTCACCGTCTTGGGCCAGCCGGGCTGCTGTTCACCCACCGCGCTCAATTGCGCTTTCAACTCCGCATGGATCACTCCGATCCAGTGCGCCGTATCCTTGAGAACGAGGCTGCTAGTCGGCGTGACCCGATAACCGATGAAGCGATCGTAGTCGATCCGGGGGGTGGCGCGCAGGTTGAGAAACTCCTGCTTCCAGTGATAACCTCGATAGGTCTCGCCTCCAAATCCCCACCACGAAGCGTCGTACTGCCGGGCCTTGAGCGTCTGTTCGCGAATGATGCGGCTCAGCTTCAGCACGTCCAGGTGAGCATCGGTCTGGCCGAGCGTGCGCTCCAACCACTGCGCGCGTTCACAGCCCCAGTCTTCCGGCAGAGGAAAATACTCGTGTTCCCACCCCATCACCTGGCTGATCTGCGACGCCAGCCGGACGTCTCTTGAATCCGGTTGACCGTGACAGTAGCTCTTGAACGGCAGCGCACTGTGATGAGCCAGCGCCGCCAGCATGCGGGTATCCAACCCGCCCGTCAGGCTCAACCAGGCTTTCCCCTCGCGCGCCAGGTCGCGCTTCAGCAGGCACGCTAAACGATCGATGGCGCAGTCAACCGCCTCGCGCAGCGGCAAGCGCCGGATCGCCGGCTCGAGGTTGAACGACCAGTACGTCGATTGCTGAACACCGCTACGGGTTAATTTCAGGACGGTGGCGGGCAACATTCGTTTAACAGACTGCCACAGCGTCCGCTCGCCAAAAACTCCGATATACAACAAGAACTCGCGGATACCCAGCTCGTCGGGTTGGGAGCCAGCGGCTTTGGCGATGGCCAGCGCCGAAGTCGAAACGAAGAACCGGCTTCCGCTTTGCGCGTAGAACATCGAGATGAAGCCGAACGGGTCGGCGACGACGACGACGGTCTGCTCGCGGCGATCGTAAATGGCAAGTGCAAAGTGCCCATCCAGGCGGTCGAAAACCCTGGCGCCGTGATCGAGATAGTCCGTCAGCAGTTGGTGCAAGTCCCCGTTGGGATGAAAGGCGAGTGGATCGATCACCGTGCCGGCGGCCAACAGCCAGGCGCCGGTCGCCCGATCAAACGTGATGCCGTGGTGAAGCGTCGAAGCCGAGTCGAGTTTGGCCGCCAGGCAGTGCGAGCCTTCGGCAACCCGATCGGGTTTGTCCAGCTGCTTGTAGCTCGACACGGAATCCAGGAAGTCGACGAAAGCCGGCGTGTCGGCAGCCAGACCCGGTTCCCGATCGAACATCAACGCAAAACCCGACATTCACTTCTCCTTCACGAACCGACAGGCTGCGAAGATTTCTTTATCCACGAACCCTGGCGCCGCCCGCCACTATAGTCCCCGAAGCGTAGCGGAGTGGGAGGGCAGGTGTCACACGAACACACGCCTTCGGCGGGTGCAGCGCTCTCGTCTGCACGAATACTGCTTTATTCGTGTTCATTCGTGTTCATTCGTGTTCATTCGTGGATCAATCCGTTTGGTTGCGGCGGGAGACGCGCTATGCAAGTTCAGCCGCCCTCTCGGCAACAGCTTCCCGAAACAGACCGGCCAGGTGCGCAGTTCCTTTCAGCAAGTTGAACTCAGCTTCCACCACCGCCCGGCCCTTACACCCCATCTCGGCGCGCGCCGCCGCGCCGGCGGCATGAATGTCTTGCAGCGCCTGGGCCAAAGCCGGCGGATCATGCGGCGGCGCCAGAATGCCCGTGCCGGGCCGCACAAGCTCGCGGATGCCGACAATGTCCGTGGAGACGACGGGCAGCTCCAGCGCCATCGCCTCGGCGAGTGAAACCGGTATGCCATCCCGATCGCCGTCTGGCGCGACGACACAGGGCAACACAAACACATTGGCCCACGCCTCGAGGAGCCGGAACACTTCGCGCTCCGGTTGTCCGCCCAGCAGACGGACTTGATGCTGCAACTTATAGCGAGCGATGTCTTGCTCCAACTCGCGCCGAAGCGGGCCGCTGCCGACGATGCAGCACTCGAACGCAACGCCTCGCTCGCGCAACAGATGACACGCCTCAATCAAATCCCGATGCCCTTTCTTTTCGACTAACCGGCCGACCGACAGGATGCGCAGGCAGCTCCGATCCGGCTGAGGCGAGGATCGGCTAAACCGAGACGGGTCTACCCAGGGATGCAGCACCTGAACCTTGTCGGCGGCCAGGCCGGGCGTGGTCTTCAGCAGATACGCCTGGTTGTGCTGTGAGACGGTCACCACGAATTTGGCGTTGAGGATTTTCTCGCGGATGAGAATCCGTTTGGTGTAAATGTCGTTGGCGTGCGCCGTCAAGCTATATGACTTATCGAGCAATCGGCTCACCACCAGCGCCACCACAACGGCCCGGTCGATGAAGTGCGCGTGCAGGTGAGCGAAGTCTGACCGGCGCAAGAGATAGGCCGCGTAGACGCCTTGCCAGAAGTGCAGCACGGTCGTGAAGCGTGTTCTCAGGTTCGGATGAGCGCCAGACAGCAAGTAGATCAACGTTCCAAAATAGTGGAGCGGGCGCAAGAACAGGAAGTACAGATTGGCCGCCAGGCAGCGCAAGAAATTGAAGTGACGCCAGTGCTGCGGGACGAGATAGAGCGTTTCCGCGCGGATTTTTTCGTGCTCAGGCGAGATATCGCTAGGTGTGAGCGGATAACGAATCGAGAGCGGCTGCACCTCGATTCCACCCAACCGGCGCAAGATGCTTATCTCGCGCTCGATGAAGGTCGTGGTCAGCTCAGGATAACGGCCGATGATATAGATCAATCTCAACGAGTGTTCCTTTTGATGAATTTAAGTCGAGGCAACAGTTCAACTGCTCAAGTTGGGGCAGCAGTTGAACTGCTGCCCCAACTCCAGATTCTCATGGTCGTGTGCTTAGTTGTCCCCGTCCTCACCTGCCCCATTTTCGCTGTGAAGCGGGACGCGCCCGAATCGGGCCGGGAAATTGTGCTGAACCGCTTCCAACGTTCGCCACACGATCATCCGTACCGAGTTAGCCGGCCAATCGCGCAAGCCATAGGCGATCCGCTCACCGAGCGAAAAGCGCACAGGCGCTCGTTCGTAACCGAGTCGCAGCAGCTCCCGCCCGACATGCGCCTGCATAAAGGCCAGCTCGCCCTTCGACATGACTTTTCGGAAACGCCCGAGTGGCGCGGTCGAAATCCCGCTCAACGCGTGTTTGTCGAACGAGCTGTTGCCGCCCCGCTTCAAGAATTGTTCTGCGCCGGTCAGCGTGAGCATGGCCGGGTCGTACGCTTCGCCTAGAAACGCGCACACCGCTTGAATGGTTGCTTCGGGCTGCGCGACCAATGTTTCATAGCGCACGATCCGGTAGTTGTCGGGATAACGTTTCAGGTTACGCTGCGCCAGGTGGATCGAGTACAACCAGCGCGCGGTCGCGCCGCCCACCTTGCCCCGCCCGCGTTTGTATTTGGCGATCGACGAGGTATAGCGGTCGCGTGGATCGCGCACCATGTGGATGAACTTCGCCGTCGGATCGGCGGCTAAGATGGGATCGGCATAGCGCTCGATATAGCTGGTCTTATCGCCCCAGCGCGGCCGGCCCTGCTGTTCGGCAAAATGATCCTGGATCAACGCGAACAATCGAGCGTAACTCGGCTGGCCCGCCCAAAACTCCGCGCAGATGCGCGCCGGATCGGGGTTGAGAATTTGCACGTGCTTGTATTTCAGCAGAGCAGCCAGGCAGCGCTCAAAATTCTCGCGCTGGCGCAGATCGCCGTATTTGCCAAAGAAGAAAGTGAACATGTTCGAGCCAAGCCGGGCCAGCGCGATATTCGGATGCGAGGACAGGATGGCTGACATCAGCGTTGTGCCGGAACGATCGGCCCCGGCGAGAAAGATCGGGCCACGGTGTGGTTGCTTCACGCTTGCATCGCCTCGCTTTAAAGTTTGTAGCCAAACTCCAATAGACTCTTGCGGCACCAAAGCGTGAACCAGCGGTTCAGCGCGGGCGGCAGGTGTTGGCGCCAGCGATCGAGCGCGGCCGTATCGAAGCCCTGAAGCTGGTTGCGCGGGAGGAAGCTGGAATTGGTGAACGTTTGCCGCAGCATCTCCTCCGTGAACGCGACGCCTACAAAATCGCACAGCCGCTGCAAATGTGAAACCGGGTCCGCGATCAGGTCTTCGTACTTAGATAAGTAGTAGCGATCGGGATAGCGCTGCTGATAGCGGCGATGCAGCCGCGTGACGCGCCGCCACTCGTAGATCGTCTCCAGGCTGCGATACAGCTCATACACCAACCCGACCGGGCGGGGCAAGCCGCGCCGTTCATACTTGCGCCGGTTCGAGACGTACACGGCGCGCGGGTCGCGCAGGGTGTGAATGATCTTGCCAGCAGGGAACCAGTGCAGCAGCGTGGGCACGGCGTAAATGTGAGCCGGCGTTTTTTCGCCGCCGATGGCCCGGCCGCGCGCACCGCAGCTCAGCGCCAGTTCGAATAACGCGCGTTCACGCTCGTCCGACGCCAACAACCGGGCGAGAAATTCGTCGCGGCTCAAGCTGTTCAACAACGGCCCCCAGAAGTTGGGGTTAAGGTGCGGATGCGCGTACACGTAATCGGCGATGCGCGCCGCGCCTTCATCCGTCGCCCTATCGCCGATCGCCGCGACCCGCTGGCGATAACCGCGCCGGGTGAGCAATCCGAAAAAGCGCGGGCCGCCGAAAAAATGAGACTCGCCCAGGCTGATCGCCACGTCGGCCGAGCAGTTCAAGAGACTGCGCAGTAAAGTCGTGCCCGTGCGCGGCATGCCGACGATGAAAATGTAACCGCGCGGCTTTAGCGCCGCCGCGCGATCGGGTCGCTCCCCTACGGCGGTGTCGCTATTCCGTTCAGGCGTAGCCGTACTTCTGAAGTGTCTCACCGATGGAATCGTTTAACAGCCGTTGTTGGCTAAAGGTAAGGTCGTGAAGCCACTTGTCATTGGCGCTCTCCAATTTGAAGCGCTTGACGGCCGCTTCAAACTGGGGCGTCCATTCCAGTTCTGCGAAATTCGTGGCCGCGTGAAACAAGTCGATCGGGTTCCGGCACAGGTCTTCGTAGCGAATCTCCAGGAGATCATCGGCGGGCAGCTTGCACTTGGCCGCTTCAAAGGCGGTCATTAGGATTTCCCAGCCGAGCGCGGCCAATACGTTGAACGATCGACCAGCGCGCTCCCACCTCTGGCGCTGCTCCGGCGTCAGTTCGCCCCAGCGCCACTTGTCCGGCCCGCCCCAACCCGACCACCACCACATTTGCAGCCAGGAGTTCGCCACCGAGCGGCCATCGCGGTAAATGTGGATGAACTTGGCGTCGGGGAAGATTTCTTTGAGGAAACCGATCCGGGGCCAGCCGGTGATTTTGATCAGCAGGCGCGCCCGTTGCGGCGAAAGCAATTCGCCCATCACTTTTCGGACGGCCCGCTTCACCGGAATGGTCACATCATCGCTTACCAGATCGCGGCACGGCTCGCTGAAGCCCCGGCAATAGCGCTCCCAGAACGGATAATACTCGCCGGTATAGATCACTTTGCGCACGTAGCGGCTCACCAGCGGCAGATCGATCAGCCGCATCGCCAGCCGATTCAATTCCGGCCGGCGCGGATACTTGAGGCACCAGGGCGATAGCCACGTCACCTGGGGGTGATACGAGAGCGCCCGATGAAAAATCGTCGTGCCACAGCGCCCCGTTCCCACGATAAACACTGGCGTTTTGACTTCCAAGTTCTTCTCCGCTGAGTGTATAGCGCGGCCACACTGCAACCAACTATCTAACCACGGATGACACAGCTGTCACGGCCAGGACTTACGCAGTTGCATGTTGCTGCCGCAGTTGTACTGCGGCAGATGGGGCGGCGGCAGTGCAACTGCCGCACCAACTGCGTAAGTCCTAACGGCTTCAAAACATACTCACGCCACCGGATACCCAAACTGCTTGAGTTGACGCCGGCCCACGATCGAAAACCAGGCTTGGGCGAACGGATGGATATGCCTGCGCCAGCGCTCAAGCGCTTGCCGGTCGAAGCCGGCTGAACCCTGCGGCCCGTCTTGGTAACTGGAGTTAAGCACGGTCACCTCGTCGAGCAGCGAAGCGTCAAACGGGACGTCGATAAAGTCACATACCGCCCGGAGAACCTTATCGGGTTCGCCGATCAGGTCTTCAAACCGCAGTAGAAAATAGTTGCGCGGGTATAACCGCGCATAGCGGGTATGGCGGCGCGCCGCATCGAACCAGGCCTGCGTGATGTGCAACAGCTCGACCGGGCCGACCAGGGGATCGAGCAATCCGCCGGGCAGGAAGGAGGCTTTCGTGCGCAAGCTGCCCCGATTCTTCTTGTGCACCTTCTTAACGGTAGACATCAGGATCGCGCGCGGGTCCCTGAAGGTGTGGATAATCTTCGCATTCGGAAACCACTCCAGCAAGGTCGGCACGTAACAGTAGTGCGACGGCGTCTTCTCGCCGAGGATCAATCGGTTCGGGTCGCCGCCCTTGTGCTGCTCCGCGTACACCTGCATCAACAGCCGGAAGATGGCGCGCTCGCCGCGATCGGTATCGAGCAGGCGCCGGGCAAAGTCGCGCCGATCGACGTGCTGCCGCAACCATTGCCAATATGCGGAGCCGCCCGCGCTTCTCCCCGAAAACATGAAGTCGACCAGGCGCTCAGTGTTGCCATCGTCCGACAGATCGCCAAAGCGCTTCAACCGCCGCTCCAACCCGACGCCGCTGAAACGGCGCAGAAAATGGGTCTCACGGGCGATACAGATGTGCGGTGAGCGGTTGAGAATCCGGCGCAGCAACGACGTCCCGGTTCGATTGCAGCCGACGATGAAGATGTTTTCGGTGGTCATGGCTGCGCTCCGTTGCGCCCGTCGAGATAACCCAGCTCCCGCAGGTACTTGCCGAACCAGAACACAAACCAGCGATCGATCCAGGGATCGATCAACGTTTTCCAGCGATCCGCTGCCTGCGCATCGAACCCGATCTGGCCGTGTTGAAAACCTTGGCTGACGACGTGCTGCCTCAACATGCTCGCTTGAAAATCCGCGCCCAGAAAGTCGCACAGCCGCCGGATATTCCGCTCCGGGTGTGTGACCAGGTCCTCGAACTTCATGAGGGTGTAGCGATCGGGGTAGCGCTGCCGATACTTGAAGTACCGGCTGGCGCTCTCGGCCCAGGCCAGCGTGGTCTGCGCGAGGATGAACAGCTTGAAGAGAAAACCGATCCGGCGCAGCTGTTTATACGGCGTGGTGACGGCCTGTTTCTTGCGCCGATGCAGCTCGGAGACGAAGGTAGCGCGCGGGTCTCTGAGCATGTGAATGATCCGGCCATCGGGATACCAGTCGAGCAGCGTGGGCACGTAACGCACGTGCGCCGGGGTTTTCTCGCCCAGAATCGATCCGCCTCGATATTCGGCGTACACCTGCATCAGGAGCGTGAACAGCGCGCGCGCGCTGCGCTCCGAGGCCAGCAGCCGGCGCAGGAACTCTGCCTGATCCACGTGGGCGGTCAACCAGTGCCATTGGCTGCTCACTCCTCTGAACGCGGAACTCTTTGCAAACGCGCCGGAATAGATGTAGTCCACCAACCTGCGGGCGTTCGCGTCGTTCGAGAGATCGCCGAACTGCCTGAACTTGTGACGCGCCCCTTCCGAAGCCAGCCAGTGCCCCAGGAAGTGGTTCTCCCGACAGATCGCGATTTGATCGGAACGATTGAGTGTCCGCCGCATCAGCGTCGTCCCGCTTCGACTGGCGCCGACGATGAAAATGTATCGAGTCTTTACTGAAGTCTCCGGCGCGTGCACGGCAACGCTCATCCTACGCTCCCCCAGTGATGATCGATTGATAGACGGCGTGGGTGCGCCGGGCGACGCTATCGGCGCGGTAGTTTTCCACGGCGAACGCGCGGCCTGCCTGCCCCAGCCGCGCGCGCAGCGACGCCTCCTGCAACACGCGCAGCAGGGCCTGGGCCAGCCCGTCGATATCGCCGACGTCGACCAGCAAGCCCGTTTCGCCGTCGCACATCATCTCGGCGACGCCGCCCACCGCCGTCGCCACGACCGGTTTGCCGGCAGCCATCGCCTGCGCGATGACCATGGGCGTCGTCTCTTGCGCCGAGGGCAGCGCCAGCAGGGTGCAGGCGGCAAATTCCTGCAATACTTCCGCCTCGGATAAAGCGCCAAGCAGGTGTACCCGGTCGGCCAGATTCGCTTCTTGAATGAAGGCGCGTATCGCTTGCGTGTAACCCGGTTCGGTGCGGGTGTCGCCCGCCAGACGCAGCTGCGCGTGCGGCGCATGCGGCGCGATCCGGGCAAACGCGCGCACCACATCCAGCGCACGTTTACGGAAAATCAAGCGCCCGGCGAAGAGAACCGTTGGGTTATCGGGCGCGTCGGGCAGGTTGAAGAACGCTTCGTCGATTGCGTTCGGCACGTAGTACACTCGAACATCCCGCTTGAGATGAGGCGCATAGTAGCGCGTGACGTACCGGCTGAGTGCGATCAGGTGGCGAACGCGCCGGATCACGTAACGCTCGACAATGGCGCTGTACAGGTAGTTGCGCAGGCGCAGGCGAAAGGTGCGGCTGTACTTGCCATCTTCGCTATGCACGCCGTGCACCGTGATCGCAGCCGGGTAGCCTGAGCGCAGCGTCACGTAGGCATCGTCCGTCCCGCCCTGGGCGTGAACGACCTCCGGCCGAATTTGCGCGAGCGCGCCGTTCAGCCGCGCCTGGTACGTTTTGAAGTTCCGCGCAAATTCCAACCGAGGGAATGGCGGAAGAATGTGCACGATAGGACCGGGCCGATCGGCAGGCAGCGGCAGGCGCTGGTCGGGCCGGCCTTGCGTCAACACGTGCACCTGCACGCCCTCGATGCGGCACAGCTCGCGCACCAGGTACATGAAGGCCGCCTGCACGCCGCCGCGCACCTGGCCGCTATTCAGCGGATAATCGCCGATCAACGCCACACGCATGGGGTTATTGCAGCACCTTTGAAAACTATCACGACTGCGAAGATTTGGAACCACGGATTTCACGGGGTGTCACGGATGAGAAATCAAAACATCCGTGTCACACTTGCACATCGCCCGGCACGCCTTGCCCGAACAGCGCGAGTCACTCAGATTCTTCAAGCCGATCCGTGTTCATCCGCGTTGATCCGTGTCCCACTTTCTACCAAAGTCGGGAGAACCAGATAATCTTTAAGGGCAATCGCCTCGTCGCCGTCTACGCTCAAGGCCGGCGACCATTCGCCGTTTTGCTCGCTCCCGTGTGCGATCGCGATCAGCGGCCGATCGTCTCCTTTCCGATAACGCAGATAGACCATTCGGGCGCTTGTTTCGTACCCCTCAAAAGATTTGCGGGATGCCGCTTGACCGCGATCGATGACTAACACATCGCGGTGAAGCCCCGTCTCGATACACATTCTGGTCAACCAGCTTTCCCCAGCCGCCGGCTGTCCATCCACCCGCACGTTCAACGGCGAGACAGTGACCGGCGCGTGGCCGCCAGCCGGGTACGGATACAACACCGTGCAGAATTGAACCGGGGCCTGGCCCACCCAGCGATAGCGCAGCGCCGGTGCGGGCTGCTTCTCGCCCGAATCGAAGGACATCCAACCCTGGATAGGCTCCGTCGCGCCGGTGATGATCTCGGCCTGCAGATCGGCGGTCGCCAACGGGACGATGCCCAAACCGGGCTGATGTCCATTTCCGATCCACACCGCCTGCGAGTCGGCATACAGGCAGGGTTCCGCATCGGGCAGTAGATGAAAATACAAATCAAACGTATGCCGGCCGTGGCCGGTCAGCTCGTCGATCATGATCCAGTATTCGGGCTTCGCGAAGAAGATCTGCCGGCGATGGGTAATCGGTTCGGGCAGACGCAGGTAACCGTCATGCGAGCCGTCGACGAAGTCATAGCGATCGTCTACGCGCCACGCGTGCAACGTCGCACTGGCTGGGCGATACACCCGCCGGGTGTCCAACAAGAGGGATTGATCCTGATCGTCGACAACGACGGTATTGTGCGCGCGACTGCCGCGAAAGAAGTTGCGCCACTCCCGACCGAGCGAGGCGCTGTAAATCCCCGGGTCGGCCAGCAGTGTCTGGCCGCCGGCGTGCAACTCGAAGCTCAGCGCATCGGCGTGGCCGTGACCCGGCACAGGCGCGTAGCCAAACGGCCCACAGTCGAAGACGAGATACGCCGCTTCGGCGTCGCCACCCGTGCGCATCACAAAGTAGCCGCCGGCGGGGAAGGCGCGCGAGCCGAGCGGGCGTGAGCGCAGCGGCCGGAGCGGAGGCAAGTTAATGCGCTGCGCCCCCAGCAGCCAGATGCCGGCCGCGTCGAGCGGGGGCGCATTGGCCCGCAGATCGTCACGGCCCAGGAAGACCGGCCCGGCGCTCGCGGCGGAAAAACGCAAATGCGTGTCGGTGAGCGCCGCATCGCTTAACAACGGCGCCTGGCCGTTGGGCTTGGTCACCCACAGCTCGAACTCGACCATCCGGCTGAAAGCCGCAATGATGTCGGCGGCGAGCGGCTGCCGGTGGTTCTCCAACAGGACTAACAGCTCCAGCAACTCGCCGGCAATCACGCGCTGGTAGTGGGTCGACTGCTCGCCATGCACGCCGTCGGGGCCGACCTGCGCGCGCACCTCGCGGTAGAGTAAGTTAAGCCCGCGCCGCCGCCAGCGTTTGGCTTCTTTGAACTCCGGGAAGAGCAGGCCCAGCCAGGCCAGCGCTTTGGCCTCCAGCAAAAGATGGTTGTTGGGGACGTGCAGCTCTAAGTTGCGATCGAGATACCGCCCGTGCGCCAGCAAGCTCTTCAGGAAAAGCCGGCAAGTCTTATCGTCGAACACGGGCGAAGAGCGAAAGTAGTGAAACGCCCAAGTCCACATGGTGCTGCGGAACGCAACCTCAAAGGGACTCCGCCAGCCAGGCCGGTCGATCCCGATCGGATTGCGGGCCAGCCAATCCACCACGAGCTGCCGGAACTTCTCGGCATAGCGTTCGTCGCCGGTGTACCAGTAGGCCCGCCCCAACGCCTCGAAGTAAGCGTGCCGATTCAAGTCCCAGGTCCAGTCGATGTTGCCGTTGGGGCAAAATGTCCAATCGATATAAGCGTCGAACTGGATCGGGCCGACTCCGCGAAAGGTGAAGAGGTTGCGGCACACTTCGTCGGCGGCACGCAGGGTCGCCGCGCGTTGATCGTCCGGGATGAGCGCGAGCAGCGCCGGCTTGTCTTCGTAATTGAAGAAGAAGCGCGGCTCGGTCCTCGACCGAAAGTAATCGGCCAGGCCGGCCAGCGCCGTATGACGCCGCCCCGCCCACGCCGCTGCTTTCACGTGGTGCAGGGCCGGGATGGTCGAGTCGAGCGCCTGCAACAGCGCCGTGTCATCCGGGTTGAAGGCGCCGGTCGACATGCGCTGCCGCCAGTTGAGCAATCGCCAGCGACCATAGAGGTAGTAGTAGGCCGGGCCGCGCGCGGCAAACAGGCGAGCCATCCGTCCGTAATCAGCGAGTTTTTCCGAGTTCGGCTTCATCAGCGCAACCTCACACCGGTGTTCCGCGCAGGGCCTCATGAACGCTTAAGCGCTTGCGTGAAAAGGCGGCGTTCGGGCGGCAGGTGGGCTGCGGCGGGAACAACCTTTGGGCAGCCTCCCAGACCCCAAACGACCAAGAAATACCAAACCTGATCACTCCAGGTAACCTAAAGCCCGCAACCGCTCGACAACTTCTTCGTCAAACTCCGGCGCGTCCTCCAGCGGTTGCGCGGTCTCGAAGCTGCCGCGCCAATCTGCCAGACGCCAATCGAGATCGCGCGCGATCTCGGGGCGCTCGGCGCTGAGGTTGTGTTCCTCGGCCGGGTCGAGCCGGAGATCGTACAACTCGTGTTGACCCGTCGAGCTCCAGATGTATTTGTAGCGATCGGTCCGGATCATGTACAGGGCGCGATCGTATAGCGAGGCGTCGAAATCCGGAAAGTGCCTGGAGAAAGGCGTCAGGTCGGGGCGCGCTTGTTCGGCAACGGTGAAGGGATGCCGCGCCGAAGACAACAGATCGAATCCTTGCAGCGAGCGGTAAAGCTCGGACGAGGTATCGCCCAGCAGCGCCAGGATGGTCGGGAACAGGTCGAGCGTCTGCACCTGGTGACCGACCCGGCCGGGCCGGGCCCGGCCGGGCGGATAACGCACGATGAGCGGCACGTGCAACAACGTATCGTACAGGCAATAGCTGTGTCCGAGCAGCTGGTGTTCTCCAAAATTCTCGCCGTGATCGGCGGTGATGATCACCAACGTCTGGTCGAGCAGAGCCAGTTCTTGCAACCAGCCCAGGATTTGGGCGATGCGCGCATCCAGATAAGCGATCGCGCTGTTGTGCAACGCCTCGATGATCTCAAAATCCAACCGGCGCATCGACTCCGGGCAGATCAGATACTGCCACGGATCGCGGTTCACCCGCTGCGCCTGTCGCGGCGTGACGCCGGCCGGCAGGAAGCGGTGGTAGGCGGCCGGCGAGCGATAAGGTGTGTGCGGCTCCAGATAATTGATGAACATGAAAAAGGGATGCGGATCGTCCTGTAACTCGCGTAGCGCCGTGTGAACAGCGCGGGTCGTCGCGCGGGCGCCGGAATCCTGCCAACCCAACCCCTTGATGATGCCGCGCTCGATCCGGCCCGCCCATTTACTGAAGCGGCGCGAGCGATGGCGATCAGTGGGATTGAACCGATCGAAACCGCGATCCAGGCCGGTTGCGGATCCAACATATTGATTCTGGCAGAAGGCCAGGGTGCGGTATCCGCGCGCGCCCAAGACTTCGGCCAGGGTGGGATACTCCGGCTTCAGGTACTTGTGTTGGTCGTGCGCGCCGTGCCGTGAGGGATATAGCCCGGTGAAAATCGAGGCGTGCGCGGGCAGGCTCCAACCGGCGGGTGAGATCGCTTGCTCGTACACGATGCTATGCTCGGCCAGTCGTTCCAGATGCGGCGTGGTGGGTTTGGGATAGCCATAGCAGGAGAGATTTCGCGTTCGCGCGGCATCCAGGACAATGAGTAGGACGTTTGGGCCTGTTTTGGATACAGAACGCATCGGTAAAAGTCTCATCGGGCGCATCGCTCCGCATCGATTCGAAAAAAGTCTCACCCGATCAGTTGCCGGCGTTTCGTTTCCAGCCGATCGAGATTCTTATAGCGGTACACCAAACTTCCGATGAAGCCCAGGACCAACCACCAGACGGTGATGCCGAACGCGTGGAACCGGAACATGTCCATGAAGTTGGTCACGGTAAAGTGAAAGAGCACGACCAACCACAGCATCCCCAACAACGGCCAGCCGAGAAGACCGCGCCGAGGCATACGCGGCCTGACTCGCAGGGTGTGCACCAACCACCACAGCGCCGGCAGCAGGTACAGGAAGTAACCCAGCAGGCCGAGCTCCGCCATGATCGTCAGCGGCGTATTGTGCGACGTTCCCCCGTCTTGAACCGCGATCTCGCCAACACGCATCTTGAAGCGCTCGTCGTACAAGTCGTAGTTGCCATAGCCCCAGCCGAACCAGGGCCTGGCTTCAACCATGCGCAGCGAAGCCACATTGCCGATCACGCGCCCCTGCGCCGTCTGTTCATCATTCAAGCGGTCTACCGCAAACGCGATCTCGGCGCTCAGCAACGTATTGCTCAGAACGTAGACCACGGCGAACAGGATGGCAGCCAGCCGGACGGTGAGGCGCGGATACAAGAGCAACAGCCCGGCCAGCACCAGCAATCCGCCCAACCAGCTGCCGCGCGAGAAAGAGAAGAACACGGAGAAGAAAGCGTAACCCACCACCGAGAGTAAGGCGATGCGTACCGTGCGCGCTGGCGTCTCCAGGGCGTAGTGAAGGATCAGCAGCGCAAGAAAGACCAACGTGCAGGTATACACGGCCGGGTTGCCAAACGTGCCGACGGTGCGTTCACCGGTCAGGCCCAGCCACTGCGCCGGCAAGACGTGCGGCGCGAACCAAGCCAGCAGCCCGATGGCGCCCTGCACCAGCACGACGAAAACCGCAGCCGGGATCAGCCGTTTCAAATCAGCGGCGGTCGGCCCGATTAGCCGGATCAGCCAATAGATCGCAAACGGAACGAGCGTCCGATCATATAAGCGGATCAGCATCCGCGACGGCGCCGGGTTGAGGAGAAAGATATTCGCCGCGGCATACACCAGAAAAACCAGCATGGCATATTCGGCGAACCCGAAGCGCACCGCCGCCCGCTTTCGAATCCCCAGCCAGTCGGCCAGGATAACGCTCAATAGAGCGGCCGGGATCAGCGCCCGATGCATCACCCAGTACATGAGGTGAGCGATCGAAGAACCCTCTTCCAGGTAAAACGGAAACACGACCAGCCAGACCATGATGGCGACCAGTGGCTCCCGGATCAGCAGAAGCGCCGCCGGCACGAGCAGGGCTAACGGCACGAGCAGCGCGAGATTGCCCTGAGCGATCAGGATGCCGGCGCCCAGCGCCAACGTCAGGCCCACCAACAGCAGAATCCCGACGGGGAAAACGCGTGTTTCCAGGAAACCCGTCGAATCCTCTTCGGGAAGCGCCGCCAGAGAGTCCGATCTTTTTTCATTACGGAAGCGCGAAATCAGTGTCATCGTTCACCTCGACCGATTCGACCAGCCCGTTAGCCTAATCCAGGTACCCCAGCGCGGCCAGCCGCTGCCGAACCGTTTCTTCCTCGGCTTCCGACAGCTGCTCGTTTTCATAGACGGCCCCGGTCCCGTTCGGCCAGAAACCCAGCGGCCTGGCGTATTGAATCGGGCGCGCGTGCAGCAGCGCCGGCTCCCAGACTGCCGTTAAAACACGGCCATCCATGTCGGCTGGAACCGGCAGGCCCATGGCATACAGCGCCGTCGGCGCAACATCCTCGATCGCTAGATTCGGTAACGGCTCGGGGTTGGCTCGAATATCGCGCCCACTCGCCAGGAATATCCCTTCCATCCGATGATTGCCGCGATGGAACGGGGCCGTGACCGGGGTCACGAGCGCGCTGTAGTGACCCAGGCGCAGACCACAGCTATATTCCGGCTTCAGCACAACCAGCATCTCGGGCACGTTCTCGGCGTACGGGCCGCGGTAGTAATCGTCCCCACGATAAATCTCTTCCACCACGCGCTCGCCGGTGTCCGGATCGATCAGCTGTTTCAAGCTGGCGTCGATCTCCCGGCGCCAGGCTTCTTTCTGTTCAGCCTCGGGGTTAAGCCGGATGCCCGCCACCGTATCGAAGATCGATACAGCGTAAGCCCGGCTGCTTTTTACGTCGATCTCCAGCGAACGCGCGTTGGCCGCCTGGGTCATCAACCGCGTGTTCATCAGACCCGGTATGCGGCGGGCAATTCGGCCGATTTTGTCCCGAGGCGCCCCGAATCGTCTCAGCCAGCCATCCAGCCCGGCGGCGCGCTCGGCCTGCGCCTTGACCGGCGATAGCCAGCCGCGCTGCTGCAGCCAGTTGTTTAAGTGGACGCGCTTGGAGGGCCGCAGCCCCATGCCGTGATCGGACATGATCAGCAGGGTCGTCTCGTCGCCGGCCGTGGCGACGAGCTCGCCGATGATGGCGTCCAGCCGGATGTAGTGTTGGCGGACGGCGCGACACAGTTCCTGAACCTGTGGATCGTCTTGGGGATCGGGTGCGCGATGATACGGCCAGAGATAATGCCCCATGCGATCGGTGCTGGTGAACACGACCATGAAGATGTCCCACGGCTCCGATTCCATCAGCGAGAGCGCGGTCCTGGCGCGCTTGTCCGTCATCTCCCGAAACTCCTGCACCAGCGCCAGCGTGGGGGCGATCGCATCGCTGTCGTGCGGACCCTGATACGGCTTCGTCTCGATGAAGCGATCCAGGTCGATGACGTAATCCGGGAGCCTGCGGGAGAGCTCGGGCGGATAGGTGAAGACCGGCGCGTGCCTGGGCGTCAGGAAACAAGTGATGAGGAAACCGTTTACCGGTCGGGGCGGATAAGACATTGGGACGTTGATCACGCCTACCCGGCGGCCCGCATGCGCCACAATGTCCCAGAGCGTGGGCGATTGGATACTCTGTCCGTTCACGATCTGCCGCTTGCCGTTCGTCTGCTGCAGGGCGTCAAACAGATTGGTGAAGTGAAACACGCCGTGCTTGCCGGGCCGCTTGCCCGTCATAAATGTGCTCCAGGCCGGCGCGGTGAGCGGGGGGATGGTCGAACGCAGCGCGCCCCAGCTGCCCTGCCGGCGCAGCCGACCCAGGTTGGGCAGCGTGCCATCCTTGATCCAGGGATCGAGCACATCCCAGGTCGCGCCATCCAGCCCCATGATCAAGATGCGGTTTGATGTCTGCATGTAGAGTTCCTCGCGGCGAGCCATCCGTCAAACTAAAGGTAATGAACAGGTAGTAACGACTTTAGTCGTTCTACCGCGAACTATGGGTCATAGGAGTGCGGGCAATAGTTCATGCTCGCAGCGGTGCAGGCGCTCTCCAGCCAGCCAGGCTTTGCCCGAGCAAATCTTCCAGACGAGTGATGTCGTCCGCATAGATGTTTAACAAGCGCTCCCTCAGCTCTGGGATAGGCTCGGGTTGATGCGCACGATACAGCCGGCTGAACAGGGCGCCATCCAGCGCATCCACCAGCTTGCCGAGCGCGCGGTCAATCAGGTTGAGCCGCGCTTTGGCGTAGCGCCGTGTGCGGGCGTAATTGTAGGTGTACGCGAACCGGTTGCGCAGGTTGAGCAGCCTAAGTCGTGCGAGCGAATACACGCCCGGATTGGGATTCGGCCGGCGATGCGCCTGCAAAGGCTTCGGAACATAGCTATCGTTCACCGCGATGAAGCGATAGGCGCATTGGATCGCCGCCTGTGGCTCCGCCTTAATTGATTCAAAGAGCAGGATCAGCATTTGCGCTCTGCGGAAGTACTGCAAGTAGCGCGTGAGGTGCCGATGGTAGAAACCGAAGTCGAGAATCTCTGCCGCTTTCAGATGCGAAACCTGATACTCACCGTCGATCAGCTTGGTCATGCCCTCGGCGAGCGGGCGGATCGGGATGAAGCCGCACTTCATCAAGTGAAAGTAGGCCGAGATCGCCCGGTCGATCGGGTCGCGCAGGATAGCGATCAGCTTCGCCTGCGGCAGATGGTGGTGGATTCGCGCCGGACACTCCGGCCGGGACAAGTATCCCGGACGTTTTATCCCCAAGGCGGTTTGGCCGGAGACGTTCTGAAACAGACGCGTCAGGCGATGAATGGCATCCGGCGTATACTCCGGGTCTTCAAAAAACCTGACTTCGCCGGGCGGCATGAAGACGTCTGGATGGTCGGCCAGACACTTCAGGAAGAAGGTAGAGCCTGACTTCTGCGCGCCGATGATGAGAAAATTGGGAAGCATCTCAATCCTCATGCCTTTGCACCCGCTACATGTAGCCCAAACTCTTCAGGTGATCTTCGATCACGCGTTGCTCCTCGGACGTGTAGAGCTGCTCAGGCGACTCATGCGTCGCCTCGTATTCAGTCTGGGGCGGAGCGGCTGCCAGCCGTCCATCGGCGAACAGATCGAGCACCCGGCCATCCATATCTTCGGGAATCGGCGCGCCGCTCAGATAGAGCACCGTGGGGGCGATATCGATCAAGGCCGCCCCGGCCAGGGATTGGCCCTGTTTCAAGCCCGGCCCGGCGGCGACCAGGATGCCGTCTACCGCGTGATCGCCCATGAACCAGGTGAACGGCTGCAAGTGACCTTGGGCCCCTTTGGAAGAAGCATAGCCCGACGCCGGCACATAGATCAGATCGGGCGCCAGGTGTGTCCACGGGCCATGGTATAACTCTTCGGAGCGTACCACCGACTCAATCACCGGCTGCCCGGTGTCCGGATCGCGTTCGGCGAGCAAGACCTCTTGAAGGTTATCCAATAAACGCTCGTAGGCTGTCCCCGGTAAGACGATCCCGTGTGGATCACGGCCGGCCAGATTCACGTGGAGGCCCTGACTGGTTCCGGTGGTCACGTAAGCCTGAGTTTGGGTCCAGATGAGATTTGCCATCTCGTGGGGTGAGCCGATGGGTTGGTGCGAATGACCGTTCGATCTCATCCGGTGCGACAGCGCCTGTTTAGCCAGCTTCGGCAACGCATGGCGGACCAACTTGCGGGCCAACCGGTGTAGGTCGGCTGGTTCGCGGACAGCACGCAACAGGCCCTCCCTCGCCAAAATCTCGCGCGCATACACGGCCTTGTGAACGCTGCGAAAGCCGTGATCGGAGATCACGATCAGCGTCCCATCTTTGCCCAACCGATCCCGTGCGTGTCCCAGCATATCGTCAATCGTTTGAAAGTACGCGCGGAACTTGGGCGCCAGGCGCTGCGCCAGCGCTCGATCGTGACGGGGATGATCGGGATCGAGGACGTGCATCAGCGGGTGTTGCAGCCGATCGGGGCTGACAAACACCTGGATCAACACGTCCCACGCTTTGTGATCGATCAGGTAGGCCAGAACCCGCGCGCGCTGACGGGTGACGTTGATCGCTTCGTCCAACAACTCGTCTGAGCGGCCCAGCATATAGCGCCAGCGAATGCGATTCGGCTGAAAGCCGCCCACCCGCTCATTTAATTCTGTTTCTAAACTCTCAGGATAGGTATAGGGCTTGCCTTCTTGCACAAACATGCCGCCGAGCATAAAGCCATTGACCGGGAAGGGCGGATAAGTGACCGGCACGTTAATCGCGCCGACCTGCCGGCCATGCCGGCCCAGCGCGGTCAAGAACCTTTCACTGCGAACTGCGCGCGAATCGACGCCGATCAACCGGGTAGGATCGTGCGGCGCGCGCTGCGTAAAATCGAATACGGCATGCTTACCCGAATTGCGGCCAGTGAGAAACGCCGGCCAGGCCACGCCGGAATTGGTCGGTAAGGTAGAACGCAAGGCGCCACTCACGCCCCCGGCCATCAGTTGGCTCAGGTTCGGCATGACGCCATCGTCGAGATACGGCTGTAAAACACGCCAGTCCGCGCCATCCAAGCCGATCACCAATATCCTATTGGACACGGTTCAACCTCCGCTCGACTGTCTTTACGGTTCGCGCTTTATCTTTCGCGCCGGGCGCTCAGGCGTCGGCGCAGTCGCGCCGCAACAGCGCGATCTTCCGGCGAAAGCCCCACCAGCAACGTCAGCCCGATGTACACGGCCAGGAGAATAGCTACGTTGATTCCAAAATAACTCGCACCGGCAGCCGGCGGCAACCACTGAGCCACGAATAGCACAACGGCGACCGACACACCGGCAATCGCGAGCGGCTTCAGGAGACCCCGGCTGTAGGGCAGCACCCGAAACAGGAAAAAGACCTCGGCCATGCGCAGCACGTTGACGATGATCTGAGCGGCCAGGGCCGAGAGCGCCGCGCCATACACCCCCAGCGTTGGAATGAGCCCTAGACTCAGACCGACTGACAGGACTAAAGTGATGCTGGTGTTGATCAGCTTCAGGTGGGTGTTATCGGTCATGTCGAGCATCACGCCGCACAGGCCGGTGATGACATCGACCATGCCGGTCCAGGCCAGAATGCCGAGCGCCACGCTCCCCGCCACAAAACTGTCGCCGAAGAGGGCCAGGAGCGATCCGGGAAACAGCACCAGGATCAGGAACAGGGGCAAGTTCAACATCAACGACCATTTGGTCATCAGCTGATAGAAGCGCCCTAACCCGCGCCGATCACCCCGACTGTAGAGCTCCGAGATAATCGGCTGGGCGACGTTGCCCAGCGAAGATTGAAACATGTCCCCCAGCAGATTGATCTGGCTGGCCAGCGCATAAACACCCACGCTCGAGACCGCGCCAAAAATCCCCAACAACAGCATTCGGATGTTCCCGCCAAATCGGTTGATCAGATTGGCCCCGTACACCGGCAAGGCAAATCTGAGTAAGCGCCGGAATTCGCGCCGGCCGGCCTGAAGCGGCCGCCTGAGCGGAAACAGCTTGTTCAAAAAGCGCAGCAAGAGACCGGCGACGATGAGCTCGGTGATGATCGAGGCGACCAGCGCCCACCTTGCATTCAGCCCGACGAAAACGGCCAGGATAAGGATGAGCGTCAGTCGAACCAGCGGTTGCGTGAAGTTCTGAGCGATGACGGTGTACTTCATAGTCTTAAAACCGCGCGTCGCGGCAGCGGCCAGATCGCTCAAGGTGAAGGCGGGCACGACCAGGCTGACCATCTGCAGCAACGGGGCCAGGCGCGGTTCGTTAAACAGGCGCACGGCGATAGTATCGGCCAGCACGAATAGGGCCAGGGCAAAAAACATGCTCAGGATCGCGCCCAGCCCAAACCCGATTTGGAGCGTGCCCCATAGCCCGGCCTCATCGCGCTGGCTGGCAAAGTGCGAGACGTAACGCACCAGCGCCGTCGCCATGCCCAACTGGGCCAGATAGGTGAACAGCTCGACCGCGGTCAGGCTGAGGTTGTACAGACCGTACTGTCCGGCGGCCAGCAACCGCGCCAGCACCAGCGCGATCACAAAGCGGGCGCCGTATACGAACAGCTTGCCCACGAACGTGATGCTGCCGCCTTTAGCCGCGACGATGACATTCTGCTCGTAGCTGATAGGCGAGAGAGGAGTCGCGACAGTTGAACTGACAGGCTGATCGATCACGCCGGGTTTACCCTTTACCGCTGAGGTCTATGATTACGCGCATGTGCTGAACAAGTGCGTAGGCGTCTGGTAGTCCGCCAAACTGATTTTGATGGGTGTAGCCTAGAGCCTGCACCTGCACCGCAGGTGCAGGTGTGTGCCCGTTCATGACGCCCACGACCCCGCCGAGCGGGGCGCAAGCAGGGGGGCTAGG
This sequence comes from Anaerolineae bacterium, assembly GCA_035292585.1. Lineage (GTDB taxonomy): Bacteria > Chloroflexota > Anaerolineae > Fen-1058 > Fen-1058 > DASSFZ01. Next base: position 17,425 of record DATDPU010000038.1, on the reverse strand, counting down.
CTACCCATCGTTTTCCCTTTGGCCGACTCCTAGGGCCTCGTGCCCGCACGCGGCATACAAAACCCGCGAGACTGACCCATCACGTCATCTCGCGGGCCTGCTCAACGTCGCCGTTCAATCCTTATCGCTGAACTCGGAGTACAGCCGAACTTTGCCGTAGGTATCGTTTCCCGCGGCGGCCAGGGCGCGCGCCGCCTGGTTCAGCAGATCGTCCTGGCCCATGCCGTTGCCGTCGTAAGCGACCACGCCCGCCGCGCCGTGCACGTTCAATTTCAGGCCGCTGCGCTCGAGCTCCAAAGGCGCCCAGCCCAACCTGGCTCGCAGCTCCTCCGTCATTTCCCTGGCTTTCTGCTCTGTCATATCGGGCAGCAGGATCGCCAAGACCGTATCGCTAAAGTGGGTCATCAGGTCTTCATCGCGCAGGTAGGGCTCCAACACCGCCACGGCCCGGCGTAGCGCTTCACGGCAAACCTGAGGCGAAGCGCCGTCCAACACGCCACGATGGTTGATATCGATGAGCGCTACGGCCAAGGGGTAGCCGTTGCGCTTGGCGCGGCTCATCTCTTGCCGTAGCCGCAGTAAAAAGAAGCGTTTACTGTGCGCGCCGGTCTCGCTGTCGACGATACTGGAGTTGGCGCGATCACCGCTGGGGCCACGCAGGTATTCGTCCAGGAAAGCCAGCCCGCCGCCTAATACCAAACCAGCCACCAGCCCCAAGAGCAGGTTGAGCGGCTTATTCGGCCTGATCGGGGCGTTAGGTGGAACGGCTTCGTCCAGCAGCTCCAATCCATACGCCTCATACAGATTCCGCGTGTAGTCGTCAATGCTGGCCCCGATCGCGTTGGCATAGTTGCTCACTAAAAACGGATCAGGCCCCTGGGTCTCGACCGACAAGATGTTCGTCCCAGCCACTAGCCGGCTCTCAGCGGATAGGCCTTTTTGTTGTCCCGCGGATAGACTGAGCACTTGGGCCGCCTGCTCCTTGATCAGGCGGCTGTTGGCGACTTCGGCGAAAGTGGTCGCAATTTCAGTGCGCCGGCTGAGTGTATCGAGCGCCGACACCAGCCCGCGATCGTCACGGATGAAGGAGGCGAGGCGCACGATGTAAGACGCCCGGGCTTGATAGACCGCCGGCTGCGTGAAGGTAAGCGCGGCTGTGACGCCGAGTGTGAGCAAAAAGGCAGGAACGAAGATCCGCCACTTCCGAACCAGCGTGTGCAAGTAAGCCTTGAGCTCCATTTTGTCTGTCCTCCTCTATCGACCCAACCCAACTCACCTATCAGGATGTGACGCCCGCGGTGTGACTCACCCGGACCATAAACAGTCGTGAGAAGTTTGCGGCATACTAAGTGGAGTGCGCGAGTTTCGCCGGTAATACCTGGCGAGAGATTGAGGAGAACATGTTCGGGTGAGAGAAAGGGGGGTTGGAAGAGGGCAAAAAAACTCCTATTAGCAGGAGAGGCCCTCGCCTTCAGGCGAGAGCCTCTTCCATGTGTTGAACGGCAACTCAGGGTAGTCCGATCAGCCTGCCCCCCGGCCCGTTAACACCGATTTCACCGTCAACCACAGGATCTGCACATCCAGTTTGATGCTTTGCCGCCGGATGTACTCGATGTCGTACTTTACGATAGCGTCAAAGGAAATGGAGCTGCGCCCGTACACTTGAGCCAGGCCGGTAATCCCTGGCCTGGCATTTAAACGCTGCCGGTGCCAGTCCTGGTACGCTTCCACCTCCCAAGGTATGTTGGGACGTGGCCCAACCAGGCTCATTTCGCCACGCAACACGTTGTAGATTTGCGGCAGCTCATCTAAGCTGGTCTGACGCAGTATACGCCCGAGACGCGTAACCTGCGATTTGTGAATCGGCTTGAAAACGGTTCCCTGGGCGTTGCCGGCGTGATCGGTAATCTGCCCGGCGACAAAAGCCTGCATAAACTCACGGCTGGCGTCGGCGTTGTAATCATGCCGCATCGTGCGAAACTTATACATACGGAACCGTCGGCCACCCTGGCCAACACGCTCTTGAACGAACAGGATCGGCCCAGGTGAATCCAGAAGAACCGCAACGGCAATAACCGCCATTACCAGTAAAACCACGATTAGAATTGACAGACACACCGCGAGATCCAGCACGCGCTTCGCAAGCGAATACATGCGCCGGTCAAGGACCATAGCCGGCTGCGTGGCTAGGTGTGCCTCACTGAATACGTGCGTGTCACTCAATTCACTTAACATGTACAGCTTCTCCTCAACCACCCATAAAAAGCCTAACTCATTAAGTCTCCGCTATTACTCGTCCGTCTCTGCCCCCAATACGCTAATGGCGTCGATCGTGATATTCCAATGAGTACAGACCCAACACTGACAAGCCGGCTATCGGCATTATACTTTCGCTACATCCCAGAAGTCTGGGATAAGCATCGTAAGCGGAGCCGCGACGAGACGCAGTCGAAGGGCGCGTATTTCACTCACGGGATTGAATGGATTTTACTTTGTATAGTACCGGAACCAACCATACCATTGCAATTAGAATTAGTTATAAAATTCGTTAGTAAAAAGCACGAATCGGTTTCCGGACAGGAGCGAGATGTTTCGATGAGCAGGCTTATCTGAACACACTCTCCAGCCAACGAGAATCAAACAACTGTGTCGCTGTCTTACAAAGCTGCGAGCCTCGGCGCTTCTTCCGTTGAAGGTATCGGGCGCTCCCGATCATCCGCCGTATGAGTCGAGATATTCGTTATCCATTACCTAATGTTCGAGTCATTATTGAAGAAGAGTTTTCACTCACAAGCAGAAATACAGGTGCACGGCTCACCACTGAGGGTAGCTGGACGATCGTTCAGGCGATCCCAACTCTCGCTGTCCGCGAGCCTGACTTTGAATCCTAAGAGATTGTTTTACCGACTCGTATGTAAAAGGTTAGAGTTCTGATGAAGTAGAGTTCGATCAGGCGTTTTGACAGTCACGATCAGGCGAGTTGGCAGCCAGGCCAGCACTGTATCGAAAGACACAGCAGAACTGTAGACGCCACGGGTACTTGCGCTTCAATTCTTGATCTCTACTTGGGAAAGCATCCAAGATACAGGCAGACGGTTGTACCAGACATTCCACTAAGGAATAAGGCTATGAATAACCGAGACCGTTTTATCAGGCTCTGTCTGCTGGCTAGCTTACTGCTGCCAGCGTGCGCTACTCAGACAGCAGCGGGCACAGGGCAGCAGTCGCCCCCGGCCGCCGCGCCGACCCGGCGGCCCCTCAATCGCAGGGGCACGCTCCAGGCTAACGGCCAGCTCGTTCCGAATCTATCGGCTAACTTGAGTTTCGGGATGGGCGGCGAAGTTGCCGAAGTGTTAGGGGCTGAGGGCAACCCAGTCAAAGCCGGCGACGTGATCGCGCGGCTACGCGGCGACGCACTCCAGGCGGCAGTGGCTCAAGCTGAAGCCGGGGTGGCCGAGGCAAAAGCCAGGTTGGCGCTGTTGCCTCAACAGATTGCGAATGCTGAAGCGGAGTTGCGGGCGGCCCAGGCGCGCCTGGCCGGCAGCCGGGCTTCCGGAGCCAACCAGGCCGAGCTGCTTGCGGCTGAGGCCGCGCTGGCTGATGCGCAGTTCAGACAAGTCAGGGCACAGGCTGAATATGACAGCATCGTACAGCAGGGGCAGCTCGGTCCCACCGAAGAGGAGGCCCGCCGGGTGCTTGAGCAAGCGACAAGAGATGTTCAGATTGCCCAGGCACGCCTCAGTGAGCTAGGACCCGGCTCAGCGGACGGCCGCGCCAGCAGCGCTCAAGCTGCAGCGGCGAACGCGGCGATCTTTGCGGCGCAAACCCGGCTCGATCAGCTAAAGGCGGAAGCGTCGGGCGAGGCAGTCGGCGCGCCAACCGCAGCCGTGCAAAAGGCTGAAGCCGCACTACTGGCCGCCCGCGCGGCGCTGGCGAAAACCGAATTGCGCGCGCCGTTCGACGGGACGATTGCCCAAGTGAATCTCCAGGCGGGTCAACAAGTGTCTGCAAACACCAAGGCCGTTGTCCTGGCCGATTTTTCCAGCTGGCAGATCGTCACCGACGACTTGAACGAGTTCGATATCCCTGCGGTTACGGTCGGGCAACCAGCGCTCGTCACCCTAAACGCATTACCCGATTTGAATCTAACCGGCGAAGTCCAATCGATCGGCTTGTTCTTTCAAGACACCGGCACGCGCGCGACCTATCCGATCTCGATTAAGCTCGCCAACAGCGATCCCCGGTTACGTTGGGGCATGACAGCAATCGTCACATTCGAGCAGCCAGCCGATTGATTGTTTAACCGCCGAAAGGTTCTGCTCTCGGCGTGATCTCCTGACTAAGACATAACTGATGCATCGGTTGCACACAGGCAGGGCGACGAATGATCGTCCTGCCTGTCATCGAGAACACCCGGCGCGGCGAGCTCTATTGGACAGTCTCACCGCGTGAATTCGTGACGGCCTGGTTGCGCCCCGAAACATGCGCCTCGATCATCCCGGATAAACAGCACACCGGGGACGTGACGCTTTTGGGCAAGCGTGGTCAACGCCCTGTCGCCTGGCAACAGTCCACCAGCTGGCTCTCCGCGCGAATGACGCTACGGCCATAATCCCGTTTCCCACTCCTATAGTACCCAAGTCTCACCCCGTTTTGTGTGCAAATCGAATCCCAACAAGATGTATCTTCACCTATATCGGTTTCTTATATCCAGGTACATTGCCAAGTGGCTCCACGCTACGCTACACTCGCCTCATTCTCATAACCGGACATTTCTAGACGTGCCCGGAGTCATACGGGCCGCAGCGATAATCAAGGTAACACCGCATGACAATCAACCAATACGCCGCGACCCTGCCAGTAAGTGACCAATTCTCGTCGCTGATCAATCGGCGTAAACGCCGGGCGACCACCCCCGCTTCTCCCACCCCCGCAAGTTCGAATCCGGCCTATCAGAGTGATCCGGCTCTGATTCAAGCTTGCTTGAGTGGCGATCAGACCGCCTGGAATACACTCGTCGAGCGGTATGGACGGCTGGTTTATTCCATCGCGCGCCGTTGCGGTTTACCCACGGCCGATGCCGACGACGTCTTCCAGAATGTCTTCACCATTGCTTTCCGCCGACTGGCGAGCCTCCGCAATCAAACGCGCCTATCGGCCTGGCTGATCACCACTACCCACCGCGAATGTTGGCGGCTCTACAAAGTCAACGCGCCGCAGGTCGAGCTGGACGAAGGCATCGCCGACGCGGACGTCTCGGCCGTTGAGCAGGTACAACACTGGGAGTTGCAACAGGCCGTGCACGAAGCCATCGGCCGGCTCGATGCACGCGCTCAGGAATTACTTAAGGCGCTATTCTTTGACTCGACCGCACCCAGCTACGAAGAAATCGCCCAACGACTCGGCATGGCCGTCGGTAGCATTGGGCCGACGCGCGCGCGCTGCTTCAAGAAACTGGAATCCATCCTCGTTGCGATGGGCGTCGATTCCGGCCACTGATTAAGCACCACCACCCCTGACAAGCCTCAGTTGAAACGCACGTTCTACGCGCCGTATTTTCAATGCCGCCTTCATGCTCTCCTTTGAAGGCAGGCGTGAGCAACGTGAAAAACCATCCGATTTCCTACGAGCAGCTGATTGCCTACCTGGGCAATGAGCTGGATGCGGCTGACTCTGCTATCGTCAAGGCTCACTTAGCCGCATGTTCTGAGTGCGCCGCCGCGATAACCCGTCTCCGTATCATCCGTTCATTGCTGCGCGCCGACGACCACGATCTCCCTCCCGCTTCGGCGGTAAGACGGGCTAAAGCGATTTTCAAGACCTCGCTGGCTAGAGGCGCTACCGAGCAATCGCTATTCGGACAAATCCTTCAGTTCTGGTTTACGCGAGCTCTCTCCTTTTCATCGCCGTTGGTCGCCATCATCGTCGCCTTCACGCTGCTCTTCGGAGGCATGACAGTCGTCACCGTTGCCGCGCAAAGCGCGCTTCCCGGCGACGCGCTATATCCGGTGAAAACTGTTGTGGAAAACGTGCAGATAGCCATCGCACCGGACAATCCGCACAAGGCACAGCTGCATCTTGTGCTGGCTCAAACCCGCGTGAACGAGATCGCAGCTCTCATCGCTCAGGGACGCTATGCCCCTATTCCTGAAACAGTCATCGCCTTCGAAGCACACATTGCGGCGACGACGCTCGACTTGCGCGCCGTCGCGCGGGAAGACGCCGCACGCGGGGTGGTACTGGTACGCGAGACAGACCGACTGCTATCCAACTATACGGGCGTACTGACTACCCTGCGACAAGCCAGCCCCCATACCGTTCAGTTGAGTATCAACCACGCCATAGACATTTCTGAAGCGGGAAAGGCCGCGGCTTGGGGAGAGCTGCCGCCAACCATCGTGGCAGCCCTGGTCACCTCCACCCCCACCGTCACAGCGCTGCCCACCGAAACAGCCGAAGCAAGCCCGACTTCCCTCGCCACCGACACACCGGTTCCCGATACCTCAACCCCGACTGAAGTGATACCGCCTACTGACAGGGTTGAACCAACCGCCACACTGCAGCCTACTCCGGTACCTTCCAGCACGGCGACGCATACACCGCCGAATCCTACGAATACACCTAGCGTGCAGCCGACTCGCCAGCCGACCAACACGGCTTTGCCCGGTCCCACAGACACCCAGGCGCCCGCTGCGCCGACAACACAGCCCACTGCAACTTCCACACCGGTTGACGAACCCGCTGAGTCGCCAACGACGACTTCAACAAACACACCTCAGCCAAGCGATACACCCGAACCCACTCAGACACTAACCCAGACGCCCGAACCGACGCAGACATCAACCCAGACATCTGAACCAACTCAGAGATCGACCAGGAAGCCCAAGCGGACGAAGACAGCCACGCCAACGCGCACACCGGAACCGACGGATACGCTGACGTCAACACCTTCCTCCACCGACACATCTGAGGTCGAGGAGACATCCTCCCCAACCGCAACTCCATCAAAGATACCGGTAGAGTCCATCACACCGACGTTTACACCCACGCTCACGCATGCGCCCAGCCTCACGGCCAGCCATACAGCCGCTCCAACGGAGACGCCGTCACCTACACCGACCGACGCAGCATTACCTGATGAAAGTCTCACCGCTACTTACACTGCGCCCCTCGAGTTTTCGAGCAGCCTGCAATTCGATGGCGTGCGTACTTTCGTCACCACCGGCAACTTGCCTCTCCTCGGCGAGTACACGATCGAGGCCTGGCTGAAACCCGGGGTTGACTCCGACGGACGTCAGGTCATCTTATCGGATGCTGAAGGTCTGGAGCAGGCCACGTTCGCGCTGTACATCGATGGAGCGGGTGAGGACTGCGGCGGCGCGAGGTATCAATTCGCCTTTTACCAGGCCGGTGACACAGCCGTGCAGTGCTCCAGAGTGCCGATCCGGACGGGTCTGTGGTACCACATTGCTGTCGTCCGGGAAAGCAGCGGTCAGCGCACCTTCTTCGTCAATGGCGTGGCGCAGAGCAGCCAAGCAGAGACCGGCGCTCTCTCAAACATCTCCGGCGCGCTGGTATTCGGCAAAGGCAGTATAGACGCGGAGTACTTCGGTGGGCTGATCGACGAAGTGCGAATCTCCCGGACAGCTATTTACACCTCGCGTTTCAGTCCACCGATCGCGCCCCTGCTCAACGAGACCGATACCATGGCGCTCTGGCATCTGGATGAAGGCGAGGGTCAGACCATCTTTGATAGTTCAGGCAACGGTAGACACGGCTCACTGGGCTTCACGCTACAACCCGATCCGGCCGATCCCGTCTGGGCCGCCGAATCCCCTATCGAGAAATAAAAACCTCGTGAGCGGGTCGAAGCCGCGGTCGAGGTAATCGTCTGGACCTTCCCGCCGATATTCAAGGGGCTACCAGCTGAGTATCTTGCTCGGCTTGGTCTCCACCAAACACCGATACTGCTCATCGGCAGTGATATCCCAGTCGTATTTGCGTTTGAACTCAGCGATCACTGCCTGCGGCCATTCCACCTCATCCACCTGTCGGCCGATGCCTTCGATGATGAGCGGCGTCGCCCCGTTCTCCAGCGCCAACGCAATCCGATCGTTGTGCGCCAGGTTGCGCGCTTTCACGCTTGCCGGATCGATGCACAGATAAACCTTGCCCGCTTGCCAGACAAACCAGGTCGGCGTGAGATGTGGACGCCCGTCGGGCCGGGCGGTCGCCACCCAAATATTGTGCTCGGCGCGTAGCCGGCGCTCCATTTGTTCGTCGACGGTTTTCATCGTTCTCTGCGGGGCCAATTATATCCCGGTCAACGGATTCGCACAGGTGATTATTCACATCGCAATGCCTCATCGTCCGCGTCCGCTTCGCGCGGCCCGCGAGACGCGGGCCTAGAGCACGTGTGTGCAATCACCAGATTCGCAAGAGAACAAACAGACGGGAACCGATCGCGTGTGCTCGCGTCCGTTCCCGTCCGTTTATCCGTTTGGCCGCAGGCCGTCCGTTGACAGTCTACGCCATCTCCGCCATGCGCTCTTCGCGCTCGAAGAACAACCCGTCTTCGTTCGCATCGACGACGACGGTATCGCCCTCGCCGAACTCGCCGTTCAGAATTTTCAACGCCAATGCATCCTGCACTTCGCGCTGGAGCACGCGCTTCAATGGACGCGCCCCGTACACCGGATCGAAACCTCTGTCGGCCAACCATTGCTTGGCCCGCTCGGTCAGCCGCAACTCGAGCTTGCGCTCGGCCAACAGATGGCGCAGCCCGTTCAACTGAATCGCGACGATGCGCGCCAGGTCGGCTCGCGTCAGGTTGTTGAAGATTACAATCTCGTCGATACGGTTGAGGAACTCCGGCCTGAAGTTCTGTTCCATTGCCGTCATCACCCGTCGACGCATCTCGTCGGGATCGGTTCCACCGAGCTCCTTGATCCATTGCGACCCGACGTTCGACGTCATGATCACGATGGTGTTCCTGAAATCAACCGTGCGGCCATGCCCGTCGGTCAAGCGGCCGTCATCGAGCAGTTGCAACAACGTATTGAACACTTCGGGATGCGCCTTCTCGATCTCGTCGAACAACACCACGCTGTACGGGCGGCGGCGCACGGCCTCGGTCAACTGCCCGCCTTCCTCGTACCCCACGTAGCCCGGCGGCGCGCCGATCAGCCGCGATACCGTGTGCCGTTCCTGGTATTCGCTCATGTCGATGCGCACCATCGCGTTCTCGTCATCGAACAAGAACTCCGCTACCGCCTTGGCCAGCTCGGTCTTGCCGACGCCGGTTGGGCCGAGGAAGATGAACGAACCGATCGGCCGTTGCCGATTTTGCAACCCGGCGCGCGCGCGTCGCACCGCATTCGACACCACCCGCACCGCCTCGTCCTGGCCCACCACACGGGCGTGCAGCCGATCTTCCATTTGCAGCAGCTTCTGGAGTTCGCCCTCCAGCAGCCGGCTCACCGGGATGCCCGTCCACTTGGCCACCACCTCGGCCACATCCTCCGCGTCGACTTCCTCCTTCAGCATGCGTTGATTCTTCTGCAACTCACCGATGCGCGCTTCGCCCTCGGCCAGCTGCCGTTCGAGATCGCGCAGCGTGCCGAAGCGCAGCCGGGCAACCGCTTCCAAATCGGCCCGGCGCTCGGCCAGTTCGATCTCGTGCTTCGTCTGCTCGATCCGCTCTTTGATCGATTGCACCTGCGTGATCGCGCCCTTCTCCAGCTCCCAATGCGCTCGGAGCGAATTCGATTGCTCCTTGAGATCGGCTACCTCGCGCTCGATCTTGGCGAGCCGCTCTTTACTCGCCTGGTCGCGCTCCTTCTTCAGCGCCTCGCGCTCGATCTCCAGCTGCATGATCCGCCGATCCACTTCGTCCAACACCGCCGGCTTGGAATCGATCTCCATCCGCAGCCGCGAGGCGGCTTCGTCGATCAGATCGATCGCCTTATCGGGCAACTGGCGGCCGGTGATGTAACGATCGCTCAACGTCGCGGCGGCGATCACCGCCGAATCTTGAATGCGGACGCCGTGGTGAACTTCGTAGCGTTCCTTGAGGCCGCGCAGAATGCTGATCGTCTCCTCCACGCTCGGCTCGTCCACCATCACCGGCTGAAAGCGCCGTTCCAACGCCGCGTCTTTCTCGATGTACTTACGATACTCGTCCAGCGTCGTCGCCCCGATCGTGTGGAGTTCGCCGCGCGCCAGCATCGGCTTGAGCATATTGCTGGCATCCATCGCGCCTTCCGCCGCGCCCGCGCCGACGACTGTGTGCAGCTCGTCGATAAACAGGATCACGTCCTCCGCGTCTTTGATCTCCTTCAACACGGCCTTGAGCCGCTCTTCAAACTCGCCGCGATACTTTGCGCCGGCCACCAGCGCGCCCATATCGAGCGCCGCCACGCGCTTGTTCTTCAGCCCCTCCGGCGCATCGCCGCGCACGATGCGCTGCGCCAAGCCCTCAGCGACGGCGGTCTTGCCCACTCCCGCTTCACCCACTAACACCGGGTTGTTCTTGGTGCGCCGCGACAGAATCTGGATCACTCGCCGGATTTCTTCGTCGCGGCCGATCACCGGGTCGAGCTTGCCCTGCCGCGCCAGGGCGGTCAAATCGCGCCCGTACTTTTCAAGCGCCTGGTAGGTGGTTTCGGGATTCTGCGAGGTGACGCGCGCTGAACCGCGCACCGAGACCAACGCCTGCAAAATGGCCGAGGCGCTCATGCCACGCGCGTTGAGCATATTGCCGATTGCCGTGCGTGATTTGGTCAGCGCGATCAAGATATGTTCGGTGCTGACGAAGTCATCGCGCATCGACCCCGCCTCGCTCTCCGCTGCATTCAACACCTCGGTCGCGGCCCGGCTCAAGCCGACCTGTGTCGTCGCGCCCGACACTTTCGGCTTACCGCGCAAGTCGCGTTCAAGGATCGAGGTCATCTGCTCAGGGTTCTGTCCCAGCTTCTGGAACAACTGCGGCGCCACGCCGTCACCTTGCCGTAGCAGGCTCAATAACAAATGCTCCGGCTCGATCGCCGGATGGCTATATTCCTCCGCCAGTTTTTGCGCTTCAAGAACCGCCTCCTGCGCCTTCTCAGTAAACTTGTTCAGATTCATCAGTTTCCTCCAACCCATACGAAAATGCCTGACCGGCGCCTAAACTATATCCATAAAAGGCCCCGGCGACTACAGTGTAGCCGCCGGGGTATAGAGAAGTATTGGAGGAGTATTAGATTTGTGTTGGAGGGCGGCAACGGATGCCGGCTGTAGGAGTCGTCTCCAGACGACGACTCCCGACGACTCCCGACGACTCCCGACGACTCCCGGCGACTCCCGGCGACGACCTCACGCATCACGTTTCCCGTTCTTCCTTCGCCCGCGCGTCACCACCGCCCCCACAATCGCCGCAGGCACTGCGAATGGCGCAACCACCACACCGAACCAGATCAGCAGGTCACCCAGCGAACGCAGGACACCGCTCAACGTCCCGGCTGCGGCGTTGAAGGTCTTCTCCGGCGTCCAGGCGGCGGGCGTAGCGGTCGGCGTAGGCGTGGGCGTCGGGCGCTGCGGCTCCAGATTGACGACGATGGTCGAGAACGCCGCGCGATCCTTCAGGTAATTCATGCGACCCTTGATCTGCTCGATCTCATTTTCGACGTCGGTCAGGCGCGCGTTCACCTGTAGCGCCTCGTCTACGTCTTTGGCCTGCGCCAGGAACTCGCGAATGCGCGCGGCGGTCGCTTCGAGATTGGTCAGCCGCGATTGCAGATCGACGTATTCCTCGCTCACGTCCTGCCCCGAAGCCGTATCATTCAGCACGGTCACCGCCAAAGCGCGCAGTTGGCGTTGGACGGCCTCGAATTGCTCGACCGGCACGCCCAGGGTCAGCGTGGCGAACTTGAACGCGTCATCGCTCCAGGTTCGGCTGCTGACGATATACCCACCGCCGTTGACGGCGATGTCCGTCACCTGATCGATCGCCCGGCTCGTATCGACCACCAGCAGGTTCATCTCGCCGTTCTTGATGATCAGGCGATTGGCCCGGTAAGGCGACACACCGAGGCTGCCCCCTCCCGACTTGTCGGTGGAGGCAATGTCTACGGGCGCAGCAGTTGGCTCAGGCGCCGTGGTTGGCGCGGCAGCCGCCAACTCGCCAGCGCCGCCTCGCGACGTATCGTACAACGCTTGGGGTGCGGGAGTGGCGGCGCTGGCGCAGGCACTGGCGATCAACCCGATAACGATCAGCAGACTGAAGGCTAAAATCTCACGGCGGGCGTTCATGGTCTCTTCTCCTTGAGGTGTGAGGGTAGTGGTTCCCATCGCCTGACCGCAGCGAACGGCGCATGGCGTTTGATCTGCTGAAAGGACGCACATGCCCACGCGCAAGTTCCAAAACAAATCCTCCCGCAAGCACCCGCTCACGAGAGGACGAAACACCCTCAACCAACTATCCAACTAACCAACCAGCCTACTACCTCACCTGCACCACCACCGCCCCTTGCGTTTCGCTGTGTTTCACTCGCCGCAGCGCCTCGTTAACTTGAGCGAGCGGCAGCGCTTCCACATCGGTGTGGATTGGAATCTTTGCCGCCAGGCTCAACAGCTCCTCGGCATCCCGGCGGGTGGCGTTGGCTACACTGCGCAACGTCCGCTCGTGATAGATCAGCTCGTATGGCAGCGGTGGGATAGGCGACATGGTGATCCCGGCCAGCGCCAGTGTGCCGCCTGACCGCAGGACGCGCAGCGCAGCGGGGATCAGCGACCCGGCCGGCGCGAAGATGATGGAACTGTGCAATCGTGCGGGCGGCGTATCCTCGGCCCGACCCGTCCAGGCGGCCCCCAGCGCAGTCGCGTGCCGGCGATGCGCCTCACTGCGCGTGAACACATAGACCTCGCAGCCCCAATAGCGCGCGACCTGAATCGCGATATGCGCCGACGCGCCGAAGCCGTACAGCCCCAGCCGCTGCCCCGGCTCGATCTCGCTCAAGCGCAATGCGCGATATCCGATCACGCCGGCGCACAGCAGCGGGGCAGCCTGCAACTCGTCGAAGCCCTCGGGCAGTGGATACGCGAACGCCTCCGGCGCCACGACGTATTCGGCGAAACCACCATCGACGTGATAACCGGTGAAGCGGGCAGTCTCGCATAAATTCTCGCGCCCGGTCCGGCAATACTCGCAAGTCCCATCCGTCGAGTACAACCAGGGCACGCCGACGCGCTCGCCGGCGCGGAACCGCTCGGCGTCAGGCCCGCACGTATCGACCACACCCACGATCTGATGCCCCGGCACAATCGGCAGTTTCGGAAGTGGGATATCGCCCTCGACAATATGCAGATCGGTATGGCATACGCCGCAAGCGTGTACCCGAATGCGGATCTCGCCCGCGCCTGGATCGGGGACTGCCCGCTCGACGGGCATGAGCGGTTGCCGGTCGAGCGGTTGTGGTCGCATCAACTGCATCGCGATCATGGTGTACTGGGTATTTCTAGCGTATCAATCGGGGGGACAGGCAGAGTATCGATCGGAGGGACAGGCGTGTCGGTATCTGGGATCGGCGTGTCCGTCTCCGTCGGGTCTGAGGTAGGGATCGGCCTGGGCGTTTCTGTCGGCGTGTTGGTCGGTGGTCTGGGCGTGAAGGTTGAGGTCGGCCTCAGGGTAATTGTCGGCGCCGGCGTGAAGGTCGCCGTCGACGGCTGGCGCGGCGCCGGCGTGAACGTAAACGTAGCTGTCGCCGTCGACGAGGGCGTAGCCGTGCGCCGGACTATCCGCGTGCTGGTCGGTGTAAACGACGGGGTTGCAGTACCTGCCGTCGACAGGTTGCCCGCGCCGATAGTGCTTGTCCGGCGTCGCGTGGCGCTGGGTCGTGGCGAGGCGGTCGGGGTTGTGGTTGGCCGTTGCGTGAGCGTAGGCGACGGTGTGACGGTGGCTGAGGTCGCCGGCGCCTCTGCTCCGACTTGATTCGCCAGGCCCAGCGCCCCACCGATCACCATGACCAGCACCAGGGCCGCGAACGGTGCGGCCCGGCGTACCAGCACTCGGCGCGCGGGTTCGTTCCAGCCGGGCAAACGCTCGGTCAGCCCGTTGAGGCGCTGCGTCAGTCCGTTAGCGGCCGGTTTCAGTCGCCGGGCCGCACCCAGCTCGGCGCGCATCTCCGTCGCGCTAGTGAAGCGCTGGGTGCGCTGCAGCTCCATCGCATGCACAATCGCGCGCTCGATATCCGGCGAGATTTGCACGCCCAGTGCGCGCGGTGGACGGAATGACTTCGGATCGGACACGCGCTGGGTGGCCGTGGGTGGCGCGCCGCCGGTGAATAGATGATAGAGCGTCGCTCCCAGCGCATAGAGGTCTGAGCGCGGATCGGTGTGGCCCTGGTGCGAATCGTACTGTTCGGGCGGCGCATACTCCGGCGTCCCCAGCCCGTGCATGATCGTCGCCGTCTTGGTGTTGCGCGGATCGAACAGTTTGACCAGCCCGAAATCGACCAGGAAAATGCGGCCGTCCGGCGTCAGCCGGATATTGGATGGCTTGATGTCTCGGTGGATGATCCCGTGTCGATGGATGTACTCCAGCGCCGACAGGAGCTGATCGGCCCAATCTAGAATCCGCTCCTCGTCCATCCCCCTGCCGCTTTTATCGACCACATCGCTCAACGTCTGGCCTTCGACGTAATCCATCACCAGATACTCAAGGCCGTCGCGCTCAAAGTAGTCGGTTACGCGCGGCAGATTGGGATGATCGAGCGTCGCCAGGATCTGCGCTTCACGCTGAAACTGCTCGCGCGCCTGCTTCAGCGCTTTTTCAGTCGCCATCGGATCGGGCCGTAGCTGCTTGACGGCGGCCAGCCGGTCCAGCGCGCGATCGTGAGCGCAATACACGGCCGCCATGCCGCCCTGCCCCAGCAGGCCGATGATGCGATAGCGTTCCGCCAGAATTTGACCAGGAGTCAACAGCATCGAGGCCCTCATCGCAACCAAAAGGCCAACCACGGACACTTACACGCGCCTGGCGCTGCCCCCCAGCGCAGGTGCAAGACGATTACCTCCTGCGCCGCCCGATCAATAGAACTAGGCCCAGGGCCGCGCCGAACGCCGCGCCGAAGACGGCCGCCACCGGTGGTTTGACCTGTATGCGTACGTCGCCCTCGACCACTTCGGCCACCGCCAGCCCAACCATCGAGCCGGATAATGTGACCCGGTTTGAAACGATCACGCCTACTGCCGATTGGTCGAAGCGCGCTTCCTGCCGCGCGACGACGGCCGGGGCGAAACTATCCTCGACGACTGCTTGATCGGCCAGCACGCCTCCCACCTGACAACTCGGCCCGATCCGCACGTGTCCAGCCCGCACCAACAGGGCAGCCGAAGCATTGAGATCGGCCTGCTCGGCGGCGACCTGCACCACCCCACCCTGCTTTAGGGTGAAGGTTTGCGCTTCGACCCGCTGCACGCCGCCCTGTCTAACCGTTACAGTGCCTCCGCTTACGTTCCGTGCGCCGCCGCGCGTCAGCGTGACCGACTCGGCATGGACATCACGCACCCCACCATCTTGAAAATTGAGCCTTTCGCCGCGCACGTCACCGGCCGATTCGTCCAGTGTGTCTTCCATGATTAGATATATGCCTTTCAACCCTTACGGTTTGCGCTCCGCATCATCCAGAATAATAAATCGGGCATAAGCTATAGATTCCCCTGCCGGGATGCCAAGAGAACACCCATTGGGGAGGTCACTGCTTAGGTTCGACAGGGAATCTCGTGAGCCAGGTCCCTATGCCCGGCGGCCGCGACTCTGGATACAGCAGTGCGACGAGGAGCAAGAATGGCCTGTAACAGTATACACCAATTAGCAAGTCGAGGTAATATTCCCCCGCAATCGGTGTGTTACAGTTTGGAGACGATTGTGCTTGCTTGGCATGCTCTTCAACGCGCAGGCGATATCGGGAACACCGCTCAACCGCATCAAAATAAACCCAACTGATGTACTGATAACCGTGCAACTCACTCGTGAGATACGGCGAGAGTGGCGCGTGAACTCAAATAGTAGTGAAGCAGCCATAATCCCAGTGCTGCGCCCAGCCCGACCGCTCCGATGATCAACCAGGGCAACATCGGCAACCCGCGCGCCAGCGACTCCCCATAAAGCACACTGCCCAGGAAGTTTCCCAGACCCCCGCCGAACGCCAACCCGACCGCACTCACGCCGAAATACGACCCCCGCGCTTCGGGCCGGGCCAGGCTGGCAATCACCGCGTTTTGGTTGGTGAGTGCGATCAAGTTGCCCACCGAAAAGACCGCAACACTCACCAACATAGCAGGAAAGGCTGGCGCCACGGCGATACTGCCCAGCCCCACAGCCATCACCGTCATGCCCAGCGTCATCGCCAGCATCGGGCTTAAGCGGTGTTCGAACCAGCGCACAATCGGTATCTGCAAGCAGATCGTGATTAGCGCGTTGACCAGATAGATCAGGCCGAGACTGCTTTTGTCGCCGCTCAACGCCTCACCCTTGAGCGGCAGTGAAATCGTGAGCTGCACCCACATGAACCAATACCCCATCAGCAACGCCGTCAGCGCGATAAACGGCCGATCGCGCAACGCCAGCCGAACCCCATACGACAATGATTGTTTCTCCAGGCCGACCTGCACCGCCGGGAGGAAAATCGCCGTAATCGCGAGCGCAACCAGATAACATGCGCCCGACACATAGGCGATCAATGCGAAGTCGACGTTTAACAACGTCGACCCGATCAGCGGCCCGACGGTCAAACCTAAGCCGGTCGTCACACCGCGCAACGAGTAAAACTGCAACCGTTCCTCTTCGGTCGTCAGCGCCGCGATCGCCGCCGCGCTGGGAGCATCGAACAACGATCCGCCGATCGCCGCCAGAATAGCCAGCGCCAGCAGCGTCGTAAAATCGAAGGCCCAGGCCATCCCGCTAAACGCGACGATCCGAATCCCGATCCCAATCACGATCAGCCGCTTCGCCCCCAGGCGATCGGCCAACGCGCCGCCGAGCACTGTCAGCGTCTGCTGCAACAGCTGGCGTATGCCGAGGATCAGCCCGATCGAAGCCGCCGCCCAACCCAGATCGTCTACGTAGTGCAACGATAGCACCGGCACGATCATGAAAAAGCCCGACCACATCAGAAACGTGTTGGCGAGCAAAACCATGAGGCCGCGCCGACGAATACGGCGCGGCAGCAACAGCGCGTTGGATTCGGTTGAGTCGGGCATGCTGCGCATTCTACAAGCCGAGGGCGCAGAGGGCAATTTAAGGCTGCTAGCAGTTTGTCGGAGAGCGGCATTAAGCCGTTCGATAGGTGATACACTTCAGGCATGAGCCGAAAATTCAAAACCGCCAATTACGAAGAGACGCTTAACCTTACGATTCGGCTGGGAGAAGCTCTACCGCCTAATC
>DATDPU010000037.1:0-27375 GCA_035292585.1 Anaerolineae bacterium | reverse complement strand
CAGGGCTTTTCCAAAGTCCATCGAGTGGGATAACCAGCCCTCGCAGTTGTCATTCCGAGGCCGCAGGCCGAGGAATCTTTGCGCTTAGTCCTTGAGATTCCTCGCCGCTATGCGGCTCGGAATGACTTTGGAAAAGCCGTGTAGCGGCCGGCTTAAGAGGTTTAAGATGACTCGAATCTTATTGGTCGATGACCAGCCGGCGGTGCGACAAGGACTCCGGATGCGGCTGGCCCTGGAAGCGGACTTGAGAGTGGTGGGCGAGGCGAACAGCGCTACCGAAGCGCTGGTGATCGCCCAAATCCTGCACCCCGACGTGGTGGTGATGGACGTGGAGATGCCGGGTATCGATGGGATTCAAGCGACCGAAGCGTTGCGCGTACTCGCGCCCTGGAGCACGGTGGTGGTGTTGAGTATCCACGACGACGCGGTAATCCGGCAGCGGGCGCGCACGGCCGGGGCGGCGGCCTTCGTGGGCAAGCATGGCTCGCAGGACGAGCTGCTGGCGGCCATTCGACAAGCACAACGGTTGAACGATCCTCCGCCTTTTGACCGAGGCGCTTTCCATCGTTTTTCGGATGACGAAAAAGCGGGAAATGCATAAAGTAGCAGCAAGAACGAAACAGCCGGGAGCATTCATCTAGTCACGAGGAGGTTTGCCATGAGAATCGCCATTCGCTTGATTGTGACTCTCGCCATACTGGCGCTGAGCGTCCTGGCCACCATGCCGCAGGTCGCTTCGGCGGCAGCGCTGGAACAGGGGAGTGTGGTGCTGGGCTACCACACCGTTCGCTCGGGCGAGACGCTGTACTGTATCGGGCGCGCCTACCAGGTGTCGCCGTGGGCCATCGCGACGCAGAACGGCATGGGCTGGACGAACATGCTGTATGTGGGGCAAGTGTTGGCGATTCCGAATGTGGCCTGGAACCCGCCGGCGGGCCCGACCTGCACCCGCCAGTTCGGCAACCCACCGCCGCCCCCACCCCCGCCCGTCTGCCGCGCGCTGTATACCGTGGCCTATGGTGACATGCTGTTGGGCATCGCGCGCAGGTACGGCGTCGATGTGTACACCCTGGCGGCGCGGAACAACATCTACAACCTCAACCGAATCTTTGCCGGGTCGCAGCTGTGCATTCCCTAACTGAATATACGCTCCTCGCGCTTCCCCGCAGGACTCCCCTACCGCTCTCCAATCTCCAGTGGATTCGGAGAGCGGTCTTCTTTGGTTTGCTTTCGTTTCGCGCCGGGGTATAATCACGGCATGTCACTTACGCGCCAAGAAGTCGACCACATTGCCGAGCTGGCCAAACTTGCGCTGACCGATGCCGAGAAAGCGCGCTTCCAAGAGCAGTTATCGGACATCCTCGATTATGCCGGGCGTTTGCAGACCCTGGACACCGAGGCCATCCCGCCCACCGCCACCGTTCTGCCGCTGCGCAGCGTGATGCGCGACGATGTCGCCCGGCCCAGCGTCTCCACGCCGGCCCTTTTAGCTAACGCGCCCCAGGCAACCGACGATTCGTTTGAAGTTCAGGCGGTGCTGGAGTAAACCGCGCTGCTTGCCCGCCGTAGCCGTTATGCGGCTGGCGGTGTACTCACCATCGGGATATGCTGAAATGAAGCCAGGCGCGTCTGTCCGCGCTCCACTCTAGTTACTGATCTGCAAGGTAGCATAGCCCCTTGTGGGCGCCCTCGGCGGGCACAAGGCCCTATACTACCCATCAAAATCAACTGGACTGACAACTAGTGCTTTCGCGGCAAGGGTAAACGAACCGATCATGTCTCTGCACACCTTCACGATTCATGCGGCCCGCGAACGGCTGATTCGCCGGGAAATCTCTTCCGTCGAACTGACTCAAGCGCTCCTCGAGCGTATCGCGGCGACGAACGATCGGGTGCATGCCTATTTGCAGGTCGCCGCCGATCAGGCGCTCGCTCAGGCGCAGCAGGCCGATGCGCGCCGCGCCCAGGGTGAAGACACGCCGCTGCTCGGCATTCCGCTGGCGATCAAAGACGTGATCTGCGTCGAGGGGTTGCAGTGCACCTGTGGCAGCCGAATCCTCGAAAACTTCGTGCCCTTCTATAACGCCGCCGTCATCGAGCGGCTGCGCGCGCTCGGTGTGGTGATCCTGGGCAAGACCAATACCGATGAGTTCGCGATGGGGTCGAGCACGGAGAACTCGGCTTACGGGCCTACGCACAATCCGTGGGACTTGACGCGCGTGCCGGGCGGTTCGAGCGGCGGCAGCGCGGCGGCCGTCGCCAGCGATATGGCGCTCGGCGCGTTGGGCTCGGATACGGGCGGATCGGTGCGCCAACCGGCCGCGTTCTGCGGGGTAGTCGGCATCAAGCCGTCGTATGGCCGGGTCAGCCGTTACGGGTTGGTGGCCTTTGCGTCGTCGCTCGATCAGATCGGCCCGCTCGCCAAGAGCGTGCGCGATGCGGCGACGTTGCTGAGCGCGATCGCCGGCCACGACCCGCGCGACTCGACCTCGATGCCGCTCCCCGTGCCCGATTACGCTGCGGCGCTGGATACGGCGGAGGATTTGAAAGGCGTGCGGGTGGGCGTGCCGAAAGAGTACTTCATCGAAGGCATGCAGCCCGAAACCGAGCAGGCCGTCCACGCCGCGATCGAGGTGATGCGGTCGCTAGGGGCAGAAGTCCGCGAGGTGTCGCTGCCGCACACCGACTACGGGCTGCCGGTGTATTACATCGTCGCGCCGGCCGAAGCCTCGGCCAACCTGGCGCGCTACGACGGCATGCGCTACGGCCTGCGCCTGACGCCGGAGGGCAGCGCCGGCGAAGGCTTATGGGCGACCTATCGCGCGACGCGCGGCGCGGGCTTCGGCGCGGAAGTCAAGCGGCGCATCATGCTCGGCACGTATGCGCTATCGACCGGTTACTACGACGCCTACTATCTGAAAGCGCAAAAAGTCCGCACGCTGATCAAGGGCGACTTCGACGCGGCCTTCGCCGAGGTCGATGTGATCGTCTGTCCCGTGTCGCCTTCGACGGCATTCAAGCTCGGCGAGAAGGTTGACGATCCGCTCCAGATGTACCTGAGCGATGTGTTTACGCTGAACGCAAATCTGGCCGGCATTTGCGGCGTATCGTTGCCGTGCGGCTTCGATGCGCAGGGACTGCCGATCGGTATGCAGATCAACGGCCCGGCCTTTGGCGAGGAGAAAATCCTCCGCGTGGCCCACCTCTACGAGCAGGCCACGGCGTGGCGCCGGCGCAGACCGGCGCTCTGACAGCCTGTCTGAAAAGGCTTGAGTGTTAACCGCGAAGACACGCAGCCACCGAGAAAACCTTAGGGCTGCTGTGTGCCTCGCCGTTTCCGACTGTCCATCGGACAGTCGGCGGCGCGCCAGGTGTGGCGGCGAGTTTTAAGACCGTCTCGCTGAGTTCTGATTTGGAATTGAGGCTAGTATGAAAGTGATCATCCCCTTGGGCGGGCTGGGCACGCGCTTGAGGCCGCACACTTATACGCGACCCAAGCCGTTGATCAACGTCGCCGGCAAGCCGATGCTCGGGCATATTATCGATAAGTTTGCCCACCTGCCGGTGGAGGAGTACATCTTCGTCGTCGGTTACCTGGGTGAGCAGATCGAGCAGTATGTGCAGAACACCTACCCGTTCCGGGCGCGCTTTGTCGAGCAGAAAGAGCCGCTGGGCCAGGCGCATGCCCTGTGGTTGTGCCGCGAGTACGTGGACGGGCCGGCCTTCATGATTTTCGGCGATACGCTGTTCGATGCCGACCTGAACGAGGTCGCGTATGCGCCGGTGGACAACCTGGTTTACGCCAAAGAGGTCGATGATCCGCGCCGTTTTGGCGTGGTGGTGTTGTGCGAGGATGGCAGCGTCGATCGTTTTGTGGAGAAGCCGGAGTCGATGAACAACCGGTTGGCGGTCATCGGCATGTACTATTACGCCGATGGGCCGCTATTGATGCGCGCCTGCGAAGAGTTGATGGAACGCCAACTTCAGACCAAGGGTGAATTTTTCCTGGCCGACGCCAACAATCTAATGATCGAGCAAGGCGCGCGCTTCGTTCCGCGCACGGTCGAGGTATGGCTGGATACGGGCAAGCCCGAGACGGTGTTGGAAACGAATCGCTATTTGCTCAGCAACGGCAGCGACAACAGTTCCAGCGTCCAGTTTCCTGCTTGCGTGATCGTGCCGCCGGTCAATGTCCATCCGACGGCCAAGATCGAAGAGGCCGTCATCGGCCCGTATGCGACGATCGGCGAAAGCTGCCATATCCACCGGGCGATCATCCGCGATTCGATCATCGAGGCCGGCGCGACGATCACGGACACCTTTCTCGATCAGTCGCTGATCGGCCGCGAGGCGACGGTCACCGGTCGCTATCGCAAGTTCAACGTGGGCGATTCGGCCAATGTTGGGTTCAGTTAGCGGTGCGTTCGCCGGCAGGGTGCAGGGCCGATCCGGGTCACTCTATCGCAGCCGCGTTGAAGCCGAATGATACCCGTTAAGGTCGAGTGTTACTCTGGTCACACGTATGCGCAGGAGCCACGGGCGATTATCTGGCGCGGCTTTCGCGCCTCGATCGAACGGGTCGAATACGCCTGGCGCACACCGGAAGGCCCCGCGTTTCGCGTGCAACTGAAAGATGGCGCCGTGGTTGATCTGCAATACATCGAGACGCGCGATGAATGGTTGCTGACCGATCGCCTGCTCCCGCTGGTCTGAGAGGCGGTCTGAGAAGTCAAGCCCGCAGGAGACCTCCGAGGTCTAACGCCGGCGCCTGGTTTGGATGGAGACCATGCGTAATCCCATATCACAACGTGTCGCAGGTGTGCCGCCCAGCGGTATCCGCCGCTTTTTCGATATCGCCGCGACCATGAAGGACGTCATCTCGCTGGGGATCGGCGAGCCGGACTTCGTCACGCCGCCCGATATTCTGGAGACCGGTATCGCCGCGCTCCGGCGGGGCGAGACGCACTACACCAGCAATTCCGGCGCCATCGAATTGCGCCGCGCCTTGAGCGCTCACTTGCAGCGGTTATACGGCCTGAGCTACGACCCCGAAGCGGAATTGCTGATCACCGTCGGCGTGTCCGAGGCGCTGTACCTGGCGTTAACGGCGATTCTCGATCCGGGCGATGAGGTCATCGTACCGCAGCCGTGCTTTGGCGCCTATACGGCCGAGGTGCTCCTGGCCGGCGGCGTACCGGCGCCAATCGCGACGAAAGTCGAGAACAACTTCCAGGTGACCGGCGCCGAGATCGCGGCTCAGATCACGCCCCGAACCAAGGCGATCCTGATCGGTTATCCCAACAACCCGACCGGCGCGGTGATGAGCCGCGAGCGGTTGCTGGAGATCGCGGCGCTGGCCGAACAGCACGATCTGATCGTCGTCTCGGACGAGATTTACGATCGGCTGGTGTACGCGCCCATGCGCGGCGACGGCGGCGCGCAGCATACCTGCTTCCCGTCGCTGCCGGGCATGCAGGCGCGGACTATCCTGTTGGGCGGCTGGTCCAAGGCGTATGCGATGACGGGCTGGCGTATCGGTTATGCCGCCGCGCCGGCCGAGCTCTCGGCGGCGCTGCGTAAGGTGCACCAATATACGATCATGTCCGCGCCGACGATGGCGCAGGCGGCCGCCGTCGAGGCATTGCTGCACGGCGCGGAACACGTCGAGGCGATGCGCCAGGAGTACGATCGGCGGCGGCGGTTGATCGTGTCGGGGTTCAACGCGATCGGGCTGACGACCTTCGAGCCGCAAGGCGCGTTTTACGCTTTTCCATCAGTGGCGGCCTCGGGGATGAGCGACGAGGAGTTCGCCGAGACGTTGTTGCAAGAGGAACGGGTGGCGGTGGTGCCGGGCAATGCGTTCGGCGCGGGCGGCGCGGGTTACGTGCGCTGCTGCTACGCCACGGCTTACGAGCAGATCGAACAGGCGTTGGAACGCATGCAGCGCTTCCTGCGCCGACACGGGTGAGAGATGAATCGGCGAGTTCGCGAGTCCGCGCCTGAGGTGCAAATCCCCGCGAAGTCGCAGTTGGCGTCCATCGCGAAGCGGTATGGACTGCGTTTGATTGTGCTGTTTGGCTCGCAGGCCACCGGACACGTGCATCCTGAGAGCGACATAGATGTGGCCGTGTGGGCGACGCGCGCTCTTACACCGGCGGAGCGCGATCGGGTCTGGAGAAAATTGTCCGAACTATTACGATCCGAGGTTGATTTGACTGTACTCAATCATGCCGAACCGTTGCTGCTAAGACAGGTCGCCCACACCGGCCGGCTGCTGTACGAAAGCAGGCGTTGGGCGTGGGAGGATTTTAAAGGCTTTGCTTTCCGGTACTATCTGGATACAGGCAAGTTCAGAGACGACCTTGCGCGTTACCTTGATCGAGAAATTCCGGGGCCGCGCCATGCTGGATAAGGCTCTCGTCCGCAAGAAACTAAGCGAATTGCACAAACATCTCAAGGAATTGGAGCCGCTCACTCATCTAACGTTGGCCGAGTATAGAAGCGATTACGTCCGGCGGCATGCCATCGAGAAACTGGTGGAACTGATCGTTGAATACGCGATCGACATCAATCGCATTGTCGTTGAGGCTGCTCAACTCGATCCACCACAAACTGCCTACAACACCTTTCTCGAAATGGAACGCCTAGCCGTCATTCCCGCCGACCTGACGCCTCAACTGGCGTCGACCACCGGGCTTCGCAATCGTTTAGTTCATCGCTACGAAGCAGTTGATAACAAGGCCGTGTACCTAGCGCTGAATCCGCTGGTGCAGCATTACCGCCGCTATGAGCGCTTGATACGCGACTATCTTGACCGTGAAGGTCCCCGGCGGCCCAAGAGGAAATGAGGAACGAGTGATTTACGAAGCGGTCATCGGGCTGGAAGTCCATGCCGAACTGTTGACCCAATCGAAGATGTTCTGCGGCTGCCGGGTGGTGATGTCCGAAGGCATCCCGCCCAACTCGGTGGTATGCGAGATTTGTTCGGGCATGCCCGGCACGCTGCCCGTGATCAACCGGCAGGCGGTGATCTATACGCTCATGACCGGCCTGGCGCTCAACTGCGCCATCTCCGAGTTCAACCTGTTCGCGCGCAAAAACTACTTCTACCCCGATCTGCCGAAGGGTTATCAAATTTCGCAGTACGAATACCCGCTGTGCAAAAACGGCTGGCTGGAAATCGATCTGGCGTCGGGCGCGCGCCAGCGCATCGGCATCCGGCGGGTGCACCTGGAAGAGGATACGGGCAAGTTGATCCACGTCGACGGCGGGCGCAGCCTGGTCGATCTCAACCGCAGCGGCGTGCCCTTGATGGAGATCGTGTCGGAGCCGGATTTGCGCTCGGCGGAAGAAGTGCGCGCCTACGCCGAAAAGTTGCGCGCGATCCTGCGTTACCTCGGCGTGAACTCGGGCGACATGGAGAAGGGTGTGATTCGCTTCGAGCCGAACATCTCGATCCGCCCGGCCGGTTCGACCGAGTTGGGCACGCGCACGGAGTTGAAGAACCTCAATTCGTTCCGCGCGCTGGAGCGCGGCACGGCGTACGAGTTGACCCGGCAAGCGAAGGTGCTGGATGGCGGCGGCCCGGTGATCCAGGAGACGCGCGGCTGGGATGAAGCGCGCGGCGTCACGGTAACGCAGCGCAGCAAAGAGTACGCCGAGGACTATCGCTATTTTCCCGAACCCGATCTGCCGCCGCTCGTCATCGAACGCGCGTGGGTCGAAGCGATTCGCGCGACGCTACCGGAGCTGCCCGATGCGAAACGCGCGCGCTTCGAGCGCGAGCACGGCCTGGGGCAGGCCGACGCGATACGGCTGACGGAAGAGAAAGCGGTGGCCGACTATTTTGAAGAGACCGTCCGGGCGGGGCAGGCCGGCGCGAAAGCGGTTGCCAATTGGCTGTTGACGGATCTGTTCCGGCTGATGAACGAGTCGGGGCAGGGCATTGAATCGATCAAGGTGCGGCCGCTTGCCCTGGCCGAGCTGATCGGGTTGGTCGAATCGGGCGCGATCACTGCCAACACTGGCAAGCGCGTGCTGGGCGAGATGTTCGAATCGGGTGAGGACGCGCGCCCGCTCGTCGAGCGGAAAGGGTTGGCGCAGATCAGCGATTCGGGGGCGCTCGAAGCGGCGGCGCGCAAAGTGATCGAAGCGAACCCGGCGGAAGTGGAGAAATATCTGGCGGGCAAGGAAACGGTGTTGGGCTGGCTGGTCGGTCAGGTGATGAAAGAGACGCGCGGCACGGCGAATCCCGGCGCCGTGCGAGAGATACTGCAACGGCATCTGACCGCGCGCCAGGGTTGAGAGACTCCGACTCCCTTCAAACAACGAGGCCACCTCTGACAGGCGGCCTCGTATTTCGTTTGGAGGAGATGCAGTCACCCAGTTCGCGCCGCAGTTGAACTGCGGTGCGCCGAGCGGCAGTGCAACTGCCGCCCAGCACACGGTCAAATCACTAGCGGCTGCCCGCTTCAACCTTGCTGCCATCGCGCGGCGCTTCGATGCTCTCCTGGCTGCTGCCCGTCAGGACGCGCGCTTCGACCACACGCTGATCAGATGGGCGCAGCACATCATCGATCACGCCCAGCTCGACGGCGACTTCCGGCGTCATGTAGAAGTTGCGGTCGGTATACTTGGAAATCTGCTCGTCGTTCAGCTTGGTGTGGCGCTTGAGGATGCCGTTCAGTAGATCGCGCATGCGCAGGATTTCGCGGGCTTCGATCTCGATGTCGGCGGCCTGACCTTGCACACCGCCCAGCGGCTGGTGCAGGTGAATGGTCGCGTTGGGCAAGGCGAAGCGGCGGCTCTTTGCGCCGCCGGTCAGCAGGATGGTGCCCATGCTGGCAGCCAGCCCCACCGCGATGGTGGATACCGGCGCGCTGATCAGATGCATCGTATCGTAGATCGCCAGGCCGGCGTTGATCACGCCGCCGGGCGAGTTGATGTACAACAGGATTTCGCGCTCGGGGTCCTCGTTCGCCAGGTACAGCAACTGCGCGACGATAGTGTTGGCGACCTGATCGTTGATCGGCGTGCCGAGGAAAATGATGCGGTTGCGGAGCAGCAAAGA
Source organism: Anaerolineae bacterium (assembly GCA_035292585.1). GTDB lineage: Bacteria > Chloroflexota > Anaerolineae > Fen-1058 > Fen-1058 > DASSFZ01. The sequence goes on along the minus strand of DATDPU010000037.1, from coordinate 18,305 downwards.
ATAGATATCGAAGGCGCGCTCGCCGCGCGCGCTCTGCTCGATCACCATGGGAATCAAGTTGACGGGAGGAGTCATTGGCTATACCTCTTTCTCAGTCGGCCCGTGGCCGTCGTTGGGATAAGGCGCTGGCGTGATCGCGCTTGGTTAGCCGGCAGGCCGGGTGAGCCATTAAGCGGATTCTGCTTCGGCGATGGGTTCGACCGGCGCCGGCGCTTCGCCTTTGGCGATGGCCGCCAAGCGCTCCAGCGCTTTGCGCGTGAGCAGCTCGAGCTCCAGGCGGCGCTGACTCTCGTCGGACGAGAGGGCCTGGCGCACGTCGTCCGCGCGCTTGCCGTAAGCGGCGCTGACCGCTTCGATCTGCTGAGCGACTTCAGCCGATTCGACGCCGAGGTTTTCCAGTTCGACGATGCGACTGAGCAGCAAGCCGCGACGGATGTGCGCTTCGGCGGTGGGGCGCATCTCCTGGCGATATTCGTCGCGGGTCTTGTTCAGCACTTTGAGATACTCGTCCAGACTGAGGTTCTGATCGCGCAGGCGCTTATCCGTGCGTTCGAGCAGGTCGTTGAGCTCTTCTTCGACCATCAGCGGCGGATACTCGATCTGCGCGGTCTTGAGCAACTCGTCGATGACGCGATCGAGGTAAGCCTGCTCGGCTTCGCGCCGCTTGGCGTCCGCGACGTCCTGGCGGATCGCATCGCGCAGCGCGTCGATGGTCTCAAAGTCGCCCACGGTCTGGGCCAGCGCATCGTCGGCATCGGGCAAGGTCCGCAGCCGCAAATCTTTCAACGTCACTGTGAACTCAGCGGTCTTGCCGGCGAACTCGGCGTAAGTCGCCTCGTCCTGCGGCACGGGCAGGCGGCACGTCTTCTCGTCGCCGGGCTTCAGCTCGATGATCTGCTCTTCGAAGCCGGGCAGCACCACAACGTTGCCGTCCAGATGTTCTTTCTCGAGCACGATGCTGAGGTCTTGACGCTGGACAAAGGGCTGGCCCTCAACCGTGGATTGAATGTCGAGCGTAACCTGATGCCCCCAATCGGCGGCCGTCCCTTCCGGCGTCGGCTCGACGATGGCATGCCGTTCACGCAGGTGTTCGATCTGATGCTCGATTTCCTCGGCGGTGGCCGCTGGCGCATCGAACGGCACGCGCAAGCTGCGATAATCACCTAACTCCACTTGGGGCGGGAGCGGGACGATCATCTTCAAAACGAAGGGTTCGCGCTGAACGTCTTCGAGGTGACCGGGGCCATACGGCTGGATGTGTTCCTGGTCGAGCGCCTCGCGATAGACCTGCTGGCCGAGATCGTCGATGGCTTCTTCGAGCAACGCGCCTTTGCCGACCATTTGCTCGATGATCTGGCGCGGCGCTTTGCCTTTGCGGAAACCGGGAATATTGACTTTGTGGGCGATGCTCTTGGCGGCTTTAGCCAGCGCCGCCTCGACGCGCTCCGGCTCGACTTCGATCAGCAGCGCCAGCTGGCGGTTTTCGCGGGGTTCGGTCGAAACTTTCACAGCGGCCTCATCGGGTCTGAATCGTCGGGCGAGATTATATCACAGTTCATTTGGGGCTGACGCGAAATCGCATAGCGCTGATGGCCGATGGCCTATCGCGCGGCACATCCAGCGATACGCCATCGGCCATACGCTATTTGCAATATGCGACAGGTGCCGGAGGCGGGACTTGAACCCGCACGCGGTTGCCCGCACAGGATCCTAAGTCCTGCGTGTCTGCCATTCCACCACCCCGGCGATGATTTCGATTATATCCCGTTCGAGTCATCTGGCAAGAGGTTTGTGGTGGGTAGATTGGGAATGGGTGGATTGAGCCGCTGAAGCGTTGACTCGCCAATTCGCTGGCTCACTTCTCGCAGTGTATAATCGTGTTGCTGGTTTGCATACCCATTGTCACCAATTCACCAGTTACCAGTTTACGCGTTCTATGCCCATCGTCGAAGTTCGCGATCTCAGTAAAACGTTCTGGGTCAAGCGCAAGGCAGCCGGGCTGCGCGGCAGCTTCCAGTCAATCATCCGCCCGGAGTTTCGGCGCGTGGAAGCGGTCAAAGGCGTCACTTCGATCTGGAGCCGGGCGAACTGCTGGCTTTCATCGGCCCCAACGGCGCGGCCTTCGTCGGCGCGATTCCGCTCAATGTGGTGCGCGGCCTCGACCTGAACGGTTTGGCGCTATTGGCCGGCGCAGCGATCGTCATCACGCTCATTTCGACCGCCACGTTCTACATTGGGCTGCGGCGGTACGAGTCGGGGAGCGCGATCAACGTGAACGTCTGATACCGGCTACCTGTTTACCTGTCTACTTGCTCAGATGCGGAAGTACACAGGTAGCCGGTACACAAGTAGTCACGCCCATCATGTTTGAATACATCGGCAAGAAAATCGGGCCATACGAAGTCGGCGAGCCGATTGGGCAGGGCGGGATGGCGACGGTATACAAGGCCTTCCAGTCCAGCATGACCCGCACGGTCGCCCTCAAGGTGCTGCCGCCGCAACTCGCGCAGAATGCGATCTTCCTGGCGCGCTTCCGCCAAGAGGCGCAGGTAATCGCGCGGCTGGAGCATGCGCACATCCTGCCCGTGTACGATTACGGCGAGAGCGCTGGTCTGCTGTACATCGTCATGCGCTATCTCGATGGTGGATCGCTGGAGCAGCGCATCGACGCCGGGCGGATGCCGCTGCGCGCGATCAACAAATACGTGGGCCAGATTGCAGCGGCGCTCGACTATGCTCACCAACAGGGTGTGATCCACCGCGATATCAAGCCGAGCAACGTGCTGATCGATCGGCAAGGCGATGCGTTCCTCACCGATTTCGGCATTGCCAAGATGGCCGAGGGTACGCAAGACCTTACCGGCGCCGGCGTGATCGGCACGCCGCAGTACATGTCGCCGGAGCAGGGCCAGGGGTTGGCGATCGATGCCCGGAGCGACGTCTACTCGCTCGGCGTCATGTTGTACGAGATGCTCACCGGCCGGTTGCCCTATGAAGCCGATACACCGCTGGCCGTCGTCGTCAAGCACATCACCGCGCCGCTGCCTTCCGCGCGCCTGTATGCGCCCGACTTACCCGAATCGATCGAAACGGTGCTCACGACCGCGCTCGCCAAGCAACCCGCCGAGCGCTACGCCACAGCGGGCGAGCTCGCCGCGGCGCTCGATCAGGCGATCCGCGCCGGGGTGCGTCCCCAGACCAAACCCTTCAGCCCTGATCACAAGCCGACGCAACCCTCCGATTCCGCCCGCCCGGCAAGTGCCCCGCGCCGTCGGCTGCGAATTCAGCTGCCGCGCCTGACGCGCAGGATTTTGCTCACGAGCGCCGCCTTCGTCGCGCTGATCGGACTCGTGGTGGTTCTGATTGCCAGCCAGCCGCAGCCTAGCGGCCCAGTAGTTGGTGTGATCACCGATCCGAATATCGTCACTCTTACGCCGGGTAGTGTGACACCCACTCTGGTCGAACCGACGCCCACGCTCGTATCGGCGGTGAGCGGCGGCTGTAACGAGTTGCTGTTCGACGACTTCAGCGACCCGGCCGGCGGCTTTCCGCGCGGTGAAAACAACAGCGCAGTTTGGGGCTATCGCGACGGCGAATATCGCCTGTTGATCAAGCTCGCCAACGAGTTCGAGGCGCGCGCACTGCGGCAGGACTTCCCCGATTACGCGGTCGAGGTGGATGCTTATTTTGCGAGCGAGTCGCCGGGCGATTACGGCCTGATCCTCGGCGCCGATTCGGCCACGACTCGCTACTACGCTTTCATCGTAGACGATGCGCAAAATTTTGCCGTCACGCGGCGCGAACCCTCCGGCACGACCCAAGTGCGTGACTGGGCGTTTGCGCCGTCGCTCAATACGGGCAATACCGTCAATCGCCTGCGCGCGGTGCGCAAGGGCGGCACACTCGCCATGTACGGCAATGGCGTGCTGCTGGCCGTGATCAGCGATACGCTCAACTTGCCGCAAGCGCGGATCGGGTTGATCGCCGCCTCGTTCGGGTCGGGCGGAGTCGATGCGCGCTTCGATAATTTCCGCGTCTGCCCGCCGCCCGAATCGCTCTCACCCACCGACGTGTCGCTGGTCGATGCCTTCGACGATGATCGCAATCTGTGGGGGCCGATCCGCTATGAGGATGGCCTATCCGCTTTTATCGAAGACGGTCAGTTCCAGTTGAGCGTGCCCTACGTCGCGGCGCCGGGGCGGGCGTTGTTCAAATGGAACCCCGCCTTCGCCACGGGTGATTTTGAGCTGGAGGTCGAGAGCCGTATTGTTGAAGGCGTGGAAGATAGCCGCGCCGGGATCATGTTCGGCGTTCAGGATATCGATAACAGCTACATCTTGTACGCTTCGGCCAATCGCCTGCTCTCATTCTATAATCGAGTCGGGGGCGACCAGCCAGCTATCGTGCTCGATCAAGCGGTCGACGCGATCCAACCGGGCGACGCCGTCAATCGCTGGAAGGTCGCCGTGTCGAACGGTCTCGTCACCGCCTGGCTGAACGATGAGCGTGTACTTCAGGCGTCCATTGCGTACACCGCCGGCGCGATTGGCTTCGCGTGCGAAGCCGGCTCGCCGCCGCTGACGCATTGCGTCTTCGATAATCTCACGGTGCGCGGCCAGCCCTCGACCGGCGCGGCGATCGTCTATCCGCTGTGCAACTGCCGGCGCGAGGTGCGCGCCAGCCAACCGGCGCTGATCGCGTGGACCTGGCTGGCGACCGACGCCGGGCTGATCGACGATTTCCTGTCGGCAATCACGATGACACTGACCATCGACGGCCGGCCGCTCGACAACCCGGCGCAATACTGGGGCGCGATCGAACCGAACGCTACCGGCGCGCAGGCGCGCTGGGTCTACGCGCTGCCGCCGCTCGCCCCCGGCAGTCATATCGTGGAACTCTCCGTCAGCGCCGCTATGGTGGTTAGCGATGGCCGCGACGCCAACGCCGATGGACGACCCGACACGCTCGGCCCAGGGGAGATTTTCACGGGTTACGCGCAGGTGGTCGTGACGCCGTAACGCACACGGCCGGGGTTCGTTCTATCTATTCCACCGTTAACGAGCCGGTTTCAGCCGCACCGCTGATCGCTTTGCCGCGCGAGTCGGCCAACACGATGCCCTGCGGGGCGGCCGGCACACTGCGGAAAGTGATCAGCGCGACGCCGGGCGCTTTGCCCTTAAAGTGAATCGTCGCTAAAACGCCGCTGCCTGCGATCGCCGCTCGATTGATTTGCACAATAGCATAATCAATCGTGCCGGCCGCGTTATCCACTCGATTCTCTGGAACGAGGTCGGCGTGCAACAGCTCCCCATGCGCAATCTGTACGCCCTCGATCAGCGTATCGTCATCGATGACTTCTAACACCGTCGGATCGAATTGCAGATGAAACTCGGCCCCCAATAGATCGGACACTTGCTCAACTCGGATTGAGACGCCGACGACTTCAGCCTGCGCGATCGTCGCCGTCTTGGGATCGACCTTTACTGAGGTTGTGGCGCTCTCGACGGTTGCGGTCGGTTGCGCCGGTGCGCAAGCGGCTAACGCGCACCACGCTGCCAAAGCGCCACTTGCGATCAAATCAGCGCGCCGGTGATTATCTTGCATGAGCTTCCTCCGGTTCTTCCAGCTCGAACGGGAATGCGAGTTATCCGCGCAGAACCACGAAGCGGCACGAAAAGTGTGTGCCAAACCTGCAGCACTGTCAATCGGCATGATTCGCAAAACCGTCGTAAATCAGTACCATCTTCTTATTTTGTCGACACTGACCTGGAACGTGTGGAACAATTACCGAGATTTGGGCGTATTTATCAAGAGATTCCAGACCTCACCTATCTTAAGTCAACCCTATGGCTAAGGGTATTGCGGCGTCGGTCAAGCGGAGGTTTGGCGCGGTCTGCCTGTTCAGAAGCCTTAATCTTTTTCTCATACGCTATTCAGGCATTCCAGGTAAACTCCTGTAGCAGCTAGCCAGTTCGAAACGCGATAAAATCCTTAGAGGAGGAGCTGACCATGAGCCTAGATCGACTGGCGCTGAGACGAGCCGCGCCTGCAGAACCCTCCCCAACCAAGAAGAGTGATGACCCTCACTCAGATCTGACCCGCCGGGGAGCGCTGGCTTTCGTCCGTTATACCACTGCCTCCTGGCGTGGCTTTCGCGTCTTGGAGCGCAGCCTGTTGGAAGGCGCGCTCGCGCTGATCCGCCAGGGACACGGCCAGACCTTATTTGTCGCGCTGCACGGGCCGCGTTCGTTCGCCGACCGGCGTCTGGACGCGATTGAGATCAAGGCCATCAATCCCGATCGTCCGTTTGGAGTCATGCGCGATCTGCTGCGCAGCGCACTGGCCCGCCCCGAGGCGCGCTCGGCAGTTCCGACGCTCCCCGCCGATCTGCAAGCCTTTCTCAAGAACCCTACTCAGCCGGCTGAAATCGATCGCGCGCGCTGGCCGAAAGCGATCGCCGAATTCTTCGCGGCGTTGCGCCCGCGCGCGCCGCTGCTGATCGTCGTGGACAACGCTCACCTGGCCGACGCGGAAAGCTTCGGCATGCTCGAGGCGCTGGCCCGGCGCGTCGCGACCTCCCGTATCCTCCTCGTCTTCACTTACCGCCTCGACTCACGATCCAGTCCTCAGCTTGAAGCGCTCATGCGCACACTCTTCGAGGCGCGGCTGGCCCGAGCGCTGGTTATCTCTGCGCCGGAGACGAATGATGCGCGCCTGCTGTTTCAAGCCGCCTTCGGTCGCTCGATACGACCGGAGAGCGCCGCTGCTTCCATCCCCAATGACGCCGCCGATCTGTTGACTTACGGCTTGATCGTTATTGAAACGTGCCGGCGCGTAGGACGCTGGTCGGACGCCAAAACGCTGGCCGAGCGCCTCATCACAGCCGGCGAAGAGAACCAGGCGCCGTATGTCGCCTGCGCGGCCGCCATTGCGCTCGGACACGTACTGGCCGATCAAGGCAAGTGGGATGAGAGCCTGGATCAACTGGAACGTATCCAATCGGTTGTCGAGCTGCTCAAGGAAGACGATTTGATCGCCTGGCTGTATTGGGGACTGGCGCGCGCGCAGTGGGGCAAGTCCGAGCGCCGGCGCGCGTTCCAGATGTTGCGCCTGGCGCAGACCGTCAGCGCGCGTGTTTCCGATGCGGCCCTAAACACCTCGATCGCGTTGTGCGGCGTCGAGTGGCTGGCCGACAACCGGCGCGTGCGCGCAGCGCGTGATTGGCTGGATGCGATCGAGCGCAGCGCCGAGCAAGAGGACAGTTTGAATATCGATGCGGCGAGCGCGACCGCCAGCGGCATCGTCGCGCTGGCCGAGAATGATGCTATTGCGGCGGCCGGCTTCTTCCGCGCTGCGCTGCGCCAATGGATCGGCCTGGGCAGCGAGTACAGCGCGGCCCGCGCCCGGCTGCGGCTGGCTTCGGCGTTGTTAGCGCGCGAAGACTCCGATAGCCGGCGCGAAGGGCGTGAAGAATTGATCGATGCGCACGCGGCCTTCACCCGTTTGGGCGCGGCGAGCGATGTCAATGTCGTCGAGGAGCTGGGGGCGCGGCACGGCGTTCGCCCGCGCGCCCGACGCGCGCCGTCGAGCGGATCGGCTTCGCCGGGCGGCATCACCCCGCGCGAGCGCGAAGTGCTGGAGCTGCTGGTGCGCGGCCTGACGAATCGACAGATCGCGGCAACGCTGTCGATCACCGAGAAGACCGCCGAGGGGCACGTCAGCAATATCCTCGCCAAACTGGGCGTGACCTCGCGTGGGCAGGCTGCCGGTTATGCGATAGCGAACGGATTACTGGAGACGGTGGAAGCCTGAGCCTCATGTAAGACACACCGCCGAAATACAGGCAGAATCGAGCGCGCCGCTGGGTTGAGGATCGCAGTTTACCCAGCGGCGCAATTTTGTGTCCGCTGTGCCTCAGAAGTTGACTGAAAGACGGACGGCACTCCGGTCATTCATGTTAATAGCGCTCGAATTGAATACACCACCTTCAGGGCAGGGTGAAATTCCCGACCGGCGGTAATCAGGCAGCGCCTGTAGCCCGAGGGCCTCTAGCGAGGCTGGACCCGGTGTGATTCCGGGGCCGACGGCCATAGTCCGAATAAAGCGAAGGTCGAATGCACGGCGTGCGCGCCGACTGTTGACGCCTCTCGAAGTTGAAAGGCTTTGGCGCAGTAAGCGCGTTTGCCTGTGCCTGTTTGCGCCCCGAAGGTTGAACTTTGGGGCTTTTTGTTGTGTCGGGCTGACAGTAGATCAGGAGGTACCCTATGCCGACCGCCTGGATCATTACAGAGACAAACCTGGATCTGGTCGAAGCCTTCCAAACTGCTGATTGGGAGATTGAAGTGTTTGCGCCTGCCGACCTGGTACCTGCCGGCCAATTACGTGTGCGCGATCTTGATGTCATTATCTTTGAAGTCGGCGAAGCGTCATTCTTAAGTCGATTCCGAGAAATTTGCCAGGCGCAGCTTGCTCCCACGCTGGCCGTTCTGCCTAGCTGGACATTCGCCGATGTTGCAGCCGAAGCCGGGGCGAATGAAGTGATGGTCGCTCCAGTTAATCCGATTGAGTTGCTGTGGCGCGCGCGTAGACTGACACATGCGGCGAAGATCATCCGCGTCGGTGAACTGAAGATTGATCTATCTGCCCAAACAGTAGAACGTAATGACCACGTTGTCCATCTGTCACCACTTGAGTATCGGCTGCTGTCCTGCCTGGCCGAGCACCTCGGTCAGCCTGTCAGCCACGACAAAATCCTGGGAGATGTTTGCGGCTGTTTCCCAGAGCGCGGTGGGACACCGGAACAAGTGAAGAGCGTCGTGAAACGCCTGCGAACGAAAATCGAACCCACCCCGCATCATCCGCAGTACATCATCTCCATCAAGCGAATAGGTTATCAACTAAGAAGTCAGGCGCAATGGGAAGCGGTTATGCGCGAAGCATAGGTGGCAAAACTGCCACTTTAAGAGCTCAAATTGCCACCCACGGTCACCCATCACCTCGTGTATTTGCATATACTACCGAGTAAGTCTTCGGAGATTTGCCAAATACAGGAGGTTCTGCAATGCGTAAGGTCAGTTTTCTATCGACGTTGGTGTTGGTGGTGTTGCTGTTGGGTGCCGGGCCTGGAGCGACCGCTGTCGGCCTTGCTCCATCATCTGAAGACAGATTGACATTCTTGGTTTCCTCAGCAGGGAGCCAGGGCTCCGTGCAGATATCGGGCGACACAGTGGTGTGGGTGCAGGAAGAGCCCAGCGCGGAACTGGGCACGAGCGACCGAGTGTGGGTCAAGTCCTTGAGTACCGGCAAAGCCTTCGCCATCTCGAACGCGTCGGGGACACAAACTTCTCCAGATGTCTCCGGCGATGTGGTGGTGTGGGGCGACACGCGGAACTCGTGCCCAACCTGTGAGAGGGATATCTACGGCTACCGGTTCAGCACCGGCCAGGAGTTCTCTATCGTTGTGGGGCCAAACGACCAGGCTAGCCCGTCCATCTCCGGTTCAGTAGTCGTGTGGGAAGAGGCAGACAACCAAACCCGCGCCATCCACGGGCTTGACCTGGCCTCGGGACAAGCATTGGAGATCATCGCAGCTCCGGTGGATGGCCGCTCTTCCTATGGGCCACCGGCTATCGATAGGAATATCGTCGTCTATCCTGAGGTCATTGGCAGCCCCAAAGATGCGACTCACTATTCTCACGTCATTTACGCTTACAATCTCGAGACGGGTGCTCGAACCAAAGTGGCGGAGGTCCACTGGCCGATCAGCTACTATGCGGTGTCCGGCAACCGGGTGGCGTGGGCGGCAGGCATGGTGCACGTCTTCGACCTGTCCACCGGTCAAGACACCGAGATGCCGTCGCAGCCCTATTCATCGATGGTGGACATCGAGGGAGATATGGTGGTGTGGAGCGATAGCTTGCCTGGAGAGAGCCGGAACCGGCTGGCCGGTTACGACTTGGCCAGGGGAGTCGCTTTCCTTGTCTCTGATGCGCTTGGCGACCAGCTAATGCCTCGTTTATCCGACGCGACTATCGTCTGGGTGAGCAATTCCAAGGGAGTTTCCAATATCGCTATGCGGAAACTTTCCGCGGATCTGCCGCGCTTAATGCCACCAGCTCGATCACTTGAGCCATCGCCCGCGTTGGATGAGAGATTGGCCGGGGCCGCGGCCATACAACCGCTCGCGACGTTCACGCAGCTCAAAGGCATACACACGACGGTCCGCACCTGGAATTACGGCAAACCGACTTCGGGGGTCGATGCCCTGGGAGCACCAGGCTCGCCATACTTTGCCTTCCTAGTGGTTTTGCAGAACGATCTCGACACGAGTACGAACCGTGGCTCGCCATGGGGTTCAAGGGTAGGGGACGCAATGCAGGGTATGTACACGAATAACGGTGCCAGGATGATGGTGAGGACGGAACCCACCTTAGCTCCAAATTCGTCCGGTACGGTCAACCCCAGCAACGTAGGCCAACGCTACGCTGACCTGGCGAACCTGGAGGTAGCCCGTGGCTGGAGTTGGATTACCATGGTCCAGACTGAGAATGAACCGAACCTCGAGTGGCCAAGGCCGTGCACTAACTGCCGTTGGAGCTATGGTGGGCAGACGCGTACATACTCCTGGGTGGATAGTGTTTGGGATCCTCATCTATATGACGCAATCAACCAGTGGTACATTGACGTCTACAACGACATTACCACACGGCGAAATTGCTCACCCAGCACATACTGTACTCGACTGCGAGCCATGGTGCGTTGGACGCCGGCCCTGGGGACTTTATACGGACCGCTAAGCGATGGCACGAACATGTATGCCCATATGCAAAACATGATCTCGACGTATGGCTACAAGTTTACCTACCACGTTTATCCGGCACCCAACTGGGACTCGCTCAACGGGTATGTTTCCAACAATACTTGGAATAAGGACTTTAATGACTGGGTAAAGGTTCGTATCAATAGTGGCGCAATTAGCTCGCGTATCACGGAGATGGGATGGAACCCTGACCAGATGATCAATGACCAATCGAGATGCCCTGACCCCAACAAGCCGGATCACCATCATACGCAAAATGACGCCTGGTTTGTGCCAGCGTCGTGCGGGGATGGCCGGACGCACTATTTCGAGACTGATATGTCGGGCTTCCGAAACAGCGTTGAGCGCCATCTGGCTCAAGGGATTGCAGTCTGGGTAGTCTACTGGGATCAAAGTTCAGATGCCACCGGCCTCGACGCAAGCGGTAATCCGCTGAGATGGTTGAGCAACTATCGCAATCAGTAAAGTAACACGTGTAGCCGACGTTTCGCGCGAATGCCGGGCGACACCTTGCGTGTCGCCCGGCATAGTTGGTGAGGTATGATGAAGAACTTTCTCGTAGTTACTATAACCGTGCTGATCACCGCGGCGATCCTGGCCGGTTGCCGGCCGCAACTCACATCCCTTTCGACGGAGGCGACACCCAGGCAGCTTGATATGCCGACTCTCACGCCTGCCCCGACGCCAAAGGCAACACCCACTCCGATCCGCGCATTCGCCTGGCTGGCTCCGTCTGAAGGCCGACAGTGTTGCGCGCGAATATCGGGCGACACAGTGGTGTGGGTGCAGGAAGAGCCCAGCGCGGAACTGGGCACGAGCGACCGAGTGTGGGTCAAGTCCTTGAGTACCGGCAAAGCCTTCGCCATCTCGAACACGTCGGGGACACAAACTTCTCCAGATGTCTCCGGCGATGTGGTGGTGTGGGGCGACACGCGGAACTCGTGCCCAACCTGTGAGAGGGATATCTACGGCTACCGGCTCAGCACCGGCCAGGAGTTCTCTATCGTTGTGGGGCCAAACGACCAGACTAGCCCGTCCATCTCCGGTTCAGTAGTCGTGTGGGAAGAGGCAGACAACCAAACCCGCGCCATCCACGGGCTTGACCTGGCCTCGGGAGAGGCGCTGGAGATCGCCTCGACGCCTGTGGATGGTCACTCCTCTTATGGGTTGCCTGTCATCGACGGGAACATTGTCGTTTACGAGGAGATGTTGGGCAGACCCAGACGTGCTGGCTATTCTGACATTATCTATGCCTACAATTTCAAGACGGGCACGCGCTCGAAGGTGGCCGAGGTCAGCTGGCCGGGTCTAGGCAGTTACTACGCGATCTCCGGCAACCGGGTGGCGTGGGCGGCGGGTATGATGCACGTCTTCGACCTATTCACCGGCCAGGACACCGAGTTGCCATCGCAGCCCTATTCATCGATGGTGGACATTGAGGGAGATCAGGTAGTATGGAGCGACAGTTTGCCGGGAGATAACCCGGACCGATTGGTTGGCTATGACCTGTCTAAGGAGAAACTGTGCATCATCTACAATGAGCCGGACGGTGACCAAGTTGGACCCAGGCTCTCTGGCACGACCGTCGTCTGGATGAGCAGCAGCCGTCACGAAAACTATGTTTCCAATATTGCGATTCAAGATATTCCAGAGGACTGCCAGCGATGACCCTCTCTTACGCCAGCGGCTGGCGCTGGATTGCCTCGCGCAGCACCTCGGTCAGCCTGTCAGCCACGACAAAATCCTAGGAGATGTTTGCGGCTGTTTCCCAGAGCGGGGTGGGACACTGGAACAAGTGAAGAGCGTCGTGAAGCGCTTGCGGCAGAAGATAGAACCTGAGCCACATCATCCACAGTACATCATCTCCATCAAGCGAATAGGTTATCAACTAAGCAGTCAAGCGCAATGGCAAGCAGTTATGCGCGAATCATAGGTGGCAAAACTGCCACTTTGAGCACCGAAATTGCCACCCAGGGTCACCCATCACCTGGAACGTTTGGAGTAACATATTGCCAACTAATTGTGAGGGATTCTTCTCACCAGTCCACTTTCCAACTTTTCCCATGGAGGTAAGAATCATGATATTCAACGGAAAACGCCGAATTATCTTGGTTGTGGCCCTGATCATAGTCCTCACTGTGCCAACCGCATCTGCAGGCGCACAGCCAAATCAAGCGCCATTGAAGGGTTTATGGCCTGTGCAGTGTGGTTGGGGGATACCAGCAAACTGGAATGGTCAAGTCACGTTTTGGGGCGCGGTTTCCTTTGATGTATCTTGGCAAGCGCGGGATGGAACCAGCGGAGTTACCAATGCCATCCGGTGGTTCTACCCAGGGAAAGTCTGGGGTGTAGTTTTTACTCCCTATCCTGATACCAGGATCACCTTCGTTAAGGCTACAGGTGCCATTGCTTGGGACGTGGCATTTTGCGTTGGGATACCTACAGGGCCAGAACCATCCAGCCAATTGAATATACCGCCGACAACGGATTCATCGCCGATATCTATAAGGACCCAGCCACTGAAGAGATAATTAGATATGCGCCTCTTGAGTCTGGTTAGCGCGGGGCCGATGGTACTCCGCGCTATTTTATTGTAGAATGCCTTTTAATGAACTACTGACGCAAAATCATGAGCTCTTGACCCTTGACATAGGTACTCGCGCGATCATGAGCAGCTAGATTTATCGCAATCACGGAATTGAGGTGATAGACATGATTTGCTTCACATGTAGACAGCCCGCTGTGGGTCAATGTCCGATATGTTGGCGGTTCTACTGTTCTCAACATGGTAATCGTCGATGCTTCGAGTGCTTCAACTCCCTACCCAGTTCTGAGTCAGCGGAATCTCAGATAACGGGTAAGGGAATCGCCTCTGTAGAAATTCGATCACTGGAACTAGGGCGCGCCAGCCAGCTTCGGCGGGTCGTCACTTCAATGCAGCAGCACGAGCACCAGAATCTAATCATCAGTTTGATCTCCGTGGAAGTTTACGACGATGGATTTGCGGCAGACTTTCGATTGACCTTTGCGGACTCGGTGGTTGCAGAGCAGATGCCTGGTCAAGTGCCAATACTCTTTGCCGGTGGGACGAATACAGACGGCACTGCCTGCTATGCCTCTCCTACGCCGGCAATTGGGTCGCTTGGAGATTGGCGTGCCCTGATTAGATTTGAACCGGCTTTGCGCAGCGCCTCTGGAGAGGTCAGCCTATCTGTTGTAAAGATTGAATGGCTACCCATGCCGTCCACGGCGAATCCTATCACGAGGTGGTATGGGCCATGGAGCTTCCAAGTGACGCTCGATTAACAGGGCCGATACACTCTCTCGATCGGCATCGTGGTCTATATCACCGGCTGGAGCATTGGGCTCGCCCTGGCGCCCGGAACTTTACTGCTCCTGATGGCCGCTCTTCTCACCTAGCCCGCGTTACACCTGTGTGGTTCAGATCGAGGTGTGCGACACAAGAAGCCCGCATTCGAGAAGAAGCGGGCTTCTTGCTTGAACCCTTGAGCCTAGTACCCCCACCACTTAATTTTGCGGGGTTCGGACGGCACAACCGCCGCCCTCTTTAAGAAGGCAGTGAAAGGCGGCGGCGGGCACTGCCGTCCGCCGCAGTGCAACTGCGGCAGGAACTACGCAACTTCAGATTGTTGAAGCACTAGTTAAGTTACGCCAGCGGCTGGCGCTGGATTGCCTCGCGCAGCGCCTCGGTTGGCCTGTCAGCCACGACAAAATCCTAGGAGATGTTTGCGGCTGTTTCCCAGAGCGCGGTGGGACACCGGAACAAGTGAAGAGCGTCGTGAAGCGCTTGCGGCAGAAGATAGAATCTGACCCGCATCATCCGCAGTACATCATCTCCATCAAGCGAATAGGTTATCAATTAAGAAGCCAGGCGCAATGGCAAGCGGTTATGCGCGAATCATAGGTGGCAAAACTGCCACTTTAAGAGCTCAAGTTGCCACCCAGGGTCACCCATCGGCTAAGATATTTCGATATACTGCTGAATGACCTAATGAGCTTCTGGTTCGGAGCGGGTCTCGAACTACGCCGTAAAAGACCGTAGGCTTGGCCTACCAGTAGACTGAGTGCGCCACCAGGAAACTGGTGAAATTCTCAATCGACACAGGTGTGACATGCGTAAGCTCAAGTTTCTCTCTGCGCTAGTCTTGTTAGTGGTGTTGCTGGGCATCCAGCAAACTGGCTTTTTCACCCAAGGATCAGCACTGTCTCAGGTTAGTGCGGCCGCTAGAAGCAGCTGCAGATCTAACTCTCCTTCCGCAATTCTCTCTTCCCAACCAATCAGCGATTGGCAACGTTATACCGATCAAGATTATGGGTTTTCGTTTGAATATCCAGCCGGATGGAAAGTGGAAATGACTATCCAGCAGACTGCCCCGTTTCCTGAGCCTTCTGCCATCATCAAGCGACAGACCCTCATGGGGCCAGAAGGGATGATCGATCTAGATGTGTGGCTTGCGAATGGGCATGACTTGAACGGCTGGCTGGAATGGCATGAAGCGACGCGTGATAAACTATCACTTTTTCATCCAAATGCAACGATCGCGGGTCAAACAGCGGTGGTGTCTGTGGACAAGGGCGTTACAGTGGATATGTTGACCGTATTCTTCAGTGCTGGAAAATACATTTATCGATTGTGGTACACCGTTTCTCGGCATGAGCGAGGCTTGCAAGCATATTGGCATATACTGAGTACCTTTACTCTTCCAAGAAGCACAAGTGCTACAGCACAAATTCCTGAGAACGTCAGACAAGATGCTGATCAGGTAGTAGAAGCTTCAGCGATAGATGGAGTCCTGGTAACCTCATGTTGTGGCTACAATTCTCCGGGTAATCCTTTTCCTTGCTGCGGTGCCTTGGGGAACTGCACATGGTGGGTGTATTATAGCTATGGCGCTGTACCCTTCCGAGGTGATGCAGGAACTTGGTGGAGCCAAGTGCCGAATTATCCGGACTGGAGTCGAAGCACCACAACCCCAAGGAAAAATCAATGGAATATTGCCTGGTGGTCTGGCTCGCCTGGCCATGTGGCACATGCGCCGAATTATACGGGTGGCAACACGATATATATTACCGAGATGTCTTGGTGCACCACTTGCCGCCATTCCAGAACCATTAATCTGACGGACGCGAACGGCTACATCTTCGAGAAATATCCACCACAACCTCGTTCGCCAAGCACAGACCCTTCCCCTTTGACCAAATAGACTTGTTTGCTGTGGAGGATGAATGAACAAGCGACGTGCATTACTGGCCCTTTGTCTACCATCTGGAGAGTCTTCACGAACGCACAGAATTTTCCCCGGTCTGATTCGAATACTGCAACAGTTGACTTTTCCATTGCTGCTGATCGTATTAAGCGCCTGTGCACCTCAGGGGAGCAGCATACCGCTCCCTACATCACCTCCCGGCTCAGAACCGACCTTACCTGTTGCCACTGCGATATCTCGAGCGAGCACGCCCAACTTGCCCACCTCGATTCCATCCCCCACTGTGTCATCGCTGCCTGATCTGCCTCCGCCGCGACCGGGCTGGACTTGGTATCAGAGCCAATATGCCGGGTATCGGATCGCTTATCCACAATCTTGGATACAGCAAAAAGAATGGGGCCAAAACACTCGGCCGGATACGAGCCGGGAACGGGTGAGATTTTACTCACTCAATAACGACCCTGAAGTGATCGTCGATCTATGGGACATGGCCTCGCTTAAGGGTCTTGATTTGCTAGCTTGGATCAACTCGAATCCCGAAGGGATCCTTTTCGCCAAGTTGGCGCAACCGGTTTCTTATAATGCCACGATCGTTGGGTGGCCAGCGGTCTTTCAGTATCAACCCGCTGCCTGGGGCTCTGGAGATCTCGTGGCTTTGATTTTCTCGGATGGAAAATACGTCTTTCGCATTTTTCTCAATGGTACAGCAATCCCCCCGCGTGAAGCCGATGCCAGCGTCTACCGTGCCATGTTGGAGACTTTTGCCTTACCAGATGGATCGGTCGGTGCTCTGTCCCTTCCCACTGGTTGGGAGAAAGGGGCGGGCCTAGTCGTCAGTCGAAATCCACGACCCAGCTTGGCCAATCTATCCGTGAACGAACTGCGCCACTATCGTCAGGGTCTCACGGGTACGGTGGATAAGTGGATTGAAGAATTAGTGCATGGAGGGGTTTTCTCCATAGCCAGAGAGGATGGACAAGAGCAGACTGTCCGGATAGAGCCATTCCACGTGGCTTTCCGCGGAACGCCGATTGACTATGAATATCAACTGCCAGAGCCACCTAAAGCGGGTAATCGTGTGCGAGTGGCTGGTTCCCTAACGGCTTCCGGGGAAATCTTGGCCGAATACATTGGAGTCGAACAGGGAAGCGCATGGCAGACTTGGTTTCACAAGACCCTTTTCGATATCACGGCCGATGAGTTCGATCCGACCTTACTCGCCAATTACCGCAATGACCAAGATAACGGGGTATGGCTTCAGGGCTCGCTTCAAGATGTGATGACATTGCTAGTCGATGCCCATGGCAAGCCTCTTAGCACCGATCACTACTCGACGCATTTGAAACAGACTGGCTTGGCCTTTGGGAAACTCACCGGCCAGGGCAATTTCCGGGTTGAGGTGCAAGCGCTGTATGGACTGGGAGAAGAACTTGCGCTTGGCGCGGATCAGGAGCACTGGCCGGCCTGGCAACAACTGTATCCGCCTCTCCCGGCAAGCACCATTACCGCAACCGTGTCAGTGAGTGAGCCGCAAGCGCGTGTGATGGTGCTTCACGAACCTGTGGAGGGATTCGTCACGGTTACCTTAGCGCCAGAAGGGAAACTGCTTCACGAAAATGGAAATCTTGCGGAGTGGAGCGAGGTGACATCCGGAATCCAAATCAGAGCGACCGGCAAAGTGAGTGAGGGCGGCTCACTGCTAGCGCAACAGGTGTTTTTGGCTTCAGCTCCATATAGTCCTTGATCCCGGCAATGTGCCGAACCTCGGTCAACAGTAGCTGAAGATTGATGTCAACGCTCGAACGGCGAAACAGGGCGACCGTGCGGTCCATCTGATTTCGCTTGAGTTCCGGTTACTCGCTCGTCTCACCCAGTCCATCGGGCAAGCCGTCAGCCGCGATACGATTCTGCGAGAGGTGTTTGGGAGTTTTCCTAAATTAGGTGGAACGCCAGAACAAGTGAAGAGTGCTGTGAAACGCCTGCGAACGAAAATCGAACCCACCCCGCATCATCCGCAGTACATCATCTCCATCAAGCGAATAGGTTACCAACTAAGCAGTCAGGCTCAATGGCAAGCGGTTATGCGCGAAGCATAGGTGGCAAAACTGCCACTTTAAGAGCTTAAACTGCCACCCACGGTCACCCTTTTGTGAGCATATTCTGATACCATCCAACTGAAGCTATTGCCGTCCGGCATGCTACCCTATTTACGACCAAAAGCACAGGAGGTAGACACATGAAGACATCACTTACACGAA
>DATDPU010000036.1:0-47010 GCA_035292585.1 Anaerolineae bacterium | reverse complement strand
TCACTGCTCACTGCTCACTGCTCACTGCTCACTGCTCACTGCTCACTGCTCACTGCTCACTGCTCACTGCTCACTGCTCACTGCTCACTGCTCACTGCTCACTGCTCACTGCTCACTGCTCACTCTTCACTCTTCACTCTTCACTCTTCACTACTCACTTTCCACTGTTCACTGCTAGCCGGAGTCCACCATGAACACCACTCGCTCACAGCAGCTCTTCGCCGAAGCCCAAACCTTGCTCCCCGGCGGCGTCGACTCGCCGGTGCGCGCGTTTCGGGCCGTGGGCGGGCAGCCGCTGTTCATCGATCGCGCCGAGGGAGCGTATCTGTACGACGTGGACGGCAATCGCTACGTCGATTACGTGTTGTCTTGGGGGCCGCTGATCCTGGGGCACGCGCACCCGCGCATCGTGCCCGCCATCGCCGCAGCGGCCGCGCGCGGCACGAGTTACGGCGCGCCCAGCCCGCTCGAACTCGAACTGGCGAAGTTGATTCAAGGCTTCATGCCGAACATCGAGATGCTGCGCTTCGTCAACTCGGGCACCGAGGCGACGATGACGGCGCTGCGGCTGGCGCGCGCTTTTACGAGTCGGGATAAGATCGTCAAGTTCGAAGGTTGCTATCACGGCCACGCCGACCTGCTGTTGGTGCAGGCCGGATCGGGCGTGGCGACGCTCGGCCTGCCCGACTCGCCCGGTGTGCCGGCGGCCACCGTCGCCGATACGCTCGTCGCGCCCTATAACGATCTCGAAGCGGTGCGGCGACTCTTCGAACAATTCCCTCGCGAGATTGCCGCGGTGATCGTCGAGCCAGTCGCGGGCAACATGGGCGTGGTTCCGCCGATCGCCGGTTTCCTATCGGGATTACGCGACATCACGCGCGCTTACGGCGCGCTGCTGATTTTCGACGAGGTGATGACTGGCTTCCGCGTGCATCCCGGCGGCGCGCAAGCGTTATTCGATATCCAACCGGATTTGACGACGCTGGGCAAGGTGATCGGCGGCGGCCTGCCGGTCGGCGCGTACGGCGGGCGGCGCGACATCATGCAGCTGGTCGCGCCGGCCGGGCCGATGTATCAGGCGGGCACGCTCGCCGGCAACCCGCTGGCGATGACGGCGGGGATCGAAACGCTGAAGGTCTTGCAGAATCCCGCTGTATGGGAAATGCTGGAGGCCCGATCGGCTCGATGGGTGGCAGCGCTCGGCGCGGCCGCCGAAGCGGCCAGAGTTCACGTTGTCCCGCAACGGGTCGGGACGATGTTCACCACCTTCTTCACCGATCGGCCCGTCGTCAACTGGACTACTGCTAAAGCCAGCGATACGAAGAAGTATGCGGCATTCTTCCGCGCGATGCTGGCAAGCGGCGTGTACCTGGCGCCCTCGCAGTTCGAGGCCGGGTTCATGTCCACCGCGCACCGCGACGAGGAAATTGAATTCACCGTGCGCGCAGCTGAACAAGCCTTTCAGAGTTTAACCACCTGACCCTTCTGTGTCTACAGCCCGCTCGGTCGCCCGGCCTACGCCACACAGCCTTGCGGGCCTGTCTGAGAGCGGGTGGTAGACCTCGGAGGTTTCCTGGCCGACCGCGAGGACGCGGCCGGTGAGCAAAAGCGCAAATCATGCCCGTGTTGGGTATAGTCAGCGCGCAGATAGGCCAGCCGTTCTATGTCGCGAAGGATATAATCGCTGCATGAGCACGGCGCCCACTCAAATGCAAGTCTCGGCCGGCGGTGTGGCTTTCCGCCGCGAGGGCGATCGTATCCACGTCGCCCTCATTTCGGTCGGCGAGAAAGCGCGCTGGCAGCTGCCCAAGGGCCTCGTGAGTCGAGGCGAATCGCCCGAAGCGACCGCAGTGCGCGAGGTGCGCGAAGAAGCCGGCATCGAGACCGAACTCCTGGAATCTATCGACAAAGTGGAGTATTGGTATTACTCGACGAATCGGGGTAAGCGCGTGCGCTTTCATAAGTTCGTTCACTTTTATCTGCTGCGCTATCAGGTTGGCGACGTAGCCGATCATGATCAAGAGGTCAATGAGGCGCGTTGGGTCGAGATCGGCGAGGCGCAGAAGCTGCTGGCGTTCGCCAGTGAGAAGAAGGTCGTCAAGCGCGCTGAAGCCTTGATTAAGGCGTCGAAGTGAGTTGAGGCGTGATAAAATGCCGGGCAACCTACTCTCAGACAAGGAGCTAATTGGTGACCGCCATGAGCGTACCCGCCCGCAGTGACGTCCCGCTTGAACACACCTGGAACGCTGCCAGTGTGTTCGAATCTGACCAGGCGTGGGAAGCCGAATTCCAACGCGTTTCAGAAAGCCTGATTGTCCCGGAGCGATTCAAGGGACAGCTTGGCGACAGCCCGACCGTGCTGGCCGATGCGCTGCAGACGTGTGACGATTTGATGCGGCGTGTCGGCATGGTTATCGTGTATGCCGGGTTGAAGCACAGTGTCGATACGACGAACCAGGCGGCGACCGGGATGAACAACATGGCCCAGGGGTTACAGGGTCGCGCGCTCGCCGCCATCGCGTTTATCGAGCCGGGATTGCTGGCAATTGGCGAACGCACGCTGCGCCAGTGGCTGAAAGACGAGCCGCGCCTGGCTCACTACGAGCACTACCTCGACAACTTGTTCCGCAAGCAGGCGCACGTCCGCTCGGATGAAGTCGAAGAACTGCTCGGCGCGCTGGCCGATCCGTTCTCTGGCGTGTCTGGCGCTGCCGGGATGTTGACCAACGCCGACTTCAAGTTTGCCGCGGCCCGGTCGAGTGACGATCAGGAAGTGTCGCTGACGCAAGGTACGATCAATCGCATCCTGGGCGATGCTGATCGAACTGCGCGCCGCACGGCCTGGGAGAGTTACACCGATACCTACCTTGCCTTCAAGAACACGCTGGCCAGCACGCTGATCACCTCGCTCAAGCAGAGCGTGTTCAAGATGCGGGCGCGCCGCCACCGCTCGACGCTCGAAGCGACGCTGTTTGAGCACGCCATCCCGATCGAGGTCTTCCACAACCTGATCGCCGCTTTCCGCAAGAACCTGCCCACCTGGCATCGGTATTGGGCTTTGCGCCGCAGGGCGCTCGGTGTCGAGACGCTGCAACCCTATGACGTTGCCGCGCCGCTCACCGGCGAAAAAAGGCGCGTGACCTATGCGCAGGCGGTCGATTGGATTTGCCAGGGGTTGGCCCCGTTGGGCGAGGCGTATGTCGAGATCGTGCGCAAAGGCTGTTTGGAGGAACGCTGGGTCGATGCGTATCCGAACGTCGGAAAATCGGCTGGCGCGTTTTCGTGGGGGATGCCCGGCACGCATCCTTTTATCGTGATGAACTTCAATCACGATATGCTGGCGCTCAGCACGCTCGCCCACGAGCTGGGACACTCGATGCACTCGTATCTCACCTGGCAGAACCAACCGCTGGTATACAGCCAATATGCGACGTTCATCGCCGAGGTGGCCTCTAATTTCCATCAGGCGTTGGTGCGAGCCTATCTCTTCAAGACGGTCGCCGATCCGATCTTTCAGATCAACTTGATCGAAGAGGCGATGAGCAACTTCCGTCGCTACTTTTTCATCATGCCTACGCTGGCGCGCTTCGAGCTGGCCACGCACGAACGGATTGAGCGTGGAGCGGGCCTCACCGCCGACGAGCTGATCGAGCTGCTGGCCGACCTGTTCAGCGAGGGCTACGGCGGTCAGCTGCAAGTCGATCGAGCGCGGGTGGGCATCACCTGGGCCACGTTCCCACACTTGTACGAGGACTACTACGTGTTTCAATACGCGACGGGCATCTCCGGCGCGCACGCGCTCGCGCGCCGGGTCTTGGCGGGCGAGGCGGCGGCGGTGGACGACTACCTCGATTTCTTGAAGGCCGGCAGCTCGGTCTATCCGCTGGATGCGCTCAAGCGAGCGGGCGTCAACTTGACCACGCCGCAAGCGGTCGAAGAAACGTTCGCGGTGTTAGCCGAGATGGTCGATCGGTTGGCGCTGTTGTTAGACCGGTCGATTGTATTGAAGCAGCAGGCTCGTGTTCAGCCCAAGTGATGGCCCACTGCTCGCCGCCCGCGTCCGCGCGGCGGTGTCCAGCGCGGGGACGCGGTGAGCGAGCATTTGCAAACCAGGACTCCACCACAGGGAAAATGAGGGGTAGCCTAACCCCTGCTGGGCGTCTGACGGGCACGCGGCCCTACGCTACGCCCATCAAGATCACTGTGGCGGGAGGCTAGCAGGGCGCCGACATATTTAGCGTGATGGCGGCGGGCGTCGATCGGTTGCCCGCGCTGTCGATGGCGAAGATCTCGAACGTGTTGGAGCCTGCAACTTCCGCATACGCGATGGTTTGGCCATACCCGGTCACCGTGCTCTCTGGCCTGAAAATCCCGTTGACGAAAACCTCATACCGGATGGCAAACTGAGGATCCACGTTATCGGTGGACGGAGTCCATCTCAGGTCGGCCTCCCCGCAGCCCTGGTCGAAACCGGTCAGGTTAGTCGGCGGCGTCGGCGGTGTGGCGTCGTTGGGATCGGATGGCTCGGTGGTCGCGCTGACGGTATTGCTCAATGGCGACCAGTTGATCCGGCTATCCCGTGCGCGAACGGCGAAAGTATATGTCGTCTCCGGCGTAAGGTTCAAAATAGTGGCCGACGTTGCATTGGCCCCGTTCGCATAGGTGTACGCGCTGCCGTTCAAGTAAATTTGGTACCAGACGTACGGCCCGTCCTCGGTTGACGGCGTCCAGGCGAGTGAGACATGTGTAGGGCCTATGTCGGTCACCGAGAGCGTTGGGGCGGTCGGCGGAGTTCGGTCGGGTGGGACTGTGACCGTCACCGTGTTGCTGTACTTCGATTTGTTCCCCGCGGCATCGACTGCGTACATACGGAATGAATGGGTCCAGCCCGGCTCGACGCCGGTGGTGAACGTGAAATTGGTCGCAGGATGGCTCACCGTCGCACTGCTCGTGGTAGCGCAGCAGATCACGTAGGAGAATTTCCCCGAGTTGTCCGTGGAGGGGTTCCAGGCCAGCGACACGCTGTACGAGGTCATAGCCGTCACCCGCAGGTTGGTCGGTGTCGTCGGCGGTTGCCGATCGCGTGCGGCCGAAGCGGTGGCCGCTGCCAGCGCGAAGGTGAGCAGCAAAGCCAGCGTTGTGGCAATAACTGCCAGCTTTGAGATAGGTCGTCCGATCATATGTTTTCCTCCCTATAAAAGTCATTGTGAAGCGATGCTCTAAAGCGGATCAGTTGCCTTCATTCAGAGTTGCTAACCTGCTCTAAAGAAGCATACGGATCGGATGATCGATCGGTTTGGGATACATGACCTCTATGTGCCACTCTCAGGTTATCGTTCACAACTCACTAAACGCTTTTGCCAACGAGTGGAGCAGGGTATAGAAACCGGGCTTCTTCAAGAAGCCCGGTTTCTGAAATCAGGGTCTTGTTGACGATTGTGATTGGATCCCGAAAGTACCAGGGGGCTGTTGCTTTAAGTAAACGACTGGACTAAGATGCTCCCATAGAGCTATGGTCTTGGATAAAAAATTATTCGCATCTTATCGCGCGCACGGCGTTTGGTTCGCTTTTGCAAGGAGGCCCGATGCGTTTACCGATCATGCTGCTTGTTGTTGCACTGTTGCTGTCCTCGCTCACCCATGCGAACGCAACGCCGGTTGCCCAAGAACCACGCCTGCGGCTCCACCGTACACTGCTCGGCCCTCAAGCGCAGTCGATAAACGCGCTAACGGCCGAGGCGCCCGGCCCGTATGCCATCCTTCAGTTCGATGGCCCGATTACGCCGGCCGATCGCGCTGCGTTGGAAGCAACCGGCGTGACCGTGCTCGAATACCTTCCCGATTTTGCCTATCTGGTGCGCGGCGCGCCGACGCAGCTCAATGCTGCCGCCGATCTATCGCGCGTCTTTACCCGCACACCCTTCACCTTAGCCGACAAACTTGCCCCGGCGCTGCTCGGCATGTTGGCCCAGGGTGCGTCGGATGTGGGCAAGGTGCTCATCGTCGGCTGGCCCGATGACGCGGGCGAACTCGCGCGCGATCTGCGCGCGCTGCCAATCGATGCAAATGCGCCGCTCACTTCCGAGGAAGTGATGCGTATCGCCAGCTTGCCGTCTGTCCGCTGGATCGAGCCGGCCGGCCAGCCGCAGCTGTTGAACGACGTCGCCCGAACGATCATGCACATCGAACCGGTCTGGCAAGACCGCGCGCTGTTCGGCGCAGGACAGATCGTCGCGGTCACCGATACCGGCCTCGATACCGGCGACCTGGCAACGCTCAGCCCCGACTTTGCAGGCCGCATCGTCGCCGCGCACGTCCTGACCACCACAGGCAATCTCGGCGATAATCACGGGCACGGGACGCACGTCGCCGGCTCGGTTGCAGGCGCGGGCGTGCAGTCCGGCGCAAACCCGGCGCTTCACCAATACACGGATTCGTTCGCCGGCATGGCGCCCGAGGCGGGCCTGGTGATTCAGGCGTTTGAAGCCGATGCGCTGGGCGCGATCTCCGGCCTGCCGTCGGATTACTATTCGCTGTTCACCCAGACGTATGCCGATGGGGCGCGCCTGCACACCAACAGCTGGGGCGATTACACCGGGCCAATCACCGACACCGAGGCCGCATTCGGCGGCTACCCGTTTGGGTCGCAGCGCGTCGACGAGTTTATCTGGCAGCATCCCGACATGGCGATCTTCTTCGCGGCGGGCAACTCCGGCGTAGACGGCATCCCCAGCGGCTCACCGCCGCTCCGAATCTGTAGCGGCAGCAACGGCGTCATCGATCTCGATTCTCTCGCTGCGCCCGGCACTGCAAAAAACGTCATCACCGTCGGCGCGACGGAGAGCCAGCGTAGCAGCGGCGGGTTGAGCGGCTTCATCTGGTTCCTGGTCGATTTCTTTTGTTATGGCGCGCCGCCCATCGCGTTCGATTTCACTTCGAATAACCCCAATGGCATGGCCGCCTTTTCGTCGCGCGGCCCAGCCGATGACGGCCGGATCAAGCCGGACCTGGTCGCGCCGGGGACGAACATCGTGTCGAATCGCTCGCACTACCCCGGTGCGACCACGCTGTGGGGCGCGCATAACGCGGACTACGCTTACTCCGGCGGCACGTCGATGGCGACGCCGCTTACCGCCGGCGCCGGCGCGCTCGTGCGCGAATGGCTGACCACACACGGTATGGCGAATCCCAGCGCGGCCGCGCTCAAAGCGACGCTGCTCAATACCACCGCCGATATTGCGCCGGGGCAATACGGCGCCGGCCCGACGCAGGAGATTCCGTTCGAGCGGCCGAATAGCGTCGCGGGCTGGGGGCGCGTCGATCTAAGCTTCATCACCGCCGACGCGCCGTATACGTTGTGGCTCGATGATCACACTGCCGGTCTTGCCACTGGCGCAGTCGTGAGCTATACGCATACGCTTTCGCACGCGTTGCAAGTGATCGATGGCGCGCAGCCGCTGCGGGTACTGCTGGCCTGGAGCGATCCGCCCGCTTCGCTCTCGGCCAGCGCGCAGTTGGTGAACGATCTCGATCTTGTTGTGATCGCGCCGGACGCGACGACTTATTATGGCAACGGCACACCGACTGGCGATCGCGTGAACAACGTCGAAGGCATTATCATTCCGAACCCGCCCGTCGGCCAATATCGGGTTCAGGTGCGAGCCTACAATGTACCGATCGGGGCGCAGCCGTATGCGTTAGCCGTCGGCGGGCTGCTCGATACTCAGGGTCAAACGGAGTTGATCAAGCTGTGGCTGCCGCTGATCGCGCGTTAGCCGCTGCTCGATAGCATTCGATGCAGACGCCCGACTCGTGTCGGGCGTTTTGTGTTTAGGATGCCCCGGTGTACACTCGTGGGAGTGACGACAGGGGAGGTCTTTCCATGGCTCGACGGGTGTTATTGAGCGCGGCAATTGTCCTGTTAGCTCTCTTCAGCTACGACGGCGTGCTGCGCCCGCTGTTTGCCCCGCTGATTCAGCTGCCGGCGATCGTGGAGGGTGTGCAGCGTTTAACGTTGCTGCTGACGTTATTCAGCCTCACCCATGCGGCGCTGGTCTTGGGCTGGCGGCACAGCCTGATCTTCTTTGCGTTGAGCGCGGTGATCGCGTGGGGTTTCGAGCAGGTGGGCGTCGAGACGGGCGCCATCTATGGGCGCTATCACTACACCGAGGTGCTCGGCCCGAAACTGGGGCACGTGCCGTTTCTGATCCCGCTGGCCTGGTTCATGATGATCTATCCCAGCTACGTGATCGCCAACTTGATCGCGGATAAGCGCCCGGCCGGGAGCGCCGGCGGGGTGGGGCGGATCGCCTGGCTCGCATTCCTGAGCGGGATGGTGATGACGGCCTGGGATTTGGTCGTCGATCCGATCCTGTCCGGCCCGAACGTTCAGGCGTGGGTTTGGGAAGACGGCGGCCCTTACTTCGGGATTCCGGTTCAAAACTATGTAGGTTGGATGCTCACCACGTTTACCGTGTATCTGGTTTATCGCCTGTACGAGCGACGGGCGCCTCTGCGCCCGATCGGACCGGTGACGCCCGCCGTCGCCTGGCTGCCGTTGCTGGCGTATGGCGCGATGCTGCTGTCGAATGTTCTGAGAGGCGATGGGCCGGAGGCGCTGATCGTCATTGCGCCGTTTGTCATGGGCTTGCCGCTCGTCGCCGCCATCGAGCGACTTGTGCGCAACCGCTTGGAGATTGCGCGGCAGGCCGGTAGTTGAGCGCGGTAGACCTGCGAGGTTGGTTAGGCGGCCAGCGCATGTTTCGCTTTTGCCATGCTTAGTTCTAAACTCACCGGCTCTCCCGACTTGGACGGGATTATCCGCGAATCACGCGAATCTTCGCTAATGTTTTCGCGCGATTCGCGCGATTCGCGGATTGCTTTTCCCGCCCGATCCGGGAGAGCCAACTCACCTTACGCAAAAGACCATTTCACCGCGGAGAACGCAGAGGGCGCGGAGCAGATTTCTTGGCAAATCTCTGCATTCTCCGCGCCCTCTGCGGTAACATCTTGCTCGCCTGCGTAAGGCGAGCTCTAAACTCTCGCCTGGAGAAACACGATGAGCACGCTAACCGATACACAACCCTCGCTCAGCCCCAAAGTGTTGACGACCGACGACGAGTTCCTGACGCGCGCCGTCGAGAAGTGGTTGAAGTTTCAAACGGGAATGTGGGATCACGTGAACGCCAAGTTGAACAATCTCATCCGCGACAATTACAACTTGTCCCTGACGTTCCGTATGACCATCATCCTGCTCTCCGCGGTGGTCACGACGATCTCCAGCATTGAGGGCGTATCGCGCACCGCCGTCACACTGATCGCCGGTTCGCTCACCGCGCTCACCGGCCTCGAAGCGTTTTTGAAGTGCCAGGAACGCCAGATCGACGCCAGGAAACAGCAACGCGAAATCGAAGCCTTGCGCGACAAGCTGCGCTTTGAATGGTTCGTCAAGGTGGAAGTTGAGGGCGACATGCAGCAGCGCCTGGCGGCGGCGAAAGCGCTGTTGGAGAAAGGGCCGCAGGAGTATAACGAGATCCTGAGCAAATACGCCTTGAAGGGCGGTGAAGGCGAAAAGCCCCAGGTGAACACCTGACATCCGGTTCAACTGTACGAATTGCGCGAGAAGAATGTCCTCACTGTGTGATATACTTACGCCCGTTGGACTCACCACGAGTGAATACACGGGACGACGCCGGGTTCTCCAGAGAGACCCGGTTTCTCAATACAGCGAGGTGAATCATGCTGAAAGACATGCGGTTCGCATTTATTGGCTCGGGCGCAATGGCCGAGGCGATGATCAAAGGCTTGACGTCAAAAGCGGACGTGCCCGGCGACCGCATTACGGCGAGCGGGCCGCGCCCCGAACGCGGCGACGAGCTCCAGACCCGATACGGCGTGCGCACGACAACCGACAACATGGCGGCGATCGACGGCGCAGACATCGTCGTGCTTTCAGTCAAGCCGCAAGTGTTGCTCGGCGTGCTAGAGCAGTTGGCCGGTCGGATCGCGCCCGATGCGCTGGTGCTGTCGATCGTCGCCGGGGCGCGCATCGAGCCGATCGTCCAGACTTTGCAGCACGAAGCGGTGGCGCGCTCGATGCCGAATACACCGGCGCAGATCGGCCTGGGGATGACGGTGTGGACGTGCGGGCCGCAGTTGAGCGAGGCGCATCGGGCGCACGCGCAAGCCGTGTTTCAGTCCTGCGGCGAAGAGGTGTTTGTCGGCGACGAGCGCTACCTGGATATGGCGACGGCGCTGAGCGGCACCGGCCCGGCCTACGTGTTCCTTTTCATGGAAGCGATGGTCGATGCGGGCGTGCACCTGGGGTTCAGCCGCCGCGTGGCCGAGCAAATGGTCTACCAGACGGTGCGCGGCTCGGTGGAGTATGCGCGGCAGGCGGGCCGGCATCTGGCGACGTTGCGCAATCAGGTCACCTCGCCGGGTGGCACCAGCGCCGAAGCGCTCTATCAGATCGAGAAGGGCGGCCTGCGCACGGTGATGTCGCGGGCGATCTGGGCGGCGTATCAGAAGTCACGGCGGCTGGGTAAAGGCGTGGAAGAATAGTGAGGAATGATGAATGTAGAATGAAGCATGTGGAAAAAGGATGAGGGATAGCGCCTCGGACTCCGCGGCTTCAGCGGCGATCAGCAATCCGCAGTCCACAACTGGCAATTCGCTTCGGCGCGTGATCGGCGTGTCGATGATGGCGCGGCTGGTTCACGATACCGCGAATCGCTTTGTGTATCCTTTCTTGCCTGAAATCGCCGGCGGTCTGCGTATCCCGCTCGATCAGCTGGGGGCGGTGTTGTCGCTGCGCAGCGGCGTTGGGATTCTCAGCCCGGTGTTCGGCGCGCTGTCGGATCGCATCGGTCACCGGCGCGCGATGTCGATCGGTCTGCTTGTGCTGGCAGCCGGCCTGGGCGGCGTGGGGCTGGCCGGTGCGCTGGGGCCGGCGCTGTTGGGCTTTAGCGCAGCGGGGATTGGGACGGCGATTTACATTCCCGCGCTGCAAGCCTACGTCAGCGAGTGTGTGCCCTATGCCCGGCGCGGGCGGGTCTTCGGCGCGATCGAGTTGACCTGGGCGCTGGCCGGAATGATCGGTGTGCCGTTGCTCGGCAGATTGATCGGGCCGCTGAGCTGGCGCGCGCCGTTTATCGCGCTGGCCGTGACCATGACGATCAGCGCCGCGCTCACGCTAATCCTGCCTGAGCCGCCGGCCACCGCGCGGGCTCGGGCCGAGCCGGTGAAGCTGGCCGCGATCGCGCAGAAGCGCAGCGCCGTGACGTTGCTCATCGCCTGGCTGCTGGTCTTCTTCTCATTCGAGAACATCCAGGTGGGCTATGCCAGCTGGTTCGAAAGCCGGTTCGAGCTGACCCCGGTCGAACGGGGTATGGCCCAAACGCTGTTCGGCGTCTTCGAGATCGTCGCGTCGGGCAGCAGCAGCCTGTTTCTGGATCGAATCGGCAAGAAGCGCGGCGTGACGGGTGGGCTGCTGGTCGCGCTGTTGGGATATGCGCTGTTGGTCTTGATCGGGCCGCTCGATGTGCGGCTGGGCCTGGCCGCAATGGGCGTGGCGTTTCTCGGCTTCGAGTTCAGCGTCGTGTCGGGCATTCCGATCTTGAGCGAGCAGGTCCCGCAAGCGCGCGGGACTATGCTGGCGCTGGCGGTGATGACCTCCGGGCTGGGCCGAATGGCGGGCGCGGTGATTGGCGGCGCGCTGGTGATCGGCCCCGGCTTCACGAGCGCGGCATGGGTATCGGGGGTGGTCGCCGTTGGCACGCTGGCGCTGTTCGTGTGGGGAGTGAGCGAATAGAGAAACCGGGTCTCTCGCAAAGACCCGGTTTCTACTGTATTGTGAATCGCTGGACAAAATAGATGACATCGGGTATTATCTCAGCGAGCGTGGCCCAGGTTCTGGGCTATTTGTGTGTCTGGGGGCCTGATCGCGCGGCGATTGGTTGCTTATCCTTAAACATCTGGTATACTCGCCGCAATCCACAACGATCAAACACTCGACGCGCTCTCCCAACTCTTCCTAACGCGCTCGCCGCCCGGTTGAGCGCACAGCACTATTCACGACCCTGACCGGTAGCCAACAGGAGCAGGCTGAATGGCGATGCAAACCAGCGACTTTATCAAGGACATTACCGCCAGTCTCAAGGAACGGATCGATACTTTCACGCCCACCATCGCGGCGGTTGACGTGGGCGAAGTGCAAGAGGTGGGTGATGGGATTGCACGCTGCACGGGGCTGTCCGGCGTGCAGGCCAGCGAGCTGGTCGAATTTCCGAACGGCACGCTGGGAATTGCCTTTAACCTGGAAGAAGAGCGGGTTGGGATCATCGTGCTGGGCGAAACGTCCGGCATCGAAGAAGGCCAGCTGGTACGCCGCACCGGGCGCATCATTTCGGTGCCGGTGGGCGCTGCGCTGCTCGGCCGCGTCGTCGATCCGCTGGGCCGCCCGGTGGATGGCAAAGGCCCGATCACGTCGAGCAAGTATCGCAACATCGAGCGCATTGCGCCGGGCGTGATCGAGCGCCAGAACGTCGATACGCCGGTCGCGACCGGGATCAAGGCGATCGACGCGATGATCCCGATCGGGCGCGGGCAGCGCGAACTAATCATCGGCGATCGGCAAACCGGCAAGACGGCCATCTGTCTCGACGCGATCATCAATCAGCAGGGCAAGGGCATGGTGTGCATCTACGTCGCCATCGGGCAGAAGAAGGCCCAGGTGGCGCGTCTGGTCGCTATGCTCGAAAAGGTCGGCGCGATGGATTACACCATCGTCGTCGATGCGTCTGCCTCCGACCCGGCGGCGCTGCAATACATCGCGCCGTATTCCGGTTGCGCGATGGGCGAAGAGGTGATGGAGGAAGGCGTCACGCTTGGCGGGCAACAGGTGAAGGATGCGCTGGTCGTCTACGACGATCTCAGCAAGCACGCCTGGGCTTATCGTCAGGTGTCGTTGCTCATGCGCCGCCCGCCGGCGCGCGAAGCCTATCCCGGCGACGTGTTCTATCTCCACTCGCGTTTGCTCGAACGTGCGGCGCGTCTCAGCCAGGCGCGCGGCAGCGGCTCGCTCACCGCGCTGCCGATCATCGAGACGCTGCTCGGCGATGTCTCGGCTTACATTCCCACCAACGTGATTTCGATCACCGATGGTCAAATCTATCTCGAATCCGATCTGTTCAACGCGGGCATCCGCCCCGCGATCAACGTGGGTATTTCCGTCTCGCGCGTGGGCGGCGACGCGCAGTACCGGGCGATGCGCCAGGTCGCGGGCCGCTTGAAGGGCGATATGGCGCAGTACCGCGAGCTGGCGGCTTTCGCGCAGTTCGGATCGGGCCTGGATGCGGCGACACAACGCCAGATCGATCGCGGCCAGCGCCTGACCGAAATCCTCAAGCAGCCCCAATATTCGCCGGCGCCCTTCGAGAAGCAAGTCATGATCATCTTCGCCGGCACGAATGGTTTTCTGGATCAGGTTCCGCTCGCGCGGGTGCGCGAATACGAGACGACCTTCCATAAGTTCATGGATACGCAGCACGCTGAGATCGGGGAAGAGATCCGCCGCGAGAAGCGGATGAGCGACGATCTGATCGGGCGGCTGCGCGCGGCGTGCGAGGAGTTCAACAAGACCTGGAGCTAGCCACTTGGCAACCCTGCGAGAAATCAAACGCCGCATTCGCGGCGTCAAAAACATTGCCCAGGTGACGCGCGCGCTGGAGGCGGTCTCGGCGTCTCGGGTGCGCAAGGCGCAGGCGCAGGTGATCGCCACGCGACCGTATGCGGAGCAGGCCTGGGAAATTCTCACCTCCCTGACCTTACAAGCCGGCGCCGGCCCCAGTCTTCACCCCTTGCTGGCGACGCGACCGGTCAAGGCGATTGGCCTGATTGTGATCAGCGGCGATCGGGGATTGGCCGGGCCGTACAACGTCAACATCGTGCGCCTGGCGCTGGAGTTCGTCCGCGATCGGCGCGCGCCGATACAGCTGGTTACGCTCGGTCGTAAAGGGACCGAATTGCTGGTTCGCGCCGGACAGCGTATCGTAGCGGAGTTCGGCAACCTGTCGGCGGCGCCCACCGCGCTGGAGGTCTCACCGATCGGCCGCATCGTGGTCGACGATTTTCTTAAGGGCCAGATCGACGAAGTGCACATCGCGTACACCGACTTCATCAACACGCTTCAGCAGAAGGCAACCCTCAAACGGCTGCTGCCGCTTCAAGTGGAAGATGAAGCGCGAAGGAGGGCTGAGCACACGGCCGGAGCGCAGGCGGGCCGCCTGACCCGGCGCGAGTATCTGTACGAGCCGAGCCGAGAGGGATTGCTCGACACGTTGATCCCGCGCTTCATTCAGCTGCAAGTGTATCAGGCGGTGCTGGAATCGCTGGCGAGCGAGCATTCGGCGCGCATGGTCGCCATGCGCAACGCGACCGACAGCGCGCGCGATCTGGTGAGCCAGTTGACGTTGACTTACAACAAGGCGCGCCAGCAATCGATCACCAGCGAACTGCTCGACATTGCCGGCGGGGCCGAGGCGCTGAAGCAGGTGCTGGCAAGAGCGGACTAAGGGACGAAGAATGAAGAATGAAGAATGAGGATGAAGGATGAATCAGTCTTCGGGGAGGAACACAATGGCTGTGAACGGAACAACGGGTAAAGTGGTGCAGGTTCAGGGCGGCGTGGTGGACGTAGAGTTCCCCTCGGAGAATCTGCCTGAGATTTATCACGCGCTTGAAATCGAACCGGCTCGAGGCGAACGGCTTGTTTTAGAAGTGCAGCAACACCTGGGTGACAACCGGGTGCGGACGGTGGCGATGGGCTCGACTGATGGATTGTCGCGGGGGGTTCCGGTTCGCAACACCCGCGCGCCGATCAAAGTGCCGGTCGGTGAAGCGGCGCTCGGCCGCATCTTCAACGTGTTGGGCCAGCCGGTAGACGGCAAAGGCCCTGTCCAGGCGACGACGCAATATCCGATTCATCGCAAGGCCCCCACGTTCGACGAGCAGTCGACCAAGACCGAGGTCTTCGAGACCGGCATCAAAGTGATCGATCTGATCGCGCCGTTCACGAAAGGCGGCAAGACCGGCGTGTTCGGCGGCGCGGGCGTGGGTAAGACCGTCATCATCATGGAGCTGATCCGCTCGATCGCCAGCGAGCACGGCGGCTACTCGGTGTTCGCGGGCGTGGGCGAGCGCACGCGCGAAGGGACGCAGCTTTACCACGAGATGAACGAGTCGGGCGTGATCGACAAGACGGTGATGGTGTTCGGCCAGATGAACGAACCGGCAGGCGTGCGGTTGCGCGTCGGGTTGACCGGCCTGACGATGGCGGAGTACTTCCGCGACGAAGGCCGCGACGTGCTGCTGTTCATCGACAACATCTTCCGCTTCTCGATGTCCGGCTCGGAAGTGTCGGCGCTGTTGGGCCGCCTGCCCAGCGCGGTCGGCTACCAGCCGACGCTGGGCAACGAGATGGGTGAGTTGCAGGAGCGCATCACCTCGACGAAGCGCGGCTCGATCACGTCGATGCAGGCGGTGTACGTGCCCGCCGACGATTACTCCGACCCGGCGCCGGTGGCGACCTTCGCCCACCTTGACGCGACGATCGCGCTCGATCGCGCCATCTCGGAGAAGGGCATTTACCCGGCGGTCGATCCGCTGGCGTCCACCTCGCGCATCCTCGACCCGAACATCGTCGGCCCGGAGCATTACAACACGGCGCGCGAGGTGCAGCGCGTGCTTCAGCGCTACAAGGACTTGCAGGACATTATCGCCATTCTGGGCGTGGAAGAGTTGAGCGAAGACGACAAGCTGCTCGTCGCGCGCGCGCGCAAGATCGAGCGCTTCTTCTCGCAGCCGTTCTTCGTGGCGCAGCAGTTCACCGGCCGCGAAGGCCGCTACGTGCCGCTGAAGGACACCATTCGCGGCTTCCGCGAAATCCTCGAAGGCAAGCACGACGATCTGCCGGAGCAGGCGTTCTACATGGCCGGGCCGATCGAGGATGTGGGGGCGGCGGCGGAGCAGTTGCGGAAAGGATAGGAAGGTAGATAGGTAGAAGGTAAACAAATAGGAGGTAGGCAGGTAGGGTAGCCCGATACCTGTTTACCTGTTTCCCTGATACCGCTTTACCTGAATACATCATGCCCATCCACCTGGAAATTGTCACGATTGAGCGCCGCGTCTACTCAGAAGACGTGGACATGGTGATCGCGCCCGGCACGGAAGGCGAACTGGGCATCCTCCCGAACCACACGCCGCTGCTGACCTCGCTGAACGCAGGCGTGCTGCGCGTCAAGCGCGGCGGTCAAGAGGAGGCCTTCGCTATCGGCGGCGGGATTATGGAAGTCCTGCCCAACAAGATCATCGTCATGGCCGATGCCGCCGAGCGCTCCGATGAGATCGATGTCGCCCGCGCGGAGCGCGCCCGCGAGCGCGCCGAGGCGTTGATCAAACAGCAGCCAGCGAGCGCCGACCTGAGCGCCGCCCTGGCGGCGTTGCGCCGTTCGCAAGTACGTCTCAGAGTCGCTCAGCGCCGCCGCCGTCAGGGTGTGCAGCTCCACTCTGAGTGACGCCGCCCTGGCCGGAGAACGTGAATGTTTCGTAAGGAAATCGGCGTTGACCTGGGCACGGTCAACGTGCTCGTGCATGTGCGAGGCCGCGGCATCGTGCTGCAAGAACCCTCGGTCGTGGCGATGTCCGTGGACGAAGACAAGATCGTCGCCGTCGGCGAAGACGCCAAGGCGATGCTCGGCCGCACGCCTGATCTGATCGACGTCGTTCGCCCGATGCGCGACGGCGTGATCGCCGACTACCGCGTGACCGAGGCGATGCTGCGTTATTTTATCGAGAAGGTCACGCGCAACGGGATATTCCGCCCGCTCTTCAAGCCGCGCATCATGATCAGCGTGCCCTACGGCGTGACCAGCGTCGAAAGCCGCGCCGTGCACGAAGCCGGGGTTGCGGCCGGCGGCGCGCCGCGCGACGTGCATCTCATCCCGGAGCCGATCGCCGCCGCGCTAGGCGCGGGCCTGCCGGTCGAAACGCCGACAGGCAACATGATCGTGGACTTCGGCGGCGGCACGACCGAGGCCGCCGTGGTCTCCATGAACGGCATCGTCGTGGCGAACTCCGTGCGGGTCGGCGGCGTGCGCATGGATGAGGCGATCGTCGCTTACGTGCGCCGGAAGTACAACCTGGTCATCGGCGAGCCAACCGCCGAGGAGATCAAGATCCGCATCGGCGCCGCGCTGTCGATCGACGAAGAATTGGAAATGGAAGTTCAAGGGCGCGATATGGTGGCCGGATTGCCGCGCACGATCCGGGTCACTTCCGATGAAGTCACCGAGGCGATCCAGGAGCCGCTGGCCGCGATCATCGGCGTGATCAAGAGCGTGCTGGAGAAGACGCCGCCCGAGCTCTCCAGCGACATTATCGATCGGGGGATGGCCTTGGTCGGCGGCGGCGCGCTGCTGCGCAAGGTCGATATGCTGGTGACGAAAGAGACCGGCGTGCCGAGCTATGTGGCGGAAGCGCCGATGGCATGTGTGGCGTTGGGCGCGGCTCGCGCGCTTGACGACTACCCGCGTTTGCGGCGGACGATTCCGGGATTGTGAAGCGGGTGGACCAGTAGAGAAGTAGACAGGTAGCAAGTAGCAGGTAGACAAGTAGCAGGGCGCCGGATGGACGCCCTTTACTTTTTTACCTGCTGCCTGCCTGCCTGCCTGTTACCTGTTTACCTGCTACCAACCTACAAGTAATACGTCATCCGTTGCAGATAAGCGACGGGGTCGAGGTGTTGCACGCGCACGCCTTCTGGGATGGCGAGCGAGATCGGCGCATAGTTGAGAATGGCTCGCACGCCTGCTTCAACACAGATATCGGTCACCGCTTGTGCGGCGGAAGCCGGTACCGCGATCATCACGATCTTGATCTGCCGCTCGATCAACTTATCCTTCAATTGCGCTGAGTCCAGGATTTCCAGCGCGCCGATCTGCGTACCGATTTTGGCCGGATCGTTATCGAACAGCAACGAGATATGAAAGCCTCGATTCTTGAAGCCGTTGTAACGCGCGACCGCATGGCCCAAGTCGCCGATACCTACTAGGGCAACTTCCCACTCGCGGTCGACGTGGAGGATCCGCTTGATTTGATCCTGCAAGTGGCTGATGCGATAGCCCGTTCCCTGCTTGCCGAACTCGCCAAAGTGGGACAAGTCCTTGCGGATTTGGGCCGACGATATGCCCAGTTTTTGGCCCAGCTCATGGGACGAGGTAATTTCCTGTCCCGAAGCAGCCATGTGGGCGAGCGCGCGCAGGTAGATCGGCAACCGCCCGACGACGATATCGGGTACGTCTGACGACGGCATGGCACCCCTCCCCCGTGGGTCAATCGTTACGTACAATCACAATCTTGTGAAAGAATGGCGTGATGATACCATGATCTGTCATCGATCGCAAACCATTCCAACTGTCTCGGCCCGTTTCGTTGACTCGCTCCAGCCGAGGCGGTATAATCGCCGCGATTGCGGAATTCATCACTGGATGGCGCTCATGGGCGTATTTCAATGAGCGCCAGTTTGTGTAGAAATCAGCATTCTGATCCGGTAGGGCGAGCGCAGTCGAGCATCGAAGTTGTTCGCCCTCTGATCCGAAGCAGGTCAGTGAAGGAGTCAAGGCATGCGGCGTTGGATGTGGATCGTTCTCGGTCTGGTGCTCAGCGCTCTCGTCGTTGTGTTTATCGTGAGTCGACAGTCTACTCAGGCCAATGTCATCCCCGAAGGCGCCGATACAGTGCGGGTGGAGCGCAAGCAGCTGGTCGCGTCGATCAGCGCCAGCGGCAGCGTCAGCCCCGTCGCCCAGGTTGCGTTGAACTTCAGCACACCCGGCACGGTGCGTGAGGTTGTGGTGAACGAAGGCCAGACCGTGCGGCAGGGCGACGCGCTGGCAGCACTCGAATCGACCGAATTGGAGCTGGCGGCGCAGCAAGCGGAGCAGGCGCTGATTGTCCAACAGGTCGCCTATAGCCAGACCGTCTCGCCGCGCAAACAAGAAGTCGATGCCGCGCGGGCGGCGTTGAACAGCGCCCAGACCAGCCTCACCGCGTTGACCCAACCCGATCCGATGCAGGTCGATATCGCGCGCCGCCAGGCCGATGTGGCGAACGAGACGCGCTATCAAGTCGAGTTGCAGTGGAACCAGGTGAAGGACGCGCCGATCGGCGGCCTGCGGCGCGATCTGCTTCAATCGCAGTACGCGCAAGCCGTGCTCCAGGCGCAGATCGCGGAATTGCAATATGACATCGTCGCGCAGGGTGGGACGGAGTCGCAGATCGCGGCGGCGCGGGCGCAGGTTGCTCAGGCGCAGTCGGCGCTCGATCGATTATTGGCCGATGATCGGACGTTGCAGCTGGCCGAGGCGCAGCTGCGCCAGGCCGAGCTGAACCTGGCGCTGGCCCAGACCCGACTCGAACACGCGACCCTGACCGCTCCCTTCGACGGCACGATCTCGGAGGTGAACATCGTTGCCGGGCAGGCGGTGGGGGTCAGCAGTCTGCAACCCGCAATCGTGGTGGCCGATTTAACGGCGTTTCATATCGACGTCGGCGTGGACGAGATCGATGTGGGTCGGCTGACGGCAGGGCAGCCGGCGGAAATCACGGTCGATGCGCTGCCGGGTACGCCGATCGGCGGTATGGTCGATCGGATTGCGCCGACGGCGCGTGAGAACGCCGGGGTTGTATCGTACCTGGTCACCATCGCCATCGACCCAGCCGATGCGCCGATCCGCGCCGGCATGAGCGCCATCGTCGATATCATCACGGATGTGCGCGAGAGCGTGTTGGTCATCCCCAATCGCTTCATCCGCATCGACCGGAATAATGGCCGGGCCTACGTCAACGTGAAGCGCGGTGATCTGGTTGAAGAAGTAGAAATTATCACCGGCTTGCGCAATGACAGCGAGAGCGAAGTCGTGCAGGGGTTGAGCGCGGGCGAAGAGCTGGTCATCCTGCCGAACAACACGCTGTTCTCGTTTGGCGGGTAATGTTTGCCGCGAAGACACCACGCCACGCAGACGTCAAGGGTTTAACCCCTTAGTGTCTTCGTGTCTTTGTGGTTAGGAAATCTCTATGCTTGAGAAACCTGTTATCCAAATCGAGAACCTCGTCAAGGTCTACAAGATGGGCGAAGTCGAAGTCCATGCCTTGCGCGACGTCTCGTTGACGATCGGCGAAGGCGAGTCGGTCGCGATCATGGGGCCGTCCGGTTCGGGCAAATCGACGCTGATGAACTTGATCGGCTGCCTCGATCAACCGACCTCCGGCATCTATCGGCTCGACGGCGTGGATGTGAAAAAGCTGGACGACAATGCGCTGGCCGAAATCCGCAATCGCAAGATCGGGTTTGTGTTCCAACAGTTCAATCTGCTGCCGCGCATGAGCGCGCTGCAAAACGTGGAACTGCCGCTGGTTTACGCCGGCAGCCGCGAACGGCGGGCGCAGGCGCGCACGGCGTTGGAAGCGGTCGGCCTGGGCGATCGCCTCGATCACCGGCCCAACGAGCTATCGGGCGGACAACAGCAGCGCGTAGCGATCGCGCGCGCGCTGGTCAATGCTCCATCGCTCATCCTGGCTGACGAGCCGACGGGCAACCTGGATTCGAAATCGGGCAGCGAGATTCTGACGATCTTTCGGCGGCTGAACGATGAACAGGGCATTACCGTCGTGTTCGTCACGCACGATCCAAACATTGCCGCCCACACCCGACGGGTCATTCGGCTGCATGATGGGCAGGTGGTGGGGGACGAGGTAGTTGGCTAGTACACGCAGGCGTCAATATACCAATGGTTTGTCATTCCGACGAGCCGTTTGGCGGCGAGGAGGAATCTCTGCCACAGCCGGCGTCTGACGCCAACCGGCGCAGTGACCCCTCGCTACACTCGGGGTGACGACCGTAGGGTTATTTAGGCCACGGTGTGCTAGTACCCCGACCGCCTAATTCTGCGGGGTTGGGACGGCAGTTGCACTGCCGTCCGCCGCAGTGCAACTGCGGCAGGAACTATGCAACTTCAAGTTGTCGAAGCACTAGTGGGTTGGTTCGACAGTTGGTGAATAGATGATCGGTTACGATGCACTGATCGAGAATCTCAAAATGGCGCTTCGGGCGCTGCGCTCGAATAAGCTGCGCTCGGCGCTGACGATGCTGGGCATCATTATCGGCGTCTCGGCGGTGATCACGTTGTTATCGGTGGGGCGCGGCGTGGAGAAGTACATCGCCGATGCGTTTGGCAGTATCGGCACGAATCTGCTGTTTGTGCTGCCCGGCTCGCCGGAGGAGACGACGGGCAACGGGCCGACGCAGATCGTGCAGGGCAATACGGTGCTTGGCCCGGCCTTGACGGAACGCGATGCCGAGGCCCTGCGCGATGCGCAGCGCGCGCCGGACGTCAAACTCATCGCGCCGGAAAAACAATCGGTGGCGGTGTTATCCAGGGCCGGTAATTCACGGCGGACGGTTGTCAGCGGCGTCACGCCCGAATACAGTGAAGTTCGGGCGTGGCCGGTCAGCGCCGGCAGCTTCCTGAGCGAAGCCGATGTGACGGCGAACACGCGGGTCGCCGTGCTGGGCCAGACGGTGGCCGAGGCGCTCTTCCCGGATGGGAGCGACCCGCTTCAGCAAATCGTCAAGATCAACCAGGTCCCGTATCGCGTCATCGGAATTTTGCAGAAGAAGGGCGGCTCGCTGTTCGGGGATGTGGACGATCAGGTGTTGATCCCGCTCTCCGCTGCTCAGGCCGATTTGCCGTCGTTTCGCACGCGCGCCGGGTTGCCGGTAGTCACGTTCATCTACGCGCAGCTCGAAGACGATTCGCGGCGTGAAGCCGCCACCCGCCAAATGGTCGATATCCTGCGCGCGCAACATCGGATCGATTATCGCGACGAGGACGATTTCTCGGTGTACAGCCAGGCCGATTTTCTAGCCGCCTTCGGCGCGATCACGGGGGTCGTGACATTGTTCCTCTCGGCCATTGCCGGTATCTCGCTGTTGGTCGGCGGGATCGGAATCATGAACATCATGCTGGTCACGGTGACCGAGCGCACGCGCGAGATCGGTTTACGCAAGGCGATCGGCGCGAAGCGGCGCGACATCCTGGCGCAGTTCCTGATCGAAGCGGTCACGCTTTCGCTGTCGGGCGGCTTGATCGGGATCGCGCTTGGCCTGACCGGAGCGCTGATCGTGAGCCAACTGTTGGAAGGGTTCTCGGCCGTGGTGTCGCCCGGCGCAATTGCCCTGGCCGTGGGCTTCTCGGCGGTGGTTGGGTTGTTCTTTGGGCTGTACCCGGCGCTGCGCGCGTCGCGCCTGCATCCGATCGAGGCGTTGAGGTTCGAGTGATAGTTTACGAGAACGTTCGCAATGCGCTGGCAGCGCTCACCGGCAACAAGCTGCGCTCGGCGCTGACGATGCTCGGCATCGTGATCGGCACGGCGGCGGTGATCACGTTGTTGTCGGTGGGGCAGGGCGTGGAGCGGTTCATCAACGATCAATTCAACTCGCTGGGCACGAACCTGTTGTTTGTGTGGCCGCGCCTGGGCGGATCGCAGCGCACGCAGTTCACGTCCTTTACCGTTAACCAGACGACATTGACCGAGCACGACGCCGCCGAGCTGAGCGATCCGTTGCGGGTGCCCGACGCCGAGAACGTGACGCCCTTGTTGCGGCTCGATGCGCTTGCCCGCTATGGCCGGAAAGATATCATCACGACGGTGCGGGGGGTCGGCGCCGAGTACGCGGCCGTGCGGGACTTCAATGTGATCGCCGGACGCTCGATCGACGAGCAGGATGTGCTGACGCGCGCCCGTGTGGCGGTGATCGGGCAAACGGTGCATGCAGAGCTCTTTCCGATCGAGATCGATCCATTGGGCAAGACGATCCGCATCAACGAGGCGCCGTTCCGCGTGATTGGCGTGCTGGAAGAGCGCGGCGGCAATCAGTTCGCCAATGACGATAATCAGGTCATGGTGCCGATCAGTGCGGCGCGCGCGCGCTTGACCGATTTACGCGCCCGCGCCGGCCTGCCCGGTGTGAGCGTGATTCTGATGCAGTCGCTGGCCGCCGAGTTGTTGGACGGGGTCCAGTCCGATTCGCTCAACACCTTACGTGATACGCACAATATCTCGTATCGCGACGACGACGATTTCCGGATTCTGTCGCAGAACGATCTGCTGGCGACGTTCGGCCAGATCAGCGCGGCGATTACGGTGTTCCTCGGCGCGATCGCCGGCATCTCGTTGCTGGTGGGCGGGATCGGGATCATGAATATCATGCTGGTTACCGTCACCGAGCGGACACGGGAGATCGGGTTGCGCAAGGCGATCGGCGCGAAGCGGCGCGATATCCTGCTGCAATTCCTGGTCGAGTCGATGACGCTGGCCGTGTTCGGCGGGTTGATCGGCGTGGCGATCGGCGTGACGGGCGCATTGTTGATCGCCGGCTTGAGCCAGGAATTTGCGCCGAGCGTTTCAGCCATGACGATCGTGTTGTCGACGGGCATGGCCGCGCTGGTGGGATTAGTCGCCGGGCTGTATCCGGCGTTGCGGGCTGCGCGCTTGAACCCGATCGAGGCATTGCGCTACGAGTGAGGCATTACCCATCGACGGGAGTGCGCCGGACGCGCTTGAGTGCGCCCCGGCGCTTTTTCTTTTCCAGGCGACGTTCCCGCGCCGCGGCCGTCGGCTGCGTGGAGAGTCGCTTTTTACGCGGTCGCAGCGCGGTACGCAAAAGTGATTGAAAGCGCGCGCTCACGTCGTGCCGATTGCGCAACTGGCTGCGGGTGGATTGTGATTCCAGGTGCAGAACGCCGTTTTTGTCGATCAAATTCTTGAGCGCCGACCGGATGCGCCGCTTTTGGGTATCATTCAAGCTGGGTGAGCCGACCACATCGAACGTGAGCTCCACCTGCGTGGCCGCTTTGTTGACGTGTTGGCCGCCGGGCCCGCGGCTGCGCACAAAGCGAAACGTCAGCTCGGCCAGCGGGATGATGATGTTGGGTGTGATGAAAAGGTGATCCGTATCGGACATTCTTGCGCGCACAGGGGTGATTTGACAGCGGGCCTATAATACCATTAAGCCAAGTATTGCTTGATTCGGGAGGGGATATGTCACAGGCAGAGCGAGAGTCGGCACGCAAGGTACAGGATCAGAGGAATCGATCGGTGCCGTCTACGGTGTATCCATTGTCGGCTGGCCTGATGGGAGGGGCATTGGGCGGGCTGGCCATGGTTATCGTTGCACTGATCTACGGTATCTTGAGTGGTCACCTTTGGCTGCCTGTCAATTTGATCGGCGCGACGGTGGTCCGAGACCTGCAAGGCGCATCGCTTGAAACGCTGTCGGCCTTCACCGCGCCGGCGTTTGCAGTGGGATTGTTACTGCATGCAACGCTATCGATCGGTTTGGGATACGTCTTTGCCCTATTGCTGCCCACCATGCCCGGCCCGCCAATGATCTGGTCGCTTACGGTTGGCCCGTTGTTATGGTCGCTCGCCAGCCTGATCACGCTGCCGGCGCTGAATCCCGTCATGGCCCAATACGTCGATGTACCATCGTTTTTTATAGCGCATTTGGTCTATGGGGTTGTGCTGGGGTGGTGGGTTACGCGCACACTCAAGGTTCCTGCCGATTAATGCTGGAGTGATTCTTTTAATGCTATTCGGCGCAAGCGGCGCAGTTGAATCTGCATGTGCACGTTGGCGGTCTGTTGTGAAAGTTGTCGCTGCGTGTGAACGTAAGTTGCAACAATCATTTTTAAGATTGCGCTATTGATCTCCGCTCTGAAGTGTGCTAGTCTGAATTCGCCGTAACAGACGAGGGAACCGGAGCAGAGCAGCGCCCGGTAGAAAGGAGACACTCTGGAGGAGGCAGCTTGGTTCCGGCGGGAATCGGGCCGCAAGATATACGGCAACAGAGTGACTCGCACTCCACTCGATCGGGTCATGGACCCCGGCGCGGTGCGGTAGCTGGATGGCAGGATCAGCTTCGGGCAAGTGAGCCGCCGGAGTGTAAGTAAATGCCTCTCGCGGGTCGTGTTTCACCGTCAGGGTGCCGCTTGCGATACCGCCAAGCCCCTTGAAGAGTGGCGTTCTCTTTCCGGCTTAGTGCGACGGTGATCGGAAGGTTAAAGCGAGCCGGGCCTGAAGTGCGTGAGAGGTCGCTCAGGCGCAACGAGACGCTCTCCTCTTCCTGCGATAGATCGAGTGCAACCTGTCAACAGGTTGAGCACTCACGGAAGCCGTTTGATCGACGTGCAATGCCACGCGACTGAAGAGGCCTGATTACAGGCGTGTAATCCGGTCGGTGTACCGGATGATCAGTGTCGTGGCGCGCACGCGATGCTCTTGAAACGATTCCCGTTACAATTCAATACGCGCGAACTGACGAACTACTTGTCCGCAAGGCAAGTAGTTCGTTTATCTTGACGCGGCCCGGTTTAGGATCGAGCCGATCGGATTGACGCCGATTCGCAGAGTGCCCGGCGCCCAATTCATGCCGATGGTCATGCCGACGACCTGACCGGTGTGCTGGCTGATCACCGGCGAGCCGCTAAGCATGCCCGGCTCGAAAACTTCATCCATACGAATCCAGGCGCCGTTTCCATCCAGCGATTCGAGCGTGCCCTGGAAGATGCGCGGGTTGCCCGATCCGTCGCCTAGTCCGCTGTACAGGGCGACGCGCTCGCCCGGTTGTGGCGCGCCGCGTGGATCGGGTCGAAGGATGATCGCCGGATCAGGCGCTGTATCTGGCCGCATGATCACGTAGTCCACGGTCAAATCCGCTCCGGTGCGCGGCTGTCCCAACGGGGCATACAACTCGCTGAACGTGAGCACGGGCTGTTCTCGGCCAGCGAGCGTGAAGATGACCGGTGTAAAATTCCCTGCCCCCAGGCTGTGCGCAGTCGTCAAGCCCACGACGTCACCGCTCGGCAGTTCCAGAACAAAGCCGCTGCCCACCAAAATCGGGCTGCTCCCGGTTTGCACGCGTTCTTCAAACGCGACGACACCGGCCGGCGGA
This sequence comes from Anaerolineae bacterium, assembly GCA_035292585.1. Taxonomy (GTDB): domain Bacteria; phylum Chloroflexota; class Anaerolineae; order Fen-1058; family Fen-1058; genus DASSFZ01. Next base: position 20,942 of record DATDPU010000036.1, on the reverse strand, counting down.
TCGCCGCGGGCGGCGTCGATCAGCGGCTGCGGCGGTAGCGGCGGCGGCGTGGACACAAACCAGCGTGGCCCGCCGGCCAGGACGATAAGGCCGCCGAGCGCAATGCCAGCCAACCCCACAATGATTACGCGCGCAATGGTCTTACCGGGCATGCCTATACCACTCGTACTCCGACAGTTTGAAGTTGCGTAGTTCCCGCCGCAGTTCAACTGCGGCGGACGGCAGTGCCAGCCGCCGCCTTTTATTGCCAGCTATAAGGACGGGCGGCGGCCTGCCCACGAGCGCAGCGAAGAGGGTTGTGCCGTCCGAACCCCGCATAATTAAGTGGTCGGGGTACTAGCGCAAACGGGCTGCAATGAAACGGAAAGCGAGTCAGAAGCCATAGTGTACATCGGTCGGCTGAAACGCAAAACGCCCGAATAATGCCGGGCGTTAAAGTTGGTTTGCACCCGCTGCGATGCAACCCTCGACCTATCAAGCCTTCGCTTATGTTTGGCCGTTTGCCTTGATCAATAGGTCAAAGGTTGCTTGCCGCCAGCGATCGACGAGCAAGGTCTGCGCCTCGCAGAACACATCGTGCAAACTGCAAGTCTGCCCAAAGGGGCACCCACCGGGATCGGTCACGCAATCGTTCAAGGCGATGGGGCCATCGATTACTTCGATCACATCCAACACCGAAAGATCGGTGCTGGACCGAGCCAGGCTGACGCCGCCATGCGGGCCACGACTGGTGCGCACGATACCCGCCGAAGACAGGCGCGAAATGATCTTGGTCAAAAAGGATGGGGGAATACGCTGTTCGTCTGCAATAATACTGGTGGCAATCGGCCGGCCGCCGTTCGTACGGGTTAAATACAGAATCGCCCGCAATGCGTAGTCGGCCTCTCTACTGATCTGCATGTGAACCTCCAACTCGATTTCTCATACCTGATAACTCCGATACCGAGGATAAACTCGGATGGCTGCTAATTCCAGTGAGGATTGTCATCCACTGGGTGTGAGATTTGGACTTGATTCGGTTTTGGCCGCGCCGCGTTAGAATTGTCTGTGCTGGAAAACACGAGCCGGGGTGGGTCGTCAATTCATCCCAATAGTTAAGCAAGCCTACGCGCGGAGTAACCTGTGTCCAATTACAAGCCTATCCAGTATATCGGTGAGGAAATTGAGGCGCAATTCGATCAGCCGCCGGCGCTGGAGAAGAAACCCGGCTGTCCTGATGCATTTGCCTGGCGCGGAAGGACATACCGCATCATAGAGAAGCTGGCCGAGTGGCACGACTACCAGCGTAAGGGTCGCCTGGCGAGCAACATGCGGCCGGAGCATGCCGCCGCGGCGGCGGGTCGCGGCTCATGGGGAGTTGGGCGCGATTACTTCCGCGTGCGGGTCGAGGGCGGGCAGTTGTTCGAGCTGTACTACGATCGCGCGCCCAAGGGATCGAAGCAGCGCAAAGGGACGTGGTTTCTGGTCTCCGAGCTAGCGGACGTGTGACACGGCCTTCCGCTGAATCTCCTCAAATTCTCCTCGGCGGCAGGCGCTCACCTGAACCGTTCGATCCCTGCTTCACTGGCACTCAGGCTCGGAAAGTTTTATAATTGGCCCCAACCAGGGGGACCCGTTTTAATGCTCCGCATTCTATTACTGGGCCGCTTTCGCGTTGAACGAGATAGCGCGCCGATTCTTGATGCCGCCTGGTCGCGTGGCGAGTTTCTGGCGACTGACCCCACTCCGCTGCGCTCCGGGGGCAAGTGAGTCGCTGCAACGAAATCGCGCTGGCGTAGGCGCGACACTTGCACCGCGCTGGCGCGCTTGCCCCCAGCCGCCGTCAGGTGGATTGCGTCCACAGGCGTCGGGGGCAGCGCCAGTGCAGGTGGGTGCAGGTGTCCGTGTCCTGATTTCCGCCCAAGCCGGAAGAGCCGAAATCTCTAACGAGATCGGAATTCAGCGTGTCCAATCCGAATTATCAGCCTGTCATCCGCACCCCGGATCAGCGCTTGCGCGTGTTCGTCAGCTCGACCTTGCAAGAGCTGGCCGAAGAGCGCAGCGCCGCGCGCGAGGCGATCGCGAAGTTGAGATTGGCGCCGGTGATGTTCGAGCTCGGCGCCCGCCCGCACCCGCCGCGCGAACTATATCGGGCTTACCTCGATCAGAGCCACATCTTCATCGGCATCTATTGGCAGCGCTATGGCTGGATCGCGCCAGGCGAAACCCTCTCCGGCCTGGAGGACGAGTATCGACTGTCGGACGACCGGCCGAAGTTGATCTATATCAAAGCGCCCGCGCCGGAGCGCGAGCCGCGTCTGAAGGAACTGCTGGATCAGGTTCGCAGCGACGACCGGGCCTCGTATAAACCGTTCACCACGGCAGCGGAGTTGCGCGAGTTGATCGAGAACGATCTGGCGCTGCTGCTGACCGAGCGCTTCGAGGCGGCCCAACCAGTTGAGATCGACGCGGCGCCGGCAACGCCGCGTCGGCGGCATAATCTGCCGGCGCCGCCCACCCGCATGATCGGGCGCGAAGCAGAACTGGCGACGGCGCGCGAGTTGCTGCTGCGCAACGATGTGAACTTGCTGACAATGACCGGGCCGGGCGGCGCCGGCAAGACACGACTCGCGATCGAAGCGGCGAGCGGCTTGTGCGATCACTTCGCCGAGGGCGTGTTCTTCGTCGCGCTCGCGCCAACCCGCGAACCGAACCTTGTGCCCGCCGTCATCGCCCAAACGCTCGACGTGCGGGAGACCATTGGCGGACAGCCGGTGCTCGAAGCGTTGAAAGAATATCTGCGGAATAAGCGGATGCTGTTGCTCCTGGACAACTTCGAGCAGGTGGTGTCGGCTGCTCCCCTGATCGGCGAACTGCTCGAAGCGTGCCCGCACTTGAAAGTGTTGGTTACCAGTCGCGTCACCTTGCGTTTGCGCGGCGAGAAGGATTTGCCGATCCCGCCGCTGGCGTTGCCCGATCGTACACAGCCACTCGCCATGGCGAGCCTCTCGCAATATGCGGCGGTCCAGTTGTTCATCCAGCGCGCGCTGGAGGTGAATGCTGATTTCACCGTCACGAACGCCACCGCGCCGGCGATCGCCGAGATTTGCCAGCGCCTGGATGGGTTGCCGCTGGCGATCGAGCTGGCGGCGGCGCGCACCAAGGTCCTCTCGCCGCAGGCGCTGCTCGCGCGTCTGGAGCGCCGCCTGGAAATGCTGCGCGGCGGCCCGCGCGATTTGCCCGTCCGCCAACAGACGCTGCGCGATGCGATTGGCTGGAGCTATGATCTGCTCGACGAACCGGCGCAGAAGTTGTTCCGCCGACTCTCGATCTTCGTCAACGGTTGGACCCTGGAGGCCGCCGAAGAAGTGTGCAATGCGGCGGGCGATCTGGATGTCGACGTGCTCGACGAAATGGAAGCGCTGCTCGATAACAGCCTGCTGTATTCCAGCGAGTCGCAAGGTGAGTTGCGCTTTGCGATGCTGGGGACGATCCACGAGTTTGCATACGAGCGGCTGGTCGAGAGCGGCGAAGAGCGAGCGCTGCGCTGGTGTCACGCCGGCTATTTCCTCGAGTTGGCCGAAGCAGCTGAACCCCACTTGTTGGGAGCGGCGCGCCAGTTGTGGATCGAGCGGCTGGAAATCGAACATGACAACCTGCGCGCGGTGCTGGCTTGGAGTCGGACGCCGCCAGGTGACCTGGAGACCGGGCTGCGCATCGCCGGCGCGATCCGCTGGTTCTGGTTCTTCCGGGGCTATCTCAGCGAAGGGCGCAACTGGCTGGAGAGCATGCTGGCGGGCTGGGTGGATACCGAGGCATTGATCGGGCTGGAGCCGTATCGCGCCAAAGCGTTGGGCGCTTCCGGCGGACTGGCCTGGACGCAGGGCGATATGGAGATAGCGCGCGTTCGGCTGGAGGAAAGCATCGCGCTCTATCGTGAGATCGGCGATCAAGCCCGGCTCGCACAGATGTTGATGTTTCGCGGCTTATGGCAGCTGAGTGCAGGGAACCTGACGGCCGCGCGCGACCAACTGGAAGAAAGCCTGCGCATGCTGCACACCGTGGGCGAGAAATGGCTGGAAGCATTCGGGCTTGACCTGTTAGGCGATGCCATAGCCATGTCCGGCGATCTGGCGGAGGCGCGCTCGCGGTACGAACAAAGCCTGACGATCTTCAAAGCGCTGAACGACACTTGGGGCATCGGCCTGGCGTTGAACTCGCTGGCGGGAATTGCCTGGTTTCAGGACGATCACGGGCGGGCGTGCGAGCTCTATTCGCAAAGCGTGGCATTAGCGCGTGAAGTGGGCGATCGCTGGACGGTCGTGCGGCCGCTGCTCGGTCTGCTCGATGCGTCGTGGCATCAAGGTGACTTCAGCCAGGCGAAGGCGCTCGCGGTCGAGACGCTCACGCTGTGCCGCGATTTGGGAGCGCTGAGCGGGTTGTTGCTCTCACTCGGCGGCGCGGCCGGCCTGTTCACGGCGCGCAACCGCCCCGACGTTGCGGCGCGGCTGCTCGGCGCGAGCGATGCGCTCGGCGATCGGATCGGTTTTGTCACGTTCGCGCTGGATCGTCTTCGCACCGAGCGCAATCTGGCCGAGGCGCGCGCCCGCCTGGAGGAGGCGGCGTTCAAAGCAGCCTGGGTCGAAGGCCAGGCGCTGACGCCCGACCAGGCAATCGATTACGCGCTACGCGAGGTGGAGCGTGTTTGAGTTCTCAATTGGACCCGCACTCAAGGCTCGGCCCGCAGTACCTTACCGCTGAACAACCTCACGCGTAACCCGCCGTTCACCAAGGCTGCGCCTCCATCGAAGTCTATTCCAATATTTTTCTGCAACTGCACGCTGTTCGTGAGAAGCGCGATACGCCAGCCGGGACACTTCGCGCGCAGAACGTGGCCGAGTTGCGCGTACAGGTTGCGCAGGTCATGTTTCTGGCTGACGCGCACGCCGTAAGGCGGGTTGGTGACGACCCAGCCGGGAAACGCGGGCGGCTCGATGGCGGAGACGGCCCGGCAGGTAAACTCGATGCGGTCGGCCACACCGGCCCGCTCGGCGTTTGCGCGCGCTGCCGCAATCGCCCCGGCGTCACGATCGGAAGCCTGGATGATTGGACGGACAGCGTGCGTCGAGGGTTGTTCCGGATCGGCCAGCAGCGCTTGCCAGAGCGCGGCAGCGTAATCGGGCCAATCCATGAACGCGAAGCGACGAGCGCGACCCGGCGGAAGGCCGTAGGCCAACAGCGCCGCTTCGATGGCGATCGTGCCGGAGCCGCAAAACGGATCGAGCAGCGGCGCGCGCGTATCCCAGCCGGATGCGAGCAGCATCCCGGCGGCGAGCGTCTCGCGCAGCGGCGCTTTCGCGGTCGCCAGGCGGTAGCCGCGCCGATGCAACAACTCGCCCGAGGCGTCGACGCTGATCGTGCAGTGGTCATGATCGAGACGGGCGAGGATCAATTGAGCAGCCGGGGCTGTCTCGGATTCGTCGTTACCCTTGAGATGTCTGACGCGCCGACCCAGGCGATCCTCGATTGCGCCGACGATACGCTCGGCGACCGCGTCCGAATGATACAGTTTCGACTTGTGACACGTCACTTTGAGCGCGATCGGCTGACCGGGCGCAAGGTACTGTTCCCAGGGCAGGCGGCTCGCCGTTTTGCGCAGCTCGGCAAATGCGGCGGCGTAGAACTCGCCCAGGCGTACCAGGATGCGGCTCGCGGTGCGGAGGTGCAGGTTGGCGCGGTAGATGTCGCGCTGGGAGCCGCGAAACTCGACGCCGCCGGGGACGGCGCTCACGCGGGCAAGGTTCAGCTGGCGGAGTTCTTGCGCGGTGTAAGGCTCCAGCCCCGGCGCGCTGGCGGCGAAGAGTGAGAAGTTCATTCGCCGCAGTAGTCAACCCACCACGAGCCGCACACGCGCGGGTCTTTCAGCGTGCCTTGATCGCGCACCGCGACGCCGATCTCAGCGCCCAGCGCGTGTCCCAGCGGTTGCAGTCCGTGCAGCGCGGGGAGTTGCGCGCGCCCGCTGGCGTTCAACTGGCGATACAGCGACAGCAGGTTGGGCTCAACGCACACTCGCTCAAGGTATACCACATAGCCGCCCGCGACATCATCCGAGCGTGTGTACTTGGCCGTGAGACGGGTATCGTCGGCGTACAACACCATTGCGTCGAAACCGCCGATGTCGTAGCCCGAATCAGGCAGGCGGATGATTTCACCGGGTGTGGCGGCCAGCCCCACCAGCGTCACGGGCGGGTTCGTGATCAAGCCGGACAGGTCGCCCTTATACAGGGCGTATACGTCGCTGAAATCAGGCAAGCGGTGATCGAGGAACAAGTCGGGAAACTGCGGCGCAGCGTTGTTCGGGTCTCCAGAGTTGGCCGTATCGATCAGCCCTTTGTATTCGGCGACCGGCTCGTAACCGCGCCGCGCCAGGTTGATCAGGTTGTCATTGGACGGATCAGGCCCAGGCGTCTCGGGCGCGATACTCGCGTAAGTCTCGCCGGGGATTGGCCCGCATACCTCGTTCTTGGTGATGGCGGGCAAGTAGAGGTAACTGGTGATCTCGCTGGAGGAACGAATCACCGCTGCACGTTGATCGCCTGCTTGCCTGTGCCGATCGGGAATCGCCGTCGATTGAGCCAGGCTGTTGAAGTTGATAACCAGCGCCACGGCTACTGCACACAGTGGCGCGCCTAGCGTCAAGCTCAGTCGCACAACTGACGAGTGGAAACGCAGTCTGGTTTTCATGCCGTCACTTTAAACGGGAATGAATCGGCCCGCAATAGGGAATCGGGTGGAGCGCCGACGCGAACGTGCCTAACGCCCCAGCCACCACGCGTTGCGCACACGCGGGTCCTGGAACCTGCCTGAGTCGCGAACGGCAACGCCAATTTCCTGCCCCGTCGCACGCCCCAAGGGTTGCCGCCCGCGCAAAACGGGCAACTGATCCCGGCCGGCTGCGTTCGACGATCGATACAGCGCGAGCAGATTCGGCTCGACACACACCTTTTCGAGGTAAAGCGTGTAGCCGGACACGATATCGTCCTCACGCGTGTACTTGACGGTGAGGCTGTCGGCATCGGCATACAACACCAGCGCGTCATACCCGCCGCCGATATCGTAGCCCGAATCAGGCAGATGGATGATCTCGCCCGCCGTCGTCGCCAGTCCGGCCAGCGAAACTTCCGGCGCAGTCACCAACACCGGCGAGGGGCACTTGCAGCTCTCATCCCACTTGTGAATCGCGTACACCGTGCGGAAGGTCGCGGTGCGGTTATTGGCGAATAGACCGGGGAACTGTGGCGCATTCGGATCGCCCTGGCCGCCGGTGGTGATGAGTCCCCGGTGGGCGTTGATGGGTTCGTAGCCGCGCAGCCCCACGTTGATCAAATGATTGTTCTCCGCGCCCGGTATCGGATAGCTGGGCGGCATGGTCGTGTAACTCGCGCCGGGTATCGGCTGGCAGCTGCCGCCGCTGGTGGCGCGCGGTTTCGTCACCAGCGGTAGATAGACCTTCTTCTTCGCGTCAGTCGACGCGACGCGCGCCGCGTTGGCCGCCGGCGGAGCAGCAGTCAGGCTAATCGCTAACACTAGACTGAGGGTATAGGTTGTAGCGAGCAGCAGCAGCCCCAGGCGGACTGGGTGAGAGAACGTTCGCGTTTTCATGCGGCCACTTTAACGATGAATGGGCCGCCTCACAAGCGAGGTATGAACAAGGGGGGAGCGGAGTACTATCAAGAAACCAGGTTTCTTCGAGAAACCTGGTTTCTGTCCGTTGCTCAATCAAACAGCAAGTGTGCGATTTTCTTGTGATCGCTTTCTGCAACCGCTGCGACAAATTCACAATACGCATTCGGCGAGGGAAATTGCGATAGAACGATTTCCGGTCTTGACAAGGCGCCTTCGCGGATGTCTACAAACTCGCGATAGCTTGAGAACTCCCAATCCTCTGGTTGTCTTGTCAGCCCTGCCGTCACCGGGTTCAAGTGAATATAGCGCGACAGGTGTAACAGGTACTCGTCTCGATCGATGTGGATCGCCTGGAAAGGCCCCTGGAAGAGTGAACCCACTCGTCCATAACGCTTGTTGATGGCTTTCGTATAAGCGAGCGCAAAAGGTTGCATGGCAGCTGACAGGTTATCAATCTTGAGGCAAGTGAGGAGATGATAATGATTGGGCATCAGGCAGTACGCCACGATATCGGCTGCCCTAACCGCGAGATGTTCCCGCAACAAGCGCAGGAAGTAGAAATAGTTTTCGCGCTCAAAGAAGATCGGCTGGAAATTGTTGCCACGGTTGTAGAGATGGTAATATTCACCAGCTCGGAATTCAACTTTGCGATATGGCATCGGTATGGTTGTAGAAGAGAAACAAGAGAAACCTGGTTTCTGGGAGAAACCAGGTTTCTAGCTTTTTCAGCTCAAATCGCCTTCGCCGCTGCTCCAGAAGGCGTGCATCCGTTGCGCCAGCGCCGTGTGGTCGGGGGCTTGGAGATCGGGATCGGCGGCGATGAGCTTTTCCGCCTCGCGGCGCGCCAGCTCGATCAGCCGCGCATCGGCCAGCCCGGACGTGCGCATATCCGGCAGGCCCGACTGGCGCGTGCCGAAGAACTCGCCTGGCCCGCGCAGCTCCAGGTCTTTCTCGGCCAGGGCGAAACCATCTTGCGTCGACTCGACGGCGCGCAGCCGCTCGTTCAGGCCATTGGTCGTCGAATCGGCCAGCAGCAGGCAATACGATTTTTCGACGCCGCGCCCGACCCGCCCTCGGAACTGGTGCAGCTGCGACAGCCCGAAGCGCTGCGCGCCTTCGATCAGCATCACTGTGGCGTTGGGCACGTCGATGCCGACCTCGACGACGGAGGTGGAGACGAGGATGTGCAGCTCGCCTGCGCTGAATGCCCGCATCACCGCCTCTTTCTCATCCGGCTTCATGCGCCCGTGCAGCAGGCCTAGCTGGAGTTGAGGGAAGATGTGCTTTTGCAGCCGCTCGTGCTCTTCGACGGCCGCCTTGGCTTCAATCTTCTCGGACTCTTCGACGAGCGGGCAGATGATGTACGCCTGGCGACCCTTCTCGATTTGCGCGCGCACGAAACTGTACATCCGCTCGCGTTCGGTCGGCAGCACCAGGCGCGTCTGGATCGGTTGGCGGCCCGGCGGCATCTCGTCGATCACCGACAGATCGAGGTCGCCGTACAGCGTGAGCGCGAGCGTGCGCGGGATGGGCGTGGCGGTCATGACCAATACATGCGGGCTGAAGTTCTCTTCAGCCCTCAGCCTTCCGCCTTCATCCTTTCGAATGCCTTTCTGCCGCAAGGCCGCGCGCTGGGCCACGCCGAAGCGATGCTGCTCGTCGATCACGACCAGAGCCAGATCGCGGAAGTCGACGCCTTGCTGAATCAGCGCGTGCGTGCCGATCAAGATATTTACCGCGCCGCCGGCGAGACCCGATCGGATTTCCTCGCGCTCGGCCTGCGGCGTGCTGCCGGTCAATAGCCGGATCGCGATCGGTTGCTTCAGCCGGTCGGGTTGCAGCCCGGCGAAGACCTGCGCGAAATTCTTGAAGTGCTGTTCGGCCAGGATTTCAGTCGGGGCCATGATCGCCGCCTGCGCGCCGGCCTGGGTAATCAGGAACATCGCCGCCGCGGCGACGATCGTTTTGCCCGAGCCCACATCGCCCTGGATCAGCCGGTTCATCGGCTGGCCCGCGCGGGCATCCTGGATCACGTCGTCGAGCGTGCGGCGTTGCGCGGCGGTGAGCGCATAGGGTAAGCTGTTGAGGAATATTTCCAGCAGCGCCGGGTCGAGTTCTAGCGCCCGCCCGCTCTGCGCTTTCCACTGTTGTCGCTGGCGCAGCATCCCCAGCTGGAGCAAAAAGAGCTCGTCGAACGCGAGTCGCTTGCGCGCGCTTTCCAGCTGCTGCGGCGAATCGGGGAAATGCGCCTGCGCGATCGCCTTGGGCGCGCTGATCAGCCCGGCCGATAGTAGCAGCGCGTCCGGCAAGAAATCGGATAGATGCGGCGCCCAGTAATCGACCACGCGGCGGGTCAGCTTGCGCAGCCAGCGATTGGTAATGCCCTCGGTCAATGGGTAAATGGGAACCAGCCGCGCGGTGTGCAGCAGCTCCTTTTCGAGATGTTCCCACTCCGGCGACTGAAACGTCAACCGGCCCAGGTATTCGTCGACGCGGCCGCTGACGACGATCTGTTGCCCGCGTTTGATCTTGTCGTTGAGATACGGGTTGAACCAGGTACACTGGATCATGCCTGAGCCATCGCTGAGCAAGGCCTGGAAGAGCTGCGCGCCGCCGCGCGTGCGCCGCAAGCCCGCCTCCCACACCGAGCCGATGACGGTGACTTCGTCGCCGAACTCCAGCCGGTTGATGGGCTTGAGCGCGCTGAAGTCATCGTAGCGACGCGGCAGGAGCCACAACAGATCGCGGATCGTCTTCACGCCGAGCCGCGCGAGTTTCTCGGCATTGGCCGGGCCGACGCCGGAGAGTGCGGTGACCGGCGATTGAAGGTTGGCCCGCTCGTCGCGATGCAGGCGCGGCTCGGGCGGCCGCGCGCTGGAGGCCGGCGCCGGTCGAGGCGGCGGTGCAGGTGCTGGAGGAGGGGCAGCCGGTTCGGGACGGGGTGTTTCCGCGCGTGCTTCGGCGGCAACCGACGGCGCAGCAGGTTGTTCCTGCACGGCGGGTTCGGCCACAGCCGGGCTGCGCTCGATTTGAGTAGGAACCGAGGGCGCGGGTGTTTGGTCCAGTGCTTGGTCGGCAGTTGAACCGCCGACCGAACTGGGATTCAACCGGTTGAGGATTTCTTCGATCGATTGGCGGCGCGCGTCACCCTCGCCGAGGGTCGAATAGGCGCGCAACCGCTCAACGATCGTCGCTACGCGCGCGGCATCGTCCGACTCGCGCTGGGCTTCGTCCTGCCACTTCAGCGCGAACTGCGACAACCCGCCGATCATGGCGCGATCGCGGTAGCCCGTGTCGATTTCGAGCTTTAGGATTTTGATCAGCTTGTCAAAGGATGGAGGTCGAGAGTTCATGATCGTTCACACATTCAGACGAAAGACGAACCCCCTTCGTTGCTCTCCGGGGGCGGGTGACGAAAGACCAATCTGAGTTCGGCGCAGGTCTTAGCGCAGCACCCCGGAGCGTAGCGAAGTGGGCCGACCGCGCCGCTGGTCGGGTCGGGAGCCCCGACCAGAACTGGGGCTAGGCGTAAATCAACCGGCCTTTCGGTTCGGGAATGGGTCGGTCCAATTCGCGCGCCGTGTCGATCCACTCTTTGATCACGGTTTCCACGTTCGCGAGTGCTTCTTGGTAGGTTGCGCCATCCGCCATGCAGCCCGGTAGTTCCGGCACTTCGGCGATAAACGCTCGATCCTCAGCACTCCAATAAATGATCACTTCATAGCGAATCATTTTGACCCCCTAACGTACGTCGGCTTCGTTCGTGTTGCCACCCATGACATCGTTACCGGTAAGGATTGTACCACTTGTGTCTCTATCACGTTGCGTACTTGCTTAACTTGATACGGCTTCGCGTTAGCGCCTTGGGTCTGCAAATTCAAAATCTCCTCAATGCTCTCTTTAAAGAAGATGTGGTGGCTGCCGCGGATACGTTCGGTGAATCCCAGAGAGCGCAGCAGCTGCCGCAAGTCATCAAAGCGGATGTTCGCATCCGATGTCCCGCGTGCGACTTTATCCAAGACTTTGTTCGATCGAGCCATCGAGTTTCTTTTACACTTCAGTCACCACGCACGCCACCCCCAGCGCATTCGGGCCGGTGTGGGCGCCGATGGCCGTCGTCGCTTCGACAACATGAATCGGGTCACTCAACGCTGGATACAGCGCGTGAAACTCATCGGCCAGTTTGGCGGCGGTTTCGTAGGCGCGCGTGTGCAACACGGTCAGCGCGCGCAGCGGGCCTTGTTCTGCAAGCAGCTCCTTCAGGCGCTCGAGGCTGCGCCCCCGCGTGCGGGCACGATCGATCGAGAGCACCGCCCCGCGCCGCACCTCGACCAGCGGCTTGATCCGCAGCAGCTGCCCGATGGCGGCCCTGGCCCAGCTCACGCGGCCGCTGCGCCGCACAAACTCCAGCGTGTCCAGCGCCGCAAACACCCGCACGCCCGATCGAATGCGCTCCAGAACGTCTAAAATCTCGGCGACGGTTTTGCCGGCCCGCGCCGCCCGCGCCGCCTCGATCACCTGCCAGCCCAGCCCCATCGTCACCTGTTCGGAATCAAAAATGCACACCTTCAATTCGGGAACCGCGCCCGCGCCGGAGCGCGCGGCATTCTGCACCCCGCTCAAGGCCGCCGCCACGTGGATCGAGATGACGGCTTCAGCGCCGCTATTCAACAGTTGCCGATACGCCGCCTCAAAATCACCCGCACTCGGCGAAGACGTGGTGGGCATTGGATTGGCTGACGCGAGCCGCCGGTAAAACGCTTCACGCTTGAGCGTGACGCCGTCGATATAGGATGTCGTACCGAAGATGATGTAAGCCGGCACGACGGTGATGTCGAGCTCGCGCACCAGCTCATCGGGTATGTCGGACGTGCTATCGGTGACGATGCGAATCATCCCTCACCACTTCGGCGACTGAAGGTTATCGGCGACTGGAGTCGCCTCCTACAGGTGGCTCTACCCCGGCCGCCCGGCGCCTTCGTAGATCACGATCCCCAGGCTGTCCGGCCCGATCAGGCACGCCAGCGACGCGCCGTACATCAGCACCGGGAAGTATTGGCCGGGAAAGGTCTGCTCCAATCGCTCCAGCAACAGGCGCGTATCTTCGGTGGGCTGCTCGCCGCTCTGCATGATCGCCACACGCTCGATGTACGAGAATTCTGAGACGAACTCGACCAGCTTTTCGATGGCCTTCTCGCGCGTGCGGACTTTCTCCATCGGGATGATCTCGCCTTCTTCGATCGTCAGGAAGGGCTTGATCCCCAGCATCGTGCCCAGGATCGATTGGCTCTTGCTCAAGCGCCCGGCCCGCTCCAGGTAATCCAGCGACTCGGTGAAGTATACCGCGTACAGGTGCGGCACCATGCCGCGCACGATGCGCACCAGCTCGTCGAGCGGTTCGCCGCGCGCGGCGGCTTCGGCGGCGGCCTCGACCAGGATACCCAGCCCCAGCGAGGTGCTCATCGAATCGAGGACGACGATCTTGCCCCGACCCAAAAACTCATCGGCGGCTTGCCGCGCCCGGCCGATCGTCGTGCTCATGCGCGCCGAAGTGTGGATCGAGAGAATCTGCTCGTTACGCCGAGTGTGCGTGGCGTACAACGTGCGAAACTCGTCGACCGAGGGTGGTTGCGCGGCCGGCATCCCGATGAAGTGCGGCAACCGGCGGAAAAACTCTTCGGCTTCCAGGTCGGCGCCCTCACGAAATTGCTGCGAACCCAGTTGAATGATCTGCGGCACGACCGTAATGCCGAGGCGCTCCGGCACACTCGGATCGGCAAAGTGCGCGCCGCTATCGGTGATGATTTGAACTTTGGTCAATCTGGTTTACTCTACGCTGAATAGATACGGATAGTGTGGTTGGCCGCCGGCCACCACCTCGATTTCCAGGTGATCGTACTTGTGGCGGATCGCCTCGGCCAGCGCCTGGGCGTCTTCGCGCGTCGCCGACTGGCCGTAGTAGACCGTGATCAACTCGCGCTCCGCCACGTGCATGCGGTCGAGCAGCCGCCAGACGACCTCTTCAATCGATTGGCCCGACGCGGCCAGCTGATCGTCGAGCAGGCCAATCGGTTGGCCTGCGCGCACCTCGATGCCGTTGAGCTGGACGGCGCGCGTGGCGAGCGTGACTTCGCCGGTATAGACGTGCCGGGCGGCGGCTTCCATCGCCTGCGCGTTCGTGTCGAGATCGGCTTGCGGGTGAAAGCTGAGCATCGCCGCAACGCCCTGCGGCGCCGTCTTCGTCGGCACGACGACGACTTGCCGGCCGGCTAGCTCTGCGGCTTGCTGCGCCGCCATCAGGACATTCCCGTTATTCGGCAGCAAGATGGCCCGTTCGCACGGCAGGAACCGGATCGCCTTGACGAAATCCTCGGTGCTGGGGTTCATGGTCTGCCCGCCGGGAATGATATAGCTGGCGCCCAGGCTCTCGAAGACCTGCGCCAATCCATCGCCGGGCGCGACTGCGATCGTGGCGATATCGGTGGCGGTCAACTTCTGATACGCGCCGCGCGGTTTGGCCCCCGCCGCTTGAATCTCGGCCAGCTGCTCTTGCAGATTCTCGATCGCGACCTTGGTGATCGTCCCCAACGTAAAAGCATATTCCTGGGTCTTGTAGAAGTTATCGGTCGGGACGTGGATGTGAATCTTGAGCTCGTCGTCGCCGCCGCCGACCTGGATCGAGGCGCCGTATTTTGCCAGGTCGTGATACATCGCTTCCCAATTCAAGCCGGGGCGCGGTTTCAGATCGAAGACGAGTTCGTAATCCTGCCCTGCTTCGATCCCGGCGAGGTTTGTCCCCGGCGCAAAGGCCCGCGTCACGGCCACGGGTTCGACATCGACCGGCTCATCCTTCAAGTGGCGCAACATGCCCTCCAGAATGACGGCTAGACCCTGACCGCCGGCATCGACCACGCCCGCCTGTCGCAGGATATCGAGTTGCAGCGGGGTGCGCGCGACGGCTTCCTTCGCGGCCGACAAGACCTGTTCGAAGATCGGCATCAGATTGTCGGTGCTGCCGGCGGCGGCCTCGGCGGCGTCGGCGGCCGCGCGCGAGACCGAGAGAATCGTGCCCTCGACGGGCTTGATCACGCCTTTGTAGGCGGTGTTGCAACCCTCGCGCATGGCAACGGCAAAATCAGCGGAATTCATCGTCGGTTTGGAATCCAGGCCGCGTGCGAAGCCGCGCCACAGCTGCGACAAGATCACGCCGGAGTTGCCGCGCGCGCCCATCAGCGCGCCGTGCGCGACGGCGTGCGCGATGCGGTGGATGGTCACGGCGTCGAGTTTCTCGACTTCGGCCCAGGCGGCCTGCATCGTCAGCAGCATGTTGGTGCCGGTGTCGCCGTCGGGCACGGGGAAAACGTTGAGCGCGTTGACCGCTTGCTGGTTCGCGCGCAACCAGGCCAGGCTGGCCTGCACCATCGCTTTCAACTGCGGTCCATCGAGTGTTAAGAGAGGTGGTTGAACCGCCAAATCGATTCCCCTAGGGTAATGGATGGTCGATGAAAATATTTTACCGCCGAGGCGCTGAGGGCGCTGAGTTTTCCAAGTTTTCTCGGCGTCCTCGGCGTCTCAGCGGTTAAACTCCACAGCAAAACGTTTATGCATCCGTGTCGCTGACACGCAGCCCTTGCACATGGACGTTGACGGCGTCGATCGGAACGCCCAACGCTTTTTCGACGTTGAAGCGAACCAGGTTTTGCAGGCTGGTCGCCACCGAGGCAATGCGTGTGCCGTACTCGACGATCACGTACAGGTCGATCTCGATGCGCTTGCCGTCGGCGATCACGCTGATCCCGCGATGCGCGTCGCCGGAGAGGGTGCGCACGACGCCGTCGGCGAAATTCTTGTTGGCCAGGCCGACGACGCCGTAGGCGCTCTTCATCGATCGGGCGGCGATGCTGGCGATGGCGATCGGCGAAATCTCGATGCGGCCCAGCGGTGTTTCTTCAGACACCGAATCCTCCAAATTGGTTGACGGAACGTATCGGCTGTGGTAACATTCGGCTCGCTTGAATCAGCGACTTCAGAAGGATGATGAATCATGGCGAAATGCAATGTGTGTGGCAGAGGGCCGATGTTCGGTCACAACGATACTTTCTCCAAGAAGAAGACGAACCGCAAGTTCGAGTTGAACGTCACCAAACGGGCCGTCGTCGTCAAGGGGCAGAAGCGCCGCATGTATGTGTGCAATAACTGCCTGAAGACTCTGACGCGCACGGCCTAAAGGCATCGGCATCAAGCGATGCCTCCTACAGGTGGTCTGGAAACCCGGCTTCTAACAGAAGCCGGGTTTCTTACTTTACCCTCACCGCCTCCAACGCCGCGCGGCGAATCTCGTGAATCGCCGCCCCGATGCCTTCGGGCGCCCGAAACACAGCCGACCCGGCGACGAGATGACTCGCGCCGGCGGCGGCAACCCGACCGGCCGTCTCGGCGCTCACACCGCCATCGGCTTCCAAATCGGCGGGGCTGCCGGCGCGATCGAGCATTTGCCGCGCGCGCGCCAGCTTAGCCAGCGTACCCTCGATCAACGCCTGGCCGCCCCAACCCGGATTCACCGTCATGATCAGCAGCAGGTCGAACTCCCCAATGACCTCTTCAACCGCCGCTAGCGGCGTCGAAGGGTTGAGCGCCACGCCGGCGTGTCGGCCTAAATGATGAATCTGCTCCAACGTGCGACGCAGGTGCGGGCTGGCCTCGGCGTGAACGATGAGCGTATCGCCGCCCGCTGCGGCGAAATTGTCGAGGTAGTGCTCAGGTTCGACGATCATCAAGTGGACTTCGATCGGCAAGCGGGTGGAGCGCCGGACGGCCTCGACGACCGGCGGGCCGAAGGTGATATTCGGGACGAAGCGGCCATCCATCACATCACACTGGATCAGGTCGGCGCCGGCGGCTTCCGCTTCCGCCACTTGCTGGCCTAATCGCGCAAAATCTGCGGATAGGATGGATGGGACGATCTTGATCGGGCTGGGCATCGGCGGCCATTATAACATGGCGGGGAGGGGGATTTCAAGGGTTATGTTAGCCCTGGTGAAATATTCGGGCCGCAGGTCAGCATGATGAAAATGCTGGGGCCGCAGTTCAACTGCGGCCCCAACAAGGCATGATGAAAATGCTGGGGCCGCAGTTCGACTGCGGCCCCAACAAGCCGCAAATTCGGGCTGCAGTTCGACTGCGGCCCCAACAAGCCGCAAATTCGGGCAGGACACCCGTTTCAGGCGAAGAATGGCTTAAGTTCAACTGCGGCCCCAACAAGCCGCAAATTCGGGCCGCAGTTGAACTACCGCCGGAACAAGCGCGACTTTAGCAGCCGCCGCCGGCGATGGGATAAAGGAAATTGTCGTATCCCGGGTTGTTCGTCGCGTTGATGTCGCCGCTTCCGTCGATTTGGGCAATGTGTATTTCAAAGTCGGCGAATGTTTCCGCGAAAGCCGGCCCGGTGATGTTATAGGCGATGCGTTGGCCGCCGGCCAGCCAGATGGGCGACAGCGTGTATTGAGTGCAATTATTTGGGTCGCGAATCACCAGCAGCGGTCTTGCCGGCCCGGAACCGTCGGAGTTGATCACGTTCAACGTGCTCCCGTCCTTGTAGGCGATGTGCGCGCCGTCGGGCGACCAGGCCAGGTTGTCGAGTGAATGCACGTAGCTGACGGGAGGGTCTTGCAGGCGCGCCAGTTGGGTAAGGCCTGTGCCATCGACGTTGACGGTGTAGATGCCTTCGTCCCCGGACGGGGGTGCGCCGTTGAAGCTGAAGACGCCGCGCTGAAAAGCCAGCCGCTTGCCATCGGGCGACCACTTCAGCGAACCGTCGATCAGCATCATCCCGGCGGGTGGGCCGGCCACGATCGTCTCGCCGGTTCCGTCGCTGTTCACCACGCCGAAGCCCACGCCGCGGTTAGGCTGGCCAGGCTCGGCGGTCTCGCGCAGGATGTAGGCGAGGCGCGCGCCGTCGGGCGACCAGGTCGGGTCGGAGTGCTGGAACTGGCGGTCTCGTGTGACCTGAACCTCTTCGCTGCCGTCGGCGTTCGCGACGAAGACTTGCACCGTAGACTCTGGCTCGTCCCCGATCGGCGCGGAGAAGGCCAGGCGCGCGCTGTCGGGCGACCAGGCAGGCATGCGTTGCACTTCGCGATCGGTGAGCTGCCTTTGGCCGGAGCCATCGACGTTAGCGGTGTAAAAGACAGGTCCGGTTTCGACAAACGCCAAGATGAGCAGCCGGCTGCCATCGGGTGACAGAACCACGCTGAGCACGTCAAGATCAGAATCTACAGGCGTAACAGCCAAGGTGTCGGGGTCGAGCAAATACACCGGGCTGAACCGGTTATCTCGGTCGGAGAGGAAGGCGATTTGCGGCGCGACAAGCAGGCGCGTCGGAGTGACGGTGGCTGTTGGCGATGGGGAGGGGACAGCGCTTGCCGAAGCGCCTACTGGTGACGGCGATGGAACAGAGGCGGCCTCGGTTGAAGCAATAGTTGAACCGGGCGTGATCGGCTGCACGCTGGCGGCAGTGGACGGCTGGGTCACGGGCGCAGCGGCGGGTCGATTGAGCAACAACGCGCTGCCGATGACGACCGCCGCAGCCCCAATCCCGATCATCGCTTTGAGCGCGGTGCTCATCCCCGGCGCGGGCGGCCCTGCCTGCGGCCCCGATTCGCCCCGGCTCGGCGGGGCGGGCGGGATCAGCAGGTCGAGGTTGTGCTGCGTGTAAGCCATGCCGGTCGCGTCGCCGAGCGAACGGCGCAGATCGAGCGCCTGGCGCAGCAAGTCGATCGCCTGTTGCGCCTGCCTTTGCCCGATGGCGTGGGCGCCGAGTTGATGCAGCGCCCAGGCCTCGCTCTCCGGACTGTGGCTCTCGCGCGCCGCTTGCAGGGTACGATTGAGGATCGCGCGCCAGGTATCCCACAAGCCGTGCAGCGTGAGGTACGGATCGATGGCGCGGCTGAGTTGAAGCGCCTCGGCCCAACGACCCTGTGCGGCGGCCCACTCGATCATGCCCAGCACGTTGCCGAGCTCGTCGGCGCAAAATTGCCAGTCGCGGAACTTGTCGAGCGCCGCCGCGCGCAGCAGGTAGGCCAGCATCCCGTCTCTGGCGGCCGTCTCGTCCATGCCGGATTGCCATAGCGCGCGCAACCCCGGATCGATGCGCAGGCGCGGGCTGTTCGCGCGCAGCAGGCCCATCGCCTGCATGCGGTCGAGCGCGGACTGCATCGCGTCCGCACTACGCGGCTGCGGCGTTTCGCGTTCCGCCTCTTCACCGCGAATCGGGACCCGGACGCCGCCGACGTTCACGAAGCCGCCCTCGATCTCGATCTGTCCGCCCGGTCCGCTCCCGCCGCCGGTCATTTGCGCGAGCCACCCTGGATCAACTGATACGCCGGGCGCCATCGCGGCAAAGGCGAGGAGTTGCCGATCGTCGCCGGATAGCATCGAGTTGACGAGCGCCCAGGCGCGTTCGACGCCGGCGCGCAGTGGGTCGCTCGATCCCGGCGTCGCGGCGCGGAGGATTTGGCGGGCGCGGTCGAGCGGCAGATTGTTCTCGCGGATCGCGTTGGCGGCGGTGACAAGCGCCAGCGGCACGTCGGTCAGCAGCGCGCACATCGCGTCAAGCGCGGCGCGCGTTGCCTCGTCGAGTTCTAAACCGGCGCGAGCGGCGAGCAGCTGAATGGATTCAGCGCGTTGCAGCGGGCCGACCTTCATCGGTTGCGTCGCATCGCCGGACGGAGAACGCGGCGAGGCGATCAGCAGCGCGCCTTGCGGCAACAAATCGGGCAGCGTCGCGAGCGAAGTCGCGGGCAGGTTGAGACCGTCGAGGACGACGAGCGGCCGGGTGTTGCTAAGGTAAGTACGCGCCGTCGTCGCGTTGACCTTGAGCGGCGGATCGGACTCGAACAGCGCGTCGAACAAGCGCTGGATCACGTCTTCCAATCCCAGCGCCTCGCCGCGCTCGTCGACGCCTTCGAGCAGCACGACGCCATTGGGCAGCGCGCGCGCCGCCTCGCCGTTGGCCGCCTGCCGCAGCAGCGCCGACTTGCCCGCGCCGTCTACGCCGTACAGCGTCACCGCTTCGCTCGCGGCGATCAGCCGGCCCAGCTCGGCCAGCTCCTTGCTCCGCCCGACGAACCCGCGCGGCGCGCGCGGCGGCTGCGGCGTCGCATCGCGCAGCCGAGCCTGCGGCGCGGCCTGCTTGTAGACGATCGTGCCGTAGTTGGTGTTGACGACGAAGTTATTGTCGCCGACGACGATGTTGCCTTCGACGTTGCCGGCGACGGCGATGCCGCCCGCAGCGGCGCTGGCGCTGACAGGTTGGAGTTGGGCCATGTGGTCTCCCTGACGGAGGTGAGTGGACAGTGAACGGTGAACGGTGAACGGTGAACAGTGAACAGTGAACAGTGAACGGTGAGCGGTGAACAGTGAGCGGTAAGCGGTGATGGACTACTGTTTAACCGCTTACCGCTTACCGGCTCACGGGGTAAACGGCGAACCGTGAACAGCGAACAGTAGTGCCCAAGGTCTCGACTTCCCGACCCGGAGCGCGGACACGGCGCGCGCGCGCAGGCAGCGCACGGGCCGCGCCGAAACCCTCCTCGCTCCTCGCCCCTCGCTCGGCGCTCCTCGCGAAGCTCGGCATCCGCTCCGAGCTCGATCTCGTCCTGCACCTGCCGCTGCGCTACGAGGACGAGACGAGCCTCACGCCGATCGGGCAGGCGCGCGAGGGCGGGGCCGTACAGGTGGAAGGCGAGGTGCTCACGTGCGACGTCGCCTACCGCCCGCGGCGCCAGCTGGTGGTCAAGCTCCGCGACGCGAGCGGACTCCTCTACATGCGCTTTCTCAACTTCTATCCGAGCCAGCAGAAGTCGCTCGCGCCCGGGGCGCGCGTGCGCGCGTTCGGGGAGGTGCGGCCGGGCTTCTTCGGCGGCGAGATGGTCCATCCGCGCTACCGCGTGCTGCGCGGCGCCGAGCCGCTGCCCGACGCGCTCACCCCGGTCTATCCGACCACCGCCGGCCTTTCCCAGCAGGCGCTGCGACGGATGATCGACGATGCGCTCGCCTCGACCGATCTCTCCGACACGTTGCTGGAGCCGACGCGTGCGCGGCTCGGCCTCGCGGGCTTCGCCGAGTCGGTGCGCCTGCTGCACCACCCGCAGCCCGACACCCACGCCGCCGGGCTCCTCGAGCGGACCCACCCCGCCTGGCAGCGCGTCAAGTTCGACGAGCTCCTCGGCCAGCAGCTCTCGATGCGGGCGCACTACCGGGCGCGCAGCCGCGAGTCC
>DATDPU010000035.1:0-9622 GCA_035292585.1 Anaerolineae bacterium | reverse complement strand
TGGCGGTTGGAAACCGCGCCTATAATCCCGCGAAGCCGACCTGCATCGGCTGGAGGTGCAGTCCGCGCAGGCGGCCTTCGCGTTAGGGTTGCCGCGACTTCCAGTCGCCGAAAAACTCGCCCCCAAAGCGAAATGCGCCCGGAGGTCGGGTGGCAGGCTACGTTCTCATGCGCATCTGCCTGACCCTGCGCGGCGCCAAAGCTCTAACGTGCGAGAACAACAACTCGATCCGGTTTTATAATAGGTGTGCCGTGCTGACGCGAACCAGAAGCTGGTGCAGCAGGTAGTCGCGGCAGTGAGCAAGCTCGATCCGATATCCGCTTGAGAGGATACGACCATGGCTCTGCCTAAGCTCACCGAGTCCATGATCCGCGCCGGCGCCGACCCGCCGAGCTTTCAGCGCGGGAAAGCGCTGTATGAAGATGACGCCATCTCCAATGCCAGCATTCAGGACAATCGGCTCAGTGGCGATTGCGAGGGCACGTCCGCGCCATACTACCGCGTGCGCGTGACGTTAGACGAAGCCGGCATCCGCGAGGCAGACTGCACCTGTCCCTATGAGTATGGCGGATATTGCAAGCACATTGTCGCGCTGCTGCTCGCCTATCTTCACCATCCCAAGCGCTTTGCCATCCGCCAGGACCCAGCAGACCTATTGGCCGATCTGAGCCGAGACGATCTGCTTGCGCTCACGATCAAACTCCTGCGCGATAAACCCGACCTGTACGATTGGATCGAGGCGGCCATCGCTGTGCCCGGTCCGCCGGGCAAGACCTCACGGAAACGCAAGAAGCGAGTCGATGCCGAAGTGTATCGCCGTCAAATCATCGGCATCCTGCACAGCCTGGATGGGATGCGCGCCTCGGAGGCGTACTGGCACGTAGGTAGCCTGGTGAAAGAACTGGCTGGAGTGCAGGCGACGGCTATGAAGTTCCTCGAAGCGAGTGACCCCGACACCGCACTCACGATCCTGCTCACTCTGTTGGAAGAGGCTTGCCACGGCATCGAGTTTATCGACGACTCCAACGGTGAGCTGGGAGGCTTTGTCGGCGAGTTGGGCCAGCCGCTGGCCGAAGTCATTTTGAGCATGGATCTGAGCGCGGTCGAGCGCGAGAAACTGGTGGGCCGGCTAACCCAACTCGAGCGCTATGCCAGTGACTATGGCATGGAGGGCAATCTCTATCTTGCTATTCAGGCGGCTCAGTATGGCTGGGCCGCACCACCTGCCGATGCAGCGGCTAAACGACGCCTGGCGCGCGAGAGTGAGTTTGACGACGAGTGGATTGATGAGGCGATTGAAGATTACGGCTGGAGCGAAGACGAGGTCTACGAGGGCCACGATTGGGGCCGGCCGCTGTTCGGGGTGAGCGACCTGACCGAGGCGAAACTCAGCGTACTCGAACGACAAGGCCGCACCGATGAGTACCTGGCCTTGTGCCAGAAGGCCCGGCGCCACCTGCGGTATGGGCTCAAATTGTGCGACCTCGATCGGGTGCCTGAGGCGATGAAGCACGCGAAGAAACATCTAGCAACAGCGGACGAGGCCCGGCAACTGGCCGAAAGACTGCGGAGTCTGAAGCACATCGCCGAGGCGCTGGAAATCGGTGAGCGCGGCCTGAAGCTGAAAGGGTCGAAGGCAAAGCTGGGTGAATGGCTGGGAACAGTGGAAGAAGCGCAGGGACGGACGAAAGAGGCGCTCCGAGCGTGGCTGGCAGCTTTCCCCGAAAACCCCTCACTTGAAATCTACAAGACCATCAAACGCTTGGCGGAATCCGGCTGGAGGAAACTGCGCCCCGACGTGATGTCGGCGTTGCGTAAGTCGCATGACAAGCAGGTGCTGGCCGAAGTTCACCTGTTCGAGCAAGAATGGGATGAGGCCATCAAGGTGGCGGAAGGACGCGATGTCTGGTACACCGTTGTCGAGACCGTGGCCGAGGGCGTGCTTCCCCATCGGCCGGACTGGGTCGCTCGGGTGAGCATCAAACATGCCGAACGCCTCATGACCGAAGCCAAGAGCCAAAACTATCCCATCGCTGCCGAGTGGCTAAAGCGGGCGAAGAAGGCATACGCGCAGTTGGGGCAAGTCGATGAATGGCGTGCGTATCTGAAGAAGATAACCGAAAAGTACAAGCGGCGGCCCGCGCTCCAGGCACAGCTGCGGCGATTGTGATGAGCAAGTGACACCGCGCAAGCAACAATTATCACGTGAACAGATCAACATCCAGCGCGAGGTGGCATATATCGTGCGCCGCGCCGCCGAAGGCGATGCGCGCGTCGTGACGCTCGGCCCACTCGTCTTCTTTTCGACACAAACCGGTGATGCCTGGCTGCTCGATCCGAGCGATCATCTGGCGCTCTGCCTGGCGCGTGACGGCGACCCGCAGCCGATCAACCTCACAGAGTCAGAGAGAACCTTCGCGATCGGCTGGGAGATGACCTATCAGATCAGCGGCGATCGATTCATCGTCGCCGACCAGTTGGGTCAAAGCAGGACGGTCCTCGGCTATCCAGTGCGCGAGATCATCGACGCGCTTCAACCTCCGCACGAGATTAAGCGGGGCGACCGACCCAACGTCGCACAGCAAATAGAGCGGCCCTTTGATGAAGGGCATGATCGATTGTTGGGACGCAACGAGCCGTGTTGGTGCGGCAGCGGAAAGAAGTACAAGCATTGCCACATGAAGGCTGACCAAAGTTCAGAACATCTGTGAAAGACAAGAAGATTGGCAGAAACGATCGCCAGCACAGCAGCAGGCTTTGTTGGCGAACCTCAAGCTGGTACGTTCGAGGCGGTCGTGAGAAACCTGGATGAGATCGACCGCTTGCTGGCAGAAGCGGAAGGGGAGTTAGCAAGGCTCAACACCCGCAGGGCAGAGCTGCTCGCGCAAATGACTGCACTGCAACGAGAAAAGGCAGAGCTTCTCCCTGTGCAAGAAGCTCCATTGCCGTCGGCCAGTTTGCCAACAGTGACCAATCAGTCTCCCCAGGAAGCAAAAATCGCGCTCTTTCGCCGTCTGTTTCGAGGACGCGAAGATGTCTACCCCAAGAGGTTCGAGAGCCTGAAAACGGGCAAAACCGGATACCAACCTGTCTGCCGCAACGCATGGGTGGAAAAGCCGGAACTGCGAGAATTCCTGCCCGTGACGGACGACGTTGTGAGAAACCATCTCCTGGGCATGGATCCGCAGGACAGGTTCGGACGTGACTTTACGATTGGCGTTTATCCCATGCTGCCGGATGAGACGTGTTGGTTTCTGGCGGCTGACTTCGACAAGGCTTCCTGGCAGGAAGATGCCAGAGCGTTCTTGGCGACTTCTTCCCCAGTCAGGATACCCTCCCCAGAGGCGGCTTTGGCAACCTGATCGCTTTGCCCCTTCAAAAGAGACCACGCGAGCACGGCAACAGCCTCTTCTTGGACGAGAGCCTTGTCCCGTATGAGGACCAATGGGCTTTTCTCTCGTCGCTCCGCCGAATGACTCGCCGAGAAGTCGAGACAGTTGTCGGCAAGGCGGAGAGGCAAGATGAGTTCTTGGGAATTCGCCTGCCCGTTACCGATGAGCATGACGATCCACCTTGGGCGGCGCGTTTGTCTCATCGGGCTACACATGTGCCTGGATGTCATAGATTGATTACAGGCTACAGGCGACCCACCTTGCAGGCTCAAGGATTGTGAGTTACAACGTTGGTCACAACTACATACTTCAGATTCCCTTCAATCTGAGACCTTCGGGTCACGCTAAAACAGGCAGCCTGAAGGCCAAAAGTATACGAAACAGATTAGGAACTCACACCTGCCCCACACACTTGCCCCAATTGCGAAGCAAGTGCGGGCCGGCAGGTGCTGGGGTAACCCGAAGAGCGATGATTCGAATCGCTTTGCTAACGAGTCGGCAAGGGCGCCGCCAATCCCAGGACTGGCGGCGCCTCTGTTTGTTGGACAAGATTTCGCCAAACAGCCGGTCACATCAACTCTGGCTCATTTGCCGCAGGTAGCGAGGGCGCGCTGGGCGGGGCGAAACTCAATTCCTGCACGAGCTGGAGCCTCCAAAGGACGGAGACTTCGTCTTGCGGTCTTGCCCGGTGAGCAATATAATCACCACAGCACGTACGGGAGGCGACTTTATGGCCACAGATATCGCTTTAGACAAACTCATCGAAATCACATCCGGCGTGAGTGGCGGCAAGCCACGTATCGCGGGTCGGCGTATCACCGTTCAGAACATCGCCATCTGGCATGAGCGCATGGGTCTCAGCGCCGACCAGATTGCGCTGGACCACGACCTGACGCTGGCCGAGGTCTATGCCGCCCTCGCCTATTACTTTGAGCACCGCGCCGAGATCGATCAGTCGATCCACGCCGGCCAGGCGCTGGCCGAAGCCGTGCGGCAGGCGGCCCCTTCGCAGGTCAAAGCCAAACTCCATGGCGGGTGAAGTCAGGTTCTACATGGACGAGGATGTTCCGCCTGCCGTCACGCACGGCTTGCAGCTACGCGGTATCGATGTGCTGACCACCAAAGAGGCAGGGATGCTCGGAGCCCGCGACGAGGCCCAGTTACATCTCGCCACTGGTCAAGGACGCGTCCTGTTCAGCCAGGACGAGGACTTTCTGGCTCTACACGAGCAAGGCGTGTCACACACCGGAATCGCCTACGCTCCTCAGCAGACGTTCATCGGCGCTATCGTGCGCGGCCTCCTACTCATCTACGATGTGCTCGCCGCCGAGGACATGCGCGGGCGGGTAGAGTTTCTGTAGTATCGAAAAGAAAGGGCACTCTTCACCAGCGCCCCTTCTTGGCTCTGATCAGGCGACTGCAGGGCAAGGTTCCTCGATCAACCTCACTTCGCGATCAAACGGCATTGGTTCATCTAATATAGTTGCGTAACACAACGGGAAGCATTAGTGTCAACTTAAGGCTCTCCGATGGATAACGGCGCCATGCGTCGCAAGCGGGCTTTTACTTTGGTTATCAATGGCTTGCGCTTGCGATTGGGGCGAAGCCCAACCGTGATCACGATTTCCAGTAGCAGGGCTTCCAGTTGATCCCAGTCGAGCGTCTGGCCCTTGAGAATCAACTGGTGGGCGTGTTGCAAGACTTGCTGGACGGCATCCAAACAGTAGGGGATCGAGAAATCTTCAAGGGGTCGCCCGGTTTCCTGTGCGGCTTTCAGAATCAGGAGGTGGGTCAACAGATAATGGATGAGGGCGGCGTAAATCTGAATGCGAATGCCGTTCTCGGTGGTAGACACGAAGTTGGCGATCCGCAAGACGTGTTTCAAATTGCGAAACAGGATTTCGATTTGCCATCTCAACCGATACAAGTCGATGATCAGCGCCACGGGATACTTTTGCCATGCGACCAAGCTGGTGATGTAAAGATGCCAACCTTTGTCTTTCATGACCCATTGTCCGACCAAGCGCACATTGTGGTGCATCTGCGGGTTGGCGAGATTGGCACTGTTCACATTGACCAGACAGTCAAGCGTGCGGCCCGTCAGGACGATCGCCTTCAAGCGCTGGCCTACCCATTCGGCTTTGCCCGCCTAGACCTCCAGGATCAACGGATTGCAGTTACCCTTCAACCGACTAATGAAGTGTTGTTGGCGGTCGATGATCGTGTCGAACAGTGCGTACGTCCAATAGCCCAGGTCACCGAGATACAACACCGCTTCACCGACAGGCCGCAAAAAGCCAATGTTTCGCTGGTGTTTCTTCTGTGGCGTCAGGGCCAACACCTCCGGCACGCCCCGAAACAGGTGAAAGCGCGTATGCAGTTTGGCGGCAGCCCAGGCTTGGCATTTGCCACGCCGACTGGCGGGGAACACGCTGATCAGCCGATGGGCCACGCGCATGACCGTGGCATCCACCAACAACACCCGCAGGTCGTGCACGACCCACTAGTTCGGTTGTCCCACCCGGTTGCTCCACCGCGCCGCATAGGTCATCAACAAGTACTGCCACACCGCTTCAAAGAACGGCCACGGGCGCTCGCGAAAGTTCTCGCTGAGGGCTTCTTTGGACAACGCGACTTGGGCCACACCCAGTCCGCTCATCACACCAGCCACTAACACATACGTCAAGACCTTGTGCAGACTGAGCGGCCCGCCCGGCCCCACCGCCAGGACGCTCATCCAGAAGAACACCGTCACGGTCAACTTGCGCTGGCGCACATCCCCCGCGTTCCATTTCCGCGCCAAGCCGTTCAGTACAGCGCACGGCAGCAACTGACTCATCCAGCTGTGATCCGATGTCAGCGGCGGCGGCGCCACTTTGACGCGCCGTTCGCGACGGGTGGCTTGATTGAAGCGTCGCGCCTGGCGCTGACGCTTGGACTTCCGTTTCGGCTTCGCTGCGGCTATCCTCATGGTGGGTCTCTCCGGGGCCAGGATTGGTTGGTTGCCATCCTGCATATACCCGGAAGACCCATCTTTGTCCAGACGGCTTGTCGCCCCGGCCAGCCAGCGTCAAATGCGCTTAAGTTGACACTAATGTTTTCAGAACATCCAAGACCAAGCCCAGTTCGGGCGCTGAGATAATCAGACGATAGTGGCCATGCCCTTTGTGTGACGCGACTTCACGCGAAGCGAGACACAGGACTTTCACGAGCGGATAACCGCGTTGGGCGAGCGTTTTTTTGCCCCGCGCTCAAAGATGCCCTGGACGACCTCCTCACTCAGCCATTCGTCCTGGGCAATCTGGGCCAGGGGTTCTCGTCGGGCACGTTGATAAATGTGGTGCTCATCCCGCGTGGTGTAGTTCAGTCCCGCTTCGCGCCACGCCACGCGCTCGACAAAGGTGGTCTGACACGTCTCACACCTGAAGCGCCGCGCCACGTAGCTCACCCAGCACTGCCGATTCCACATCGGCAGGTCACGAACGAACTGCGGCGAGCCGCAGTCATGAACCGACGTGACGATTGTAACTGGTTCCTACCAGACCATCCCGCTCAAGTCGGAAGAGCCGCCCATCTCCTGAAGGGTAATCCCCGGATTGCGAAATTGACAAGCACCCTGCGCGTGACTTCGCCGATTTTGCCGGGATTCACGTCGGAATCGCGGTGTGACTCGGACAGACTACTTGCCAGCCCGGATCGCCTGTGGGAAATCCGTGTGACAGATGTTCGAGGTGGCTCGGAGCATGCCACGGCGCTATCAATGCCAATCTTCGAAGGTCAAGTCCTGAAAATCTGCGTAATCAGTGCGGTTGAAAGTGACCAGGATCAGATCGTTCGTCCTGGCAATGGCGGCGATCTGACCATCGGCGAAAGCGGGCGTTTTGCCGGCCCGTGTCAGGCGGGCGCGTTCGGCGGCGTGCCACTGGGCAGCACGCTCGTCGTACGGCAGGATCGGCAGCGACGGTGCGATGACCTGGGTGAGATAGTCTTCGATCGCCTGGCGCTTGGCAGAATCGGGCAGGCGCTGGCAGCCGAACCACAACTCGTGCCAGACGATAGAGGCCGTCGCCAGTTCGTCCT
This sequence comes from Anaerolineae bacterium, assembly GCA_035292585.1. Classification (GTDB taxonomy): domain Bacteria; phylum Chloroflexota; class Anaerolineae; order Fen-1058; family Fen-1058; genus DASSFZ01. Next base: position 2,150 of record DATDPU010000035.1, on the reverse strand, counting down.
GATGCCGGCGCAGGCGTTCGATGACCTTCGGTTGCGGAGCCGGACGCAGTGGCTCGGAGAGGACATTCGTATCCAGCAGGTAGCGGACGCTCATAAGCGTATTTCTCGTCCGGTGGATCGATCGCGCACCCCCTCGAACGCCGTTGGCTCAATCTTGAGCCTGGGCAGGTCGACAGCGCGGCGGAAGGACTCGTACGCTTGCCAGAAGCCGCCTTTTTCAGTCGTCAGGCGCTGGTACTCGCGCATGGATAACAAAACCGCCACCGGCTCACCGCGGCGGGTGAGTTCAATGCGGGCTTTGCGCTCCAGCTCGTGCACCAGAGCGGCCAGGTTGTGTCGCGCTTCGGCGATGGAATAGCGTTTGGGCATGGTTAACTCCGAGATAGCCATTTTGATGGCTATTTTATCACATGACTGGGCAATGTCAACCCTTTGCCATCAATGTCGGAAGTCAGGTGCTGTAGACCAATCGCGTGAAATTGGCGAGGGTATACCTACAGCGTGAAACTCGCTAAGCATCTGGCGGTGGCAAGCGATAGGCTACCAACTCTTCCAGAAGCCAGATAGGGTTGGTGAGGCCAGCGGCCATAGCCGGTGTGCGGTCTTCCCATTTCTGTCCGCGCACGCCGGGTTTGACACACTTGACCCGCAAGGCTTCATGCGGCCGCACGAAGTTGTCGAGGGCGTCTTCCAGGTCAATCTGGCGCTGGCGGTAATGCTTCGTTTTCGAATGCGACAGGGTCTTGCGCACCAGCCGCCCATTGCTTTGACGCGAAGTCAGGTTGTCAGGTGCGACACAGGCGGTGTTGATGTGTATGCCGGCCTGGGTCTGGCGGAGCAGACGCGCCCCTTCGCCCTCTGAGCCGAAGACCAGTCGCCGATGCACCTCCACCCCCCGTCCACCCTCGCGTACTTTGTCGACTGGAGCGTACAGGAGATCAGGGTCGATGATCCGCTTGGGTTCTTTGCGCGGACGGCCCGGACCCCGCTTGAGCAGCGCTGGCTCAGGGCGGCTGTAGTTAGCGATCAAGGCCGCGGTGTAGGCGGGCAGTTGGTCACTCGTCAGGAAGGGCGCCCGACCATCGATGCGCGCCTTGAATTTGGCTAGAAAAGCGCGGGCTTCGGCTTCGCTGCGTTCACGGCTTCGCCCGTGACCGGGACGGCGCCGCTCACCGTGACCTTTACCAATCAATCTACGCCCACCGATACGATTACGTCCTACCTATGGGACTTCGGCGACGGTGTGACGAGTCCGATCACTAACCCGGTTCACATCTACACCGCGACCGGCGTCTACACCGTCGCACTGGCGGCGTTCACCGCATCGCAACAAGATACCCTCACCCGCACAAGCTACATCACCGTTGCCAGCGGCGCGCGCGTCACCTCGGTCGTCACGATCGACTACGCCTACGACCCGCTGTATCGCCTGACGAGCGCAGAGTACATGGGCGCATACACACACAGCGTCGCCTACACCTACGACGCCGCCGACCGGTTGACCTCGGTTGGTGGTGTACCGTATACTTACGACGCCAATCCCACTCCGCTGCGCTACGGGGACTACGCGGCAACCAGTTGTCCGATGGCACGCGGACCTTCACCTACGACGCGGCCAACCGGCTGACGCAGGTCGTCTCCGGCACCTTAACAACCGAATACGTCTACCTCGGCGACGGCACGCGCCTCGCGCAGCGGGTGAACGGCGACGCGACGCGCTATGTCGTGGATGTGTCCGGCTCGCTGCCGCAGGTGCTCGAAGAACGTCGTGGCGCGAACGTCACGCGCTACCTGTATGCGGCAGGGATGGCCGCGACGGAGCAGGATGGCGCGTCCGGTATGGAGCGCTGGATCGGCTGGGGCGTCATCACCAACAATCTCGTCGTCATGGCTACCGCCTTGACCCGTCGCCGACGCCGAAGACCGGCTGTGACGTGAGATGGAGCATGGTTTCCCGACAGGAACTAGCCTACGCACGGCGAATGCCGGAAAAGCTGACGCAAATAAAGGCGCTAGCAGTTTGTCGGAGAGCGGCATTAAGCCGTTCGATAGGTGATACACTTCAGGCATGAGCCGAAAATTCAAAACCGCCAATTACGAAGAGACGCTTAACCTTACGATTCGGCTGGGAGAAGCTCTACCGCCTAATC
>DATDPU010000034.1:0-15543 GCA_035292585.1 Anaerolineae bacterium | reverse complement strand
GGTTACACACAGCTTGCCTGCGGCGACCATGCCTCAGCCACCGCGTCGGAATGCGTAAACCGCGTTTTGAAAGGCAGGCCTGGAGCCCGCTGTGGGCCGCCCAACCAGCGCATGCAGCCGACCACCTACCGCGCCGCGTTCCGAGGTGCCTCGCGCTTGGATGGCAGTTCTGAGCGGGGTACACTTGCCGTCAATCGCAGCTGGCCTGCTATCGTTCCTGCTTTCGGTCGCGCTTTGCCTGTGAAATAATCTCGCGCGTCACGGTGGACGGCTGATGCGCAGGCCGTTGGGCGTCCCGCTGAGACAAAGAGTGAAAGCAACGGAAGAGTTACAGGTACGTTTATCCGCAGAAGCGCGGGGTGAACCGTCTCGGGAAGGCTCCGCAGGCGTCACCCGCTGCCCAGCGGTCTGGCCGTGCGTCGTCACAGCTCAACGGAACTGGCAGAAGCCGGTGGGAATTAAGGCAGGCCGCCCAACAACTCAATCCCCCAACCCCCGACCCTCCGGGTCGAGGGCGGGCGAACGGGGACTTCGTGAAGCCGGCCCTCTTCGCTGTACTCGAGGGCCGGCCACCGACCGCGCCGCAAGTCAGCGGTGCTTGCCTGTGGGTGTATACTGTGGGCAGTCATATCTTGCCTTAGTCGGTGGCGGCTTATCTCGGCCGTTGGGCCGCCCTACATGCGAGTGTCCGATCCTGAAGACCACGGCCTGTATATTGAGGCCCTCGACCGCCGTGCGTTGGTTATGCGATATCGGTGATCGCACTCCACGGTCAAGCATGTAGTGACGTCGCGCAGCAATGCTAGGCAGCATCATCGCGACACAGCCGCCATGTTTAGGCTTGGGATGATGGAGAGAGCAAACGCGTCGGTGAGTATATGGCGTGCACACTGGGCAAATATTTGCCGCGCTCATGCTTGCTCAGATAGGTAGGTACGGTCAGTACAGGTAAACCGTTTGACATCGAAAGAAAAATCTGGTGATTGAAGCCTCTGTTTGACAGCGCAGTGAACGACCGATTCGGCTCGGAATCTGACCGAATCCCTGTGTCAGACTCGAGAGATGCACATGATTAAAGTTAAACGCCGTGGTTGGCAAGGCTGGCTGGCGCTTGGCGTGATCGCCATCATCGCTCTCCAAGGGCTGGGGTTGTTAGCCGCCGAAGGGCTCTATCTGGTCAAGGTAGCTCAGGATGTAACGGCTCCTGACTACTCGTACGATACGATGCTGGCTCGGGAAATCGATCTTGAGTTTCTGCGTATCTGTCAGGTCGAACTTCCTGAAGATGCTCGCGTTCTCAGTCTGGTCGAGGAGAACGCCGCCATCCGGTATTACCTGTACCCACGTTACGCCGTCCATCTCCAGAAGCAAGGATGCACAGATGAGCGTATTCTGCGGAACATCGTAGCGCGCCAGATTACGCATGTCCTGGTCTGGGATCCAACCATCTATCAAGACAGCCGCCTTCTCAAAGATGAGCGGCTGTTTGAAGCTCAAGACTACGGTGGAGATCAGATGATCCTCACAGTAAAATCCACACTACTGCTGACAGAGCCTTGAGACCATGCTCTTTCTCATCGTGCGTTATCTCCTTGCCCTGGCGTTCATTCCGTGTGTGGGTTATCCGCTTACCCTATGGCTGGTCGGCGCGCGCCTGGGATGGTCGCAGGTCGCCCGCTGGGCTTTGGCGTGGGCAGCCGGGTTGGGGGTGATCAGCCTTGAGATGTTGTCGCTCGGCCTGCTAGGCCAATCGCTCACTTTGGCGAATGTCGTGATTCCAACTGCGGCCATTGCCGGGCTGTTATGGGTAAGTTACCGCTGTCGATATCGAGCAAATGGCTCGACCGTAGAACCCAATGCCTCGCGTCCCTGGAATTGGCTGGACAAAGGGCTGGTCTTCATCATCGTGTTTCAGATCCTCTTCAGCGCTGTCGCGGCCTTGTACCTCCCGCTCAACACAGCCGATGCCTGGGGTAACTGGGGCTTAAAGGGCAAGGCGTTCTTCCTCGAGCAAGCTCTGACTTTCGAGAACCTTTATGAGCGACACGGGTATTATCCGCTATTGGTGCCGCTTAGCCTGACATGGGTATACCTGGGACTGGGGCAGATCAATGACGGCTTGGTCAAAGCGATCTTCACGCTGAACCTGCTTGCGCTGGTGGCGCTCTTCTACCAATTCATGCGGCTGGCTGCCTTCAAGCGCAGGGAGGCCCTGCTTGCCACAGCGTACCTAACACTGGCGGGCGGCATGCTGATACGTCATTCGGCAGTGGCCCAGGCAGATGTGCCGCTAGGCTTGTTCTACGGCCTGGCCTGCTTGTCATTCGTCGCCTGGACCCAGCAGCCAGAACAAATCCGATACCTGGCAATCACGGGTCTCGGCGCAGGTCTGTCGGTCTGGACAAAGTACGAAGGACTTCCGCACGTGGTCATCCTGACGGCCGTGGCCGGTCTATTTGTGGCGCTGAACTGGAGACGCCGCCAATTTCCACTGGCGTTTCAGATGCTCAGCGTGTACATCTTGCCGATTGCGGTTGGCCTCCTACCGTGGCTGGCGTTTCGTCAGCTCCACAATCTTGTCTCGGACGGCGAGCACTTGGGCATGTTGCAGGTCGACCAACTGCCAGCTGTCATTAGGACGATGGGACTGGCATTAGTCGACATCCAACGTTGGGGCATCCTGTGGCCGGTGCTGGGCCTGACGCTTCTGCTAAACTGGCGCGATCTCCGGCGCAAGGTCCTATTCTACCCTTCCCTCCTGTTAGGTCTGAATCTGGCCTTCTACGTCGTCGCCTACCTGGCGACGAGCCACGTGGACCTGGCGGCACAGATCAACAACACCATCCACCGTCTCCTGTTGCATATCGCGCCGCTGACGATCTTTGTCGTCGTCTTGTGTGTCAGATCCTGGTTTGATAATCAGCGCAAGTTCATAGCGGTGCTCCCACCAGTGGTCGAGGGCGCCCTGAGGCTCACGGATCGATGAAGAAACTGAAGCCTATAAGCGAGCACTGCGCCGCGAGTTGATGAAACTGGAGCAGAGCTTCAGCGCATGGCGAAATGGAACCATCAGCAACGGGGAGTTAAGTTATCGCCTTCACCAGTACGAAACTGGTCCTTCCCGGGAACTATATAAGCGTTACCATGACACGCCCGCAGATATGGCCGTCGCGTATGCGATCGTGTGGGTATACTCAAGCCAGACGAATTGCCCGAAGAACTGCTGGCAGCACTTGGCGGGCCGTTGAGCTTTTATCAATCGCTCAAGGCGCGGAATGAGTTGCGAGAACCAGACGACCTTTGATCATTTCAGGCCGCCCAACCCCTCAATCCCCCCACCCCCGACCCTCCGGGTCGAGGGCGGGCGAACGGGGACTTCGTGAAGCCGACCCTCTTCGCTGCGCTCGAGGGCCGGCCACCGACCGCGCCGCATTCCCGGTTGCTCAGCGCTTTTAAGGTGGTTCTCGGCGTGGTAAACTGGCCGGCAGGTGTGTCCGGCCTGCCGTGGCCGTGCAAGGCAGTCGCCGTTGGCCTGCGCAGGCATCTCGGCCTCACGGCAGTCGGCTTATCTCGACCGTTGGGCGGCGCGGGTCTTCAGCGACTCCAAGTGAGGGAGATATCATCATTCGGTATGGTGAATGGGCAGTCTTTATCGACCCAATTGAAACCTTCGAGCAAGTCTTGCGGCGCTTTCAGCAGTTTGACCAAGCCGAATTTGATCGGGAGTACATGCAGTTCTATTTCATCCGCCACGCCCAATCGACCAACAACGCGCTGTACGATCAGTCTGCTTCCTGGCAGGGTCGTAGCCACGACCCCGAACTGACCAACCTCGGCCAACAGCAAGCTCAGCTGCTCGCGCAGTTTCTGAAACGCGGCGAGTCGAGCACGGCAAATGCGGCCTGGGATCCGCAGAACGCCAGCGGGTTTGGCCTCACCCACCTGTACGCCAGTTTGATGGTCCGCGCGCTGCACACCGGCTCGATCGTCGCCGCAGAGCTGGGCCGGCCGCTGCTGACGTGGGAGGACTTGCACGAGACCGGCGGGCTGTACCTGGACGACGAGCAGGCGCACACAAAGACTGGACAGCCGGGGCTGAATCGCGCCGAGCTGGCCGAGCGCTTCCCGCATCTCGTGTTGCCCGAAACGGTGTACGAAACGGGTTGGTGGAATCGTCCCTTCGAAGAGGCTGAACAGTGGCCGATCCGTGCCCGGCGATTCCTGAACGATTTGCTGGCGCGGCACGCTAACACACTCGATCGCGTCGCCGTCATCAGCCACGGCGGGTTCTATCATCAAGTGCTGACGGCGCTGCTCGACCTGCCGGCCAGACACGGCCTGTGGTTCTTGATGAACAATGCAGGCATCTCGCGCATCGACTTCTACAACGGCAACCTCACACTGGTGTACTCGAATCGGGTTGATTTCTTGCCAGGAGAACTGATCACTTAAGCTCATGTTATAATCACGCCCATCACCGGGAAGGGAAGACAAGCGTATGCCTGTGACCGCTCTCATCGGCGCCCAATGGGGCGACGAAGGTAAAGGCCATATTGCCGATAAGCTGGCGGCCCAATCGGCGATTGTGGCCCGCTACAACGGCGGCGACAACGCCGGCCACTCCATCACCATGGGCGAGACACTCGTCCGCACCCACCTGATCCCTGCCGGCGCGTTCCACCCGCACAGCATCTGCGTGCTCGGCGCGGGCATGGTGATCAACTTGCGCTCGCTGGCGCGTGAGGTGGACGAGCTGAATCGGCTGGGCGCGAACTTGAACCCGGCTCGGCTGAAGATCGATCAGGCCGCGCACCTACTGCTGCCTAGCCACATCGCGCTGGACGGCGCGGGCGAGCGCCAGCGCGGATCGGATGCTATTGGCACGACCCAGCGCGGCATCGGTCCGGCCTACACCGACAAAGCGGCGCGAATCGGGCTGCGCGCAGGCAGACTGGCGTATGCGGGCAGCTTTGCCGAAGCGGTGGGCATGCATGTCGAGCGCACAAACACCCTCCTCACGCGCGACTACCACTTATCCCCGCTCGATCCTGACGCCATCGTCGCTGAATATTCGGCGTTGGCCGCGCGCTTCGCGCCGCACCTGGCCGACACGACTACCCTGATTCATGCAGCGCTCGAGCGCGGCGATCACGTGCTGGCCGAAGGCGCGCAGGGTACGTTGCTCGATCTCGATCACGGCACCTACCCATTCGTCACCAGTTCGTCGACCACCTCCGGCGGCGTGTTGACCGCGTTGGGTATAGGCCCCCGGCACGTCACGCGCGTTATCGGCATCGCCAAGGCCTTTTGCTCGCGCGTGGGCGCCGGCCCCTTCCCCACCGAACTGAACGACGCGCTGGGGGATCAGCTGCGCGGCACCGGCGCGAATCCGTGGGACGAGTACGGATCGACGACAGGCCGTCCGCGCCGCACCGGCTGGCTCGATCTGGTTGCCTTGAAGTACGCCGCGCGCGTCAACGGCCTGACCGAGCTCGTCCTGACCAAGCTCGACATCTTGACCGGTCTCGATCCGCTCCGCGTGTGTACCGCCTACTCCCTACACGGCGAAGCGACCACCGACTTTCCAGGTGATGCCGCCGTCCTATACCGCTGCAAGCCTGTTTACACAGAGCTGCCCGGCTGGCGAGATAACATTACCGGCGCTCGCCGGCTGGCCGATCTGCCCTCGACCGCGCGAGCGTACATCGAACAGATCCAGTCCTACACCGGCGTCCCGGTTTCGCACGTGTCGGTCGGGCCGGATCGCTCGCAGATTTTCGAGTGTTAGGCTGGTGGTTGAGCGGTTGGCTAGTTCGTTAGTTGGATAGTCAGGGCCTTCGTCTTCCGTCCTTTGTCTTTCATCTTTCTACATTCTGCATTCTCAATTCTTCATTCCACATCGGGAGCTTCATCATTCAGCCTTCAGCCTTCAGCCTTTATCAGTCGCCTTTTTCCTGGCGCTATGGTTCAGACGCGCTGCGGTCGATCTGGAGTGAGCTGCACAAACGCAGGCTGTGGCGGCGCATCTGGATCGCGCTGGCCGAAGCTCAAGCGCAGTTGGGCCTGGTGACGCCCGAACAGGTCGCCGACCTGCGCGCCCATGCCGATCAGATCGATCTCGACCGCGCGCACCAGATCGAGTCGGACATCAAGCATGATTTGATGGCCGAGCTGAAGACCTACGCCGAGCAGTGTCCGATCGGCGGCGGCATCCTCCACCTGGGCGCAACGTCGATGGACATCGAAGACAATGCCGATGCGCTGCGCCTGCGCGAATCGCTCGATCTCTTAATCCCCCATCTCCATTCCTTACTTCACGCCTTCGCCGCTCAAATCGAAACGTGGGCCGACACGCCGACGATGGCTTTCACGCACCTGCAGCCCGCCGAGCCGACGACCATCGGTTACCGCCTGGCGCAGTATGCGCAAGACCTGCTGATCGATTACGCCGAGCTCACCCGCGTCCGGCGCGAGCTCAAAGGCAAAGGCTTCAAAGGCGCAGTCGGCACTTCGGCCTCATACATCGAGCTGCTCCCCCCTCCCTTTCACGGGGACGGGGTCGAAACTCTGGCGATGCGCGCCCTCGACCTCGAACCCTTTGAAGCCGCCACCCAGACCTATCCGCGCAAACAGGATTGGCTTGTGCTCAATGCGCTGGCCGGGCTGGCGATGTCGCTGCACAAATTCGCGTTCGATCTGCGCTTTCTACAATCGCCGCCCATCGGTGAATGGGCCGAGCCGTTCGCCGCCCGACAAGTCGGCTCGTCGGCCATGCCGTTCAAGCGCAACCCGGTGAACGCCGAGAAGATCGATTCGCTGGCGCGCTACCTCGCCCAATTGCCGCGTATCGCGTGGGACGATGCGGCCAACTCCTTACTGGAGCGTACGCTCGACGATTCGGCCAACCGGCGCATCATCCTGCCCGAAGCTTTTCTGTGCGCCGATGAGCTGCTCATCACCGCGCAGAAGTTAATCGATGGTCTGCGCATCGACACGGCGGCCATCGCGCGCAATTTCGCCGCGTATGCGCCGTTCGCCGCAACCGAGCGGTTGTTGATGGCCGCGGTCAAAGCCGGCGCCGATCGGCAGGCGCTGCACGAAGTGATCCGTGAGCAGGCGTTGGCGGCCTGGGCCGAAGTGGCCGCCGGCCGGCCTAACCCCCTGATCGATGCGCTGTGCGCCGATCCATACGTCGCGCGCTTTCTCGACACCGCGCAGGCCCGCGCATTGCTCGACGCGCGCGCGTACGTGGGCGACGCGCCCGCGCGCGCGCGACAGACTGCGGCGAAAATTCGCGCCCTTGCCCGCAGTACAACTGCGGGCGAACTCAAGCCAAGAGGTTCGGGCAGCAGTTGAACTGCTGTTCACACGTTTGCTAAAGGTATCCCCTCGCCCACGCAGGCCTCAGCTTCTGCTTGCGCGTCACAGGCCAGCTGCGTAAAAGTCTTGCCACGTAACCCAACAGTAATTGTTCCTCTCCCCGGCATCGTTGTATAATCCCGGTTGAGGAAGTTGACCGTGGCATCCTTGACCGAAATCTTCAACCTGCTCACCCGGCCGCCGGGCGATCTGGTCTTCCACCTCATCACGCTCTTCGCGCTGACGTTCATGCTGTACGCCGCGTTGGGGCAGGTCCGGGCGCACGGCTCGGCCAACCCGTTCCCGCGCCTGCACTGGGCCGCCGGCGGCATCCTGCTGGGTCGGCTCGTGATCATGGCCGTCGTGCTGGTCGGGCTGGCCGGGGTCCTGCTGCCCCGCAACGTCATCCCGCCGCTTGAGCGCTTCATCGACGTGGTCAGTCTGAGCTTGCTCGCCCTGGCCTTTGTCCCGCTCCTCATCGACAACGTGCGGCTCGGTCTGCTCTTCGCGGGCGGCAATGCGGCCGCGGCGCTGATCATCTATGCGGCGGTTGCGCCGGTGTGGTATGCCGCCAGTCGCCAATCGACCCTGACTTACGCCGAACAAGATTGGGGCTGGCAGGTTTGGTCGTTGGCCCTCGCGACGCTCGCTGCGGTGTTGATGCTCGTCCGCCGCCGTGGACAGTGGGCGTCGATCTTCATCGCCTTCGCCCTTCTGGCGGCCGGTCACGGCCTGCAGGCGCTCCTGCCCGATCCCGATAGTGACTTTGCCGGCTGGGTGCGCTTTGCGCAGCTCGCCGCCTATCTGCTGCTCGCCGCGACGGTGTACCAGGAGTACGTTGAAGCGCGCCACGCCGCCGCGCCTCGACCGGCCAGCCGGCCCTTGATCACCACGACCGCCGAAGCCTGGCCGGTCGTCGACGCGATTCGGGAAGTGATTGGCAGCGCCGATCTACAGCTAACCCTCCAGCAAGTGTGCTCGGCCATTGCGACCCAGCTGCACGCCGATCTCGTCGCCATCGGGCTGCCGCGCGCCGCTTCCAACCTGGTCGAGTTGGTCGCCATTCATCATCCGGGGGCGGCGCCGACGCCGGGCGCCGTCTTCGCGCTCGACGAGCAGCCGGCGGTGAAGCGCGCCATCGATCGACGCCGCGCGGTATCGATCGGGCCACAGGATAGCGCCGCAGACGTATCGGGTTTGTTCGGCCTGCTGGGATCGTTTGTGCCTGGGCCGCTGTTAGTGCAGCCGCTCGTCAACGAACAAAACGTCGTGGGCGTGTTGCTGATCGGCAATCCAAACAGTGGACGCGCCTTAAGCGCGAATGAAGCGCACCAGGCGCATGCCTATGCCGACCTGCTCGGCGCAACGCTGGGCGCCGTGCAGCAAATCGATGCGCTCCAGCAGCGCGCCGCTGAACTCTCAGCCACGCTGCACCGGCAGGCCATCGATTTGAATGCCCAACGCGCCACGCGCGAAAGCGCGTCGAAACCATTGCAGGATGACGCGGCGCGGCTGAAAGCCGCACTGGCCGAAGCGGAGCAACGCGCCGAGCAAGCCAATAAACGCGCCCAGGAATTAGCCGCCTTCATCCAGGCGCAGGAAGCCGAGGCCGCACCGGGGAGCGATCGGGCCGAATGGGAGGAACGGGCGCAACAGCTGGCCGAGGAACGCGCCACGCTCGAGGCGCAGCTCCAGGCGGCGCGCGACGAAGTCGCGCAACTGACGGCGCTGCAACAGGCGCTCGAAACGCAGCTCAAACACGCGCAGGGGCAAATCGCCAGCCTGAGCGATGATCTGGAACGGCAGGCGCTGCTGGCCCAGACCACGCTGCCCGCCGAGGCGAAGGAGACGGGCGTCATCGTCAGCGATACGCTCGGCCGTGTCACCCTCGTCACCGACTCGGCGCAACGCTTGATCGGGCGTTCGCGCGCGGCGTTGATCGGTCAGCCGATCGACGCAGTCGTGAATGACGCACAGTGGCGCGAAGCGCTGGCGCTGTTGACCCGCGCGCCCGATCCATCCAGCGCAGGCAAACCGCCTTTCCACATCGAGGTGCAGGTCGCGGGCCATCTGCTGCACGCCGAACTGACGCCATTCCGAGACGGCAACAGCGCCACGCTCAACGGGATCATCATCACCCTGCACAGCCCGACCGACCGCAACGGCGCGCCGCGCGACGAAGTGATCGCTTCGATCGCCCAGGAACTCCGCACGCCGATGACGAGTATTAACGGCTACACCGATCTGTTGCTAGGCGAATCGGTCGGGATTCTCGGCGCGATGCAGCGCCAATTCTTGCAGCGCGTCAAGGCCAACATCGAGCGGATGGGCGGCCTGCTCAACGATCTGATCGGCGTGGCAGCCATCGACGCCGGCAACATCCAGCTCGAACCCGAACCCATCGACGCGATCGAGGTGATCGAAGAGGCGATCATGGGGTCGTCGGCGCAGTATCGAGAGCGCGGCATCACGGTGCAGCTCGACCTCGACGAACGCCTGCCCAAGATTCAGGCCGATCGCGACAACATGTATCAGATCCTCTCGCACTTGCTGTCGAATGCCTGCAGCGTGACGCCCAGCGGCGGCGAGGTCGTCGTCGGCGCGCACACCCATCTGGACACGCCCGATTTTGTGTTGATCAGCGTCACCGATTGCGGCGGCGGAATCGATCCCCAAGATCGCCAGCGTGTCTTCAATCGGTTGTATCGCGCCGATAACCCGCTGATCGCCGGCCTGGGCGAGACCGGCGTCGGCATGTCGATCGCCCGCGCCCTGGTCGAGGCGCATGGCGGCCGCATCTGGGTCGATAGCGAAATGGGCCACGGCTCCACGTTCACTTTCATCATTCCCGTGGCTCGTGCGGAGGCCGCCGCCGCATGAGCGCCTTCCGGCAGTTTCTGCTCGGCGTACTGGCCGGCGCGATCGTCATCGCGCTCATCGTCGGCAGTGTCCTGTTGTCGGCCGGCGATCTGAGCATTGCCTTTCGCCCCTCGCCGACTGCGCCCGAGGCGACAGAACCCAACCCAACTCCCGCAACGCCGCTCGACACACTCACGCCGACCGTCACGCCGACTCTAGTGCCGGCCGGGGCCTGCCCGCGACCGGCCGGCTGGATCGATCATGTGGTATCCGCCGGTGAAGACCTGGCCGCGATCGCCGCGCAATACCAGATCGATGCGGCGCTGCTCCAAGCTTACAACTGCCTGATCGAACCGGTCATCGAACCGGGTCAGGTGATCTTCGTCCCCCCGCCGCCGACCGCGACGCCGACCATCCAGCCCGTTTTCACGCCCATCCCCACCGTGTGCGGCCCGCGCCTCGGCTGGACGATTTACATCGTGCAGCGCGGCGATACGCTCGCTTCGATCGCTCGCGCTACCGGCGCGACAGTGTTTGAGCTGATGCTCGCTAACTGCCTGGATACCGATCGCATCTACGCCGGGCAACGGCTGTTTGTGCCGCGCTTGCCCTTCCCCACGCCCACGCGGACGCCGTTCCCCAGCCCGACGCCGCTACCTTCGCTCACGCCGTCTCCTACCGACACGGCGATCGCGCCAACACCGACGCCGACCCCGAGCCTGCCGCCGCCCCTTCCAACCGATACGCCGACGGTGACACCGACCGGCACGCCGACCGATACTCCCACGCCGATCGTGATCGCGTCACCCACGCCAACGCCGACGGTCGATCAGCCGCCAACCGCCACAGATACGCTTCCACCGACGGACACACTTGTTCCCACGCCCTAATAACAACGTCCCGTAGGCATCCACCCTGCGGGACATTCATTCTGGCTCATAACTTGCATTCAAAGACTTTGAATCACAGCTCAACTGCGGCAGGCAATCCGGATCTGGCCGACGGCCTTGTCGTGCAGCGAATCCAGCATCTACTCAACCGCATTCGCCTCTCGAATCAGCTAGCTGGCCTGGGACATCAGCAGACGGCCCGCGTCCGTCAACTTGAGACCGGAACCGACGCGCATAAACAATTCCACGCCGAGATCGTGTTCAAGCGATTTGATATGATGGCTGATCGTCGATACTTTTAGCTCGCCTCGGTCTGTTGTGGCACACTGCGTTGATGCCCGCGCTTCCAGGCCGCCAGGTCGCGCTGGTAGCGTGCCCACGCCTCGCGCTCCCACTCTTTGCGGAACTGCTTCGCTTCGGCCAGCGCCGCCGCTGGCGAGCCGTAATCGTCGATGTAGAACTTGTTCGTGTGCTTCTCGCCCTCTTCATCCATCCAGGTAACCGCATAGGCATATTGGCGTTCCCCGGCCCGATTGGTGGTGCGCACAAACGACACGCCCGGTACGCCGCTGGTGTTGTTGCGCTGGGGCTTGGTGCGGAAGGGCAGATGCGGCTTGGGCGGACGCGGGGGCGCGGCGGGCACCTGGTTCTCCGCCAGCCACTGCTGCGCCGCCTCGAACGCGGCCTCGGCGCTGCCGTATTTGCTGGCGCTGAAATAGCGGGTCAGCTCTTTCTGACCTGGTCGGTAGATACGCGCCTGGTAATTCTGCCCGCTGGGCACGATGCCATACGCGCGCGGCATGTCCGGCGGCGTCACGGCCTTTTTCCTGCGGCGCGGCGCGGGCGGCGCTTTGGTCTTCGGGCGTGCTGCGATCTCCCCGGCGGCGTCGAACTCGCCCCGGCGTGCTCTGCGCACCAGGTCCGGGTAACCGGCAGCGGTGAGGTCGCGGATGAGCTGAATGATCGGCAGCGCCAGTGGCGAGTGCGCCTCGTCGTAATAGCCCGCGCGAGCGCGCTGGATCAGGCCGGTCAGCTTGGGGTCCTGGCACGCTTCCAGCGCGCGGACTAACCGCTCGCTGGCTGGCAGCGACCTCCTCTCTTCCCATCGAACCCTCAGGGGTGCGCCTGAGGGCGTGCCTGAGACAGGGGTGTTTCCCGAATCGATGTGACCAAGACTCATGCGCTGGCTCCTCCTGTTGTTGCAGCGAATATATCACACTTGCCAGTGTGATGGGGTGTTCCCAAATGGCGATAGGCTATCATCAACGCAAGCGCCGAGCGGACCTCCCGCTCCATTCACCACAGGGCATCTGGTATGCTCAGGTTCTCACCACAAGAACAGGAGCCTCGCCATGAGTGACAGCCGCCGGGGTGTATCGTGCCGTACTTTTCGGTCGCGCCGACGACATTTTTGGGCGCGAAGATCGAATGAAGCGCGTAGCGCTCGGAGCGAGTGGCATCGAAGCTGGAGTTACGGTAAGGCGCGAATCCTCCAACCAGTTGACAAGCCGCCTCGCCATGCTACAATATTGCCGCAAACGCGGGAGTAGCGCAGTGGTAGCGCAAGTGCTTCCCAAGCACTGGGTCGCGGGTTCGAATCCCGTCTCCCGCTCTTAGCAAGTACTTCGAACTCTTCGGCAACCGCCATGTTGAGGCGCGACACTTGCGCCAAAGAACCTCTCGGAGCGCCCCGAAAAGCCAGGGAACACACGTCGGATAGACGCAACGCAGCCGGCGCTGGAGCTCAGTCATCGTCCAACTGCTCCAGGCGCCAGCGTGCGCAACACGCGAGCAACCAACAATTAACCGCCGTGGCGTTAGCGCTCCGCGCTCGAATACTCGCCTTCACGCATCCGCTGCTTATACTCCCGCCACATCTCGCGCTCCATCGCTTTCCGGAACTGTTTGGCCTCTTCCAGCGCGGCGGGGCGGCTGCCGTACTCGTCGATGATGAACCGCTTGGTGTGCCGCTCGCCGTCGAGCGTGTAAGTCACACTGAAGCAGCGCAGGCGGTCCCCGGTGCGCGTAACATGAACTGTCTCCGAAACGCCGTTGACGCCGGTGCGGTTGTTCCGTTGCGGCCTGGAGCGAAACGGCGGGTGCGGATAGTCTTCCGGGTGTACCGGCGGGTGTTTACGTTCGTACTCCGCTCTGTAGGCGAGCGCCTCCTGCAGGGCCTGCGCTTTACCCTCATACTTGCCGTCGCTGAAGAACTTAGCATGTGTCTGGCGGCGCCGATACACGCGCACGAACCAGCCTTTGGCACGCACGAAATCCATGCGACTGACGCCCCGGTGCTTGACCTCTCTTCGCTTTGATTGCATCGACTGTCTCCTCCGAATGATTAATGATGTGACGGGGCCCTAGTGCTTCAACAATCTGAAGTTGCATAGTTCCCGCCGCAGTTGAACTGCGGCGGACGGCAGTTGCACTGCCGTCCGAACCCCGCAAAATTAAGTGGTCGGGGTACTAGTTTACCATGACTTCCGCCTGCGCGTAAGGCAACCCAAACCCCCGCCGCGCACTCGCCTGGGCGAGTTTGATCTACGACTTCGCCGCTCAGACTCTGATCCCGGTGCGACAAAACCGCCTAACGTATCCTGTTGTGTTCGTAACCGGCGCACTCAGTATAGGGTGGTTTGCCGGAAAATCAAGATAATCGACTCCGGCGTCCCAGCAACTCGCTCCAGATGACACCGCCATCAATGGAGGGTATCGGGAGCAGCGTGTAGACGCCGGTCGCCAGGTTCATGACGGCGAAGAACGCCAGCCCGCCGACATCGGCCAGTTGCCAGACGCCGAGCGCCGCCGCACCGACCAACAGGTTCGCCACGGGGCCGCCCAGTGAACGCCCGATGTGTACCCACCTGGAATAGCGCGCCGGATCGTCCCGATACAGCGTGACGTGGAAGGTGGCTGTGATGAGATTCTCGTCCATGGGCGCGCCGACCCATCGGCCGCTCAACGTGTGCCCAATGCTGTGCAGCGCGTTGCTCAAATGGAGCATCAGACTGTAAGCCAGCCCAATCAGCAGACGCGCCTCAATGCTCTGGTGACTGTCGATGATGCAAGCAAGTACAACGCCTACCACGAAATACAGTGGTACGCTCAGCCAGGCATACGGCGTTGCCGTCCACTCTACGCCGAGCAGCTTGAACAGTCGGCGGCGCGGAGTAGTATGAACGTTTTCGAAGATGATCATTACGTCGCGGGGATCAGCTTGACCGCGCCGGACAGGCGGGGGTCGAAGTCGTCCGGCCAAACGGTCGCGGCATCATAGCGCGCACCGCAGAGGTCCGCGCCTTGCAGGTTGGCGCTGCGCAAATCGGCGCCACACAGATTCGCTTCACTCAGATCAGCCTGCACCAGGTTAGCCCCGCTCAGGTCGGCTCGGCTCAAATCGGCGTCGCTGAGGTTGGCGTAACCCAGGTCCGCGCCTCGCAAGTCTGCACCCGCCAGGTCGGCGTCGAACAAGTCGGCTCCGCTCAAATAAGCGCCCCGTAGTTCCGCCCCGCGCAGATAAGCCAGTGTGAATCCATCCAGGTCGCCCAGCGCCAAGTTGGCGAGGTCGGTCTGATCCGCGAACACGGATGCCCGCGTGGGCGGCCCAATGGACTCTCCGCAGTGCGCGCACTTCCTCGCGCCGCGACCGACCGGCTCGGCACAGAATGGGCATTCCCGAATCTCGATCATCACTCAGGACGATACGGTGCTTCCGCTTCGATGTCGCCGACATATTCAGGGAGATTCGTCTGCCCCAGCATCTGCCGAATGGCTTGTATCTCCCCGATGTGAAACCAGTAGTGATACGTCACGCGCCGCAACGCCGAGCCGATACTTTGGCCGACCGGTTTGCCCTCATATCGTAACTGATCCTGGAGGGTCGCGGTCGTCAGCGCGTCGAGATAGGGATCGGCCGCCTGCGTGACCCGCTCCCAACGATCCAGCATATCGCGCAGCGCGGGCGTGCTCATCGGCGCGCCGTACGCATACATCTCGTTCAGCTGCGGAAACAGCACCTGACCTTGCGCCCGCTCCAGCCAGTAGCGGTGTTCGTGCCAGGCCAGATGCCCCACGATCCAGCCGATGCAATTCATCGGGCCAAAGTGTCGCGCGGCATCCTCCTCTGAAACGCCCGCGAGTCCGCGCAACCACTCGCTGCGCGTGAAGCGAAACTGTTCGACCAGTGGCTGTGTCATGCATCTGCTCCCGTTAAGGTCTGTCTCAGCTTGAGGCCTGGCTGCGCACAGTCTACAAGAGAAACGGAGCGCGATCAACCCCCAACGACCGGAGGTAGGGCAATCGCATCTAAATTCTTGCACAGCGCAAATACAGGCGTGATGGCTCACCGTCCGCGTCCCCGTCCGCTTCGCGCGGCCCGCGCGGACGCGGGCCGAGAGCAGTGGCCCATTTTCGGGGCCGATCGGGTATTGAC
>DATDPU010000033.1:0-73690 GCA_035292585.1 Anaerolineae bacterium | reverse complement strand
GGTGCAGGGGTCCATACCCACCTCCTTGAGGTAGAAGTATGAACCCACTGCACACGATGTCCTGGCGGCAGATCACCACTAGCGCGCCCACGATGTCGTGGCGGTTCTAGCGCCCACGATGTCGTGGCGGTTGACAACTACACACTACACCTTGGGGCGACTTCTCGCCTATACCGTCTGACGCGCTGCATCTTTACATCCGCGCCTTCGCTAGTTCTTCTTTGTTCACGCGTACCCCCGTCAGGTTGGCCCCTTTCAGATTGGCGCGCGAAAGTTTTGCCTCAGTCAAGTCTGCTGATTGTAGGTTGGCACAGTGGAGATCAGCATTGATCAGGTCTGCTGATTGCAGGTTGCAGCCTTGCAAATTAGCATCGCCCAGATAAGCGCTGTTCAAGCGCGCGCCTTGCAGATTCGCACCGCTCAAATCGGCATGCTCTAGATTGGCCTCTTCAAGCCAAACGCCTCGCAAGTTGGCCCTATGCAGATTGGCGTGGTCGAGATTTGCACGAGTGAAATCTAAACCAATCAAATCTCTACCCGAGAGATTGACGCTACGCAAAATGGCGCCCTTGAATGATCCACTTATGAGAGAAGGCTCTATCTCATCGAAGTTGACAACCTTGAGAATTCGATCGACTTCTGGATCGGGCCAGCTGAGTTCATCATCAAAGATGACGCCGTCCAGGTTCGCTTCACGAAGCTCTGCACCACTCAACTCGGCACCTGTTAAATCTGCTCCGCTCAGGTTCGCTCCGTTCAATTTAGCCTTGCTTAGATTCGCTCCAGAAAGGCTGGCTCTCTGCAGCTGCGCCCAACGCAGATCGACGCCCTGCAGTGTCTGATTGCCCTCGAATTTAGCCCCGATGAGAACCCCCCACTTCAAGGAGGTGGTGCTAGACATTTTCACCGTACGCAAATCGGCATGACTGAACTGCGCAAACTCGCATTTGGCTCCAGCGAGAACAGCACCGTTGAGGACGGTATCACCCGTCAAATCAACTCTTGTCAAGTCTGCACTAGACAAGTCGGCGTCACTAAGATCGGCCCCATTCAAGCGTGCGCCAGTTAGATCAGCATTTTGTAGAATAGCTCCGGCCAGATTAGCTTTCCGAAAATCGGCGCGCTGCAGATTTGTTTCTGATAAATCGCAGTTAACTAATACAGCCGCGGTGAAGTCAGCGCTATGCAAATCCATTTTATTCAGAGGAAGACCGGCCAACGCGGCTCCGGCAAAGGATGGTTGCCGACCAGCCTTGCGTTCGTTGTCGATGTATCGTTGAATCGGGCTACGAATAGCGCCTTTACGTTGAACATAGTTGATGAACTTTGCCAGCAGCTTCTCTTTAGCACCCTTTGTCTGCTGGCGGACTACTTGGTGAACATTTTGGACGTTGCCGGCAACACCACCAGCAATCGAGACTCCACCCTTGCCGGAGGCAACTGCCCCATCAGTCGCAATAGATCCTGAGCCAGTCTGAGTCTGTTGAACTTTGCTATCTTGTATAGTAACATCGCTTCCGATAGTGAGCCTATCCCGATCTGCAAGATCACCTCTAATTTGTGTTCTTTCCGCCTCGATATTCATCTCCGCGCTTTGGCCGGGGATGCTGTCACCCGGTTTCACCACGGGCAGGTCAGTGGGCAGTCCAGCTTTCAGTTGCTCATACTTCTCTCTAGAAATGAACTGTCCTTCGAAGTTGCGGTAGAACCTGCGTTTCTTGCCGCTGGGTAATTCTATTTCGCCGGGTGGTGGCAACTTGTCGCTCATTGATTGACAATCACCTTTGCTTCTCGAAAAACTTTGCCCTCGCGGTAGTAGCCATCGCTGAAGACGCTGAGGATCACGCCCTCATCCAATGTATCGACATGCTCAAAGCCAATCGCATGGTGACCTTGGTTGGGATCAAACACGGTTGTACCCGGTACGATCGGTATAGGCTGCAGATTGTAATGTTTGGCGAAGTGCTTGTAGAACTTATCCCGAATAGCAGCTAAACCTTGCTCGAACGCGGGGTCGAGACCTTCGGCAGCGTGGAGATCATCCACGCAGGTGAGCAATTCGTTGATCTGCTTGTCCATTGATTCGCATGGCGTCAGCACCGCTTCAATGATGCCAATGATCCGAAGGTCTTGCTTGTCGTACCGGCTCGACTCCGAGCCATCTCGGATGATCCAGTAACGAGCACCTGGCTCCCCGTCCGGGGTCTGATCGATCACTACTTCCTGATCGGGTTTATCGAGTTGATCCTGTAGTCGCACCAACACGTACTCATCACTGTCGATAGTTTTATCCTCATTCCCCGGAACCCAAGTGGCAATATATGACTGGCGGCAACGAAGGCGCGACAATCGGCGATTCTCTGAGTCTCTTCTCAAGGGGCGGAGCGTGTACGACCGGCCTGCGATGGCGAATTCATTGATCTCTAATTCCTCAGTCGGCGCGATTGACCCATCGGATGTGGCGACCGAAGAATTAAAGATGACGAATGGAATGTTAAGCGGCAGGGCTATCGGTTTACTTGCATCAGGCCAGTAGAGCCGGGTCGGAATACCCAGATCGATCGGAGGCGAAACACGACTAGGTTGAGTTGACTCTGGGGGTTCATTAGAAGTAGACTCGGATGAGTTGCTATTGGGTACAGCCTTCGGTCGGCGAGGCCGTTTGGGCGAAACGCGGAGCGGTGTAACTTGTGCCAAGTTGCTCGATAATTCTTCAGTGGTCGTATGGATCGTGTTGTAGAGATCTTGATAAACTTCGACCTTCTTACGATTGCCCCGTACTGTCCAGTGACGCACCAGCTGCTGTAGACACTCAGCCGCTTGACGAAAATGGACGAACGCTGCTTGGTGCCATTCTTCCTTGTTTTGATCAGAAATAGCTTCTAAGCAGAGGTCAAGCCTTGCTCGAAATATTCGAGCAATAGCATCGTTGTGCGGCTCTAAGTGGAAAGCGGTAATTGCTCGCTCACAGTCGCGGACTGCTTGTTCGGCTTCGCTCGGCAAGTTCGAGGATAAGCGTGCCAGACTTAGATACAGCAAAGCGATGCCATTAAGGTTGTGACTATGAGTATCGTATGAGAGCCGCTCGGCGTACTTCGCAACTTCAATAGCCTTAAAAGGCTGCTGTCGTCTGCGGAGAGCTTCTGCATCTTCACAGAGCCTAAACACATCAGCAGCTCTATTTTGGTCATGGACTTCAAGCAAACTGAGCAGGTTGGACAAGATTAGACTGGCTGCCACAACTACTCTCCTTCCGCGCCATCCGGCCTGCTTGATAATTTTCTCAACTCATTGATCATGGTCAAATAACTCGCCCGACTCTCATCGGTCAACCATACGCTAGCGATCGACTCAACTGTATCTATGAAGCGCAGAGCTAACACCTCACCGAGTCTTTTCCTACCGACTGCCTGAAATCCTTGTAAGCCCTGCGTAATAGCCTTAATCATCCGCGTTTGCGCTTCTGCGCGTGCCAGTTCACGCACCTGCAGCGCTTCGGCATTGCCTTCGGCCTCGGTAATACGGCGATCTTTTTCCCAGAATGCGCGCCACCACTCGCGCCGCCGATCCGCCACCTCCAGCGGTACGACCAACGGACCTATTTCGATGTCGATCAGATCAATGCCCCGGTCGCGTTGCTTCTTTTGGGCATTGTCGAACAGCTCTTTCACAATCTCGCGGCGGGGGTTAACGCGGCCCACGTCCGGGTCTGGCGCCCATAACTCGTCCAGCATTCGTTTGGGAATCTCCTCGTCCAACCCGCTCGATACCGTTTCATGCCACTCTTTTCCGGCCACCGATTCGTACACGAGCGCACGAATTGCTTCGGGTGAGGCCGCCGGGCTGTCTGGGTCTTTGGGCTTTCGCGCTTTGAACCCCAGCCATGCTCGCAGCAGCGGCCACCAAGTCGGCTTCGCTGCCGGCTTTGAAACCACCTCGCCGTCTTTTCGTTTCATCAGTTTGAACGAGACTGTCACCTCAGCCTCGACCTTGATTCCATCCTTTGTCCAGGTCGATTCAGTCTTGGTACGGCTCAGTTGGCGGAGGTCGAACGCCTTGCGCGCCCGCTCGAACGGAGCTAACGTATGCTTACCTGCCCACACGATGCGCGAGAAGCCGCCACCGCGTTCCAATAATGCCGCCATGCCGCCGTGAACCGTTAACTTACCTGGCCCACCGATCTTCGTCAACGTCTCGTTTGCTCCATCCACCTCTACCTCTCCGTTAGAGACTGTCGCTGAGCGAGGCGGACCCAACGCAAACAAGCGCCGCAGGACGTAGCCATACCCAAAGCGATTGTTCATCAAGCTGTAGAGTTCCTTAACGAACTGCCCGGCGTGATACACCGCGATACCGAAACCAATGGCGCCTGGCAACAGTAAGAGGAGCAGGGTCACGGCATTGATGGGCGGCTCCGACGGATACGTCACTGGGCTGCCTTCCAAGTGCGTGATAATTGAAATGACGATCGGCTTGCCGAAGCTGCGGCTGTCAGGCGAACGCATACGATAAACCGCTTGATAAACACCACTGCTTAATGGCGCCGTGTACGGGATTGACACTGGCAGAAAAGCGCCCTGGGAAGTTGTTTGAATCGAGCCGAAAACTTGCGCGGCGCTTGTATAATTGCCGCCCTCACGGTATACCGTCACACGGTTGTCCCAGGCGCACGTGCCAACGTTACGAACATAGAAGTTGAGCATCCCCGGCCTGCCTGCAACCACCGGCTGTGGCGTTGGTGCAGGGCCGAGACGGCTGGGTAAATGCTCGGGAGCAGAATCGTACACGCATGCCTCCTCGCCACTGGTAATCAGCGTGGGAGGATCGGGAAAAATCGGCAGCGTAATGAAAGCTGCCCCCAGACTCCCCAGCAGCAATAGAAGGCCAACGACGAACACCAGACGCCGCCGTGCCCGTATTGATTCGCGCGTCCACCAGCCATGTAACGTCGCGCTGATCGCCTGCCCGACCTCATTAAGACTTGGCTGAGGCAGCAGCGCCATCAGTTTTCTCTCCCAGCAGTTGGCCGCGGACGTGACGAAGAGTCTTCTGCGTCTCAGGGTCTTTCGCCAGGCCTTCCACCACTTCCAAGAAACGCAGGGCGATCAGATCGGCGTTGTTCGCCCCGGCCCGCCGGCTAGCGTCGAGCGCCTCGATCATGCGGGTCATCGTATCCATCTGCGCCTGTGCACGGGCCAGTTCCAACCGCTTCCGAGATTCCGCTTCGGCTTCAGCCTCAATGACTTTAGTGCGGCGGACCCATTCTGCTTCCCATGATCTCAACCGCTGTTTGCCAACCTCTTCATCACACGGCTCGAATGGGCCGATCTTCAGGCTGAGCACTTTGATTCCTTCGCGCGCCATCTCCGCTTTTAACTCCTCTTCGAGTTTCTTCCGAATGTCTTCGCGCGGATTGAGGAGAGGGTTGCGCGGTTCGGCCAACTCGTCGAACCTGTAGTCAGCAATGTAGGTGTGGACGCGCTTGACAGCCTCGGTGAGGACGAGCAAATCCCAGGGCATCGCAGGTTTGTTGTCTGCACCAAACCGCGTGTGCCCAATAGCACGCCGTACAATATGTTGCGACCAGACATAGGGCTCGGGCAAAGGCATCTTGCCTTGATCGATCTCCAACACGTTTCGCGGAATGACGCCGTCGATTTGAAAACGTGTAGCGATCTTGAATTTCACGCAGATGCCGTCACGTGTTTGCACCTTGACAAACTGCGCCCCTTTATCCTTTTCTTTGTCTTCAAGCGAACGTGCCTGTGGTCGTAAGTCTATTACTCTTGTAAATTTTTCACCCTTGCGCAGGAAGTGCACGCCCGGCCCCACCAGACGACTAGAACCCGTGTCTTTGAACAAAGGGACAACACTTGTGCTATCAACAATGAGGATGCCTTCACCCCGCACGTTCTCACGTGGCTTGCCATCGGATTTCGGCTCGACTTTTCCGTCGCGCACTATAGCCAGGCCGATCTTCTGCCCGTTGGCAAATTGATTGAACAGGTCGCGGGCTCGAGCCGACGCTCCAGGATCATTACGTAGCGGCAACAAATATGGCGCGATAAACCAGGTGCCGAACAAATACATGCCGTAAGCGGTGACGAAGGACCAGGCAATGCCGCCCAATGATCGTTCGCGATCGATGAGCAAACCGAGCACAATCAGGAACAGCGTGAGAAGGAGGAGCCACTTGGCAGGGACGGTTACCACGCGCTGCTGGAGCTTCATAGTTTCTCCGAGGGCGAGGGCACTTCCCGAGCTACTGCAACATAATGAACTATTATACTCAGTCCACTTTATCGCAGACAGGTAACAAAATCAAATGCAGAATGTACTTATTCTCTTTTGATTCAGGCAAGCCAACTCTTTGCCGCGATTTGGCTTAGACCCGCCGAAAAACCAGTTTACATAGTGAACAGGTATAAGTGTTCGGCTTGAGTGACCGGGGTAGCACGCTATTTTACTGGGCAACAGGCGGGAAGGATCTATTGAAAAACTTGCCGTCTACGGCACCTTTCTCAGCACCGCATCCACCTTCGCTTCCAGCATCTCGATGATATGTCGTTCGCCGACGAACTTCGGCGGGATCGGCCGAACGACTTCGATCTGGCCGTGGTCGTTCATGCGGAAGATAAAACTGGCGCTGCTGTCGTCGGGCTGTTTGAGGAGCTGCTCGCGCTCCTCAGGCGTGAGGCTGCGCACGAGCAAGTAGTCGTCCGGTTGCAAGCGCGCCAGGTGCGCGCTCTCCGGATCGACTTTGATCGCGGCGTAGATCGCGCCCCGTTTCAACTGAGGCGGGCGGAGCGGCGTTGGCTCTTCACCTTCAAAGGGGGGCAGCGGTCGCGCGGTGTACAACACATCCGCCATCTGAGCGGGATCGGCCTGCCCGGACTCTTCGCGCTCGATCTCGCGCTTGCCCTTCAACACGAACAGCACCGGTTCCAGATAGCCCAGCGGCTCGAGTTTCTGCGTGTCCAACTCGTGGGGAATGGAATTGATGACCGGCAACCAGACCAGCGGGAGCGTGTAGGGAATGGCCGGAACCCAGCGGGCGCGGCGGATCACCTCGCCGAACTCCACGAACTGCTGACGATACTGCTCGGCAATCTGGAGGTGAGCATTGCCCTTGCTCAAAGCCTTGCTTTCCAGGTCCTGGGTTTCCTCCCGACTCGCGTGCAGCGACTCGATCAGCTCCCGGTTGATGGCTTCGATGTGCATTTGATAAATCACGGCCAGCAGCGCGTGGCCGATGGCCGCCTGGGCCGGATAGCCCATGTTCTGGAAGAAGCGATGGCAATTTTCGGCTTGATCGACTGCTTCGCTGAATCGGCCGTGTAGGGCGTGAACACCGGCCAGCAGCGCACAGGCCAACGCTTGCGCCTGGCGGTCGTTGCGCGTAGTTCCATCGCGCAGCATCGCTTGCGCGCGGTTGTGCGCGTCCCATAGCTTTCCCGCCTGCATCAAGTCGAGCGCCTCCCGATACAACCGCTCCAGCTCGGGCAGGGTCGCTTGAAAGTCAGACAGCACCTCGATCAATTCCAGGGGTCGCGGCGACATAGGCTCTCATCCCGACGGGTTGACGATGTCATGCAGCCGATCGAGGAGCAGCAGGGCTTTATCGGCCGGCCCGATCGGTTGGATCGCGTCCTCCAGCGTTACCTTCATCGTGCGCGCGATCACTTCGATCATCTTCTCGGCGATCACCTGCGAGGGTTGCGATGCGCCGCTGGCGGCCATCATGCGGAAGCTCTGCGCGATGGCGTGAATGAGCTCGGCCTGCGCCTCGGCGCGCGCCGTCTGCGCCTGGCGCAACGCCTGCGCCTCGCCGGCAGCCTGGGTCACGCGCGAGCGCGACTCCCACACCATCTGCCAGTAGTCGCGCAGCTGCTTGTCCACCTCCGGCGGCACTTTCAACGGGCCAATCGTCAGATCGATCAGCTCGACGCCGCGTTTGCGCAGGGACGCGCGCTGTTTGTTGAACATCTCGAGCACCAGCTCACGCCGGGGGTTATACTCGCGGTCTTCAGGCGCCCACAGCTCGTCGAGCATCCGTTTAGGGATTTCTTCGCCGAAGTCGCTCGACACGGCGCTGTCCCACTTTACCGGGACCGGCAGCTCGTAAAGGATGAGGCGGATCGCTTCGGCCGAGGCGGGCAACGGCCGGAGCTGCTTGGGCCGTTTGACCCGGAAGCCGAGCCAGCTGCGGAACAGCTTCACCCACGACATGTGCTTCTCCGGCTCCGGAACCTGTTCACCTTCCATCCGCTGTACCAACTCGAACGATGCGCTCGTATCCGCTTTCACCTCGATGCCGTCTTTGGTATAAGCCGATTCGGTTTTGGTCCGTTTCAGCCGGCGCAAGTCGATCACCGCGCGCACGCGCTCAAACGGGAACAGGATGATCTTGTTCGGCCCGACCATGCCGGAGTACGCGCCGCCGCGTTCGAGGACCGCCGCCATGTCGCTGTGCACCGATAACAGGCCCGGCCCGCCGATCTTGTCGATCGCTTCATCCTCGGCCTCGAATTTCGCTTCGCCGTCGGCGACCGTGATCCGGGCGCGTTCCCCCACCCCAAACAGCCGATAGATCAAATACGCGCGGCCGGAGCGATCTTTCTTGAGGCCGTAAAACTCGCGCATGAAGCGCCCGGCGCGCTCCAGGGCCACCATCAATCCCAACATGCCCGGCAGCATCAGCGCGAAGAACTTGACCAGCCCGCCGAGCGTGAGCGGCGACTCGGCCGGGTAAACCGGGGCAGCGCCTTCGGGATAGGTGATGATCGAAAATCGGATTGGCGCGCCGAAGGGCTGCCCGTCGGGTGCGCGCATCCGCCAGATCGAATCGTACACGCCGACGGTCAGCGGCGCGGTAAACGGGATCTGCACCTGGAGAAAAGCATCCGGGAGCGTTTCCTGGGTCACGCTGACGACGAGCGGCGCTGTAGGCAGCGAGCCGCCTTGGCGCTGCAACGTCAGCCGGGTATCCCAGCTGCACGTGCCCCGGTTGAGCACGGAGAGTTCGACTCCGGCGAGCTGCCCGGCGACGAACGGCGCCGGCCGGGGGGGCGGGCTGTATCGATCGGATTGCGCTGGCCCTGCATCGTACACGCACGGCTGCTCGTTGCTGGCGACGGCCGTCGAGCGATCGGGGAAGATCGTCAGCGCGATGAAGCTCCAACCGATCACGCCCAGCCCGACGATGATCGCGCCGACAGACGCCAGGCGCAGCGCCGCGCGCGTCGCTTCGCGCCTCCACCACTGCCGCGCCGACGTCTCAACCGTGCGCGTGACTTCGCTGAAGCTAGGAGGAGGCAGCCACGCCACCACTCGGTCCTTTCTTCAGCAACTTGACGTGGGCTTCGTCGAGCGCCGCACGCGCTTCGCCGGTCAAGCGCTGCTCGATCTCGGGTTCGGTGGCCAGTTGTTCGACCACCTCCAGCAGCCGCAGCGCGACCTGCTCGGCATTCTCCACGCCGATCTGCCGGCTGGCTTCCAGCGCCTGCACGATGCGCATCACCAGCTCCATCTGCCCTTGCGCGCGCGCCGTCTCGATCAACCGGAACCGCTCGGCCAGGCTTTCTGCCTCGATGATCTTCATCTGGCGAATCCAGTCGGCCTGCCACGATCGAATCCGCTGCTCCATCACTTCTTTATCGCGGGGGACGAACTGGCCGATGCGCAGCCCCAGCAGTTTAAGCCCTTCGCTCACCAGGTCGGCTTTGAGCTCCTCTTCCAGCCGTTGGCGAATATCTTCGCGCGGGTTCAGGCGTGGATCGCCCGGCTCGGTCAGTCGATCGAAGGTGTACCCGGCCACGGCGATCTGCGCGCGCTTGATCGCCTCGTTGAGCGCGCGATCATCCCAGCGTTCGGTTTGATTGGCATCGGCCCCGATGCGGGTGTGTCCGAGCAGGCGCTTGACGGCGTGCTGCGACCAGGTATACGGCTCGGCGTAGCGCGCTTGTTTGGGAACGATCTCTTGGACTTTGCGCGGCACCGTGCGATCTACCTGGAAGCGCACGGCAACCCTAAACTTGATCCAGATGCCATCCTGCGTTTGGGCCTCGATCTCTTTGCTGCGCAGCTGCGGCCGGAGATCGATGACCGGGCCGAGTTTTTCGCCCTCGCGCAGGAAATGCACGCCCGGCCCCTCGATTCGGCTCAGGCCGGTGTCGGTCACCAGCGCGACGACGCTCGTCCCGTCGACCAGGATCGCGCCGACGCCGCGCACGTTCTCGCGCGGTTTGCCGGCCGGGTCGGGGAGCACTTTGCCTTCGCGCACCACCGCCATCCCCGGCCGCTGGCCGCCCGCGAACAGGCCGAGCACATTTCGGGCGTACGCGGCCGCATCATAACTTGGCTCGATCGGTAGGGTATACGGGCCCGCCATCCACACTGCAAAACGGTACAGGCCATAGGCGGCGAGCAACGTCCAGGCCACGCCGCCGATCCAGCGTTCGGGATCGAGCAGGATGCCCAGCACAAACAGGAAGGCGACTAGGGGGATGACGTAGCCGCGCCGGGCGATGAACCGCCTCGCGTAATCCATCCACGCTCCAACTCGAAATATGTGGTGGAACTACTATAGCATAATCGGCCGAAGTCCGTAAAATGAGAATCCCGATTCCATAACCGGAAACCGGGATTCACGCGGAAACGGATAGCTCATCCACGATGATACACGAAGTCACACGAAAAAAGGTTGGCTCATGTTCGAACGCCCGTGTGGTGTCGTGAGCGTGCAACGGGCACAAGGCCCTATACTACGGCGCGCTTGTTCAATGTAGCGCCAACTGAGGCCAGCATGTCTTTGTTCAAAGGCGCAAGGCCCTACACTACGGTGCGCGTGTTCAATGCATCAGCGAATAGGTTTACTTTTCGTGTCCCTTCGTGTGGCTTCGTGGACAAGACTTTTTCGGACGCGGGCTATTGCAGCTGCCAACAGATCAGCGCGGCGGACAGCAGCGCCCGTTCGCGCTGCGGCTGGAGCTCCGGCTGTTCCTTGAAATGTTGCAGACGCAAGATGTTCAGCGTCGCCATCAATAGGCTGATCAGGTACTCGCGCTGAATTTGGCGAGCGGTGTGATTGGTGGGCCGGCCGAACAGCTCCCACGCCTCGGCGCGGAGGCCGGCGATGACGGTAGCGGCCTTGAGCGCTTCGGGCGAGGCCGTGGAGTCGAAGTGGAGCTCGCCGGGCTGCTCCAGCTGCACCAGCGTCGTCTCCAACTGGTAAAACTCTTCGGCCGACAGCGCCGCCGCCAGGCGGAACTTGATGTCGGTCTCGAGCACCACGAAATCGCGCAGGATGTGGCTCTCGCGCGTGCGGTAGAAATCGATCAACCAACACTGGTTAGCCTCGTTGATCAGGATGTTGTCGGCGTGCAGGTCGCCGTGCGTGATGCTCCGGCACACCGGCTGCATGCTGGCTTCGTCGTCTTCCAGCCAGCGCAGCGGGTTAGGCAAAGTGACGCCCGGCGACTCGAATGTGAGCATCGGCGCGGCGAGATCGACGCCGGGGCGCAGCGCGGCGAATTCCTGGCGCAGCCGATCGGGTTGGGCCTGAAGGTTGAATGCCTCCAGGTACAGGTCGCGCAGGTTCTCGTATTTGGGCGGCGTGCGGCCCTGATACCACGGCCAGCACACCTCGCGCACCAGGCCTTGCAGCGCCGTGACGATCTTCTCGGTGGGCGCTTTACGATAGAACTGCTGAAACTCCAGCGTGTCCGCGGCGTCGGTATTGGCCAGCGTGTACAGCAACGCGCCCAGATGGCGCGTATAGCGATCGTCCAGGCGGGTGGCGTGATTGGTCGGCAGAAAGTGCTCGACGTATTCGTGGTGCGCTTTCTTCTCGGCTTCGATCTTGTCGCGCCGCCCGATCTTGACGACCAGCGACTGGCCGAGACCGTTCGGCCAGGTGGGGCGCACGTACAGCACGACCGATCCGCTGAAGCCCTGGTTCATCTCGTTGATCCAGAGTTGTTCGGCGCCGATGAACAGCTTGCCCAGTAGATCGCGGACTTGCAGCGTCAGCGCTTCGGGCGCGGGCAAATCGCCGTTGGCGGCGTGAAGGCTGTGCGCGCATTGCTCGATCCGTTGCAGCGAGTTGCCCTCATACCGCAGGTCGAACCCGATGCATAGCCGCTCCTCGAATAGTTCGCCGACGACGTCCAGCAGTTTCGCGATGTAGCCTTCGTGCTTGCGAATTTTCGGGATGAAGTGCGCCGCGCCGAGTTCGAGCAACGAGTGCAGCGCCAACGGGAGCGTGCCGTGGGCGGTCAGCACGATGCAGGGCATCACGTCCTGCAAGTGCAGCGCCGCGACGTTTTCCAGTAGTCGCAAGCCATCCACGTTCTTCTCGTCGTCCTTTTCGAGGCGAATGTCGAAGATGGCAAGGTGCAGGTGTTCGGTGTCGAGCGCGCGCTGCGCGTCCGCGTAATTCGTCGCCAGCGTGACGTGGTAACCGTCGGCGGTGAGCCGCCGCACCAGGGTGCGATACACCTCCGGCTGATCTTCCACGAGCAAAACCCGGCGCCGGTAGTCAGTCAACATACCCTCACCTCTCCGAAACCAGCCGCGGTCCAGCCACGGGCAAACGCACCACGAAGGCCGCGCCATCATTCGGCCCGCTGTTTTCCAGCTCGAGCGCGCCGCCATGCGCGAAGGCGATCTCGCGGCTGGCGTACAGACCCAGCCCGCGATCGTGTACCTTATCCCGAACCTCGCGCTTGGTCGTCCAACCCCATTCCCAGATCTGTTCCCGATCCTCAGGCCGGATGCCGACGCCGTTGTCGCGTATCCCCAAGATGCAATACTCGGCCTCGGGCTTGATCCACACGCCGACGAAGCCTTTGCGCGTAGGCGGAATGGCTTCAAAGGCGTTCTGCAGCAGGTTGTCGACCAGGATGCCGATCAGTTCCCGATCGGCTTGAATCGGCGGCACCAAGCCCGGCGCGTGCGGGCCGACGACGCGGACGTGAGGCGGCCGGCGGTTTTCGAGCCGATGGATCGTCTGGCTGGTCAGCGAGACCAGATCGACGGGATCGAGCGACAGGTTGCCGATCTTGACGAACTGGTACAGCCAGTCGCGCACGTGCGCCACCGCGTGGGCATTCAGGCGCAACTCGTTGAGCGGGGCCGTCGCCGCTTCGGACCACTTGAGCGATTCGAGTTCTTCGACCAGTTCGGGGATATTGGCGACGGCGTTGTTGATCTGGTGCAGCAGACCCGTCGCCAGGCGGGCGTTATCGGCGTGCCGGCGCACTCGTTTCAGCAGCTCGTAAGCCTCGCGCAGCTCGTGCGTCTGCTCGGCCACCCGCTGCTCCAGGTGGGTGTTGGCTTCTTGCAACTTTTGCAGCAAGCGCCGGTTTTCGAGCTCCAGACGGCGCTGCTGCAACGCGCGGTTGATCGTGAAGCGGAGTTGGTCGACGTGGTCGACCGGCTTGAGCAGATAGTCATACGCGCCGTGGCGCAGCGCATCGAGTGCGCTGTCCAGCGAAGCGTGACCGGTGAGGATAATGACCTGGGTATCTTTGGAGCGCTCTTTCACGTGATGCAGCACGCCCAGGCCATCCAGGCGCGGCATCTGCAAATCGGTTAGCACCAGATCGAAGGGGCGGGCCGTGAAGACGCGCACGGCCGTCTCGCCGTCGTAGACGACCTGCACCTCATAACCCTGTTGCACCAAATAGCCTTGTAGAAAGGCAGCAACTTCTCGGCTGTCCTCGGCCACGAGGATGCGTTCGCTCGTCATGGGGAGCCCTTCCGCGCAAGAGCCTGACGATTGTCCGGAGCAACGTCATTATACAATGGACTGTACATGTAATAACAATGCTGTTTGGGGCGGTATTATTTCTTGAGGAAGAAAAATCCGATTTTCCAGAGGAATCGAGGTCGGATGTTCGAGGTCTCAGAAATTTGGATAGCGGTTGGATCGCTGTTCATACCCCGCAGTACAACTGCGGGGCAAACCCAAGGTTCGAACAGCAGTTGTATTGCTGGCCGCATCCGGGGGAACCGGAGACACGCTCTTACTGTTTCGTTGGAGCGGCCAAACGAACCACGATCTGATAGGCTTGCCGAACGAGCGCCAACACGTCGGGGATGGCGGTGGCCGGCGTCAATGGGATGCGAGCGCCCAAGTCGCCCTGGCCCGGCGCTTTAGCCAGGTTGTGGGGATCGTCCAGTTGATCGGGGCGGCAGGCGAGATAGAGCGTCGGCGCAACGTTCTTGGTGTGCAATCGGGCGAACAGGCGATGATCGGGCCGCGTAAAGTAGTCGATGAGGTAAGGCGCGCCCGGCGCGTGCTGATAGTCGGCAATGTCGCCGAACTCAGTCTTGAACGCTTCAAGCAGCGAGCCAATCAAGCCTGAAACCTGGCTCTCCGGCGCGCGCGGCGGCGGTCGATGCGCGCCGGGAAAGGGCAGTTCGGGTAGAGGTGTTTTGCCCTTCTGTTCCAAACAGTCGATTAACTCGTGCAGCAGGCGGGTGGCCTCCGCGTAAGCGACCTGCACCAGCTTCAGGCCATCGCGGCGGCGTTTCGGCTCGATGGTATGGCTGGTCAGCTGGCGGTCGCTCAACAGGAACAACCCGCGTGCAATCGCCACCCACAAGCGTTCCTTCCAGGTGGCGTCGCCGATACCCTCGGCGTATTGCTCCAGGCGCCGGAGCAGTTCGCGCTGAAAAGTTAAAGCCACTTCCGAGCGTTCAGGAAAGGCCGGGTAGGCGATCCAGTTCTCCAACGTGCTGCTTTCATTACCCGGCCGGCTGGTCTGAACCCGCTCCAGCGCCAACTGGCCATGCTCACGAAAGGGACGCAGCGACTGATATACGGCGATGTCCTCGATCAGCAAGCCATAATCGATCACGTAGTCTTCGGCCTTGGACAGCGTCTCGATGTCCACGAACTTCGCCTGCGTCAGGCTGCGGTTGAGCATCAGGTTCCGGCTGTGACAATCGCCGTGCAGGTAGCCCAGCCCGGCCGGGCGTAGCCGCGGCTCGAACTGGCTCAGGCGTCTGAGATACCAATCGAACTTTTTGTAGGTCCAGCCGTTGGCCTCCAGTGTGCCTTCGACCCACTGCTTGAGTTCGGGAAAGGCGAGCGGCTGGCACAGCCGGTTGAGACAATTCACCAGCGGCGTGAGATAGATCACGTTGAACTGGTGACCGACCACGGTGGCGCGGCGATCGTAAGCGTGCAAGGTCGCCATCACGTCGGCGACCGCCGCCGCCGCCGTGGCGATTTTCTCGTGCTCTTCGCGGCGCAGGGTGGGGCGGTCGAGTTGATCGAGGATTTCGGAGAGCGGCTGCATGTCGGCCAGGTCTTGCATGACCAGATAGCCGGGCGCGGCCTCGCGCCGATCTTCGTCAAGCGTGTGCCGAGCGAAGAGCTGCTGCAAGGGTTCGGGCAGCTCACGGTAGCGCTTGCTGGCGCGCACTAAAACCTCGGGCGGACCCTTTTTCACGATCAGGCGCAGCGAGTCGCGCGGCAGCGAGAACGGCGCGCCGCGATCGTCGGTGGCTTCGGTCGTCAGGCTGAAGCGTAGGCGGTAGACTTCGCCTCGGCTGGCGGTTCCGGTGATCGGTTGCGCCGGGCTGAGATGAATGTGGATACTGCGCCGGACCAGATCGATGAACGCCGCCTCGATTTGCTCCTGCGCCAGCCGTTGCTCGGCCTCGGCGAGCTCGCGCGTTTGCAGCCACAGTTTTTCAAGAATCGCTTCGCGCAGCCGCTCGCCGTGGTGCGCGGCGAGCAAACGTAGGACGAGGGCGTGGAAGGAAATCGCCTCACGCTGGCATTCGTTGTTTTGATAGCGCTCGCGGAGTTCCTCGACAAACGCCTCGACCACCTCGCGCGTGTCCGTCTCTGCAGGGAAATACGTTCGCAGCTGGATGCCGCAATACAGCAGGTCGGTATGGCGTATCTCGCCGAGACGGCGTCCCCGGATCGCCGTGGTGAGCAGCTGCCGCGCTTGAGCGATCACGGGCGCATCGGCGGCAAACTTGCCCGACTGAATGAGCAGCGCGAAGGCATAGCTGGCGTCACCCGAGTTGACGATTTCGCCCGGCCGACTCAGCCCCAGCCGATCCGACAAGGACGCGGGCGCAGACGCAGACGTGAACGCCAGAGCAAAGGCGGCCTGATTGACCCAACCCTCGAACGCCGTGGCAATCGCTTGCAGGGCGCGCTCCCGTTGCGCCAGCCAGGTCGGGTCGAGCAGGCCCAAACGTTCCAGGTGAAACAGCGTGTCCACCCAGATCATCGTGATCAGCGGCGGGTTGAGCGCGTAAGGCGCGTTGCGAATCCAGCCGGTGCTGAGATCGAGCAATTGGCTGATATCGGCAAAGTCGGCCGCCAGCCGATCGGGATCGAACCGGCCAAGTTGAGCCAGAGTTTTGAAGCGGCTGGGATAGATGCGCAGCGCGCGGCGATCCTCCGGAGGAAGATCGCGCGCCAGAGGTGGATCGAGCAGCCAATCGATGGCCGGTCCGGCCAGGTGATCGGTGACGCCTTTGAAATTGAGCAGGTCGAGCGCTTCCAGGCTGTGGCAGGTGTATTGCACGGTGCGGATTAATTGATCGCCCGGCCAGATGTGGTCATAGGGATCGCAAGTCTGCTCCAGATAATTCAGCAGGTAGATCGCCAGGTCGGCGTTTTTCTGGTATTCGGTTATACCGGTGGTGGCAAACGGAGCGGGGAAAGACATCGCACCGATCTTTAGCGGGTTGCTACGCCGCGCTGTTTTGCACGAGTGGATTATAATGACCGCGCGGTCATAGTCTATACCGGATGGGCCAATTGTCAAAAGACAAGTGACCCTCGTCTTCCTGACGTATTGAACGAAAGGCGACGGCTGAATTACGCCAGGAAGAGCCTGCCGGGGAGGTCAGGTGAAAGTGATTTGCTTTACCACTCGGCGGCGAGTGTGTCGAGGTGCTTGAGGAATTCGATCAGCTCGAGACGGGTCAGCACCGCAACCGAATCTTGCAGCAGCCGCTCGCGCATCCGGCGCAACGCGGTGACCGGCAGAATGCCTTCTTCCTGCCAGGCCAACCAACCGGCCAGCGCCTGACTGGTCAGATAGGAATACCAGGCCGCATAATACAGCTTGATTGTCCAATCGATCTCGAACGGCATCGCCAGCCATACGGCAATGGTCTGGGTGGCAAGCCGCCGTTTGGTGTCGCGAAACGTAAAACCGGCGAACGCCAACCGGTCGGCAATCGCCGTCGCGTGCGGGCCGGTGATCGCCGCGCCGATCTGGCGTGAAACACTCTCGTGCAGCGCAGTCGCCAGGAGCGGGCGCGACTCTTCAGGGCCGTAATGGAAGGTCGGGGTGAGCCGGCGGTTGTTGTTGGTGATCAACCAACCCGTCACGCTCTCGCGGCGCAGCTTCTCGATGTCCGGCGTAGTAACCAGATTCGTGGACGGAACAATCAAGGTTGGCATTTTGTAAGAATGATAACGAAGAGTTTCGATCATGACAACTGGCCGAAAGGCCTACTCGACGCTGAACACGCCGGTCTGTTACCGGCCTTAATCAAGCTGCAACACTTCCCCATTATCGGCGCAGGTTTCAGGCTGTCTTAAAAGCTATTTCCGCCGCAGTTCAGCCGCCCCTCATTGCAATTATAGGGGGGCGGGCGGCAGCAGTGCAACTGCTGCCCGAACAGCGAGGGGTGCTGCGCTAAGACCTGCGGCCAGCGTCGAACTGGAGGATGCTTATGTCGCAACGAGTGATACGCGCCCCGCGCGGCGCGCAACTGTCGTGCAAAGGCTGGCTGCAAGAAGCGGCCCTGCGCATGCTGATGAACAACCTCGACCCAGAGGTCGCCGAGCGGCCAGACGAATTGATCGTATACGGCGGCCGAGGCCGGGCGGCCCGCTCGTGGGAAGCCTTCGACGCGATCGTCGCTGCGCTGAAAGAGTTGGAGGACGACGAAACACTGCTGGTGCAGTCGGGCAAACCGGTGGCGGTGTTCAAGACGCATCCCGACGCGCCGCGCGTCCTGATCGCCAACTCGAACATCGTGCCCCACTGGGCCACGCAGGAAAACTTCGATCGCTGGGAGCGCGCCGGGCTGATCATGTACGGCCAGATGACCGCCGGCTCGTGGATGTACATCGGCACGCAGGGCATTCTGCAAGGCACCTACGAGACCCTCGGCTCGCTGGCGCGGTTGCACGGCTGGGACTCGTTGAAGGGGAAGTTCGTGCTGACGGCCGGGTTGGGCGGTATGGGCGGCGCGCAACCGCTGGCGATCACGCTGAACGAGGGCGTTGGCCTGATCGTCGAGATCGATCCGGCGCGCGCTCAACGCCGACTGGAGACCCGGTATCTCGACGTGGTGGTGAACGATCTCGAAGAGGCGATGACGCGGGTGGAAGAAGCCAGGCGCAAGGGGCAGCCGTTATCGGTGGGGCTGATCGCGAACGCGGCGGATGTTCTCCCCGAACTGGCGCTGCGCGGTGTAACGCCGGATGTCGTCACCGATCAGACTCCCGCGCACGATCCGCTGTCCTACGTTCCACACGGCATGTCGCTGGAAGCGGCGAACGTGCTGCGGCAGCACGACCCCGCCGAGTACACGCGCCGCGCGCTGGCGTCGATGGGGCGGCACGTGCAGGCAATGCTCGATTTCCAGAAGAGGGGCGCGGTCGTGTTCGACTACGGCAACAACCTGCGCCAGCGCGCGTTCGATGCCGGCGTGAAGGACGCCTTCGACTATCCGGGGTTTGTGCCGGCGTACATCCGTCCGCTGTTTTGCGAAGGCAAAGGCCCATTCCGCTGGGTGGCCCTGAGCGGCGACGCGCAAGACCTGTTCCGCACCGACGCCGCCATCCTCGAATTGTTTCCAGAGGACACGCACCTGGCGCGCTGGATCCGCCTGGCGCAGCAGCGGGTCAAGTTTCAAGGGCTGCCTGCCCGCATCTGCTGGCTGGGTTACGGCGAACGGGCCAGGGCCGGGCTGCGCTTCAACGCGCTGGTCGCCTCGGGCGAAGTGTCCGCGCCGATCGTCATCGGCCGCGATCACCTCGACGCCGGATCGGTAGCCAGCCCGCGCCGCGAAACCGAGAGCATGCGCGACGGCTCGGATGCGATCAGCGACTGGCCGATCCTGAACGCGCTGATCAATGCCGTCGGCGGCGCGACCTGGGTGAGTTTTCATCACGGCGGCGGCGTCGGCATCGGCTACAGCCAGCACGCCGGCCAGGTGATCGTCGCCGACGGCACGCCCGCCGCTGCGCAACGCCTGGAACGGGTGTTGACGACCGACCCCGGCCTGGGCGTCGTCCGGCACGCCGATGCGGGTTACCCGGAAGCGATCGCATTCGCGAGGAAAGCCGGGATCAAGCTGCCGATGCTGAAGTAACCAACGATCCAACTATCCAACCAACAAGTGTTCGTTGGTTAGTTGGCTAGTTGGTTGGTTGGTTGCGTGGTATACTCTGCGTGGTTTCGTGGCCTGGAGGCCAGGTTGAGTTTATGCCCGAATATCGCGTCAATCAGATCGAGGATATCCTGCGCAGCCTGCACGAGGCGGTGGATGGTCTGCAAGGGACCGTCGTGGTCAGTCTGGACGGGTTCGTAGTGGCCGCGCATTTGCCGCACGGAAACGGCCGCCGCAAGCGCGCCGAGAACCCGGCCGATAGCCCGCAGGTGGCCGCGATGGCGGCGTCGATCATCGCGTTGAGCGATCGCGTACTGGCGCAACTCGCGCGCGGCACGATCAGTCGCGTGCTGATCGATGGCAGTGAAGGCGGGATCGTGGTCGTGCCGGCCGGCGCCGATGCCGCGCTGGCCGTGATGGTCAGCCACGAGGCGAAACTGGGTCTGGTGATGTTGGCGCTCAATCGCTCGGCCGAACAGGTCCGTCGCATTCTCACGCGTTAGCCGATCGATTTTGACAGGCGATCCAGTCCTCGCTATAATCGGGATGCAAATTACGTAGGCGAGCGTACACGCGCATAAGGCCCGCCCGTCGTCGGGGTGGGCTTTTGATTTGTCCGGCAGTGGAGGAAGCTGAATGAACGTGCTCATTGTGGGTTGCGGGCGGGTCGGCGCCGAACTGGCCGTATCCATCTCGCAGCAAGGTCACGCTGTGACCATCGTCGATATGAACCCTGGCGCCTTCGAGCGGCTCGGGCCGGACTTCAAAGGCCGCACCGTGCAGGGCTTCGGTTTCGACCGCAGCGTGCTGCAACGCGCCGGCATCGAAGCGGCGCAGGCGTTTGCCACAACCACCGCCAGCGATAACGCCAACATCATTGCCGCCAAGATCGCGCGGGACATCTACAAAGTGCCCAATGTCGTGGCGCGCATCTACAACCCGGCGCGCTACGAAGTCTATGAGCGCATGGGCTTGCAGACGGTTGCCTCCTCGTCCTGGGGAGCGCAGCGCATCCAGCATCTCCTGCTGCACCCCGGCCTGATCGAGATGGAGCTGATCGGTCACGGCGAAGTGA
The DNA here is from genome assembly GCA_035292585.1 of Anaerolineae bacterium. Taxonomy (GTDB): domain Bacteria; phylum Chloroflexota; class Anaerolineae; order Fen-1058; family Fen-1058; genus DASSFZ01. Next base: position 53,226 of record DATDPU010000033.1, on the reverse strand, counting down.
AGCTGCTGGAAGTGAAGGTTCCCGCCGCCTGGGTGGGCCGTCCGCTGGCGGGTGTGTTGAACAGCCGGGCGCTGGTCGTGGCGGTGACGCGCGCCGGCCGCGCCTTCGTGCCCAGGGCCGGCGAAACGTTTCAGACGGCCGACCTGGCGTATTTGAGCCTGCCTTCCGAGTTGCTGGCGGAGCTGGAAGCACAGGTGCGGACGCAGTGACGCATCGCGCGGAGGGAACATGTTTGTCTTGATCATTGGCGGCGGTAAGGTCGGTTCACACCTGGGTTCGATCCTCCTGGACGAAGGACATACGATTCGCATCATCGATCCGCGGCCCGATGTGCTGGTTAAGCTGCATCAGGAGCTGCCGGCCGAGATCATCAATCCCGGCGATGGGACCGACCCGACCCGGCTTGAACAATCGGGGATCCGCAAGGCGAACGTGGTCGCCGCGGTCACCGGCAGCGATGAGACCAACCTCGTCGTCACCAGTTTGGCGCGATTTGAATTCAACGTGCCGCGCATCATCGCGCGCGTCAACAACCCGCGCAACGCCTGGCTGTTCACGTCGGAAATGGGGGTGGACGTGGCGCTGAACCAGGCCGACCTGATAGCCAAGATGATTGCGGAAGAGATGTCGCTGGGCGATATGCTGACGCTGCTCACGCTGCGCAAAGGCGAAGTGGAAATCGTGGAGGAGAAGATCGCCGAGACCGCCGTCGCCAACGGCCAGGCCATCAAGGATGTGCCCTGGCCGCCCGACTGCACCATCGCGGCAGTGATCCGCAAAGGCGACGTGATCACCCCGCGCGGCGATACGGTGCTGCACGCGTTTGACGAAGTGCTGGCCGTCGTGCGGACGGCGCAGCGCGAAGCGCTGGCCAAGCTGCTGGGACGAGTGTAGTACTTCGACAACTTGAAATTGCATAGTTCCCGCCGCATGACCGCCGCCCTCATTTGCAGTTTAGGAGGGCGGGCGGCGGCCAGAACTGCGGCGGACGGCAGTGCAACTGCCGTCCCAACCCCGCAGAATGAGGCGGTCGGGGTAGTAGTAGGGTAGAGGTAGAAGATAGACCGGCCGGGTTCCACGCGCTTGCCGGCCGGCTGATGGAGCTACACATGGCAACAACTGTAACGGCGCCGCGCCGCTCGTTGGCGCGTATTTTATTTGGCCCGCCGCTGAGCACCGCCGACGCGCCGCACCAGGCGATCAGCAAAAGGGTCGCGCTGGCCGTATTCGCGTCGGATGCGCTGTCGTCGGTGGCCTACGCCACGCAGGAAATCCTGATCGTGCTGGCGCTGGCGGGCGCCGCCGTCTTCGGCCTGTCGATCCCTATCGCACTGGTGATCGCCGGCCTGTTGATCATCGTCACCATTTCATACCGGCAGACGATCTACGCGTATCCGACCGGCGGCGGCGCGTACATCGTGTCACGTCATAACCTGGGCCTCAACGTTGCGCAAGTCGCCGGCGCGGCGCTGCTGACCGATTACATCCTGACGGTGGCCGTGAGCATTTCCAACGGTGTGGAACAGATCGCCTCGTTCGCTCAGGAGTTACATCCGTACAAAGTGCAGATCGCGTTGGCGGTGATTTGGGCCATCACGCTGATCAACCTGCGCGGCGTGAAGGAATCGGGGCGGGCGTTCGCCATCCCCACCTACTTCTTCATCACCCTGATGGCGCTGACGCTTGGCGCCGGCCTGATTCAGTTACTCACGGGTACGCTGGGCGCGGTCACACCGCGAGAATTCATCGAACACCAGGCGCAGCCGCTGACCGTGCTGCTGGTGCTGCGCGCCTTTGCCAGCGGCTGCACCGCCTTGACCGGCATCGAGGCCATCTCCGATGGCGTGCCGGCGTTCAAAGAGCCGCGCAGTCGCAATGCGGCGCTGACGCTGACCGTGCTGGTCGCCATCCTCACCACGACCTTCCTGGGCATCACGCTGCTGGCGCACCAGGTCGATGCGTATGCCTTCGAGGGTATGACGGAGACGGTCATGTCGCAGATCGGCCGCACCATTTTCGGCGAAGGGGCGCTGTACGTGCTGTTGCTAATGGCGACGGCGATCATCCTGTTGATGGCGGCCAATACCTCGTTCGCCGACTTCCCGCGCGTGGCGAACTTCATGGCGCAGGATGGCTTCCTGCCCCGGCAGCTGACCTATCGCGGGCGGCGGCTGGTGTTCCACTGGGGAATTGTAGTGCTGGCCGCGATGGCCTCGCTGCTGGTGATCATGTTTGACGCCGAGACGACGCGCTTGATCCCGCTGTACGCTGTCGGCGTGTTCCTCTCGTTCACGCTGTCGCAGTCGGGCATGGTGCGGCGCTGGCGCGCGATCGGCCGCCTGCGGCCCGGCGAGCACGCCGAGCTGCACGGCTTCCCGGTGCAGCATGATCCGCGCTGGCGTCTGAAGATGTTTATCAGCGGCTTCGGCGCGACGATGACGGGCATCGTGATGCTGATTTTCGCGGTCGCCAAATTCCGCGAGGGAGCGTGGATCGTCGTCATCCTGATCCCGACGCTGGTGTTCATCTTCTTCCGCATTCACAGCCATTACAAAGATGTGGCGCGCATTTTGGGTCAGGGCACGCGCTGGCCCAACATCCGCCCGCGCCCGGTCAAGACGCTGGTGCTGGTCGACGATGTCCACGCCGGAACGATTCACACCATCAACTTCGCCAAATCGCTGGGCGTCCCCTGGACCGCCGTACACGTCGCCATCGACCCGGACAAGGCGGAGCGCGTGAAGCAGAAGTGGCAGGAGCGTATCGGCGACGAGGCCTACCTGACCCTCCTACCCTCGCCCTATCGCAACCTGGCCGATCCGGTGCACCGCTATATCGAAGACCTGCTCAAAGAAATACCGCAGGGCTTCATCCACGTCATCGTCGGCCATCTGGTGATGGACAACCTGTTGGAGCAAGCGCTGCACCAGAACGCGGCGATCGCGCTCAACCTGGCGCTGCAAGACCTCGATCGGGCGACGGTGACGACCGTCTCCTACCGGCTGGCAACGCGCGAGAACGGCGAAGGCCCACAGCGAGTGTTGTCCGTCAGCCCATAACAGTTTATAATCCAGGCGTGCCAGGTCGGCGCCCCTGCCCCCCGCTTCGGGTGCTTACAAAGACCGGGCATCGCTATAGGATACCCCATGCCGGTTCAGGTAGAAATCGATGATGTCGTCCGCCTGCGCAAACCCCATCCGTGCGGCGGCTACGAATGGACGGTGGTGCGCGTGGGCGCAGACATTGGCCTCAAGTGCGCCACCTGCGGCCGGCGGGTGCTGCTTCCGCGTGGGGAGTTCGCGAAACGCCTCAAGACTTTCGTCCGGCGCGCAGCGACAACGGATCGCTCAGCGCTTGCCAATCGGTCAACCTGACCTGTGTCGACCCTAACCCCTCAACGCCCGGCTCGACTCGTCTTCCTGTTCGCCGACGTCGGCGGCGGGCATCGCGCCCCGGCCGAAGCCGTGCGCGAAGCCCTGCGCCGAACCGCCGGCGATTGCGCGCAGGTTGAGCTCGTCGACGCGCTGGCCGACTACGCGCCGTTCCCCTACAACCGGGGCCGGCAGACCTACACGCAGACGGCGCGCTTTGCCCGGCCCCTGCTCGGCGCGTTCTTCCATGCGCTCGATACGCACGCCCGCATTCGCCTGGGCGCCAGCATCATGTGGTGGCCCATGCGCCGCGCGATGCGCGAGCTGCTGGCCGATCGTCCGGCCGATCTGTTCGTCTCCTTCCACCCCACCTACAGTTACCCGCTCACCTGGCTGCGCATCCCTTGCCTCTTCGTCTTCACCGACATTGTCACGAATCATGCGCTGTGGTGCGCGCCCGGCGCAGAGCGCTATCTCGTGCCGACCGAGGTGGCGCGCGAGCGGGCGATCCGCCGGGGTGCGCCCGCCGATCGCGTTGCCGTCACCGGCCTGCCGGTGCATCCCCGCTTTCTCGATCCGATCGAGCCGCCCGATCTGTTGCGCCGGCGCTTAGGCTTCGATCCACGCAAGCCGATCATCTTGTTGAGCGGCGGGGGCGAGGGCATGGGTCGGGTCTACGATATCGCCCACACGCTCGGCGAGAGCGGGCTGGACGCGCAGTTGGTGATCATCACCGGGCGCAACCAGATGCTGCGCGAAGAGTTGGAAGCCGCCGATTGGCCGATGCCCACGCGCGTGCTGGGCTTCACGCGCAACATGTCCGATTGGATGGCCGCGGCCACGGTCCTGATCGGCAAAGCCGGTTCGAATACGATTGCCGAAGCCCTGGTGCGCGGCCTGCCGCTCATCCTCTTCGACTTCGTCCCCGGGCAGGAAGAAGGCAACCCGCAATTCGTGATCCAGGCCGGCGCCGGGGCGTATTGCCCGCGCCCCGCCCAAGTCGTCACCACGCTGCGCGCCTGGTTGAACAACCCCGGACGCCTGGAAGAGTTGTCGGTGAACGCGCGCGCCATCGCTCGACCGAATGCGGCGTTCCGGGCAGCCCGCATCATTTATCAGGTTGCCGAGGAGCGCGTGCGTGATCGAGCCCGCTGAAGCGCGTCGCTACTATGCCGATTTGCACGATCCCGCCCACGATTTTGATCACGTGCTGCGCGTGACGGCGCTGGCCGAGCGGCTGGCGCGCGCCGAAGGGGCCGACGTCGCGATCGTGCGCGCGGCGGCGCTGCTGCACGACGTGGGACGCGGGGATCGCTCGGGGCGCGATCACGCCGAAGTGGCGGCGGGGCGCGCCCGCGAAATTTTGCAAGCCCAGCCACCCGAAAAAGTGGAGGCGGTCGTGCGCGCCATCCTCCAACATCGCTTTCGCTCCGGCCCGCCGCCCGACACGCTCGAAGCGCGCTGCCTGTTCGACGCCGACAAGCTCGATGCGATCGGCGCGATCGGCGCGGCGCGCGCGTTCGCCTACACTGGCGTGATCGGCCAGCGGCTGTGGGACGAGGTCGCCGCCGACTACCCGGAGCGGTTCGCACACGGCCAGGCCCGGCCGGGCGAGCACACCCCGCATCACGAGTACGTGGTGAAACTGTCGCGCTTGCGCGAGCGCATGACCACACGCACCGGACGCGCCATTGCCGAGGAGCGCCACGCCGTGCTGGCCGCCTTTTACGCGCGGCTGGCGCGCGAAGCGCGGGGCGAGGCCTGAGCCGATGCGCCGACTGCCGCGAATTCACGTGCAGAAGATTGCCTATGGCGCGGCGGGCCTGTTTTTTTTCATCCTGGCCATCCAGTTGATGAAGGCCGGCGCAAAAACGCTCGCGCCGCTGCTGCGCGAGACCTCGCTGATCAGCAACCCGTTTAATGCTCTGGGCTTCGGCTGGCTCGGCGCGTATTTTGTGTTGAGCGGATCGCCCGTCGCCGCCGCCACCCTGGGTCTGTTCAACGGCGGCGCGGTCGATACCGTGGAAGCTTTCATGATGATCAACGGCTCGCGTATGGGCGCGTCGTTCATCGTGCTGTTCATCGGCTTCGTCTACTTGCTGCGGGGCCAGGAGTCCAAGCGGAGCCTGGGCATGGGGTTGGTCTCGCTGCTCACGACCTGGACGACGTACCTGCCGGCGATGCTGTTGGGTTATCTCATTCTGTCGAACGGTTGGTTGAGCACGTTACACTTCACGGCCACCAGCCAGTTGGCGTCGGTGATGGATGCCGTTTTCGATCCGATCGTGGGCTGGATCACGTCGTGGGCGCCGGGCCTGTTGATCTTCGGCGTCGGCGTCGGCGTGGTGATGGTCGCCTTCAACGTGTTCGATCGCGCCTTGCCCGACCTCGATCTCAGCGGCACCGGCTTCGGCGAAACGCCGCGCCTGCTGTACCGGCCGATCGTGATGTTCGGCTTAGGCATGGCCGTCACCAGTATTTCGATGTCCGTCTCGGTATCGCTGGGGTTGCTGGTGCCGCTCTCCGCGCGCGGCTATATCCGCGTCGAGAACGTGGTGCCCTACATCATGGGCGCCAACGTCACCACGTTTGTCGATACGCTGGTGGCGTCGGTGTTGATGAACAACCCGGCCGCTTTCACGATCGTGCTGGTCGAGATGTTGAGCGTGGCGCTGGTCTCGCTGGCGATCTTGTCCATTTCGTATCGCGGCTACGAACGGTTGGTGTTGAACCTCGTCGGTCGGGTGACGCACAACCGCCGTAACCTGACCATCTTCATGCTGGCGGTGGTCGGCGCGCCGATTCTGCTGCTGCTGCTTTAGCGGCGCGCCGCTGGCATCGCGCCTATCGCACCTCGCGCCGGGCCGCCGTTTTTGACCTTCCGCGATACGCGATCGGCCGTAAGCCATCGGCCATCATGTTTGGGAGTTGCTAAGGTGCGGATTTTGATGTGCTCCGATGGGTCGGCGCCTTCCGAGCAGGCGGCGCGCTTCGCGACGTACCTGCTCAAGGCGCCGGGCAACCAGGTGACGTTGTTTGGCACGCTCGAAAACGAGCGGGAGGCCGGCGCGATCAAGCACGCGCTCGATCTCCTGTTCGCCCGGCTGCGCCCAACCCAGGCGGAGGTCTCGATCAAGATCGCGCGCGGCCATGCCGCCGAAGAGATCCTCAAGGAAGCCGAGTCCGGCAACTACGATCTGCTGATCGTCGGCGCGCGCGGGCTGCGCGGTTTGACCCGCTTCCTCCTGGGATCGACCTCGGCGCGCGTGATGCAGTATGCGCCCTGCTCCGTGCTGGTGGTCAAAAAAGCGGCCGGCGAATTGCGCCGCATCCTGGTGTGCACGGCCGGGGGCGAGCCGGGCCTGCGCGACGTGCAGTTCGCCGTGAATGTGGCGGCCATGACCGAGGCGGACATGACCGTGCTACACGTGATGTCGCAGATCGCGTTGAGTGAAGACTCCGACCTGTACGCCCTGGAGGCCTCGGCCGAGGAATTGATCGCGCATGGCACGCGCGAGGGGCTGCACCTGAGCGCCGCGCTGGACCTGCTGCGCGCGGCGGGCGTGCGCGGCGAGATCAAAGTGCGCCACGGGTTGGTGCTGGACGAGATCGATGCCGAGGCGCACGAGGGCAACTACGATCTGGTCGTCGTCGGCGCGCAATTCGCGCGCGGCGTCAGCCGCCTGCTGCTGGATAACATTTCGGCGCACGTGCTGGAAGCGTTGAACACCGCTGTGCTGGTGGTGAAGAACCCGACGCCCTCACCTACCCCCTAACCCCCTCCCTCTCCCGACGTATCGGGAGAGGGAGGGGGTGACGAGCGCAGCGAGGCGGGGGAGGGTGAGGGCCGCGCCACGACGATGAGCTTCTCCGCGCCCGCCTCAAAGGGAGCCAGGTCGTACGAGCCGTACACCGCTTCGAGCGTAAAGCCGGTCTGGCGCAGCAACAGCTCCACCTCGTTCCGAAACAAAAAGCGCAGCTCGAACGCGAAGGTCGTGCGCCGGATGAACCCTTCCTCATTCGGCTCGTCGACAATGAACATCGCCGCCGACACCTGGTGCTCCCAATCCAACGCGCGTGTCGTGAATTGCAGGACGGGTTGACCGCCGGGGCCAGGCCGAACCCGCTGCAAAATCAGGCGTCGATCATCGGGCAGGGTCGGGTCGGGATTGAACAGATCGATCACCAGCAGGCCCGGCGGCGCCAGGTGCCGCCGGATGTGGGTCAGCGTGTCGAGCTGATCGTCGAGCGTCAGGTTGTGCATGAAAGTGTTGATCGGGACGATCACCAGATCGAAACGCGCGCCAAGCTCGAAGCGGCGCATGTCGGCCCGCACCAGCTGCACCCGATCGGCGACCCCGGCCTTAGCCGCCTGCGCCTGCGCGATCGCCAGCATCGCATCCGACGAATCGAGACCGGTGACGGTACAGCCGGCCTGGGCCAGGGGCACCGCCACCCGCCCCGTGCCGACGCCGATCTCCAGCACCCGGCCGCCGGTCCGCTCGGCAAAACCTTGATACAGCGGGATATCGTCGGCAATACCCTCGTAAAAAAAGTCGTACAGCCGGGCGAAAGTTGCGTAGTCGCTCATCGACGCGAGTGTAGCACGTCACCCCATCGCTGACAAGAACGGGCCGGACATCGGGTGTATAATCCGTGCAGACCTGCCTCGTCTCCAAGACCCGGCAGGTCTGGAGAATCGAGGTAAGCCGGATGGCCAAACAGCGCATCCTGGTGGCAGATGACAGTCGCGATGTCGCCGCTTTTTTGCAGGGTTATTTATCACAACAAGGCTACGAAGTCCAGGTCGCCTACGACGGCGAGACGGCGGTGCGTCTGTTCACCACGCAGCCGTTCGACCTGGTGTTGACCGATTTGCAGATGCCGCGCCTGAACGGGCTGGGCGTGCTGCATCGGGTGAAGGAGCGCGCGAAGGAAACCCAGGTCATCATCCTCACCGGCCACGCCTCGCTGGACACCGCGCTGGACGCGCTGCGCCACGGCGCGTACGACTATTTGCTCAAGCCGGTGGAAAACGTCGATCAGCTCCAGTTCACCATCGATCGCGCGCTGCTGCAGCGCAGCCTGGAGATCGACAACCGGCGGTTGGTGAACGAGCTCAAACAGGCCAACGCGCACCTGGAACAGACGGTGGCCGAGCAGACGCGCGAACTGCGCGAGGCCTACGCGCAACTGCAAAGCCTGGATCGCATGAAGAGCGAGTTCGTCTCGATTGTGTCCCACGAACTGCGCACGCCGCTCTCGGTGATTCTGTTGGCCGCCCAATTGCTCAACGAAGGCAATTCACTCCCGTCCGAGCGCCAGCGTGAACACCTCTCCAACATTCAGACTTACAGCCGCCGCCTCAAGCGGCTGGTCGATAACCTGCTCGACTTCAGCCTGTTGGAGCGCGGCGAGTTGCAACTCGAAGTGGATCAGGTCAGCGTCGCGGAGGTCATCCGGGAGACGCACGAACTCTATTCGTCTCGGGCGCGTGATAAAGGCGTCGCGCTCCAGGCGGTTCCACCGCCGACGGACGTGCGCATCCCGGCCGACCCGGCGCGCCTGGCCAACGCGCTGGGCCATTTGGTCGATAACGCGATCAAGTTCACGCCGAAAGGGGGGCGCGTGGTGCTCGGCGCGCATAGTCCGGTGCAGGGGCCAGGCCAGACTCCCCGGCCGCACGTGGTCATCGGCGTGGCCGATTCGGGCGTCGGCATCCCGGTTGAGCGCCAACGCCTGTTGTTCAAAGCGTTCACACAGGCCGATATGAGCGATCGCCGGCACTTCGAAGGCATTGGCTTGGGCCTGGCGCTGGCGCACCGCATCGTGGTTGCGCACGGCGGCCAAATCACCTTGAAGAGCGAACCGGGCAAGGGCAGCACTTTCGCGATCTGGCTGCCCCTGACGGATGTTAATCCACGAAGTCACACGAATGAACACGAATAAGAGTTCATTCCGCTGTTTCGAGCCTTCCCTACCGGACTGAATCGTGTTCAGAACCTGGGCCGCGCGTTATACGGTTTATGGCGTCCTGCTGGGGCTGCTGTTCCCTGGCGTGCTGACGCTGACCACGCTCGCCCAGCGCGATTTACCCCTCACGCTTCAGAGTATCCTCGCCATTCACTTCGGCCCAGCCGGCAGTTTCGCGCATCTGTTGACCGATACCCTGCCAGTCATCCTGGGGGCGCTCTTAGGCTTGACCGGCCGCGAACGCGACCGGCGCGAGCGCGACGTCCGCCGGCTGCACATGATCGCCGATATCCGCGGTGTGGTGAGCCGGGCCACCGGCCTGGACACGTTGCTCAATGCGCTCGCGCCGCGCTGGGCGGAACTGATCGACGCGCGCGAGTGCAGCTACGCGGCCTGGAGCGATCAGCGCAACGCGCCGGCCCCGCTGCATCCACGCAGCCCGTACACCGAGCCGATCGCTTCACGGCCCGATTCGCCGGCTGGCACGCCGCTGGCAAAATGGGTGATCGAACACAATGCCGTGAAGATTCTCGATCCGATCGAGACCACGCCGGCCGTGCTGGCCGTACCGTTGGCCTTGAATAATCGCGCGTTTGGCGCGGCGTTCTTCGTCAATTCACGCCCGATGCAGCGCTTCAGCCAGGCCGACGCCGAAGCGGTGCTGGCCGTCACGGATCAGATCGCGCTCACCATCGGGCACATTCGCAGCAGCGCCGAAATTCGACGCCGGGCGCGCGATATGGAGGCCATCGGCCAGGTGGGGCGCCGCATCGCTGCCGGCTGGGATATCGAGCGCATCCTGACCGCGATCGCCGAAAGCACTCAAGTCCGCTTTGGGGTCGACCATGTCGGCATCTTGACGGTGGATGAGGCGGCAGGTGAGTTCGTCATGCGCGCGCAAGCCGGGCCGTTGGCGCGGCCCGACATGGCAAATCATCGTCAGAAAGTGACGGACGGGTTAGCCGCGCGCGTCTATACTTCGGGGCAGATGGTGCTGACGAGCGATGTGCGACAGGTTCCTGATTTCGTATCGGTGACCGGTCCCGACGCACGGTCTGAGCTGATCCTGCCGCTGCGCTCCAGCGAGTCGGTCATCGGCATCATCGGCTTCGCCAGTCGCTATGTCGATGCCTTTGGCGAGGAGGACATCTCGGCGCTGCAAATGCTGGCGGATCAGGTCGCCGTGGCCGTCGAGAACGCGCGGCTGTACGAAGACGCGCAGCGCGAGCGGCAGCGCCTGAGCGCGGTGCTGGCCAGCACGGGCGATACCGTGATCGTGACCGATGCCGACGATCGGGTGCAGTTATTCAATCGGGCCGCCGAGCAGCTCTTCGGTGTGACGGCCGAGCAGGCCATCGGTCAGCGCGTGGATGATATGCTGCGGCTGCCCGGCCTGATCGAGGCTTATCGCAGCTCGCCGGAGGCGCACGTGTTTGAATTGGCGCTCAGCGATACCACGACGCTGCTGGGCAACCTTACGCTGGTGCGCGCGGAACATCTGGGTCTGCTGGGGCGCGTGCTCACGCTGCACGATATTTCAGACCTCAAGCGGCTGGATCAGCTGAAATCGCAGATGATCCGCATGGCCTCGCACGATCTGCGCAGCCCGCTCAATCTGGCCTTCGGCTACCTGGACTTGTTGGAAGATACCCTGCCCGATCGCCAGGATGCGCGCCGGTACATCGAAGGTCTCGGGCAAGGCTTGCGACGCATGCGGACGCTCATTCAAGACTTGCTGGATATCGAGCGGATCGAATCGGAAGCAGAACAAATCCGCCAGCCGATCGATCTGAACGAGATGGCCCAACGCGCGGCCGCCGAGCTGCTTCCACCAGCGGCCGAGAAGCGCCAGCAGCTAAGCGTAGAACTGGAAGAGCTGCCAGCCTATATCAGCGCCGACCCCGTGCAAATCTACCAGGTCCTCATCAATCTGATGGGCAACGCCATCAAGTACACGCCGACCGAGGGCCAGATTCAGGCCCGGGTACGCCATGATGCGGGTGTGATCATCTTTGAAGTGTCCGACAACGGCTTGGGCATCCCTAAGGCGGCGCAAGCCAAGTTATTCCAGCGCTTCTATCGGGTGAAGATGCCCGGCACGGAAGACATCGAGGGCACCGGTCTGGGCCTCAGCCTGGTCAAAGCCGTCGTCGAGCAACATCGCGGGACAGTCGAGGTGCATAGCGAGGAAGGCCAGGGCAGTACCTTCTGCGTGCGCCTGCCGGCGCTCGACCCGGCACAGGTCGTGGAGTAGCCCGTATGCTATAATCATCTCCCGCACCACTTGGCTGATGCCAGTTCGGGAGACCTTCGCCGAACATCACTGGGGTACATGCTCATTTCGCGCGCCTGATCGGGGGCGCCCGGCGCTTCTCAAACGGGGCCGCTATGCTCATTCCATTCTCGCTTGAAAGCCTGATCGCTTACTGTATCATCGTGCTGCTGGCCTTTCCGCTGCACGAGTTCGCGCATGCCTGGGCGGCCGTGCGGTTGGGCGATCAGACGCCGGCCTTGCAGGGCCGGTTGACGCTCGATCCGCGCGCCCACATCGATCCGATTGGCGCGCTGATCCTGGCCGTGGGCAGCTTCGGTTGGGCCAGGCCCGTCCCTTTCTCGCCCAGTAACTTGCGCAAAGCGCCCAGCATCAACGCCGGGATCGTTCTGGTGTCGCTGGCCGGGCCGATGATGAACGTGTTGATCGCCATCGTCGCGGCGCTGATCTTCCGCGCCGGCGAAAACTCGTTCTTGATCGGCAACTTGCAGCTGGCGCAAATCTTATTCTTCATCGTTGTGATCAACCTGTTCCTGGCCGTCTTCAACCTGATCCCGCTGGCCCCGCTCGACGGCTCGAAGGTGCTGTGGGGGCTGATGCCGTATGCCTGGTCGCGCCGGTATGAGCAAGTTCAGCAGTACAGCTTGTTCATTCTCATCCTGCTGATCTTGCCCATCGCCGGCGGCCAGAGCGTGTTGAGCGTGCTGATCAACCCGCCGGTGACAGCCCTGCGCCAGCTGCTGCTCGGCTTTTGAAACCGCTGTATCGCGCTCGGCAATTCTGCGCCGCGCTGACGGCGCGCGTCACCGAGACCGATCTGGCTGAAGCCGACCGGCACTTACCGCCCCGCGCGCAGGCGCTGTTCCGGCAAATGCCGCGCGATGGGCAGGCGCACGCGCTGCGGGTGTTGCGTGAATTGAAACGCACGGGCCGGACCCATCCGGCGCTGCTGGCGGCGGCATTGCTGCATGATGTGGGCAAGTCTGCGGCGCGCACCAACCCGCTGACCCGCGCGATCTTCGTGGTGTTGAAACATTGGGCGCCGGCTCAACTCGCTCAATGCCCGGCCACCGGCTGGCGGAAACCGTTGGCGGTACTGCGCGACCATCCCCGCCTCGGGGCCAAGTGGGCGCGGGTAGCCGGGTGTGATGAGCTGACGATCCGGTTGATCGGGAGACATCAGGAGAAGTTGGAGATTAGCGATTGGGGATTAGAGAGAGAAGAAGACCGGCTGTTGAGACTATTGCAAGAAGTTGACGATCGCACCTAACCAACTATCCAACTAACCAACCATCTCACTACCATGCCTTTCGTTTACATCGTCGAGTGCGTCGATGGATCGTTGTACACCGGCTGGGCGGTCGATGTTTCCAAACGGGTTGCCGCCCACAACGCCGGGCGCGGCGCACGGTACACCCGCCTGCACAGCCCGGTGAAGCTGGTTTACGTCGAGGAGTGCGAATCGCGCGGCGCGGCCCTGAAACGCGAGTTGGCGATCAAGCGGCTGCCGCGCGTGAAGAAGCTGGCGCTGGCGCAGCCGCCCGTAACGCGAAAGAAGAAGAACGTAAAACGTAAACAGGTAGCAGGTAGCAGGTAAGCAGGTAGCAGGGGAATTGGTAGATGGGTAATTGGTTACTTGGATACCTGTCTACCTACTACCAACCTACCAACTACCAATCTACCCATTCTCTCCGTGACCACCATGCCCTACCGGATCCTCATGATCGCGCCCACGTCGTTCTTTTCCGACTACGGGTGCCACGTTCGAATTCTTGAAGAAGCGCGCACCTTGCAAGCGCACGGCCAGCGCGTGCAGATCGTGACCTATTACAAAGGCCGGAGCCTGCCCGATCTGGAAATCATCCGCACCGCGCCGACGCCGTGGCACGCCGACTACGAAGTCGGCTCCTCGCGGCATAAGATCGCCTTCGATGTATTGTTGTCCTGGACCGCGCTCAAGACGGCGCTGCGTTTCAAGCCGCACATCATTCACGCGCACCTGCACGAAGGCGCGCTCATCGGTTCGGCGCTTAGCTGGATCAGTCGCGCGCCGCTCGTGTTCGATTTTCAAGGCAGCCTGACCGGCGAAATGATCGATCATCACTTCCTGAACCCGGCCGGCCCGGCTCACGCGATCGTGCGCCGGCTGGAGCGCCGCATCGATCATCGGCCGCGCGCGATCCTGACCAGCTCGCGCACAGCGGTTGCTCTGCTGCGCGACACGTTCGGCGTCGATCCGGAACGGGTGATCCCGTTGCCCGATTGCGTGGACACGGCTTTCTTCCGCCCGCGCACCGAAGCCGACCGTATCGAATTGAGCGCGATCCGCTCGTATCTGGGCGTGCCGGCTGACCGCGAGCTGGTGGTGTACCTGGGCCTGCTCGCGCCGTACCAGGGGACGGACCTGTTGATCGAAGCGGCCGAGCAAGTGATCCGGCAGCGCCCCAACACGCACTTTCTAATCATGGGTTACCCCGGCATGCCGCTGTATCGAGCGCTGGCGGAAGCGCGCGGTCTGAGCGCGCACACTACGTTCGTCGGTCGCGTGTTGTACGAAGACGCGCCGCGCTACCTGCGGCTGGGCGACGTGGCCGTGGCGCCCAAGCTGTCGGCCACCGAGGCGAACGGCAAGGTCTTGAACTATATGGCAACCGGACTGCCCACGATCGCGTTCAATACGCCTATCAATCGCGAATATCTGCACGATTACGGTTTTTACGCGCGACCGGGTGATGCGGCTGCGCTGGCGGAGCAACTGCTGTACGCCTTGAACACTCCGTCGGCGCGCGCGTGCGCCGCGGCCGGCTTGCGGGCGCGCGCCCAGGCGATGTTCGCGTGGGAGGATGCCGCTCGCCGCATCGTGGCCGTGTATGACGCCGTGCGCCTGCGCCGCGCCGGCGAGCGCACGCAGGCGCTGCAGGAACTTGGGTTCGGTCGGCATCTGGAGAGTCGGCACCTGGAGAGTCGGCATCTGGAGAGTCGGCATCCGGAGGGTCGGCATCTGGAGGGTTGGCATCCGGAGGGTCGGCATCTGGAGGATCGGCATCTGGAGGGTCGGCATCCGGAGGGTCGGCATCCGGAGGGTCGGCATCTGGAGATGCCTCCTACGAGGGGGCATGATGTGGGCTAGGCTGCGCGAGCTGTGGAGTTACCGCGAGCTGATTCGCAACCTGGTCGAGCGCGACCTGAAGGTGCGCTATAAGAATTCGGCTTTGGGCATCGCCTGGTCCTGGCTTAACCCGCTGCTGATGATGTTGGTGTTGACGATCGTGTTCACGGTGATGGCGGCGCAGAACCGCCAGCCCGCCTATCACGTCTCGGTGTTGATCGGCATCCTGGCCTGGAACTTCTTCTCGGCCTCGGTCATCGGCGCGACGGGCAGCATCGTCAACAACGC
The DNA here is from genome assembly GCA_035292585.1 of Anaerolineae bacterium. Lineage (GTDB taxonomy): Bacteria > Chloroflexota > Anaerolineae > Fen-1058 > Fen-1058 > DASSFZ01. Next base: position 38,213 of record DATDPU010000033.1, on the reverse strand, counting down.
GCATCTGATCAAGAAAGTGTACTTCCCGCGCGCGGCCCTGCCGGTCGCCGTGGTGATCGCGAACATGATCAACTTCATGATCGCGCTGCCGGTCTTCTTCGCGCTGGCCTGGCTATCGGGTGTGCCGCTCACCGGGCAAGTGTGGCTGATCATCTGGCTGCCGGTGGTTTTGCTGGTGCAGGTGATCTTCACCGTCGGCATCGGGCTGATCTTGTCTACCGTCAACGTGTTCTATCGCGATACCCAGATCATCATGGAAGTCGTGATGCTGGCGTGGTTCTTCCTCACGCCGATCGTGTACCCGATCGAGACTGTGCCGCAAACGGCGACCCTGCTCGGCGCTGCGTTCGACCTGCGCCGGCTGGTGTACATCGTCAACCCGATGGCCTCGATCATTTCCTCGTATCGCGATGTGTTGTACTGGGGGCACACCATCGGCGCGGACTTCTTCCTGCGCACGGCGATCACGGCGCTGGCGATGCTGGTGATCGGGTACGCGGTGTTCGATCGGTATGCGAGACGGTTCGCTGAGGAAGTGTGAGTTGGAGTTTAGAGTTAGAGTTTGGAGTTAGAGACTCTCACTCTAACTGCTTACTCTAACTCGACTGTCTTTACCTGCTTCACGCTTCGATCTATACTAGTGGTCAGTCCACTTGATTTTGATGGGTAGCCTAGGGCCTTGTGCCCGTCCAACGCCCACCAGGGGCTATGCTACGGCCCATCAATTTCACATGGACTGATTATTAGTACCCCGACCACTTAATTATGCGGGGTTCGGACGGCAGTGCAACTGCGGCGGGAACTAGGCAACTTTAGATTGTCGAAGCACTCGCCGCACTGCAAGCGCTCAACTTTGTCGTAGGGAGGAAGTATGTACGGTTACACCGGGCAGATTCTGCACATCGATCTAACACAGGGCGCATTGACGATCGAGAAACCGGATGCAGCGTTTTACCGAACTTATTACGGCGGCAGCGCGATGGGGCTGTACTATCTGTTGAAGCACACGCCGCCCCAAGCCGATCCGCTCGGCCCCGACAACACCCTCTCGTTTTTCATCAGCGCGCCGACCGGCGTGGCGATCTCCGGGCAGAGCCGGGCGACGGCCACGGCTAAAAGCCCGCTGACCGGGCTGGCAGGCGATGCGCAATCGGGCGGGTTCTGGCCGGCCGAGTTGAAGTTCGCCGGGTTCGATGGCATCGTGATCACCGGCAAGTCGCCCAAGCCGGTGTACGTGTGGATCAACGACGGCCAGCCGGAGCTGCGCGCGGCGAGTCACCTGTGGGGTAAAGACCTGACCACCGGCGCTGTGGAGCAGACGATCAAGGCAGAGGTGGGTGAGTCGAAGGCCGAGGTCATCCAGGTCGGCCCGGCGGCGGAACATGGCGTGCGCTTCGCGGCGATCATGAATATGAGCAACCGCGCGTTCGGCCGCACCGGGCTGGGGCTGGTGATGGCGTCGAAGAACCTCAAGGCGATCGCGGTGCGCGGCACGAAGAAACCCGAAGTGTTCGACAAGCAGACGATCGCCGAGATGAATCGGAGCGGCACCAAGGAAATTCCCGATAACGCCGACGTGAAGGGCTTGCAAGATTACGGCACGGCCAGCGTCGTCGGCTTCCAAAACTCGACCGGCACTTTCCCGGCGTTCAACTACAACAGCGGCTTTTTCGAATACAGCGACGACATCAGCGGCGAGAAGATGGCTGACACGATCCTGAAGAAGAACGACACCTGCTTCGCCTGCACGGTGCGCTGCAAGCGCGTCGTCGAGACCAAGTACAAGGATACGACGATTCTGCCGTCCTACGGCGGCGCGGAGTACGAGACGATCAGCACGTTCGGTTCGTATTGCGGCGTCAACGATCTCCTGGCGATCTCGCTGGCGCACCAGATTTGCTCCGAGTGGGGGGTGGATACCATCGCCTGCGGCGCGACGATCGCGTTCGGGATGGAGTTGTTCGAGAACGGCGTGATTACGACAGAGGACACGGGCGGGATCGAGCTGAGGTTCGGCAATGCCGACGCGATGATCGCCATGCTCAACCAGATTGTCCGTCGGGAGGGTTTTGGCGCGGTGCTGGCGGAGGGGTCGGAAGCTGCCGCGCAAAAGATCGGACGCGGCGCCGAAGAGTTTTTGATCACGGTCAAAGGCGCGGAGCTGCCGGCGCACATGCCGCAGGTCAAGAAGAGCCTGGCGCTGATCTACGCGGTCAACCCCTTCGGCGCCGATCATCAATCATCCGAGCACGATCCGATGTACGCGCCCGATCCGGAGAACCACAACGACAACCTGTACCTGCGCCGCTTGAAGGTGCTCGGCCTGACGAACCCGCAGAAGGGCCGCGTGATGAACGAGGAGAAGGTGAGGTTTGCTTACCGCACGCAGCTGAACTATTCGTTCCTGGACACGGCCACGCTGTGCCAGTTCGTGTGGGGGCCGGCCTGGACGTTGTTTGGCCCTGAACAAGAAGTGGCGCTGATGAAGGCCGTCACCGGCTGGGACGTGACGATCGACGAGATTCAGACCGTCGGCGAGCGGCGCTTGAACCTGCTGCGCGCTTTCAACGCGCGCGAGGGCGTCGGCCGCGACAAGGATACGCTGCCCAAGAAGGTGTTGTCCCGGCCGCTCAAGGGCGGTCGCAGCGACGGCCGAACCGTCACGCCGGAAGAACTCGATTTCGCACTGAACACGTATTACGAGCTGGCCGGTTGGGACAAGACCACCGGTATGCCGACGCAGGCGAAGCTGGAGGAGCTGGGGTTGGGCTGGATACAGTGACGAGTGAGCAGTAATCAGTCACTCGCCAGCCCCCAGGTTTTCGGGGTTGCCAGTTCGAGACTGTTGCCCGCCGGGTCGCGGAAGTAAAGCGAGTAGCCGCCGCCCGGCCAATTGATTTCCTTTTCGATCGCCACGCCGTTTTGCAGCAAATGCTCGCGCCAGTTCGCAATCTCGGCGTGCGGCATGGCGAACGCGGCGTGGCCCGGCCCGTGCGCGCCGTGCGTCGGCACGCCGCGGCTGCTGTTGTTCGGCTGAATCGTCGTGGCGGGGTTGAACAGCAGGAAGACGCCCGCGCCGCAGCGGAAGAAGACGTGTCGCCCTTCGACACGCGAGAGCAGCGACAGTCCGAGGACGCGGGTGTAAAACTCCGCCGCCGCCTGCAGATCGTCCACGTACAGACAGGTTTCCAGAACGCGTTCGGCTTGCATTCCGCATCCCCCTCCTCTCTGGCGCTGTAGTTAAGTCCTTGAAAGCTCGAGATACCGCAGCAGGTCAAGCTCGCCCGGCGAATGGCCGAATTGCGTCAGCAGCAGCGCCACCTCGCTGCGGTGCTGCGTCGCGTGGTTGACCTGATGCAGCATGATCTGCCACAGCGGGTAAGCGTTCGGCTGGTCGGCGGTGTTGGTGTATTCGACGATGCGCCCCAAGCTCGATGCGTCCAGCGCGTCCACGAAGACCTGCGTGTCGCGCTCGACCTGCTCCCAGCGGGCGCGAATCGAGCCGAGGTCGGGGAAGTCGGCTGGGTTGAGCACCGCGCGTGGCGACACGCCTTGCCAGCGCGAGAGCCAGAGCCACTGCGCGCCGAGAGTGTGAACCAGCGTCGCGTGAATCGAATCGAAACTCGCGCCGCCGCCGGCGAACAGCTGCGCCGGGTCGAGCGGCGCGGCCGTGTCGAGAATCTGCCCGTTCGCCCAGGCGTTGTAAGCGTAGAGCGTGCGGATGTAGTCGGTTATCATGCGTTGCCTTCTCCAGAAAAGCGGATAGAGCCGTCAACGGACTCTTAAGCGGACAACCCCCGCGCTGCGCGCGAGGGTTGTCCGTTGGCAAGTCCGTTGACCGCTATACCTCCGTCTCTACGAGCTCCTGGATCACGTCCGCCTGTTTCGCCGCCTCGATCGTTTGGTAGCCGCGCCGCTTGCCCATGAAGTAGAACGACAACAGCCCGCCGACAGGCACAGCCAGGGCAAAGGTCAAAAAGACTACCGGCTGGAAGAACGGCGGCTCGCCTGAAAACCGATCGAGGTTGAAGAGGATCAGTACCAGCGCCGTCCAGACCGTGACGAAATTGGGGATCGGGTCGCCGGAGTGAATCAACCGCAGCCCGCCGGCCCGATTCTCGGTGAGCGGCCAAAACAGGTTGCTGCCCATGTAGCCGAGCTGATCTTCGAGAATGTGCACGGCCATGCCGGCGAAGATCACCCAGCCGAGTGTGGCATTGAGCAGCAGCCCGGTCGCCAGCCCGAGGAACGCCGCCAACACGAGCGAGTGCGACCACGATCGATGCCATGGCAGAAATTGAATCTCGACCTTGTCCTTGACGCGCTTGAAGGCGAACGACGGCCCGCCGAAGATATCGATCTTCATCTCCTCGCCATAGGTATACACCAACGGCGCTTCGACTTTCGCGCGCGCCTCCTTCAGTCCTTCGATTTCCGAACCGGCATACGCCAGCTGCGAGGTGTTCACCGTCGGCCCGATGCGCACGGCGATCTCGCCGTTCTCGGCGTCGAAGCGGACGGTATACTGCCGCCATAGATCGACGCCCAGCTTCATCGTGTGCAGCCGCACGCGGACGGGCTGATTGCGCTTGTAGGCCCGATCGATCGCCTCGGCCAGCCGGTCGGCGATCAGTTGCGGGTCGGGGTGACGCGGGTCCGGGTCGATCTGCTCGGCGCGTTCGAAGTAGCGCGCGAACTTGAAATCGAGCGTGTCGGGCAACAGGCCGAACACGCCGCCCAGCACCGGCAGCAGTGACCCGGCCGCGGCCTGTTCGACCACGCCCGGAATGAAAGTGGCGGCGGCGATGCCGCTGACGAAATGCGTGATGCCCTTCATATCAATGCAGAATGTAGAATTAAGAATTGAGAATGAAGAATTGAGAATGAAGAAAATTACGCCGCTTGCTGTGATGAGCGTGCCTTGCGTAAGATGGTGTGGAGGATACGGATAACTTCATCGCATTCTTGACGAAGCGAAAGAACTTCTTGGTCACGACAAAGAACGGCAGCATCGATCAGGCTCAACCAATAAAAAGTTTCGCGCGCCTCTTTGTATGCCGTACTGGTCTTGTGGATGAAGTCACGTCGACTTTCCGCGCCCTTCGCCTCCTCCATATTCGCGCCGACCGATGTGCCGGAGCGCAACATCTGCCGTCCGATTTCTGTCGCCGATAGCGTCCTCGGCAGTCGATCGACCAGTCTCACAATCCGGAGGCCGAATTCAAATGTTCGCTCTTGAATATTGCGCGGCGCTTTGCTAGCCACATTTCCCCCTTTCTGCATTCTGCATTCCTCATTCCTCATTCTTCATTCCTCATTCCTCATTCTTCATTCTACATTCAGATCAGTCCCAGCAGCCTTGCCACCGACGGCCCCAGTCCCAGCAGGTTGAGTGTGATCGGGAGCAGCAACACCCCCAGGCAGTTCATGCGCCGCGAGCCGAACAGCGTCGGGATCAGGCCGATGCCCGTTGCGGCCAGCATGATCAGCAACCCGCCGGGACCAGTCAGCGCAGCCACCAGCGTGACCAGGATCGCCAGCGTCGCGGCGTTAATCACGCGGTAATGAACGCGCTCGACCACGCGGATCGCCAGGCGGCTCAACGCGATCAACAGCAAGAACGAAACCGCCCCGCTCACCGCGATGGCCGCCACGGCGGTAAAGTACAGCAACGGCGTCGCCGGCGTGTAAATCGTGCTGAGCATCGCCGCCATGCCGCCGCGCGCCAGGTGCAGGCCCGGCACGAAGAACAACAGAAAGCCGCCGACGTAGTACACCGATTTCGAAGCGCCTTGCGAGAGAATGAACGTGCGGTCGTCGCGTTGCGCCGTCGCATGCGCGGCGAGGAACCCACCGACGCCGCCGGTCACCACCGGGAAGAACGCGGCGAACAACCCGCCTAGCGTGCCCGAAGCGATGCCGCGCAGCAAGTGGGACGGAGACACGTCGAGCGAGGTGGACAGGTATTGCTCAGGAATGCGCGTGCCCATGATGAAGTTCGCCAGGACCATGGGCACGGCAAACAAGCCGAGGAACGCCGGCAGCAAATTCTGAAACGCGACCTCGGTCGGCACGACGCTGCGATAGATGATGATGAAGCCGAGCAGGCCGGACAAAAAGAAGGTGAGAATCCCGGCGCCCAACCCGGTCCACGCGGCGAGGAAACGCCCGATGCGCGTCCGGCCGCGCTCGCCCGCTTTGGGCCACTCCGACATCAGCATGAAGGCGCTGACGGCCAGCAGGATCCAGCCGAGGTGCGGCGCGACGATCGCTTGCAGGATGCGCGCGGCTTCGCCGGCAAACGGGCTGAGCGCGACGACAACCGCCAGCCCGCCTAACCCGCCGACGCCGGTGAGGACGACCGCTTCGTAACCGCGCCGCTGCAGCAGCCACTTCTGCGCGGGCAGCACGATGAACGCCGCCGACTCGTCCGGCGCGGCCAGGAATGTCGCCGGGATCGTGTTCAGCATCGAGTAGCCGACGACCATGCCGAGCAACAGCAGCGCTAGTTGATCGAGGTTGAGGATAGATGACAGCGAACCGGCGACGAGGATCAGCAGCCCGGCGACGTTGTAGATGTGCAACGCCGGGATCAGCGCCAGCCCCGCTGACGCCACCGCGCCCAGCACCGCCAGGCCGATCAGGATGAGTGTGTCCATCTGCCTGTTACTTGCTACTTGTCTACCTGTCTACCTGCATACTGGTAAATAAGTAAACAGGTAGCAGGTATGGCCTTCACGGATTCACCGCCACATCGTAACCCAACGCCGGCACCAGTTCGAGCGCACCGTTGAACTCGTCGACGCGACCCGTCACACGCACCTTCGCGCCGGCCTGCAGCGCGGGCGCGTTGGGAACGTAGTTCAACACGTTGTTGAAGATGACGATGCGCAGCTCGCCTGTGCCGTCGTTGACGAACACGCTGATGCCCGACGAGAAACCTTCCACGCGCAACACGTCGCCGATGACGGCGGCGAGGGTGCCCACGTCGGCCGTGGACAGCGTGTTGATCGCGCGCGTCTTGACGATCGACGATGAGCCGGGTTGCTCGATGCTGACGTCGCTGCCGACGGCTGGTTGGAGTTCCAATGCGCCGTTGAACTCGGCCAGCATCGCCCTGACGCTGACTTGCGCGCCGAGATTCAGCTCCGCGCGATTTGTGAGTTCGCGGTACCGACCGTCGAACAAGACCAGCTGGATCGAACCGGAGTTGTCGTTCAGCGTAAAGCGGAACCCGGCCGAGAAGCTGGATGCCGAGATCACCTGGCCGCGCACTGTCACCTGCTGCCCGATCCGCGAGGCATCGAGCGAGCCGATTGTCATCACCTCGCCGGCGGCAGGGGTCAGCGCAGCCGTGGCGGTCAGGTCGGGCAGCGGCGTCGGTGCTGGCGCGCCGGTCAAATCGGGCAAGGGCGTCAGCGAGGGCGTGCCGGTCAAACTCGGTAGAGGCGTCGGTTGAAACGTGCCAGTCGTCACGTTGCCGGGCGTGAGCGTGGGCAGGGGGATGGCTGTCGGGGCCGGCGGCGGCGTGGGTGTGACCTGGGCGATCTCAGTATCCAGCAAGACCCGCACACTTGCGCCGTTCGGCGGAACGATCTCCAGCGCACCGTTGAATTCGCTCACCCGACCCAGCGCCGAGACGCTCACGCCATCTTCCAAACGGTCGCCGGTTTCAATCTGTTCATACACGTTACTGAATAGCACCAGCAGGATCGAACCGGTGTGATCCTCCACCCGGAAGCGCACGCCGCTGGTAAACCGATCGGCGCTCTCGATCGTCCCGCTGATGAACACCATCTGGCCCAGGTCTTCTTGGGTGATCGTGCCGATGCCGGTCAGGTTGAGCGTAGGCGGCGCTTCGACGATGGCGCGATTCAGGATCGCGACGTCGAGCGCGACCTCCGGCACCAGCTCCAATTCACCCCGGAACGAATTCAGCTGCCCCTGCGCCGCCACCTCGGCGCCGATTTGCCAGTCGGCGCTATCCGGCAGCGCTTCGAAGACATCTTGCCACAGCAGCAGAATGAGGTCCTGGCCCTGCACGTCGTTGAGCGTGAACTTCACGCCGGCGGAGAACGGCGCAATTTTGGCGATGGTGCCCTGAACCCGCACCCAGCGGCTGAGGTCATCGTCGCCCAATCCCCGGATCGGCGTGAGCTGCGCGATCTCGATCGGCTCACTCAGCTGCGCTAAGCCATCGCCGCGTGTCAGCGTGAGCTGCGGCTCGTCTTCGTACAGCGTGACCACGCCGGTCACCTCGATCGAAGCGCCGGTCTGCACTTCGGGAGCGGGCGCGCCCCAGCTTGCCATGTCGGCGCTGATCGCCACATCGATTTCACCCGTCGCGTCGCGGATCGTGAGCAAGCGCAGGCCGCCCGCAGATGGCGGCTCGCGCACGGCGCGCACCTGCCCGCGCACGGTGACGGCGGTGAAGGCATCGGCCGCCGACAGCGCGCCGAGCTCACGCGCCTGCGCGGCATCGATCGCGCGCGACAGCGTCAGCGCATCCGGCGAGTTGAGCGTCAAGGACGGTGTATCGTCGCGCACGCGCAACGTGCCCGCGACCGAGATACGATCGCCCAGCGCCGGCACGCGATCGGCGGCGATCAACGCGCGCGCGTCCGAGCGGAACGCGGACACGAGCATCTGCCCGCTGCCGTCGTCGATCCAAAACGTGAGCGCTTCGGAATCGGGGTTGAAACGCGGGCTGCGCTTGACGACGCCGTCGAGGCGAACGTAAGCATAGTTCTGCGCCGCCTGAATCTGGCCAATGCGGATCGTGGGGAGCGCCGTATTGACGGAGACGTACCACAACAGCCCCAGCCCGCCGACCGCCAGCAGGATCGCGAGCAGGCCGAACAGGCTGATGGTCAGGCGGCGTTTAAGGTTCGCGCCACAGTGGGGACAGGTAACGTGCGAACCGACATCGCGCCCGCACGAGGGGCAGGACGACATTGCATGTCTCCTGGATCGAGTTGCACGGAAAATCGAAGTTGCCGGGAGGTAGTATAACCGGTTAGGGCGGAGATGCAAGTAATGATGCAAGGCTCAATTGGCGACCGGTTGGACAAAAACTGTGACCAGAACTAGAATCCAACAGGACTTACGCAGCTGCATGTTGCTGCCGCAGTTGTACTGCGGCAGCTGAGGCGGCGGCAGTGCAACTGCCGCGCCAACTGCGTAAGTCCTGTCCAAAAGACACAGAACAGTTATCTCAAACAAGAAACTGCTTGGCTCTATTCGGAGCCAAGCAGACATTCACTTGAGCGTCGCCGTGTGTTTTCGGTAACAATGGGTCACGTGTAGTGGATTTGCCTCACCTGATAACGGCGGGTAGGTAGATGTAGTAACACGCCTCAATACTCACACGATCGAATGTGGCGGTTTTTCCCTCGCCGCCGATCCAGATGTTGAGCGTGAAGGATTGCGGGCCTTGCCACCCCATTTGTTGAGCGAGGTTGACGATGTGCCTGCCGGGCGCGGTGATCTCTTTGAGCACATCTGTTGCGATGTCCGTGCGCTTATCCAGAATCTGGACGGTGTAACTGGCGTCTGCGTCAACGGCTGTGACGTTGACCCGTAGCAGGGGATAAAGATCTACATTCGCCGTGATGACCTCCGATTCCACCTTGCCAAAGGATTCGGCAGGGTTGTTTTCACGCAAGATGGCTGTAGGCCCGGGAACGTCTTCCCATCTCGCCGTCGGAGTCATCCAGGTCCTTTGAATGGGATCGAAGTCTTCCTGCCATGCTGGCTTTGGAAGGATGCCGTACTCAATGTCTGTGCCTTCTTCGAAGTCATTCCAGGTCCCGATCAACACCAAGGGAGGCTGATATTGCTTGGCCAGGTTCCAGGTATCGAGCCAGGTTGCTCCGCAGCGCCGTGAGATATAGCGACCTTGCCCCCACGCAGCCCCGCTATCGTCGAAGCCCGGCCATACACCGCCAACGACGGTCTTAGTCACATAAGGCGATGTTTTCATTGCCGGATAGAACCATTTCAAGTAATCCTCGCCCCAGTCCAGAGTGCTCGTCGGCCAGGAAGGTGAATACACCCAAGCGTAAAACCCATCGAACAAAGCATCGTGTGCGAGTTGGTTCGGGTCTGGATCTTTATCGAGCAGGGTGAAGGAGATGCCCAACTGTTGGCGGACTGTTGACCAGTCGATATGAGGGTCAACATTGTCATAGGGGAAGATAAAGAGAGCCGGGCGCCCGGAGATCGTGAGATAACTCGACAGGGTGAAATATTGTCTGGCGTAAAGAAGATCGCTGATCACCCGTGTTGTGGTATTGGCCGTTACACTTGAGAGCGCCCCCTCGTCATACATCAAGGCGACTTTGAATCCACGATCCGCCGACTGGCGTAGAAGTTCAGCCGTCGCTTGATCCATGTAACCTCGCTCGTCATTTGGCAGACCGGTGGGCGGCCCGTACCAGTCCACCACGAACCCATCAATACACTGCGCCTGAGCCGATCGAATGTGTCTGGAGATCACGTCGGGATCGATGGAAAGATAGGGCGGCGGCTGCTGGTGAGTCTGTGTCAACCCATGCCAGACCTGATACGCGGCCAGTACAGTGGATGTCATTTCACAGGCTGGATTGGCTATGTCGCTAACCTGGCTACCAATCGTTTGTGAAGATTTGATACCCGTGGCTTGAACAATCGAGTTTGCTCGAAGCAGCAGCATCGCGAACACTAAAAAACTCACGCCGACGAGTAGAGTTATGCCAACACGCAGTGCCTTGTGTCGAAAATGGCGTTCCATGTTGATTGCCCCCTTTCTGAAGCGATGTCAAATTAGAGAAACTCGGCTCAACTGCTCACAATCTACTCACAATACGCCTGTCAAGATCAAGGTCATTCTGTGTCAAGAGCCGTGTTTTTCAGGCTAGTACTTCGACAACTTGAAGTTGCATAGTTCCTGCCGCATGACCGCCGCCTTTCACTGCCTTCTTATAAGAGGGCGGCGGCCAGCACTGCGGCGGACGGCAGTGCCAGCCGCCGCCTTTCATTGCCTTCTAAAGAGGGCGGCGGCCTGCCCACGAGCGCAGCGAAGAGGGTTGTGCCGTCCGAACCCCGCAGAATGAGGCGGTCGGGGTACTAGTCGAGCACCTATAAAAGCAAACTCCCGTCCTCCACACAAGGGCGGGAGTTTTGTGTTTATAGGACTTACGCAGTTGGTGCGGCAGTTGCACTGCCGCCGCCCCATCTGCCGTACAACTGCGGCAGCAACATGCAACTGCGTAAGTCCTGGTCTATAGAGAAGCAGCTATCCATTCACTTCACGACGAATGGATCGTCGCTTTCGAGTGGATGAGTCGGCTTCAGGCCCTTAGCGAATGAAGTCGTGTAAGGATTGGTCCCGTTCAGCTGGTTCGCCTGGTATTCGTTCGGCCAATATTGCGCCGGCAGCAGCTTCGGGGTCTTATCGCCAGTTTTGGGATAGTACCAGACGCGCACCGGCCAATTACACGGAACGCCGACGAACACTACGCGCGCCTTCTTCCCGGCGCTGACGGGCATGGCGCCCTGCAAACGACCTTCCGGCCGGAACCACTCACCGAAGTGGGTGCGCAGCGTGAGCGTGCCGGCAGCCGGCGCTGTATCGGTGGCGTCGACCGTGACACTGCACTTGGTGAAGCAGTTCCTATCCGCCACGGTCACGTTCTGCACCACCTGATTGCCCACGTCCACATAGGTGTTGCCGCTCAAGCGCTGCGCCTGCACCTCCACACGTAGCGCTTCACCTTCGGCCGCGGCTGTGTTGGTGTAAGGCACGGTCACCGCCAACATGAACTGGCCCGCTCCGAACGCAGATGAAAAGACCTGCTTGAGCAGCACATCCTGGCCTTTGTCATTCTTATGATAGAGGCTCACGTCGAGTCGATTGTTTGAATAGGTGGACGATCCGTTGACCGTCACCGTTGACACATCTTTGCATGCGGCGATGCTGTAGATGCCAACCGACACACTGTCCGCCGCCGCCGCCGGCCAGGCGCCGAACATCAAACCGATCAGCAGCACTGCCCCTACCCAAAGACGCGCGCGTTTCATGTTAAGACCTCCTGTCGTGCGATGAGCTATCCAGCGTTGCCTCCCGGCGACCTCTGCATCCGTTTGTTCGTCGTCGCCGGGAGGCAACTCCTACATGCGTTTGTCATCGTCGCCGCGATGCGACTCTTGCATTCGTTTATTCGCCTACCACCTGCCCCGCCCCTCCTTCGGGCGGGGGTCGCGCTTCGCGCGAGGCTTGCCTATTCGTTGACGCCCTCGAACAGGTCTCGTTCCTTCAGCCGATTCCCGTTTACCGCCGGTTCCACGCGGGTGAACTGTTCGTAGCCGAAGACCCGGCGTTGCAGCCAACGCGGCAGGCTGCCCAACGAGCTGACCGGGCCGGCCTGGCTGGCATGGCACGCCGACGCTTCAGATTTGATCGCGTAATACGGCCAGACGTCGATGCGTGTGGTGATCGGATGCGGCGACGCCTGCTCGACAATCCGCCGCAAGTCGATATCTTTGTTCTGGCCGAACTTCGAGGGATCGCGTCCCAGCATGGGCATCAGCCGCACGGACCAGCGCAGCCAGCGTTGCGGGAACGCCGTCCAGTACAGCTTCTGCGGCTGGTAAGGCATGTTGGCTTCGGGATAGCGCGTCGGATCGCCGGCGGCGCGGAATGCTTCCATCGCGCATCGATGCGCGAAGATGTGATCGGGATGGCCGTAGCCGCCGAAGGGATCGAAGGTGATGATCACCTGGGGTTGGATCGATCGGATCAACTGCACCACCTGGCCCGTCACCCCATCCGGATCGGCGTTGACGAAGGCGCGCGGGTCGCGGTTCTCCGGGGCGCCCGGCATCCCCGAATCGCGATAACCGAGCAGATGCAGCCCGGTCAGCCCGAGCTTCTCGGCGGCGCACCGCAGCTCACCTTCGCGTAGCGCACCCAGGCGCTGATCTTCCGGCAAGTGCTCAAACGGCTCGAGCAGTTTTGGCGTGACGCTGCCGACTTCGCCGCGCGTGGCGCAGGCATAATGCACGGCGACGCCCTCCCGCGCATAGCGCGCGATCGTCCCGCCCGGACCGAACGTTTCATCGTCTGGATGCGGAAACACGACGAGCAGTCGTCTTGAACTGTGAGCCTGTCTAAGCACGATCGATTCCATCCGAACCATCCTCTCGGAAATTCTAATCGATAACTTTCCCCAAACTGCCGCGCGCGAATCGGCGTTGGGATCAGCGTCATTTCGGTTCGATCGGGTATAGAGCCTTTCCTACGATTCTTAACCGGCGAACTTAGCCCTTGAGGCGCTGCCCGATCGATAAGCGCACACCGCGTCCGTAGCCAGTGTGCAAAAGATGAAAGCCTCTCAACCGATTTCAATCCATACCATAGCGGCACGAAACTCATACCGTGCTTAGACAGCCAGCCTGAATCACGTGCAGGAACCGGGGTTATAGTGCATAGGTCATCGAGCTTAAAGGGGCGCACGATGTCTGAAATGATCTTCCTGCCAGCCACGCCGGATCAATCACCCACGACCGTAGGCACACGGCTCGATACGATACTCACGTCGGCTGAAGAGGCGCTCGCCAGAGCAGAGGAACATCTGCGCCGAGCACAGCAAGCGCGGATGAGCAGCACGCCTCACTTCCTGTTCAAGACGCTCTTAGAGCAGTATCCCCCGTTGTACCCAACCACGGGTGATACCCGGTAACCCCAGCGCTTGCGCGCTCGCAGCCTGCGCGTGGTTACGCGGGCGGCGCCGCTGCCCTCTCGGGCGCAAGCGCAGCCAGCACTACGCCGAGCAGCGCGCCCGGCGCGAGCAACGCGAACACGTCGGATGGCGGGATCAACGCCTCCAGATGTGATCGCGCCAAAAACATCGCCAGCGCCCCGGCAGCGGCCAGCACGAGTGCGCGAACACCAAGCCGCGCCCCTAGACCCAACAATAATCCCGCCAGCGCACCACCGAGCCACACGGCCAGCGTTGCCAACAGCGCGCTGCGATCGATGCGGCTCGCCTCCGGCAAAGCCGCGATCGCGCCGCCCAACGCAAAACCCACAATCGAGGCCAGCACTAATAAAACACGATGCTTGCGCACGGCGCTAAAAGCCAGCGCCAGCCCGCCGATCAGGCCGATGAAAGCCCACCACGCCGTGCTGGTGGCGATAGGGATCGCCTGCCGTGACGAGGCAAACAGCAAGCCAACGCCGCCAGCGATGAAGCGGCCAAAGTACAGGCCGATCGCTACTCCGATCGATCCCACGACCAGGCTCAATACCATTCTCGCTAGACGATTGCTCATGCTGGCTCCTTGTGCCGTCAGTGGCGCGAGCCGATTGTAGCGCACAACATATCGACGGGCAAGCGCGCAGCTATTTCCTGCGCACGCAAACGTTGTCAGCTCATTAGACCTGCGAGGTTTATGCGGGCACTTTCGCCGTAACGCGCTCTAAACAAAACCTCGCAGGTCTTGCCGTCTGACAGGTTTTCCGTGCACACGCTGTTTCCTACGCGCGTTTACCGCGTACCGGCGTATAATCTGCCTATCTGCAGGTGAGGAGCAGACCATGTCCAACGCCTATCCGCCCGAAACGGTGACGCTGCGTGATGGCACAGCGGTGCGCCTCCGCGCGATCCAGCCTGATGATGCGCCTCGGCTGCAAGCGCTGCATGCGCGGCTGTCCACCGAGAGCATCTTCCTGCGTTTTCTCGACCAGCGTACGGCGCTGCCCGATCGCGACGCGCAGCAGCTGGCGAACGTGGACTATCGGACGCGCATGGCGATCGTCGCAGCGCTGGCCGAAGAGCCAGAGCAGCTCATCGGCGTGGCGCGCTACGCCGCAATTGACTCGGCGCAGCTCGATACGGCCGAGGCAGCGATTGTCGTCCAAGACGACTATCAGGAGCGCGGCCTGGGGACAATCTTAGTGGATCGGCTCGTCGGGTATGCCAGAGGGCAAGGTGTGCACGCCTTCCTCGCCACCGTTCATTATAGCAACGCCGAGATCATGCGCTTCATCCAGCGCAGCGGCCTGACCGCCCAGAAAAAGCTGGAAGCTGGGGTGTGGGAGATCAAAATCAATCTAGACGCTGCGCCAGATCGCGCTTGAGACCTCGGAGGTCTGGCGACAACGGCGTAGCCTCAGTGCCGCAATAGGATCGGAGTCACGCTTTGCCGTCTCCAACATCATCCGATCGATGTTGCGTATTCGGCGGAAAGCGCTTAGCTTCTCGCCACTTGCATCACCAGCCGAATTCGCTATACTCGACCCAACACCGCAGTCAAGGACCACCCCAGTAAGTTCGCGCTGTAGTTGCACTGCGGAGCCGGGCAGCAGTGCAACTGCTGCCTGAACTTCAGTCGGTTCGCGCCGCAGTGCAGCGGCGGCGCATGGACAGCCGTACAACCGCTGCCTGAACTTCTAAAAATTACCAGGACTCACTCCGATGCAGTCGCTCGACCGACGCACCTTCCTCCAGCTGGCCGGGACCGGTCTGATCGCGCCCTGGCTGGGATCGCCCATCGCCGCTCAGGGCGACTGGCTGCCGCTGCCCGATACACTGGGTCGCGTCACGCAGCCCCGGGTGAGGATTTATGCCGCGCCCGATCCGGAGAGCGAGGTCAGCGGCGCTTTGCAGCGCGATATGATCGTGCCGATCTTCGAGGAAGCCGATACGGTCGGGCTGGCGAAGCACAACTCGCGCTGGTTTCGCATCCGCACCGGCTGGGTGTACTCGTCGTACGTTCAACCCGTGCGCGACGAACGGCAGCGCTGGGTCGTGCGCGCTGTGCCGCCGCAGGGCTTCTGGGGACAGATCAGCGTGCCCTTCACCGAGGCGCGTGCCCGTCCCAATTCCGATGCGCGGCGCACCTATCGCCTGTATTACGCTTCGGTTCACCTCATCATCGACGCCCAGCGCGACCCACGGGGCGTGTGGTGGTATCGGATCAGGGATGACTTCATTTCGGGGCTGATTCACTACGCGCGCGCCGATCACGTTCGCCCGATCCCGCCGAGCGAGATGTCGCCGCTTTCGCCCGACGTGGAAGACAAAATGGTCGAAGTAGACATCCAGCAGCAGCGGGTGACGGCTTACGAGGCTGGCGTCGCGGTGCATTCGACGATCTGCGCCACCGGCACCTACTTTACCATCGAAGGTCTGGGGACGCTCAACTACACCACACCCGCGGGCCGGCATCGCGTGGTGCGCAAGCGACCCTCGCGCCACATGCGGGGCGGCGAAGGACGCTCGGATTTTTACGACCTGCCCGGCGTGCCCTTTTGCACCTACTTCACAACGGCCGGCGCGGCGATTCACGGCGCGTACTGGCACAACGACTTCGGCCACCCCCGCTCGCACGGTTGCGTCAACGTGACCCCGGCGGATGCGCTGTGGTTCTTTCGCTGGTCGCACCCGGCAACCGATTATGCCGAGCCGGTCGTGCTGGTCGATGAGGGCGGCACGCCTATCGTCGTCACCTAGCTTGAGAAACCATTTCGTCAAGAAACCTGGTTTCTGGATGCATCCGGGCAACCCCACCCGTCCGTCACAAGTTGACGGGGAACCTCTCTCCGCTTATGATCGTTTTCGTTTGAGCCTGAGTGACATCCGATACCGCTTGTTGAAACCACATTGAGTCCAGCCCCGCCGCTCGAACCCGGCCCGCTCACGTTGACGATTCTCGTCAACTACGTGGACGACTTCAACGAGTCGAAGCTGATCAGCGACACGCTCGAGATCGAAGTGCTGCCGCAGCCCGAGCCGCCGATCGATCCGAACCAACCCGGCGGTGAGGGCAGCCCGCCGCAGACGGAGGAATCGTTTTTCGATATGCTGGCGCGCGCCTTCCTCGGACTGATCGGACTCGATAGCGTGCGCCCGACGCCCGTGCTCAGCCCCGATCCCGGCGAGCCGTTCGGGCCGAAAGGTAACACGGAGAAACCTGGTTTCTTTAAGAAACCAGGTTTCTGAGTGTTGCAGGTCATCTTCGGCGGGATGGGCGCGATCGCGCTGCTCGTCGCGGCGATCGGCATCGCCAACACGATGGCGATAGCGGTGCTGGAGCGCACGCGCGAGATCGGGGTGACGAAGGCGCTCGGCGCGACCAACCGTGACGTGTTGTCGGTGTTCCTGGGCGAGGCGGCCGGCATCGGGTCGGTCGGCGGGATCGGCGGCGTGGTGTTGGACTGGGTGGCCGGCCAGCTCATCAACGTCATCGCGCTGGCCTTCCTGGCCGGTCAGGCGCCGCGTTCATCGGCGTCCTGTCGGGGCTGTCCGGCGCTGCGCGCGGCGACGTTGAACCCGATGCAAGCGCTGAAGTACGAATAGAACCTAATTCCCAGAATCAGGCGGCCTGCCACCACGGCATTGTTTTAACCACGGCAGGCGCGCCGAACGGGCGGTATTGGCCGGGTTCAGCCGCTTTCCGGCATCGATCCCGCCTGGATTCCCGTTAGCTACCGGACAAAAGTCAGCTAAAATAGGTGATACCCTATATTGACACTTTCCAGGTACGCGAGGTATAAATGTCCTGTGGCCTGAGGTCTGCCACAACTGCGCCGGGGCAAATGAGGAGGGCTATGAAACCGAAAGTCTTGCTGGGTGGAGCATTGCTGTTGATGGCTGTGGCCGTGATCATTGGGCAGGGGCTGGCCAGCGGCGCCCAGTACTTTTTATCGATCGAGCAGCTGCGTCAGAAAGAAGCTGAGTTCCAAAACCAGAGCGTGCGCATCTCTGGCGCCATTATCGGCGAAACGATTCAATACGATGCGCAGGCCCTGCAACTAGAATTTGCGGTCGTCGATACCATCGACCAGATCGGCGCGCAGGAGCCGCTGCGCATCAAGTACGAAGGCCCGCGCCCCGAGCTGCTTCAAGATCAAGCTCAGGCAATCATGGAAGGCCGTCTCAACGCCGACGGCACATTTTACGCCGACTCGCTGCTGCTCAAGTGCCCGACCCGCTACGAAGAAGAGTTCCCCGAACAGTCGCTAGGAAATTAGCGTGATACGTGACGCAGGCGCCCGCGCGGGGTGAGCGCAGGCGCGTGAAGCCATGCAGCACGTATCACTTCCAGGACTTACGCAGCTGCATGTTGCTGCCGCAGTTGTACTGCGGCAGATGAGGCGGCGGCAGTGCAACTGCCGCGCCAACTGCGTAAGTCCTGACTTCTTGGGAGGAGTGTCTCGTGATCGTTGACATTGGCCTGATCACGCTTGTCCTCGCTTTCACAGCGGCCGCCTACGCGGTAGGCGCGGCGCTCCAGGGCGCACGGCACAAGCGACCCGAATGGGTGAGCAGCGCCAGACGCGCTGCACTCGTCGTCGCGCCGCTGCTGACGATCGCCTGCCTGGCCGTCATCGGCTCCAATCTCGGCAACAACTTCAACCTGGAATATACTTATCGCGTCAGCAGCCGGGCCACGCCGGATATCCTCAAGTTCACCTCGTTATGGGGTGGGCAAAATGGATCGATTTTATTCTTCGGCTGGCTGCTCTCGATTTACATCTTCTTCCTGTTCGTCAAAGAGTGGCGCGGCAACCGCGAGTTGCAGCCGTGGGTGATCGTCGTCGCGCTCGGTACGCAGTTGTTCTTCGTGTTCCTGACCTTGTTCTTCGCCAATCCTTTCGCGCGGCTGTGGCTGGGGCTGGATGGGCAGATCGGCGCGGCCGTCTTCCAGCCGGCCGGCGCGCAAGCGTTCACGCCGGCCGATGGGCAGGGCCTCAACCCGCTGCTGCGCCACCCCGGCATGATCATCCACCCGCCGATGCTGTACCTGGGCTTCGTCGGGCTGGCGATCCCGTATGCGTTTGGGATGGCGGCGTTGTTCGGCGGCTCGACCGCTTCCGACGCGGCCTGGATCAAAGCCACGCGCCGCTGGATGCTGGTCGCATGGCTATTCCTGTCGCTGGGCCTATTGCTGGGCGGGCGCTGGGCGTACGATGTGCTGGGCTGGGGCGGCTACTGGGGTTGGGACCCGGTCGAGAACTCCGCGCTGTTGCCCTGGCTGACCGCGACGGCTTTCCTGCACTCGGTGATGATCCAAGAGAAGCGCGGGATGTTCAAAGTCTGGAACATGATCTTGATCATCCTCACCTTCTCGCTGATGGTGCTGGGCACGTTCGTCACGCGCACCGGTGTGATCTCGTCGGTTCATTCCTTCGCCCGCTCGTCGTTAGGCGCACCCTTCCTCGGCTTCGTTGCGCTGATCCTCGTGGGCTCAGCGGCATTGGTGGTCTGGCGTTGGAATTATCTAAAAAGCGATAACCGGCTGGAATCGCCCTGGTCGCGCGAATCCGCCTTTGTGATGAACAACTTCCTGTTCCTGACCGTGACGTTCACCGTCTTCCTCGGCACGTACTATTCGATGTTCTCGGAATTGCTCGTCGGCGAAGAGCTCATGGTCAGGCCACCGACCTTCAATCAGTTGATCGGCCCGCAGGTGACGGCGCTCGTGCTGCTGATGGGCATCGGGCCGCTGCTGGCCTGGCGCAAGTCGTCGCCGCAGGCGTTGGGGCGTATGACCTGGCGCTCGGGCTTGATTGCCGGGGTGGTGGTGGGTGTGCTGTTTGCAGCCGGCTTTCGCGCGTTGGGCGCTTTGCTCGGCTTCGGCGTCATTACCTATGCGGGCCTGATCACGTTGGAAGAGTTCACGCGCGGCGTCCGGGCGCGCATGAAGCTGGGCGGCGAGTCGGCCTTCACCGCGCTCAGCCGGCTGATCGCGCGCAACCGCCGGCGCTATGGCGGCTACGTCGTCCATCTGGGCGTGATTCTGATGGGCATCGGCGTGGTCGGCACGATGATGTTCCAGCAAGAGACGCAGCGTGCGGTGCGCGCCGGCGAAGCGATCACGCTCGGCGATTACACCATCACTTATCAAGGCTCGGAGTTTTACGTTCCGGAAGCCGAGCCGGACAAATCGGTCTTCGTCGGTCACGTGCTGGTGTCGGTGGCCGGCGGCCCGCCGGAAGCCATGACGCCGTACCGCGAGACCTTCCAGCAAGGCGGCGGCCTGCTCCCGCCCGCGCTCCGCTCGACGCTGGCCGAAGATCTGTATATCCTATTCTTGGGCGAAGAAGGCGGCTTCGGCACGCTGAAGATATTCATCAACCCGCTGGTGAACTGGCTGTGGATCGGCAGTGTGCTGCTGGTGATCGGCACGCTGCTGGCCATGTGGCCGAGCGGCATGGCCGCGACCGTTCCAGTTCGGGCGCGGAGCACGCGCGTCGTCGTAAGCGAGGCGGGGCGGTGAGAAAGCTCAGTCTGCGGGTTGGAGTGGTGGTTAGTTTGTTGGTTGGGTTGGTGGTGGCGGCCTCGGTCTCGGCTCAGGCCGGGACGCCGCCGCCGCGACCCAACGCCCCCGACGACGTGAATCGCGTCGCCTCCAGGTTGTATTGCCCGGTGTGCGAGAACGAGCCGCTCGACGTCTGCCAGACACCAGCCTGCGTGCAATGGAAGGCGCAGATCGCGCAATACCTGGCCGAAGGCAAGAGCGACGAAGCGATCGTGCAGCTCTTCGTCCAGCGTTACGGGCAGCGCGTGCTGAGCGAGTCATCGGCCCAAGTCGCCCCCATTGTATGGATCGGCCCGATCCTGGTCGTCCTCGCCGGCGGCTTCTATGCGTTCCGCATCATCCGGCGCATGTCGCAGCGCGGCGCAGCAGCGCCGGCCCGACCCGTGGCCCCGGCCCCAACCGGCGACGAGTACGTCGATCAGGTCGAGCGCGAATTGAAACAACAACTCTGAAATGTAGAAGGCAGAATGCCGAATGATGAAATGACTGCTTTTCCACATTCCACATTCCACATTCCACATTCTACATTCTACATTCTACATTCTACATTCTACATTCTACATTCAGCATTGGCTATGAACAGCGACGCACGTCAAATATCATCTTCACCGCCCAAAGCCGCGTTCGGGGTGCTCGCGTTGATCATCGCGTTCGTCGGCTTTATCGCCTGGGGGCTGTCGGAGAGCAACCGGACGCAGCCGGTGAGCGGCCCGGCCCCCGATTTCATGCTGTCGCTCTTCGACGGCTATGACGGCGGGCTGGGCAAGTCTCCCGTTGCGTTGTCGGAGCTGCGCGGGAAGGTCGTGCTGATCAACTTTTGGGCCTCGTGGTGCGTGCCGTGCGAAGAGGAAGCGCCCGATCTCGAAGCGGCCTGGCGTGAGTATAAAGATCGCGGCGTCGTGTTCATCGGGGTGGACTGGACGGACAACCATGCCGACGCGCTGACCTATCTCCAGCGCTTCGGCATCACTTATGCTAACGGCCCGGACCTGGAGACCAAGATCGGTCCCAAGTATCACATCACCGGCGTGCCGGAAACTTTTATCGTCGATCAACAGGGCGAGATCGTGTTCTTCCAGCCCAGCCCGGTCGAACAGCAGGCTTTGGCCGTCGAGTTTGAAAAACTACTTGCAGGTCAATAAATGGACATCTTGGCACTTCTCATCGGCCTGGCGCTGGTGATCGGTCTGATCTTCTTCATCGGCCAACCGCTGCGCCAGGCGCGCCGGGCGACGCCTGCCGCCGAATCGCAGCTGGATACGCTGTTCGCGCAGCGCGAGGCGCTGTACACGCAAATCCGCGAACTCGATTTCGATCACGCTACCGGCAAGATCATCGCTGCCGATCATGACTCCCTGCGCGCACGCTTAGTCGCCCAGGCAGCCGACGTGCTGCGCCAGATCGATGCGCTGGCCGGCCCCGCGCCGGCGGCCGCTGAAGATGCGCTCGAAGCCGCAATCGCCGCCCGGCGCAAGCGCAAGCCGGCTACCGCCGACGCCGAGCTCGAAGCCGCGATCGCCGAACGGCGCAAGCGAAAACCTGCTGAAGGGATCAGCGCCGCTCCGCATCAAGCGTTGGCCTGCCCCAATTGCGGCAAGCCGAGCCAGGCCGGCGATGCATTCTGCTCCAAATGTGGTGCGCCCCTGGGAACGCAGGTAGCGCGATGATGAGATTACTGTCGATCGGCGCGGGTCTCCCGACCGCGCCGAAGAGCAGAACCCAGGTCTGCGGCAGGCCTCGGTCGGGAGACCTTCGGCCATCAAGAGAGGGAACCGTAGGAGTCGTCTCCAGACGACGACTCGTCGTCGGCATCTGGAGATTCGTCGGCATCTGGAGATGCCTCCTACTGAGCCTCATTCTTTCCGGCTGCGCGCTGTCGGCCCCGCCGCCCTCGCGCGGCAACGCCCCCATTCTTACGCCGCTGCCGCCCCAAACCGACGTCGCATTGGAGTTGCCCGCGCGCAAGCCGTCGGTCGCCAACGGCGCGGCGCTCTACGCCGAGAAGTGCGTCAGCTGCCACGGCGCGAGCGGCGCGGGCGACGGCGACAAAGCGGCCGATATCCTGGCCCAGTTCGGCGCGGCCCCGGCGGATCTCACCGCCGATAGCGTCGCCCGCGCCTCGACGCCCGCCGAGTGGTTCGGGGTGATCACGGCCGGCCGGCTCGAGCGCGGCATGCCGCCCTTCAGCGGATCGCTGGTCGTCGACGATCGGTGGGACGTGATGGCGTACGTCTGGTCGCTCGGCTCGCCCGAATCGAAACTGACAACCGGGCAGGCGATCTACGCCGAGCGCTGCGTGCAATGTCACGGCGAAACCGGCGCAGGCAATGGGTCCCAGGCCGAAGGCAACGTACCTGACTTGAGCACGCTGGACGCCTACCGCGATGTCGCGCCGGGCGAGTGGGATAACGCGCTGCAAAGCACGCACGTGCCGTCCTTCAGCGGCAAGCTGAACAGCTTCGAGCGCAGCGCCGTGATCGACTACCTGCGCAGCTTCACGTATGACACGAGCGCGGTCGTCGCCGAGCCGCCGCCGGTCACGCCCGGCTCCGACGCCACTACCCCGCCGCCAGACACGTCGGCATCGGGAGATGGGTCGGCATCGGGAGATGGGTCGGCATCGGGAGATGCCTCCTACACGATCAATGGGTCGTTGGTCAGCGGCACCGCCGGTTCGCCGCCGCCGGTCAATATCGACGTCACGTTTTACCACTTCCCCGGCGGCCTGGATCACGCACCCATCACACAGACGCTGAAAACCGACGCCGAGGGACGTTTCCAGGCGCCCGATCTGAAAGCGCAACCCGGCGATGTGGTGGCGGTCAACGTCACGCCTCAAGATGTAACCTACTGGAGCGAGGCGGTCACCCTGGATGAGACGTCCAACACACTCGATCTACCGCTCCCGGTCTACGCGCAGACCACGGCCACCGACGCGATCCGGATCAAGACCCTGCACCTGATCGCGGCGCAGAACAGCGGCGCGCTCGACGTCACCGAGATTTACGTGTTGAGCAACCTGGGCGATCGCACGGTGGCGAACACGAGCGGCGCGACGCTGCACTTCACGCTCCCGGCCGGCGCGACGGCTTTCCGGGACATGAACGACACGCCGGGCGTGTTTGTGCAAACGCCGGATGGGTTCGATTACCGCGAGGCGGTGCTGCCCGGCGACGAAGCGGCGCAGTTCGTCATCGCTTACCAGCTGCCGCTCGACGCCGAGGCGTCGCTCAGCCGGATCCCGACCTACCCGATGAACTCGATCAACCTGCTCGTGCAGGCCGGCGACCTGCAAGCGTCAAGCGACCAGCTGACGAATCAGGGCGTGCGCAGCTTCGAAGGCGCGGCGTATGAAATCTTCTCAGGGCAGGCGCTGCCGGCCGGTCAGCCGCTGACGTTCAGACTGGCGCGCGCCAACGCCGGCATCGACGCCAAGCTGGTCGGCGGGATCGCGTTGCTCGTCGTCGGCGTGGCCGCGGTCGGCTACGGCGTGTGGCGCACGCGGCCGCGCAAGACACCGCCGCCGCCGCGCTCGACTCTGCGCAAGCAGGCCCGCACGGCCCTGGCCGGGCGCGAGCAACTGCTGGATCAAATCGCCGCGCTGGATGATGCCTTTGAAGCGCGCGATCTTCCCGAAGCCGAATACCGCAAGCGGCGCGAGGCGTTGAAGGCGAAGTTGCTGCGCGCGATGCGGTAAGACTAGGATTTAGAAACCCGGTTTCTTGAAGAAACCGGGTTTCTCCGCAAGGGTATGATTGAAGTCTCCGGTCTCATTAAGCAATTCGGCCCGTTTATCGCGCTGCGCGACATGGCGTTCCGCGTCGAGGCGGGCGAGTTCGTCTCGCTGATGGGGCCGAACGGCGCGGGCAAGACGACGCTGCTGCGCATCCTGGCCACGCTGTCGCGCCCGACGTTCGGCGCGGTGTTGATCGCCGGGCATGCCCTGCCCAAAGGTGCGGACGACGCGCGGCGGCAAATCGGTTTCCTCTCGCACCAACCGCTGCTGTACGGCGAGTTGAGCGCCGAGGAGAACCTGCGTTTCTTCGCGCGGTTGTACGACGTGCGAAATGCGGAGCCGCGCATCGACGACCTGCTGGAGCAAGTCGATCTGGCCGAGCGGCGCACGGACCGGGTCAGGACTTTTTCGCGCGGCATGCAGCAGCGCCTATCGATCGCGCGCGCCTTGTTGCACGACCCGCGCGTCGTGCTGCTCGACGAGCCGTTCACCGGGCTGGACCCCGACGCGGCGGATCGGTTGGCCGAGACGCTGCGCCGCCTCCACGACGGCCAGCGCGCCGTGGTGATGACGACGCACGATCTCGATCGCGGGCTGGCGTTGTGCGATCGCGCCTTGCTGATCGCGCGGGGCCGCCTGGTGTACGTAGCGCGGCGGAACGAAATCGTGGCGGCGAGCTTTCGCGAGACGTATAGCCGCGTGGTGCGCAACTGAACGGATACGTGAAACGACTTCACTGCAAAAAGCCTGTCGCACCGCCGAGGACGCGGAGAGCGCGGAGAAAACTCACGTAACCCTCGGCGTGCTCTACGGTAAGGCACTCGTTTTTCAGACGAGTAAAACAGCATGGGTGATCGCGTGGTCAATGTGTCTGAGGAAACGCTGACGACGCCGGCGCCGGCGCGGTTTGCGGCGGCGCCGGGCGGGGTCCGCAGCTATCTGCGCAAAATCTTCGCGATCGTCGCGAAAGACTTGACGACGGAGATTCGCAGCCGCGACATGCTCAGCTCGATGGGCGCGTTCGCGGTGCTGGTGATCTTCGTGTTCGCGTTCGCATTCGACCTGCGCGTGGCGCGCTCGGCGGCGACGGCTGCGCCGGGCGTGCTGTGGGTCGTCATCACCTTCGCCGGCATGCTCGGGCTGAACCGCTCGCTGGCGGCGGAGTTCGACCGGGGCAGTTTCGACGGGTTGCGCTTGGCGCCGATCGATCGCAGCGCGATCTTCATCGGCAAGGCGCTGGGCAATTTCATCTTCATGTCGGCAATCGAGGCGATTGTCCTGCCGCTGTTCGTCGCCTTTTTCAACCTGCCGTTCATCAAGCCGATGATCCTGGTCTCGGTTGTGTTGGGGACGATTGGCTTCGCCAGCGTGGGCACATTGCTGGCGACGATGGCCGCCAACACGCGCCTGCGCGATGTGCTGCTGCCGATCCTGATGCTGCCGGTGGCGCTGCCCGCGCTGCTGGCGGCGGTGAAGTGCACGGCGGGCGCGCTGGACGATGCGCCCTTCGAGTTGTGGGGCAACTGGCTGGGGCTGCTGCTGGCCTACGACCTGGCCTTAGGCGGGCTGGCAGTGCTGACGTTTGAATATATCGTCGAAGATTGAGAGGATTTGCGGTAAAATATCCCACATAGCCACACTCACATAGGAGGAGAGGATGACCACGGCAAAGCGAGACACGTTGGGAATGGTATTGGCCGCGGCAGCCGCAGTGATGGTCAGCGCGGCCGCGTACTTCGCGTTCGCTTATGCGCCGACCGAGCGCGTCATGGGCGATGTGCAGCGCATCTTCTACTTTCACGTCGGCATCGCCTGGGTGGCCGGGCTGGCCTTATTCGTCGCGTTCGTGGCGAGCATTTTATACCTGGCGCGGGGCGAGCAGCGCAGGTATGACATTCTCGCCGTGGCCTCGGTCGAGATCGGCGTCGTGTTCGGAATCATGGTCGTTTTATCCGGGATGTTATGGGCGCGGCCGGTGTGGAACACGTGGTGGACGTGGGATCCGCGCCTGACGACGACGGCGATCGCCTTGTTCATCTACATCGCGTACCTGATGTTGCGCGGCGCGATCGATGATCCGCAGCGCCGGGCGCGCTTCTCGGCGGTATACGGCATCATCGCCTTCGCCAGTGTGCCGATCACGTTTTTCGCGACGCGCTGGTGGAACACGATTCATCCCGACCTGTTCGGCCAGGGCGACTTCCCGCCGTTGACCGCGCAGATGCGCACGGCGATGTTCGTATCATTAGCCACGTTCTCGCTGGTGTACTTGACGCTGCTGCGCATGCGGACGCGCGTCGAGCGGGCGGCGGATGAAGTGGCCGTGTTGAAGCAGCAAGTGTTGTCACGTTGACGAAGGACGAATGGCCGACCTTCGTCCCTTGTCTTCCGTCGTTCGTCGGGTCGTTCAATAGTGCGTAAGCATTCACTCGCCGCAGGCGTATCATCTTTCCGGAGGACTCATGAGCCCCGAAATGCAGAACATCGTCTCGTACTTGATCCCGGCGTACATCTTTTTCTGGCTGATCACCTTCGTGTACGTCTTCAGCATCCGCAGCCGGCAGCGCAACCTGGAGAAAGACCTGGATGCGTTGAAGCGCGTGGTGGAGAAACGGCAGGCAGGTGAAAGATAGCGGTGGGAGATTAGAGCTTGGAGATTAGGGCCACGCACATTCAAGCCGCCTCGCTGGCGCAGCGCTTCGCCATCTTCCTGCACGCCGTCGCCTTCGTGCTGGGGTTCTCGTTCATTTTCGTGGTGCTGTTCGGCGGCGCGTTTGCGCTGTTGAGCAAGTTCCTCATCACCTACAAAACCGAGATCGCCAAGATCAGCGGCGCGATCATCATCGTCTTCGGGCTGGCGACGATGCGCGTGCTGAAGCTCCCCTTCCTGTATTACGATACGCGCCGCCAGTTCGCCGGCCGGCCGGAACTGGGCTACATCTCGTCGTTCGCGATGGGCATGTTCTTCGCGGCCGGTTGGACGCCGTGCATCGGCACCATCTTCGGCTCGATCATCCAGCTGGGCCTGCAAGGCCAGACCGGGTCTTCGCTGGTGCTGGCCGGCAGCTACGCGCTGGGTTTGGGCGCGCCGTTTCTGCTCATGGGCCTGCTGGTCGATCGCTTGAGCCGCTTCTTGCGCCGGCTCACCCGCCATCTGCACACGATCGAGATCATCACCGGTCTGTTCCTCATCGCGCTGGGCGTGCTGTTGATTTCGGGCGAGTTCACGGCGACGATCGCGCGCTTGGGCAATTCGTTCAACGTATCCGATTCGGGTGTGCCCGGCGCAACCGATCCCACCGTGCTCATCGCCATCCTGGGCGGGCTGCTCTCGTTCCTGTCGCCGTGCGTGCTGCCGTTGGTGCCGGCTTACATTGGCTACTTGAGCGGGCACGTGGTGGGGCAGGCCGCCGTCGAGTCGGGGCAGGTTTAGGCCCCGAATGAACACGGACGCGAAGCGTGTCGAAAACGCTTTGAAACGATGTATGTCCGCGTTTGTTCGCGTCCTATCGATCGGGTTAGCGTTGCTGAGCGTCGCCTGCGCGCCTGCCACCTCCCTTTTTGACGAGACACTCACCAGCATCCAACTCGGGTCGATCGCCCCGGCCTTCACGCTCAAAACGCTCGCTGGGGGGCAGGCCAGCCTATCGGACTACCAGGGCCGGCCGATGTTCCTCAATTTCTGGGCGTCGTGGTGCGGGCCGTGTCGTGAGGAGATGCCGGAGATCATCGAGGCCTACCAGGCATACAAGGACGCGGGACTGCAAGTCCTGGCAATCGATAACACGCAACTGGATGTGGTGGACGATGTGCAGGCGTTCGTGGATGAGTTCCAGATGCCGTTTCCTGTCCTGCTCGACGCAGAAGGCGCCGTGGCCGCCGCCTACTCGGTGCTCGGCCTGCCCACCTCGGTCTTCATCGACGCCAACGGGATCGTACAGGGCGTGAACGTTGGCCCGCTGACGGGCGATGAGCTTGAGACGTACATCGGCGATATTCTGCCGGCGAAATGACGAAAGACGAAGGACGAAAGCCGTCGTCTTTCTGGTCGATGCTTCAGCCTTCAGCCCTCATCCTTCCCGATGCCTCAACTCGTCCTCTTCACCAAACCCGGTTGTCATCTATGTGAGCAGGTCGAAGCGTTGTTGCGGCTGTTGGAAAAAGAGTTCCGCTTCGAGTGGGAATGCCGCGCCATCACGGCTGATCCGGTGTTAGTCGAGCGCTACCAGCACGCGATCCCGGTGATCTGGCTCGACGGGCGCGAGGTGTTGCGCGCCGATGTTGCGCCGATCGATCGCGCGGCGTTGCGCGCGCTATTGGAACGGGCAGAGCCGTAACGGTTCAACTCCCTCCGCAGCAGAGCGGGGTCAGCCATTCTTGAGCAACTGTAGACCTCCGAGGTTTCCTTTGGCTTACGCCGGAGTGTGGCTGCGCGGCTCAACCTCGGAGGTCTAAATGGCTAGTGTCGTTTGACCGCTCAAACACAAGCGGCGCTTCGAGTTACGCGGGTCATTTGCCAAGCCACTCAGGTTAGTGCATAATCTGCAAGGCTCGCGCGGTGAGCGAGCCGGAGCCGGCGATGTCTCTACCCCCACGCAACACACTGCCAAACAGCGACGACGCGGTGGAACGATCGGGTGGCGTCGATTTCCAGGACGATGCGACGATCGGCGGCGACGTGGCCGGTCGCGACGTGGTTAAGCCGGTGACGGTGGTGGGTTTCAGCGAGCAGGCGGTGCGGCGCTTGTTGCTGATGGTCGGGGCGCTGGTGTTCGCCACGGCGGCGTGTTTCTTCTCCGGCGGGCTGGTGCTGGGCGCGACGGTGTTCCGCAGCCTGAACACGCCGCTGCCCGGCGAGTCATCCTTCGACGCGGCAGTGCAGTTCCAAAACAAGATCGAACAGGTGCGGCAGCTGCCGCCGGGTCAAGACTTCCAGCTGCGCTTCAGCGAGGCAGAACTCAGCGCGTATGTGAATTTCATCGCCGGGGCGCAGGTTGGGTTGAGCGCCGGGCGCGCGCGCTTCATCGAACCCGGCCGGGTCGCTGTCGGCGGCGAGCTGGCGTCGCTGGGCAACCGGCCGATTGCGACCGTGTTCCGGTTGCAGGAAAATGCGGCAGAACCGCTCAAATTGGAGAGCGGCGCGGTGCAGCTGCTGCGGATCGAGGGATCGACCTTCGGGTGGGTGGCCGTGCCGAACGCGTTCTTCACGCCGTTCGCCAATCAAGTCAACGACCTGCTGGGCAACTTCCGGCTGATCGACTTGCAGGTGCGGCCCGGCGCGGCTCAATGGACGGTGGTGGGCGAGCGGCAGTAAGCGCGAGGTGAAGCGGTGGGTTTGACCTTCATACACGCACGCGTGGCAACGGCGCTGGTGATCTTTGCGGCCATCGCCGGCGTGTGGGGCATCGTCGATTATTATCGCCAGCGAGCGGTCGGCCCCAACTACTGGGGGGTGATCGTCGTCGGCAACCTGGCGGCATTGGCGCAAGGCGGCATCGGGTTGATCATCATGCTGCAAGGCCAGACGTTGGAGCGAAGCTGGGTTCACATTCTGTACGGGATCGTGCTGGTGTTGTGG
The DNA here is from genome assembly GCA_035292585.1 of Anaerolineae bacterium. Classification (GTDB taxonomy): domain Bacteria; phylum Chloroflexota; class Anaerolineae; order Fen-1058; family Fen-1058; genus DASSFZ01. The sequence goes on along the minus strand of DATDPU010000033.1, from coordinate 8,592 downwards.
ATCCCGCTGATCCAGTTTTTCAATCGGAATCGCGAGGGCCGGTACGAGACGCTGATGTGCGGCCTGGTTTCACTGTTCGAAGCCGGGATCGCGCTGCGGGCGATGACGACGGCGAGGTGAGGCAGGCGATGGACGATTCAGCCGGATCGGTGTTAGTGGTGGACGACGCGCCACAGATCTGCAAGGCGTTGAGCGACGTGTTGACGGCGTCGAGCTACAGCGTGCGCACCGCGCCGAGCGCCGAGCGGGCGCTGCAGATCATGGACAGCGCCGAGTTCGATCTGATCATCACTGACTTGAAGATGAGCGGGATGAACGGGATGGAGTTTGTAGGACGGATCAAGCAGCGCGCGCCCGGCCTGCCGGTGGTGATTCTAAGCGGCTTCGGCGACATGGACGACGTGATCAACGCGATGCGCGCCGGTGTGGCCGACTACCTGAAGAAGCCGTTTTCGATCGACGAAGTGCTGGAAGTAGTCAAACGCGAGGTGCGGAAGTCACAGGCGCGCACGGCGACGCTGGCGGCGCCGGCCACCCCGACCGGCGCGGGCGACCGATCCGCCGCCGCAAGTCCGGCGCGGGTGTACATCTTTGCGCCGGCAGACGTGCAAAAGATCGAAATCGCTTTGTCGAAGCTGCGCGCACAGACGACGGCAGAATCGGTGCTGCTGATCGAGGAAGCAGGGTACGTGATCGCGGCCAAGGGGATGGTGGCCGACAAGGATGTGCACGCGCTGTCGTCGCTGATCATCGGCGGTCGCTCGATGACCAATCAACTGGCGACGCTCTTGGGCGAAGGCGACGGGTTCGCGATGAATTACCTCGAAGGCCAGCGCATGAGCGTGTACACCAGCGGGCTGGGCCAGGGGTTGTTCCTCGTCATCGTGGTGCCCAAGGGCACCAAGCAGGGGGTGGTGTGGCTGTACGCGAAGGAAGCGGCGACCGAAATCGATGCCATCGTCAAACGCGCCGCCGCCGAAGTGCAGAAGGAATCGGGCCAGCCGGTGGAGCAGATGAATCATGCGGTCATGCGTCAGGAGATGGCCCAGACGCTGCCGAACTTGTTCGAGGAAGCGCCAGCCGAAGAATCGAGCGAGACGACCACGCTGTCCTTTGAGCAGGCGCTGCAGTTGGGGCTCTTGAAGAATTTGGGTGAAGCAGAGGAGTAGCGTGCCGGCGCGCCGCATATTGGTTGAAGTAAAAGTCGATCGGGATCTGCCGCCGGAGACGGCGCTGGCGCAGGCGCGCGAGTGGACGCGCCTCGGCTTCGAGGTCGATCCGACCTACCGGGCCGTGCCGATGAGCCGCTCGGGCGATGCGGCGTATACGACGGCGATCATCCGTGGCACGTTGCAGGCGGGAGCGCGACTGGACGATTTGAGGATGCAGCCGGCGGTGGTCGATGTATGGGAGGATGCGCCGATCGGGCCGGTGGGGAATTAGAAACGGGAGATTAGAGACGATAGCCCCCGTAGCGGAGTGGGGTTAGAAATTGGAGAATGGAGCTTGGAGATTGGCGCCGCGCGGAGCGGCGTTTTTGTTTGTTCGAGCGTAGTGCTCCGCCACAGTGATTTTGCTGGGCGTAGCGTAGGGCCTCGTGCCCGTCAAACGCCCACAACCCCACACGGGAGCGCAAGCAGGGGGCTAAGCTACGTAGTACTACGATCTCTCGTTGTAATACTAGCAGCTCAATCGAGCGGGCTGCGCACGGCCAGCCCGCCGCGATTCAGGACGTGGGTGTAAATCATCGTGGTCTTGACATCTTTATGGCCGAGCAGGTCTTGAACGGTGCGAATATCGTAACCGGACTGCAGTAAGTGCGTGGCAAAGCTGTGCCGGAAGGTGTGGCAGCTCACCCGCTTGTGCAGCCCGACGCGGCGAGCCGCTTCCCGGACAGCCTTCTGCACACTGCTCTCGCCGAGGTGATGGCGGCGGGTAAGAACAGGCGCGGCGCGCGGGTCGATCGAGAGCCGCTCAGAGGGAAAGACGTACTGCCAGATCCAATCGCGATCGGCATTGGGGTACTTGCGGTGGAGCGCCTCGGGCAGGTAAACCGCTCCATACCCGCGCCGGAGGTCGTCCTGATGCAGCCGGCCAACCCCACGGAGATGTTCCTGCAGCGGCGCGACGAGTGTATCGGGCAGCATAGTGATGCGATCCTTCATACCTTTGCCATCGCGAATGATAATCAGGCGTTGGGAAAAGTCGATATCTTTGACGCGCAGCCGAACGCATTCCAGCAGGCGGAGGCCGCTGCCGTAGAGCAGTTTGGCCACGAGCTGATAGATGCCCGATAAACCGCCGATCACGGCAGTGACCTCCGCTTTGGTCAGCACGGTGGGCAAGCGGATGGGTTTCTGAGCGCGAACGGCGTCGATCGCGAAGTCCAAATCCTTTTCGAGGACGTAGCGGAACAGGAAGAGCAGCGCGCTGAGCGCCTGATTCTGCGTCGAGGCGGCCACGTTCTGATCAAGCGCCAGATAGGTGAGAAAATCTCGAACCTCGGACGCGCCCAGGTCGCCAGGAGGATGCTGAGGATGGAACCGCATGAAGCGTCTGATCCAATCCAGGTAAGCCGTCTCGGTGCGAATCGAGTAGTGCTTGAGACGCAGGACATCGCGCATCTGGGTGAGCAATTGATCAAGACTGCCTGGCATGGGTGTACCTCGGACTTGGCGGGTGTTACGGGCTGGCAGGGACTCAAGCTACAGGCGTGTCCTGCGAGTTCCAGGCGTAAGCGTGGCAACCTCTATTCAAGACGACTTGCGTAGAGACACGTTACCGTGTATTATACAACAGTATTTTTACAGCACATCCCCCATTTGAAACGGACGGCGAGAGGCCGCCGGCGCTCGATCGTCCATGGTTGTACATCTAACCATGCACACGCGCTTAACGCTCAAATCAGGTCAAAAGGGGACCAAACGGCTTGTCGCCCGGTATGGGGATCGGCTGGTGTGTGTTCGATACCGATATGACGAGAAGAAAAAGAAGCGATACAAGACGATAGAGTTGGTTATCGAGGAAACCGATTGGGCGCCTAAAGTTGACCCGCTGAAAGGTGCGACGCTCGTACGAATCAGAGTAGAATGGGAAGAGACAGCGCTCAGACAGCGGGTGAAAGATGCGGGCGGCCGGTGGAACCCCGATGAGAAGGTATGGGAACTCCGCTACGACAAGAGCGTGGCGTTGGGTTTGAAGAAACGCATCCTGGGCGCGGTCACTCTATAAATACCGTCCACGCGCCCATGCAGGGCGATGCTACGGCTCATCTGTTTCAGATGGACTGACCACTGGAATGGCAAGCCTAGTAATTGCGAATGATCAACTCCGCGATCTTCCCGCGCCGGTCGCCTTTACTGTTGATCGCCCGACCCACGTACACCCGATCGAGGTTGAAATCTTTGTACAACTCTCGGATGAAGGGTGTGTCTGAGTTCGATTGCATCACGTACACACCGCGCCGGGCCAGTTCGGCGAACACATCGCGCAACCCGTGCTGATCGTCGGTGGTGAAGCCGTTGCGGTCGTAAGCTGTGAACGACGATGTAGCGGACACGGGATGATAAGGCGGATCGAAATAAACGAAGTCGCCCGGCCGGGCGCACTCGCTCACCGAGGCATACGCGCGCCGGCCAATCGCCACCTCGGCCAGCGTGCGCGAAGCCGTGCGCAGATGGAGTGCATCACAAATGGTCGGGTTTTTGTAGCGCCCAAATGGGACGTTAAACTGGCCGGCCTTGTTCTCTCGATAGAGACCGTTGTAGCAGGTCTTGTTCAAATAGATGATACGCGCAGCGCGTTGAGCCAGGGACAGGCGCGAGGGGTCGAGCGCCCGCACGAGATAATAGTAATCGCAGTCGTGCTTCTTCTGGTGCTTCTTCAGAGCCGAAATGACCTCTTCGACACAATCGCGCACGGCCAGATACGTGTCGATCAATGACAGGTTCACGTCCGATAAGTAAGCTTGAGCTAGTACCCCATGCGCCGCGAGCTCGAAGAACAGCGCGCCGCTGCCCAGGTGCGGTTCGTGATAAGCGGCAAAACTTTCCGGGAGCCGGGCGATGAGCTCAGGCAGCAGCCGGCGCTTGCCGCCGGCCCATTTGAGAAAGGGTTTGGGCCGGATGCCCGTGCTTGGATTGACCGGCATCAACTGTCCTGGCCGTAGGGGCATGGGCTGCGCCCTCTTAAACTATACTCGGCGCGGGAACAATCTGCGGTTGTGCTCACCGACCGCGTCCGCGCGGTCGATCAGGATAGACGCCCGCGCGGACGCGGGCTTGGCGCAGCAAAAAGCGCAACGTGTGACCGCGCGCAGTATACATCTCAATCAGCGCGCCGCGCTCGGCTGTGAACTGCTCCAGATAGCGCCGGCCAGTTTTAGTTCCATAGTTTTGCACCAGGGGTAAAACGGCTTCGGATAAAGCGTAGTGCGTGCGAGGACTGTTAGTGGCAAGTTCTGGATCGTCCGGATTGCGATCGACTATGCACGCCTGCTCGAACTGATGCAAAACCTGACGGCGAAAGGTCTCGCGCGTGTTCTCTGCATAGCGCCGATGATAGTTTTGCTCGATGAAGACGATCATATCGTGGATGCGAATGCTCCTGCGCTGAGCCTTTCGCCAGGGGTCTGCCCCCGCTAAATTCGCCAGAGCCAACAGGGTTAACGCAGCCAATTCGTTGCGCTGCGCGGGCAGCAGGCCGAGCGCCTTCAACAAGTCTTTCGCCTCCTCGATTTTTGGCATGTGACCTCCGTTGCCGTTCGGCGAATCTGGCGGCAAGCCTAGCGCCTCGCCGACAACCTGGTTGATGAGCGCGACCGGGCTAATGTCGCTCGACGGCATAAGTCCGTTGCCGATACGGCGAATCGCGTCCAGCGCAGGTAGCGGCAGGCTTCGCAGTTCGGTGGCGCTCACTTGGGTATTGCCGCTCGACAGCCTGAAGTAGCTATCGACCCAGCGCGAGTTCAGAAACGCGGCCAGACCCACTACCTCGATTTCGGATAAACTGCCACCCGGCCGATGAATATAGTTGACGTGATTCTCCACTCCTAAGAACTCCGTCGGGAGACTACCTTTCAGATAAGGCGCAGCGGTGATGCGACTGTTGTCTTCTTTGGCGCTGAAGCGGCGAACCAGCACATAATTCGCATTCGGCAAGAGCAAACGGTGGGTATCCCGCTTGACATGAATCCACTGCGGTTTGGACAAGCGCAACAGCGGCCAGGTGACGGCCATACGCCCCACGTGCTGAACCCATACCACCGGTGCAGTCGTCGAGTCGCTACCTGCGCTCACCAGCGCACCTGTCCGGAACGGGACGATAGGGCCGGTCGAAATCTCTAAACCCAACGTGTGCAGCCGCTCAGGCCAGCGGCTAAAGGTTTCTCGCACCATATCATCGGCTGGCCCAGTAGGAATACTCAGCACGGCTTCCGGTGAAGCCAGGTTTAACACGTCGCCCAGGGGCACGCGCCTAGACTCAGACTGTGCGAGATCGTGTGCGCCGTGGCTGCTGGAGATTTGTACGAAATCGAGTGGTGCGGGCGTTTTTCTCGCTACGAGAATAAGATTCTCCTGCAAGACTTCATCGCGCGCAAACGCTTCCCTCCGCGATTCAAACACATGCACCCGTTCGAGCGCCACTGTCTTAAAGAACCACTTGCGAAACTGCCGAAAATATGGCCCGGAGCAAAAACTGCGCGGTGTGATGAAGATCAACTGCCCGTCAGACTGAAGCAGCTTCGCTGCCGCGGCCATAAACAGAGCGTAAATATTCGGCTGGCCGTGAACGACCTCGGCCATGATCGCCGCCCGTGGATCGGTTTTTGGAATTTTGAAGTAAGGCGGGTTGGCGATCACCAGACAGGGCCACTCGCGCTCACCGGCTAACTCGAATAAAGGCGCGGGACGCATAAGTGAAGTGTTCGCCAGAATGAAGTCCTGCGGCCTGATCTCAAACTCAAACTGCACGCTCCACTTGCTCGACCAGTGGCGCGCGTACCCAAGTGCTAAGGCAAGCACCGGCCGTAGAGCAGAGTCAGTCTCAAAAGCTGTTACGCGCCACTTCGCGCACCGCCGTTCTCGGACAATGCGTTCCGCCAACGCCGCAATCAAACTCCCGGCGCCCGCCCCCGGTTCGACGACGTGCGCGCCCGAGTCGAGAGGCAAGCTAAGTCCCGCCATGAACCGCGCCACGGCAGGTGGGGTGAAAAACTGGCCGAGCGCCTTGCGATGCCACTCCTCGGCGCAAACGCGATATAACTGCGCCAGCCAGTCGGAAACCTCTACGGGCGAACTGTCCTCTGGCGGCCACTCAACCGGGACGGCCTGAAGCCAGGCACACTTGTCCAACTCATCCCGGCTCTGTTCAGGGCAGTATAACGCCCACAAATCACGCCACTCCAGCGAGGTCATTGTCGTGAACCCACTAACCAACTAGCCAACTAACAATGCTTGTTCTAGCGCTTCGTCGTCCAGCACCGTCCGCAGGTCGAACACCGCGCGCCCCGCTTCAATTCGCGCGACCACCGGCGGATCGCCTGCCCGCAACCGCGCCAGAAACGCATCGGGTGAATCGACTGTCAGCGCGACCAATCGCGTTGGCAATGTCTCGCCCGGCAAGCTGCCGCCGCCGACCGTCGAGCGGCCGTCGATCACCTCGACCTGATACCCGGCTTCTCGCAATCGATCGGCCAGCGCCTGCGCGCGCTGCTCGATCTCTGCCAACGATAGGCTAATCATGCGCCACACCGGCGCTTCGCGCTCGGCCTCGCCTTTGAGATAGTGCGTGAACGTCGCTGACAGCGCAGCCAGATCGAGTTTATCGATGCGCAGCGCGCGCGCCAGCGGATGCTGCTTGCAGCGTTCGACCAGATCGCGTTTTCCGGCGATGACACCGGCCTGCGGCCCGCCCAACAACTTATCGCCGCTGAAGCATACCAGCCCGGCGCCCGCCGCGATCGATTCCTGCACCATCGGTTCGTGCATCAACCCGTACGCCGCCGTGTCGAGCAGCGCGCCCGAACCCAGGTCGTCGATAACCGGTATTCCTCTCCAATCTCCAATCTCGACCAACTCCGCCAACGGCACTTCTGTCGTGAACCCGATCACCCGAAAGTTGCTCGAATGCGCGCGCAGGATCGCGGCCACTTCGCTCGAAGCGGTGACCAACGCCAGCTCGTAATCGCGCCGGTGCGTGCGGTTCGTCGCGCCGATCTCGATGAGTCGCGCGCCCGATTGCGCCATCACGTCTGGCACGCGGAACCCGCCGCCGATCTCGACGAGTTGCCCGCGCGAGATCAACACGCCCTTGCCGGCGGCGATCGCGCTCAACGCCAGCAAAACTGCGCCGGCGTTGTTGTTGACGACGAGCGCCGCTTCCGCGCCGGTCACGCGGCAGATGCTGTCCTCGATGGCCGCCATGCGCTGCCCGCGCTCGCCCGACGCCAGGTCGTATTCCAGGTCCGAGTAGCCGGCAGCCGCTGCCTGCACCGCTTCAAGCGCCGCTTGCGACAATGGCGCGCGGCCCAGGTTGGTGTGGATGATCACGCCGGTTGCGTTGATCACGGATCGGGGGCGCGGGCGCGTCCACTCACGCAGCAACTGCGCGATTTGCCCAATTAGATTCGATTCGTCCGGCGCGCGATCTCCACGCTTGATCGCCGCACGGGCAACGTCGAGCGCAGCGCGGATCGCATCGGTCGTCAGGGGGCGACCATGCGCGGCGATCAGCTCATCCACTTCCGCTCGCGCCAACAAGCGATCGACCGAAGGTAGCTGGCGTAGCATCGGTTGTGTCGTTTGTTGATGACTGGAGTCACCTCCCACAGGGTTGTAGGAGGCATCTCCCGATGCCGACCTGTCTCCCGATGCCGACCTGTCTCCCGATGCCGACCTGCCTCCCGATGCCGACCTGTCTCCCGATGGCGACCTGTCTCCCGATGCCGGCCTATCTCCCGATGCCGGCCTTTCACTCCTGTCGTTCGCGGACATTCAAATAGACCTCAAGCAGCACCAACGCGCTGGCGACCAGCGCCGCCATGATCAGCGTGAGCGCACGGTTCAGTTGCAGCCAGGCGCCGATCGTGACGAACAGCGCCGCCCAGAGCGCTTGTCGCCAGACCTTCAGCGGTTCGAACATCGGGCGAAAACGCCAATAGATTAAGCGCACGATAAACCACGCGCCGCCCAACGTGGTGATCAACACGGAGAGCAGCAAGAGCGCGACCGCGCCGACGTTCGGCGACGCGAAAAAGCGTTGCGCATACGCCGCCTCGGACAGCTCGCCTGCGATTGAGCCGGCGATGGGCGGGATCGTGTTGACGACGTTATAGAACGCGCCCGCGCCAATGCATAGCAGGATGAGCGCGGCGATCCAATCGAGCCGGCGCGGCGCGGCGGTGCGGCGAATCGTTCGGGTTGGCGTTCGTGTGGTCATCTCGCAACTCATTAGGGTGTGACCAAAGTTAGTTGATCTGAAAGCGTTCCGCTTGATCAAGCCAGGCGGTATTCATCGGTTTTCCGTACAAGCGTTGATGGCGTTGTGCCCGGCGGAAAGTATGAAACGCTTCCCAATCCCCATTCTCGTTAA
>DATDPU010000032.1:0-4848 GCA_035292585.1 Anaerolineae bacterium | reverse complement strand
TTCTTCTGCGAATATCGGCAACAGTGCGTTGAACTCAGCCACGGTCAAACTGGTCATGCTTAGAAATTTGCGCGGACTCTTGTGTAAAGTGGCGTAGGTTATCATAAACCCAATGATACCCTATTTCCGATAAGGTCTATTCACTTTGAGGTTATCGCTCAACTCGAACGCTTTCAGATGCAACTTGTAGTCGGGCGCGTCTGGCCCGGCTTCGCGTCCGAGTAAAACCGATCGTCCTAATCCCAAATAAGCGCGGCCTCCCGCCAGACCACCGAAGAAGTGCCGAACTTGGTTACTCCCATCGCGCAACTCTGGAAGGAAGCCGGTATCTCTGAAAGCATCAAATCCAACGTAATATTGACCCAGTGGATCGCTTGCATTCGCTTCTGCGTCAGCAACGGGATCGGGTATCAGTCGTGAAGGGTTCAAGAGATCCCCAGTCACGTCAAGGCCACCTAACACCAGCCCGAGGTCATAAACCATACTGTCAACATCCCACGTGATTTTCTTATGGAAAATCTGAGCAAATAGATCGTTCGATTGGGATTGCCACCGGAAATTCGTATGTGCATAGAGTGGGCCGGCAAACTCAAGTAGTAAAGCTAGAGCTTCCACGTCGGTCAACTCACCTTTTCTAATGAGCTCGCTCAACCTGAGAGCTTCGTCATGGATTTGACACAGCCGGTCATGGCGTTCTTGGCTCACACCTTCTCCGGGTGTACTGCCTTCGCCACAATAGCCCGTGGGGTCAATCAGATTCAAGGGCCGATTGTTGACGTATGAGAAGCGATTGTACGACTGAGGCTTGACGGGATCGGGTACAATAGTGTCGGGACTGATCCACCGGCCAATCTGGGGGTCGTACCACCGCGCGCCCATCTGGATCAACTTAATGTAAGTATCAAGCCGCTGACCGGTAAACCCCTTGTCGGTCAGCAGGTTGGTGCCTTGGGTGCGGATCTGCCCAAAGGGGTAATAGTTCTGCCGCGTGCCGGGCATCTCGCCGCCCAATGGCGTGCCCGCACAGCCGCCGGCGTTGCCGCAGGTTGTTAAAGACGTGCTGCCCAGGTGGTCGGTGTGCAGATAGTATAGCGTGTTGCTACTATCGGTCAATACACGCATCGCCACGCGCTGGCTGCCCGCGTAGTAATACACCTTCCAGGTGACGCCCGGTGGCGGTGGGTCGTTGATCGCATTGGCCCGCCCCAGTTTCGGCCCGATGGCTGTAATCCGCATGCCTAGTCCCGCGATCACGCCCCGCAACACGTTGCCCAGCCGCGCCAACAGGCTCGGCCTTGGCTCCGGCGCGTAGGTCGGGGCGTAGAGGGCACGTCCAGCCGCATAGCCGCCGGGGAGGGCATCAACTACCTGAACGTTATCGGCATACAGCGTGCCGTAGTTTGCGGCGCTCCAGTTGTACAGGTCTAGCCCAACCCGTAAGCGATTCGGTTTCTCGGTATGGCTGCCGCTGGACGTGTCGGTGACCGTTTCTTGGAGAATATCGTCCACATACCAGCGGAAAACCGGCTCGGAACCCCGATAATCGATCACCAGCTTGAGCTTGAGCCAGGCTTGCTGGCTGTACTCATAACCGACTGACCCATAGACCACCGCATTATCCGAGCGACGGCGATAGACCAGGATCAGCTCGTTGGGAGCGTACGTCATCAGCCCCGCCCGCCAGCTCCAAGGTGATTGGTCGTTGATCCAGGCCGAGAGCACGACATGCCCGCCGGCCAGTCCGTTGCTGTAATCGGAGTCGAAATACACCTCCGCTTCGCCCACCCATACCTCGGAGGCGGGCCAGGCGACATCCTGGTAGGCCAGCGCGCGATCGCCGTTCGCACCGCTGGTGGTACTGAAGCGGGCGGAATAGGCACCCGAGCCGACCAGCGTCGATTGAACCGCCGCGGAGCCGGTACTGGATACCTCGGTATCTTCCCAGGCCGAGAAGTCGCCCAACTCGAAGCCGTCGGCGAAGAGCAGGTTGCCGCTCCCCGGCGAGGTCGGCGTCGGTGTCGGCGTGAGGGTCAGTGTCGGGCCAACGGGCGTGGGGGTGGGTGTGTTCGTCGGCGTGGGCGTCGGCGTCGGGGTGTTCGTGGGGTCGCCGCCGCTCACCGGACCGATATAGGTGCTGCGGCGCGACTCGAACGCATCGAAGTACTCGGTACCAGACGTGCCTGCGTCGATGCTGGCGAACGGCCCCAAGAGCACATAGTCCACCCGCTTGCCATCATTGTCGATACCGGCGAGCGTCTCCTTCAGCGCGCCGTCGATCCACAGCGTGAGATAGCCGTTGTTGGCGCCGGCCCCGCTCGCGGCGTGCCAGTTGAACTCGATGAAGTGTCCAGCGTCGTCGATGGGATACTCGGCTGTGCTCACCCCGCCGCTCGCATCGTCGACAATCCTGGCCTGTATCCGGTACGCGCCACCGGCGTATCGGAAGCGGATGAGGTTCACCGCGGCGGCGCTGGCGTCGTAAGCGATGAAGAGGTCGTGCCGGTCGCTCTCGGCCATACTAATCGAGTTGGGGTCGAAGTAGAACCGGGCGCGGTAGCCCAATTCGCTGTTAGGTGTGTCGTCGCGCACGTAGAGCGGATTGGCATCGTCGATCAGCGCGCGCAGGCCATAGCTGCCCACCAGCGCCGCCGCGCCAGTCACGCTCAGGTCGCCGCCGTCTGTCGTAGAAGAACTCCAGGCCGACAGGTCGCCCGACTCGAAGCCGTCGGCGAAGATCAAGTCACCGGCTGGAGTCGTCGGTGTCGGCGTGCCCGAGGGGGTCTCTGTAGCACTCGGCGTGGGCGTATAACTGGGTGTTGCCGTCGGTGTGGGCGTAGGCGTCTGGGAAGGCGTCGCGGTAGCAGTCAGCGTCGGAGTCCGAGTCGGCGTGGCCGTAGGTGTAGCGGTCGGCGTAGCCGTTGGCGTGGGCGACGGCGCGGCAATTTCGATTTCCATCAGGTTGCCAATGTAGGCCGTCTTGCTGCCGTCGGGTTTGAGTTGCAGGACACGCGCGCCATCGCCGTCGTAAACGAACTGAGTCGTTTGGCCGCCGGTCGTCACCGTCGTCAGCCGGTTCTCGGCATCCCAGCCCTGGGTGTAAGGCGTGCCATTCTCCGTGCGGGTGGTCATGTTGCCGTTGGCGTCATAGTTATACGTATTGCTGCCTGCGGAGGTGACGGCGTGCGGGCGAACGCTGCCAGGCCCGGACGGCGGATACGCGTAGTTACCGATACCCGTTTTAGAAAGCATATTGCCGATGGCATTGTACTGGAACGATTGACTATAGCCCTGCGCGCCGCTCTCCGGCGAGGCGTTCATCAGCCGGTCGAGGTGATCGTAGGTAAACGTCATCCGCTCATCCGGGCTCCACGATACGCCGGACGTATTGAATTCACGGTAGTCATCGATGTAAGCGTTACCAGTCCAAATCCAGTGATGGAAGCGCCACGACTTGCCGGTTGGCATCCATTGCGTGAATGACCCACGCACCGCTGGGTTGTTCTCCTGGTATGCCTCCAAGTAGAAACCACGCCCACTATCGTCCACCACGATACGCATTACATACCAGGTATTGAGCTGCAGGCTGTTTAGCAGGTTAGCCGGAGAGCGGTATCCCGCCCCATCGTTGTATTGGACAGACAAGCTGCTACCGACGACCACGCCGAAGCGCCGGTAGGTGCTATCGTTAGCCTCGATCGAGAAGTGAGCGTTTGTGTTGGTGGCGTCGACTTTGAAGCGCAGTTGCAAGCCTTTGCCGGTGGTCAGGCTGTAGGCATTGCGATAGAAGTTGGCATTCCAGTCCGTGTTCGTGCCATTGCTCCTGATGACATTGTTACTGCCGTCGAGGGCTACAGTCTGATACTGGTTCCACGCCCAGTTGGTCGTGTCCTTACTGTTGAATGCATCCTGGAAGGTGTAGGTCGTCGGCCAGGTGGTCGCCGAGCGCGGCGCTTCTTTGATGGTAGTTACATTGCCAACCGGGTCGTAAGCGTAGCGCAGGTCGAACAATGGCGTACCTGTGCTGTTCTGCGCGCGAATGCGGTACAGCTGCCCGAAACTGGTCAGACCTGCGCTCGGTTCACCGTCCCACCCGCCGCCAAGGCCGCGATAGCCCCAGCGTAGCAGCTCGCCGTTGCCATAGGTCATCTGTGTCAGTTGCGACAATGCGTTGTATTGCAGTCCGCTGGCGTAGCTCGTCGCGTACGTCGAGCTGCTGACTTGGTTCAATAGAGTCGCGTTGTTATACGTCTGCTGCACCACTTCGCCGCTGGGGTAAGCGATACTCGTCACACGGTCGAGCGGATCGTAGGCAAAGGAAGTGTTGAAGGTGTTAGGCGCAGGGATACCGCTGATTGTCTTCGCTTCAGTGGTTACCCGCCCGCGCGCATCGTAAGTCCAGTTTGTGCTGCCCGAGCCATCTATCATTGATGTGCGTTGGCCCTTGCCCGAGCCGTGCCCGTCTTCGTCGTAGTAGTATTTCACCGTGTACCCGGTGTAGCCGGGATCGGCTGGCCGTATATAGGCGTCGGGGTTGACCGGGCCTGCGGTGTAGGTCTTGCCTCTCAGGCGGTGCAAGGCGTCATAGTAGAAGTTGACGGCCTGGCGCTTGGCATCGATTTGGGCAGTCAGATTGCCAGCCGGGTCATACCGATAGCGCCAGTTGCCCATATCTGGGTCAGTCATGCCTGTCTTGCGACCCAGTACATCGTAGTTGTCAACCGCCACGACATCGTGGGCGCTAGAACCGCCACGACATCGTGGGCGCGCTAGTGGTGATCTGCCGCCAGGACATCGTGTGCAGTGGGTTCATACTTCTACCTCAAGGAGGTGGGTATGGACCCCTGCACC
>DATDPU010000031.1:0-4643 GCA_035292585.1 Anaerolineae bacterium | reverse complement strand
GCCAGGCTGGCGCTTCAAACAGACTGCGTTGTGGATCGCGGCGTCCCAGCATGGGTGGTTCTCCCTGAAAGACGATGCGTGTGGTCGTGCTACCGAGATAAACACCGCACGCTGCCGAAAGATCCGTTCCCATGCGCTAATCGACAGGACTTTTTCAGTGCTCTCCTAGAGCAGCTTCCAGACTGATTTACGGAATACGCACTACGGAAACCGCTGGAGTCGAACTTATGGCGTATTCCGTACGTTTCACTCATCCTTCATCCCTTCTTATCCCGCCCCACCACATCGCCGGTAATGTTCACCGAGCCGCCCGAGGCGTTGATGTCGGTCCCGCCGCTGCGATTCGTCACGGTGTTGCCGCTGCCCTGGATAATCCCGCCGCTCACGTTGCCGCCGACGGCGATGCCGCCGGCGCCCGCGGCGACTCCTCCGCCGGTTGCAACCGCGCCTGAGCCGGTATTTGCAATCGACACGCTGGCGGCTTTCTCATACTCGCCCAGCAGCGCCTTCAGTTGTGCGGCGAAATCCGGGTCGGCCTGCACCTGCTCATCGAGCGCAACTTCAACCGGGGCTTTAAAGGCTTCGGGGTTCTTCTCGAAGCGCTCGGCGTTCTTGGCCTCGCCCGGATCGGCCTTGAGCCGCTCCATGACTTTCTGGAACAGCCTGGCGGCGGCGGCGGCGGCGGCCTGCCCGGCCTCCTTGAGCAGGCTCGCGCCTTTATCGATGGCGTACTTGCCGAGAACGCTTACAACGGTGGTAGTCAGCGGATCCATGGCGAGTGTTCCTTTCTGGTGAGAGGATTGGTAATTAGGGATTGGTAACTGCCTACTGCCTACTGATGACTGATGACTGTTCACTGTCTCTTGACAACTCCAAACCACGACAGATTATCAGTAGTTCACGAAACGTCCCGTAGCCTAGGGCCTTGTGCCCGTTTTTGCCGCCCACTAAACTACGGATTTCGTGATGTACTGATTATACTCTTCAGAAGCTTGGACTTCCAAATCTCCAATCCTCCATTACTTCTTCGCAACCGGCGCGTGATCGCTGAGCAACCACGCCTGGCTGTCGAGCGGCGGCTGCTTCGCGCCGGGTTTGAGGCGCTCATAAGTGCCGTCGGGCCGCAGCTGGCGCGCCCGGACGTTGTCGTTGAGGTAGATTTGCAGCACCTCGTCGCGCAGTTGACGGATCAGGCGCGGGTCTTGAACCGGGAACAGGTTTTCCACCCGCCGATCGATGTTGCGCGGCATCAGGTCGGCGCTGCCCATGTAGACCTCTTCTTTGCCGCCATTGCGGAAATAGTAAATGCGGCTGTGTTCCAGGAAGCGCCCGACGATACTGATCACCCGGATGTTCTCGCTGAGGCCCGGCAGGCCCGGCTTGAGGCAGCACATGCTGCGCACCAGCAAATCCACTTTGACGCCCGCCTGCGAGGCTTGATACAACAGCTTGATCATCGGCTCGTCGACGAGCGCGTTCATCTTGAAGATCAAGTGGCCCGACTCGCCCTTGCGTTGCAGCTTGATCTCGCGCTGAATCAGCTCGGCCATGCGCGCGCGCAAGTTGATCGGCGCGACCAGCAGCTTGCGGTAGTCGGTTTTGGACGAGTAGCCGGTGAGGTAGTTGAACAGGTCCGTAGCGTCCGCGCCGATGTCTTCATCGCAGGTGAAGAAGCCCAGGTCGGTGTACGTCTGCGCGGTGATGGCGTTGTAGTTGCCGGTGGCCATGTGGACGTAGCGCCGCAGGCCCTCGCCTTCTTTACGGATGACCAGCGCGACTTTCGAGTGCGTCTTCAGCCCGACCAGCCCGTACACGACGTGCACCCCCTCGGCTTCCAACGCCTTGGCCCAACCGATATTGCTCTCTTCATCGAAGCGCGCTTTCAGTTCCACCAAGACCGCAACCTGCTTACCGTTTTGGCTGGCCTCCAACAGCGTATCGAGCACGGGTGAGTTGCGGCCCACGCGGTACAGCGTCATTTTGATCGCCAGCACGTCCGGGTCGTGGGCCGCCAGTTGCAGGAACTCGATGACGGGTGCGAAGGAATCGAACGGGTGATGCAGCAGGATGTCGCCTTCCCGGATGGCCGAGAAGGGGTTGCCGTCGTAAGCCTGGCCGGTGAGAGCAGCCGGCAGGCGCGGGACGAAGGGCGCATCTTTCAAGTCGAACCGCTCAACGCCGTACAGGCTCATCAGGTCGCTCAGACCCAACGGGCCTTCCACCACGTAAACGTCGTTCCGGTCCAGCTCCAGGTTTTCGATCAGGAGCTCGCGGATGTAGCTCGGCATGCCGGGGTTGATCGTCAGGCGCACGACGGAACCGAAGCGCCGCTGCCGCACGCTCGCCTCCATCGTCTCCAGCAAGTCGGCGGCTTCCAGCTCCTGGATCAGGATATCCGCATCGCGCGTCACCCGAAACGGGTGCGCCTCGACGACCTCCATACCGGGGAACAGCGCGTCGAGGTGAGCGGCGATGACCTGCTCCAGCCAGGTGAAGTAGTGATGGTGCGGCACGGTGCCGTCTTTGCGCACGCCGCCCGACGAGCGCTTGATCGGCGCCAGGCGCGGCAGCGTGCCCGGCACCTTGAGGCGCGCAAAGCGCTGCTGACCTTTCGTGTCGCGCACCAACACAGCCAGGTTCAGACTGAGATTCGAGATGTGCGGAAAGGGCCGGCCCGGATCGAACGCGAGCGGCGTGAGCACGGGGAAAACGACCTCACTGAAGTACTCGTCCACTTTGGAGCGCTGCGCGTCGCTTAAGTCGGCGTAGTTCAACAGATGGATGCCGGCTGCGTCCAGCTTGGGAAGCAGATCGGACTGAAGGCATTGCCGGGCTTCTTGCCTCAGTTTCGCCGCCGTTTTGCGAACCGCAGCCAGCTGCTCGGCCGGGGTGAGACCATCGGCCGATAGGCCGACGACGCCGGCCGCGATCTGCTGCTTGAGACCGGCGACCCGCACCATGAAGAACTCGTCCAGGATCGAGCCGACGATCGCCAGGAACTTGACCCGCTCCAGCAGCGGGTTCCGTTCATCCTGCGCTTCCTCGAGCACGCGCAAGAAGAATTCCAACAAGCTCAATTCGCGGTTGAGATAGAGCTGGGGATCGTCCGGGTTGAGCTGTTGGAGCTCGCTCGGCTTATCATCGGACTTAGGCATGGTTGACCTCCCGATTTTGGGTAAGGGAGCGTAGGTGAATCCAAATTCCGCAACACCTGCACTTACCGGCGGTGCGTCGCAGGTGCAAGTGTCAACTATCCGAAATCGACTGGCGCAGCTGGCCGCAGCCGGCGTTAATGTCGATGCCTCGGCGCATGCGCAACGTGCTCGCGATGCCGTAGCGCTCGAGCTCGGCGCGAAAGGCGGCAATGCGTTCGCGGCGCGAGGCGGCGCCGGCATAGCCCCGCGTCGGGTTGAGTGGGATCAGGTTGACGTGGATCAGTCCCTTGGGCAACTGTCCCGCCAGGCGGGCCAGCGCGCGCGCCTGCTCGAGGCTATCGTTGACGCCGTCGATCAAGGCCCACTCGAAACTCAGGCGGCGGCGCGTGGCTTCGACATAGGCGCGACAGGCTTTGACGAGATCGGGCAGCGGGTAGCGCTGGTTGATCGGCGCGAGTTGGTCGCGCAGTTCGTCGGTTGCCGCATGGATCGAGATCGCCAGGTTGACCTGCCCGCCGTCGCGCGTGAACTTCTCGATGCCGGGAATCAGTCCGACGGTGCTGACGGTGATGCGGCGCGCGCCGAAGTTCCAACCAGTCGGATCGGTCAGCCGGCGCAGTGCGGCGATGGTCTCGTTGTAATTGGCGAACGGCTCGCCCATGCCCATGAAGACGATGTTGGTGAGGTAATGAGTTGGATGGTTGGAGAGTTGGTTGGTTGGTAAGTTGGTCAGTCGGTAAGTTGGTTGATTGATTCGTCGCAGCTCGCGCTCGAAATACAAAACTTGCTCGACGATCTCGCCCGCCGATAGGTTGCGCTGCAGGCCGCCCTGGCCGGTGGCGCAGAATGGGCAGCCCATCGCGCAGCCGGCTTGCGTGCTGATGCACACGGTGCGGCGGTTCTCGTAACCCATCAAGACCGTCTCGAGCTGTTTGCCGTCGGGCAGCTCGAATAGAATCTTGCGCGTCCAGCCGTCGGTCGAGAGCAGATCGATGCGCGGGGTCAGGCGCGTATAAGCGAACTCCGCCGCCAGGCGCTCGCGCAATGCCCGCGGCAGATTCGACATCGCGCCGTACGAATCGGCCAGCCGCAGGTACAGCCAGTCCCAGATTTGACGCGCGCGAAACGCCGGCTCACCCCAATCGGCGATCAGCTGTTGCAGCTCATCGAAGTTTAAGTCGAATAGAGAGGGTTGCATCTTCATTGCGTAATCGTGTGCCGAAGTATCGCCTCGCCACCTTTCTACCTTCTACCTTCTACCTTCTACCTTCTACCTTCTGCATTCTGCATTCTACCTTCTACCTTCTGCATTCTGCATTCTACATTCTACATTCTGCATTCTACCTTCTACCTGTCAACCGCCACGACATCGTGGGCGCTAGAACCGCCACGACATCGTGGGCGCGCTAGTGGTGATCTGCCGCCAGGACATCGTGTGCAGTGGGTTCATACTTCTACCTCAAGGAGGTGGGTATGGACCCCTGCACC